>NZ_BAAJNQ010000013.1:0-169643 GCF_054558365.1 Rhizobium sp. No.120
GAGGCCTTGCCGGCCTCCCTGAGCCGCAGAGCCTCTTCAACGGATATCTCGTCAAACGGGTTCATCGACATCTTCACGCCGTTCAGGTCGACGCCCGAACCATCCGGCATAACTCGGACTTTCACGTTCGCATCGATGACGCGTTTCACTGAAACAAGAATTTTCATGGCTGGACTTTCCGGCGCAATTTTTGATGAACCTTCAATATATTCTGCAAAGTTGGCGTCAAGCGTTTTCTCGCGAATTCGTTTTAAAGATACGAAGAATCTGGGATGATGCTCTGCATAACGCGGAGAGCCCGCCGCACTCGCCCGCTGGAAAACCGCGCGAAAGAGTCTCTATCGAGCGCAGCTTGATATTGTCACTCTCGCTATCGCAGCCGGCTAGTCGAGGTGTGATGGTTCATGAGAACACGTTGAGGGGAAAATCGAAAGGACCTTTCGGCCCGCGCTACGCCTCCTTGGCAAGGGGGCCACCTCAAGTAATGTCAGCGCAAACGCTCGCAAGGCTCCGTGAAATGAGGCTTCCTTGTTTAAAGCATGCTGGCTCCGTCATTCCCGTCGTCGTCTGCAAACTGACCATGCACAAGCAGAAAATCGAGGCCGGACCGGATGTCTTTCGATATGGCCGCACCTGCCTTGGCCGCGTCGCGTGCCACGAGCGCGTCGACCGCTTCCTCGCAATAGGAAGTCGCCCGAGCGTCGCCGGGTGCGACGCTAAGATGTCTGAGGAATGGACCGCACTGGAGCCAAAGGAGTTCGATATGTGATCTCAAAGTCTCCGAGCTGCAGTATTTGTAAATTCCGAATTTTAGCTTCTGATTGAAATCCAAGTATTGCTCGAGATTGTTGTCATTCAGCGCCTTAATAAGACCGTCGCTTGAACGGCGAAGCTCCCGAAGACCATCACTATCGATACGCTCGCAGGCTTGGAGCGTCGCGTGACTCTCAAGAAGAGCCCGTAGCTCCATGACTTCCTTAAACCGCGTCCTGGTGGCTATCGGAATAGCATACGTGCCGTTAGACTTCTGAACCAATGCTCGCTCGGCTAGTAACCGACCCAAGGCAGCACGCGCAGGCATCTCGCTGGTTCCGAGTGCTTTACCGACCATTCTTCCGCTGAGCTTCTGACCAGGCTCGAACCCGCCCCGCATCAGCACGGTTCGGAGTTGCTCGTACACTTGGTCTTGCATCGACTGAAAATCGATCGGTTCTAGTGCAAGTCCTGACTTCATAGTGGTTCTCAATTCAGGCATCCATATTCGTATAAAAGCACCAACACTGAATGCTGGGTAGGTCAAGCCGGGTGAAACTACCCGCCCGGCCGACTCGGTGATCGCGGCCGTGCCTAAGGAAGTACTTTCCCCGGATTCATAATGTTGTTTGGGTCGAGTGCCCTCTTCAAGGTCCACATGGTTCCGATAGCATTTTTGTGCTCCCATTCCATATACCTGGTCTTGCCATATCCGATCCCATGCTCGCCGCTGCATGTGCCACCGAGAGCGAGCGTTCGTTCGATAAGCCGATCATGAATCTCCTCGGCTAATTCAAATTCAGAGTGAACCTCCGGGTCGATGACCATGCCAAGGTGGAAGTTTCCATCACCGACGTGGCCGATAACGCTCACAAAGAACGGCACGCGTTCCAGGTCTTCGCGTGTCAGCCGAATGATTTCAGAGAGTTTAGAGATCGGAACGCAGGAATCGGTACCGTACACGCGTGCGTTGGGGCGCATCGCGAGGAGAGCATAATGCGCCTCGTGCCTTGCGTGCCATAGCTTATTGCGCTCCTCGATGTCGGTCGAGGACTCCAATTTTGATCCACCGTGTGACGCGACCAGTTCGGAGATCTGAGCAATCTGATCATCGACCGACGCGGTTGAGCCGTGAAATTCGAAGAACAGCGTTGGCGCGACATTGAGCTCGAGCTTGGAAAAGCGATTGACCGCGACAATGGTCTGCTCATCAAGGAACTCCACTCGGGCAAGCGGAATGCCGAGCTGTACTGCTTCCGTGACCAAGGTGACCGCGCCTTCGACGGTTGGGAAGCTCGACACACCAGATGCAATAACTTCGGGAAGGCCATATAGCTTGATGGTGACTTCCGTGATCAATCCGAGCGTGCCTTCGCTGCCAACGAAGAGGCTCGTAAGGTCGTAGCCTGCGGCGGATTTCCGCGCACGAGAGCCGGTTCGAATGATCTCCCCACTCGGAAGCACCACCTCTAGGGCCAGCACATTCGCCTTCATGTTGCCGTATCTGACGGCATTGGTGCCGGATGCCCGCGTAGCCGCCATCCCACCGATCGTCGCATCCGCGCCGGGATCGACCGGGAAAAAAAGGCCCGTATCCCGGAGATAGGAATTCAATTGTTTACGTGTCACGCCGGGTTCGACCGTCGCGTCGAGATCCTCGGCGTTGACAGCAAGCACAGCATTCATTCGGCTGAGGTCGATGCATACCCCGCCCCGCAGCGCATTGACGTTGCCCTCCAGGGATGTGCCCGCTCCCCAGGGCACAACGGGAACGCCGGCTTCGTTGCAGATCTTCAGGACTGCGCTCACCTCCTTCGTCGAAACCGGGAAGCACACCGCTTCCGGAGGAGCCGACGGCAAGTGGCCCTCCCCGCGGGAGTGCTGCTCGATTATGGAAGGATTAACACTGATCCGGTCGCCAAGAATCGCGGCAAGCCTCTCTTTGATGTTTTCGGCGAGTTTCATGTCATTGGCTTTCAAGGGAGTGATGGCATCCAACGCTGCGATATGGGCAAAAGCGACGGCCACTTGTTCAAGGGTAGCGCGCCCTACCTGCGGGTAAGGCTGCGCAGGAAGCTTTCCTTGCGGGCACTAGTGGACACGTCGAAGAATTTCTCGGGAGGAGAATCCTCGATGATGACGCCGCCTTCCAGAAACACAATGCGGTCAGCCACTTCGCGCGCGAAGTTCATCTCGTGTGTCGCGATGATCATCGTCATTCCCTCGTTGCGGAGTTCGCGCATTACCGAGAGAACTTCGTGTACGAGCTCGGGGTCGAGCGCCGAGGTCGGCTCGTCGAAAAGCATGGCTTCAGGTTTCATGGCGAGCGACCGCGCGATTGCGACCCGCTGTTTCTGACCACCCGAAAGTTCGTCCGGGTAATAGTCATGCCTCTCGGCCAGCCCCACCCGCGTGAGAAGATCCATCGCCCGCTGTCGGGCGTCAGCCTTCGAGATCCCGAGCACTTGGACGGGTCCCTCCATGACGTTCTGCAACGCCGTCATGTGAGGAAACAGATTGAAGTCTTGGAACACCATTCCCAGACGGGCGCGGACCCTGGCGATGCGGGTCTGGCTGTGAGGCTTCAGCCCTTCGGGAATCTCATCGTAATAAACCCTCTCGCCGTCGAGACGGATCTCACCGGCAGTCAGTGCTTCGAGATTGTTGACACAGCGAAGCAAGGTCGACTTGCCGCTACCGGAGGGGCCGACCAGGCAGACGACTTCCCCCTTGCGTATCGCAAGCGACACTCCGTTGACGACGGCCAAGGATCCATAGGATTTGTGGATATTGTTTAACAGGATCATCGGCTGGAACCCCTAGCTTCTATTGAATCGACCAGATTTGGCTTCGACGGGGCCGATCTCACACGGCGCTTTGTATGCATGCGTCGCTCCAGATATCGGACGAACAAGGCAGCAGGGAAACCAGCCACGAAATAGAGGATCCCGGTTACCGTATAGACCGTGAAATATTGATACGTGGAGGACGACACGAGGTTGCCGGTATAGAGCAACTCATTGACGGTCACGACGGACGCAAGGGCCGTGTCCTTGAAGAGCGCGATGAAGTAATTGCCTAGCGTGGGAGTCACAACCTTGAAAGCTTGAGGCAGAATAATTCTGATGAACGCCTTGGCCGGGGTCATGCCCAGGGCGGCCGCCGCATTACGCTGTCCGTCAGGAATGGATTTTATGCCACCGCGGTAGACCTCGCTGAGATATGCCGTGTAGTTCACCGTCAATGCCACAACCGCTGCGGCGAACGGATCAAGCTGAACGCCGGCAGCCGGAAGAACGTAGTACACGTAGAACAACTGCAAAATCAGAGGTGTGCCGCGAATAATCTCCACCAACGCTTCGAAGGGCAGGCGGACGAGCCAGAGGCGCGAGGTCCGAACGAGCGCCAGCGGAATGGCCAGAACGCCGGCCAGGACTATAACGATCAGCGTGAGCAAAATCGTATTTCCTAGCCCTTGCAACAGTACATATCCGTATGACCGGATCACGTCTAAGTTCAAGAGTTCCATCGTGTTCTTCGCCGATGGTCACCGGCCGATTTAGGATCGACCAGTGACGCAGTCGCTCCTTAATCAGTTCACTTGCAGCGGGAAGTAGAAGAGATTGCGATCCGAAAGCCCATTCCTGCGAAGGACCTCTGACATGGCGCCCGAAGCTCTGGCTTCCGCCAAAGCCTGATTGAAGGCGGCACGGAAGCTGCAATCCTCCTTGCGGAAACCAAAGCGGGCATAACCGTAGCCGTTCTTCAAAAGATCGTCCGGGATCGGGAAGCTCGCGAGGGATTCGACGTTCGCGTCGGGATTGGCCTTCTTAAACTCGGCGGCCAGGAGATCGTACTCAACGACTACGTCGACCTTGTCCTGCTGGATGGCAGCGAACTCTTCCGCATAGCTTTGGAAGCGCGTGGCTTCGATACCGACCTTTTTCAGGTATTCGTCAGTACCGGTACCAAGAAGAACCCCGACGCGAACGGTCGCAAGATCTTCGAAGCTCTTCACGTTCTTTGGGTTCCCCGCTTGGACAACGACAGCGGGGCCATACCACCAAACCGGACCACTGAAAGCGATAGTCTTCGAACGTTCGGGGGTTACGTGTAGGTCGGTTACGACCATATCGATACGGTTAGAAAGCATCGACGGAATGAGCGAGTTGAACGCGCCCGCCTCATAGGTGATCTTTGTGATACCCATGTGCTTGAGGACTTCTGCGTGTAGCTCCACGTCGATTCCTACGGCCTTGCCCGACGCCGGGTCGATACCGGACCAGGGCATAGCCGCAGCCACGCCAAGCTTCACACCGTTCTCGATCGCGTTTTCATAAGACTCGTCAGTACAAGCTGGGTAGTCTGCTGGTACTTCATAGTACGGTTCCGCTGCCACAGCGTGAAATCCTATGCCGACACTCATGATGATTGCGGCGCAGGTCGCACTCAAATAACTTGCAGTTCGGTTCATTTCATTCTCTCCAGTTGGTTTCGGTTCCCCGTGCGCCTCCTTCACCGGTGGCGAACGCTTTATTGCGAGGATCTGCCGGACTAAGCAGTCAGTCCCCGTTCGTATGCGAGCAGATCTGCCAACTGCGTGCGCATCTCTTCAACGAGCGCCGTGCTAGGCGCCCTATTTGGCAGGCGGACGGGGCCAGCCTCAAAGCCCGCAAGGGTCTGAGCAGCCTTCATCGGGCCCGGATTGGGCTCCGCGTAAACGCTGAGAAGGAAGTTCCGGATACGTCCGATCTGCCCCTGCGCAGTCTTAAGATCGCCTGCCCGTGCGGTGTCGAAGATCTGAACCCACGTACGCGGTAGAACGTTCGTAGAGGCCAGTACGCCTCCAACGGCACCAAGCGCGATCTGGGCTGCGAATAAGTGCTCATCCCCGGACATTACCGCGATGTGCTCCCCGACCAACTCGACGACCCTGGTGAAGGTGGTCTGGTCTGGGTTCGATGCCTTCATTGCGAAGACAGAACCGTCCGCCACGATGTCGCATACGGTCTCCGGTTCGAGTGAAACGAGAGTAAGATAAGGGATCTCGTAAAGCATCACGGCTTGGCCAACGCCGTCGGCAACTGCCTTGTAGTAGTCCCGAATGCCAGCTTGGCTGGGGGCCGTACCGAAGGGGGTGATGACCATCAGTCCGTTTGCCCCCGCCTCCAAGCAAGCGCGACCGAGTGCCAGAGTGTCGGGCAATCCAGGAGTGATAACGCCCGCAAGCACCGGCACCCTTCCGCCGACAGCCTCAACTGTCACTCCAACAACTTCAACACGTTCAGCAAAGGACAAGGCAGCTCCTTCGCCTGTCCCGCCAATTGCAACGATCCCAGCGATACCGGCTTGCAACTGAGTTTCGATCTGCTCCGAAATGGCGCGTGTGTTCAATCTTCCGTCGGGGGTCAGGGGCGTTGTGGTGGCCGTGTATAGGCCGTACGTCGTGAGCTTGGTCAGCGCCATGTGACTCGTCTCCATCCTAAAAGATCTGATTTCTCCTCCTCGCAATCGGGCGTTCCGTCGCGATGGGGTGATTTGTGACGGCAATTTTCAGAGAATGTCAATCGTGCGATCTACGATCTGCGATCGCGCTTTTTAGTTTGGTCACATAGTTTATCGAGCGAGCTCTTTGATTTCGCGAAAAAAACCGTCCACGCGCACCGTTTGAAAAAACGTATTGAATGTTGAATATTTTTGACATAGCGTTGCGTTCGTTGGGTGGCCGCTTCACACAACAATCGGGGACGCGGCAGCGAACAATTTCATTGAGGACGGTGGGATCGACGTACTTCGAAGGATGAGCGTCGGAGGGCTAAGTCGTGCCCTTTCCCCGGTTGCGAAAAGGCGCGCGGCAAATGGGATCGAAAGCATTTCGCGATGCCTTGCTCTCCGGCTGAAAGATCCTATCACCACGAGCCACCGGCCTACACACCTCGAGCGCTCCAGCATCGCCCCGATCTCTGGATCCGACCACAAGATTTGGAACCAGCAACCAGACTTTCTAGCTGCCCGAGTACCGGGTGTGCGCCGACAAGGAGAAGACATGCCAATCCACCAAGAGTTCGACCGCCTTTCAGGCACGTTGTTTGTCGACGGACGCTATTTGAAGAGCGCCGCAACCAATAGAATCTCGGTCATCGACCCGGCCACTGAAGATCGCATTGCTGAAATCGCGGATGCCACGGACGACGAACTCGAGAATGTGATCGACATCGCAAACTCCGCGAGGAAGGCGTGGTTGGCCATAGATTCACGCACTCGCTCTACGGCCCTTCACGAAGTCGCGGCAAAGATCCGTCGCGATAAGGCTGTATATGGCTATTTCATGACCCGTGAGGAAGGTAAGCCGTTCAAGGAAGCCGTCGACGAAACATCGTGGTGCGCTACCGCGATCGACTACTATGCCGAACTTGGGCGCAACGAGAGCGGCAGAATCGCTGGATCGACTGTTCCGGGCCAGTTCCACTTCTCGATCAAGGAACCGTTGGGAACTGTCGTTATCATTCTTCCCTTCAACTTCCCGCTTGTCCTCCTTTGCTGGGAACTGGCGGCCGCACTCGCTGCAGGCAATTCCGTCATCATCAAGCCGCATGAGCAGACAAGCATTACTACTCTAAAATTCATGGAAGTGTTCAGCGAACTGCCCAAGGGTCTGGTGCAAGTCGTTACCGGCGGCCCGCGTGTCGCTCAACACCTCGTCCGAAGCAAAAAGACCCATTGCATCGCGTACACTGGCTCTGTGCCGATCGCGCAGGAAATTCTGAGGGTTTGCGCCGAAACCTTCAAACCCGCTCTGATTGAGGCATCCGGCAACGACCCCTTCATCGTCATGCCTTCCGCTCCTTTAGATATCGCTGTGCGGGCGGCTGCCTTCGCTGCTTACCTCAACTGCGGCCAAGTTTGTACATCGGCAGAACGATTCTACGTTCATGACAGCATTCACGACGAGTTCGTCGAACGACTGGTCGCTGAAACGAAAAAGCTTCGCATTGGCAACGGCCTCGAAAATGTTGACATCGGCCCAATGGCGACGCACCGCCAGCGAGACCGCTTCGAGTCGCTTCTCGCGCGCGCGCGTCATGAAGGCGCAATTTTCGCCACCGGTGGCGGACGCCCCAATGGACTCAATCACGGCTGGTTCATCGAGCCAGCAGTCCTGACGAATGTGGATCCAAAGTCAGAAATCCTCAACGGAGAATCTTTCGGTCCCGTCGCGCCCATCTGTCGCGTGAAAGATTTCGATGAAGCACTTGAACTCGCGAACCGTTCCGAGTTCGGCCTTGGGTCTAACCTCTACTCCCGCGATATGGGCGAGATGATGCGAGCGGTCAACGAGATTGAAGCAGGTATGGTCTGGATCAATGCGCCGATCCTTGACAACGACGCGCTCCCCTTTGGCGGACGTAAGCTGTCAGGTATCGGCCGGCAGCTCGGCCCAGAAGGCCTAGCGCAGTTCCAGTCCTCGAAGTACGTGGTGATGGATCCAGAGGCCGCCCCGCAGGACTTCTGGTGGTTCCCCTACCCAGATGCGGAGAGTTTCGAACGGGCGAAATCCGAGTGAAATCGAAAGGTCGGCCGCATCACTGCGGCCGACCACAGGAATGCCCGAAACGCCTTCAAAACTCGCGGAGAAGGCCCCACTGATAGGGTCAAATCACGATTGTCGCGAAGCCAGACGCGACGAGGTCCGGGCGACGTTTGTCACAGTATGTGCGCTTTTGATAAACGAGAGCGGCTTGCCAACTTCGACTAAGCTTGCATGAAGCATGACGGCCCGTTCGTATGCAGCGTCGTCGAGCATATGACTGGAGCACGTCGGGTTTAATCCGGTTCATATCCGGCTGTCCTGAAGCAGTTTACGCATTCGGCCGGCGTAAAGAGTTCGATGATGGAACTGGCGGCTTTCCAGAGAGCGGGGATGGTTTGTTCGGCCCTTGACCGCATCAATGCCTTGAGCTTTGCGCATGCGTTTTCGATGGGGTTAAAGTTGGGACTGTAAGGCGGCAGGTAGAGCAGCCTGCGCCTGTCGCTTCCGTGGCGTCGCGCACACCGGCGGCCTTAGCCGCGCCGTCACCCTTGGGGCCGCGGTGTCAGTTCGCTGATCTTCGCCCGTGCGATCCAGCGGATCGCGCTCGATACCCCGACGCCGAAACGGGCCGCCGCCTGCCGGGCCGATGCCCCGTCATCCGCAGGTTTCAAGACACGTAACCTACACCCCTGCTCAGCGCTCTGGCCATCACCAACATCCGTCAAAGCGGATGTTGAATCAGAAACCAGCCGGCACGTCACATCACAATCGATTCATCGATACCCGGACGCGCTCTAGCAGGCTGTTGAAAAAGAAGCTGGCCTGGAGGCTTTCGCCGTGATTCACTCGCTTCGTCGAGTTTTGGAGTGATGCATGCGCGGCGGCGATGTGAGGACGGGTGAACTCTTCAGCTATGTCGATCTGGAGGATCGAGTTCGTCGTGATCATCCGCTGCGGGCAATCCGGCAGATCGTGAACGACGCTCTGGTTTTCTTGGAACGGGAGTTTGCAGCGCTCTATTCGCCGATCGGGCGGCCATCGATTGCGCCTGAGAAGCTTCTGCGCGCCATGCTTTTGCAAGCCTTCTATTCGATCCGCTCGGAGCGGCTTTTGATGGAGCGGCTGGAATACGACCTTCTGTTCCGCTGGTTCGTCGGCATTGGCATTGACGATCCAGCTTGGGACCATTCGGTGTTTTCGAAGAACCGCGACCGGTTGCTGGAAGGCGACATCGCCGCGAAGTTCCTCAGTGCGATCCTTTCGCAGCCCAAGGTAAAGCGGTTGCTGTCTACAGACCACTTCTCTGTCGATGGCACGCTGATCGAAGCCTGGGCGTCGATCAAGAGCTTCAAGCCGAAGGACGGCCCAAAGGGGAGATCATGGCGAACCACCTTCGAATGCAGGTGGTCGGAATGTCGAAGCAGACTTTCATGGCGAAAAGCGTTCCAACGAGATGCATGCTTCAACGACCGACCCAGACGCAAGACTTTATAAGAAGGGCAAAGGCAAGGAGGCCAAGCTGTGCTTCATGGGGCATGGGCTGATGGAAAATCGCCAAGGGCTGCTGGTCGATGCCTATCTGACTGAGGCCAGCGGATATGCTGAACGGGCAGCGGCGCTGCACATGATCGAACCTTTCGCTGATCGGACACAAGCGATCACGCTGGGTGCCGACAAGGCCTATGACACAAAGGACTTCGTCCAAGATTTGCGGTCGATGAAGGTGACGCCCCATGTGGCGCAGAATATTAATGGTCGCCGCTCGGCCATCGACGGTCGCACGACGCGCCATTCCGGCTATGGGGTCAGCTTGCGCATCCGTAAGCGCATCGAGGAGGCGTTCGGCTGGATCGAGACCGTCGCGGGGCAGGACAAGACGAAGTTCCGTGGCCGCGACCGCGTCGGATGGGCCTTCACCTTCGCGGCCGCCGCTTACAATCTGGTACGGCTACCGAAGCTGATAGCGATGCTGTCATGAGCGCGGCCAGAAACTGCCGCCTGATCGGCCGCTGGCGGATCGTCGAGGCCGATCTGTGGGGTCGGGATTATCTCGACCTGGTCGAGCCCGCCACAATCACCATCAGGGCCAACGGTCATGGCGAAATCGCCTTCGGTGCGATGCAAGCGGGCCTCGAACTCGGCTACAGCACGTCCATGGTCTCCTTCACATGGGCAGGATGCGACCAAATGGACGAAGTCTCGGGTGACGGACCTGCCGAATTGCTCGACGAGAGTACGATCGAGATCACTTTCGCCTATCACAATGGCGACGAGGCTATCCTAAAGACCAAACGGGAGACTTCTTCAATAGCCTGCTAGGGCGATCGCACGGCTATTGCTGTTAAAATTTTTCTCCGTAACAACGCGGATGGGTTTGGGCATGCTCAATCAGGAACGATGCAACAGGTGCTCGCCTATCTCAGCCAGCGATCGGCAGCCACTGAGGTCCATCGTCATGGCAAGTTCGTCTGATAGAATTTTCATCATCTGCACGGCGCCCTCCTCTCCCGCGGCGGCGGTGCCGTAGAGCATGCTTCGACCAACAAGGACCGCCTTCGCGCCAGAGGCGATGAGCTTGAAAACATCACTTCCTCGTCGAACCGAGCTGTCTGCGAGTACCGTAACTTCGTGACCCACCTCGTCGGCAATTTCGCGGAGCACGGCAATTGGTGACACTGCGCTGTCGAACATACGACCACCGTGGTTGGAGACAACGATGCCGTCCGCGCCAGCGTCCTTTGCCTGCAGCGCATCTTCGGTGCGAAGGACGCCCTTCACGACCAAGTTGCCCTTCCAACGAGCCCGCACCTCTCGTACGTGCTCCCAGCTCATGTCTGGCATCAAATCGAGAGACGGCCCTCCCCCTCGCTTAAGAAGACTTTTTCGGTATTCAACAGGATAATTCGCGAAGTTGGGCATCCCACTAGTCAACAGATATCGAATCAATACGCGAACGGCCCAACCTGGATGGTTTGCCACATCCCATACATTCCTAGACGAGAACCGGAACGGGATATCAAATCCGTTTCGGCGGTTAAATTCACGCTTGGGCATCACTGCTGTGTCAGCAGTCAGGACGAGGGTGCGCGCTCCCTTAGCCCAAGCTCTGTCCATAAGGTCGTACGACGCCTGTGCTTTATTCCATAAGTAGAGCTGAAACCAAACGGGCGCGGGAGTAGCGTCTGCGATCTCCTCCACGGATGAGATCGCCTCCGTTGCAGCACAATAGGGAATGCCAAATCTCGCAGCCGCTTTGGCGAGTTCCAATTCGCCCTGGTATCGTACCAAGCCCGCAAAGGCGGTCGGAGTGACGACGAGTGGTGACGCGTATTCGGTGCCGAAAAGCGTGATATTGGTAGAGCGCGGTGTTGCGTTCCCCTTCAGCACATGCGGTCGGATTTTGACCTCATCGAAAGCGGTACGGTTCGAGGCCAACGCCGTCTCGTCTTCCGCGCCCCTGTCGATGTATTCGAATATCCCTTTCGGAAGCTGGCGCTTAGCTATCGCGCGCGCCTCAGAGAAGTTCTGAAAATCCAATGAATGAGCCAAACTCGAAGTCCTATTGTGTAAATTGAAGAGTGTTCGCCCCAGTCACCCCTCCCGCCAGCTCAGTGTAAGCTGGAAGACTATCAACGCGCCGCTGCATCATACCATCCCAAGCCATATGGCGGATTTCGTAGTCGAACTTTCCGCTTAGCCAACTCCTGGATAAGATCGCTCTCGACCCCGTAGAACGTCCGTCCGGCTTCGTCATTCCAAAGGGCGCCAAATCACCCCAGGTCACGAAGATTTGCCTTTTCGCGTCTCGTGCGAACCCTAATGTAGGGACGGCCGCGGCGATTGTTGCCGCCGCAATCAGCTTCAGGAATTGGCTTCTCGTCATTCTCATCAGGACGGCTCCTTCCAGGAACTTGGTGAAACGACCTAACTCACCTCCTAAAGGTAGAGAAACTGCAGGTTGAGAGTACGCTATCGGATCGCAGGAGCGCTCAGAACGGCGCTGGTTTGCTGATCGCTGCACGGTGGTAAACGTCCAAAACGACTGCCGATCCACCAGAAAGCCGTCCCTGATTGAGAGGGTTCACATGGAGTTCCTATTTTATGACTTGATACGAATGCGTAGTTGAATTTTTTTGCACAAGCAATATGATTTTTTTAACACTTCAACATTTTTCACACCGACCTCGGGAGGCTGATGGAGCCACTGATGTTCGCAAACGGCAAGTTGAGCCGACTGAGCATCTCGTCACGCGTTTAATTTTTTGAACGCTCAACTTTCAATGTTTGGCATCACCTTATATAGATGCCATGACATGATGTGATGGAGATAGTTGTGAGATTAAAAGAAGCTTCGGGCCCGGACGAGGAGGAGTCCATCGTCGGAAAACAACGACCGAAAAATGACGCAGCGGAGCTTGCTGTGGGGGCACGCCTTAAGGCCATTCGTGAAGAGGCCGGCCTTTCTCAGCGGGAACTGGCGAAGCGTGCGGGTGTGACTAATTCCACGGTGTCGCTGATCGAAGCTGACTCTCACGCCCCTTCGCTGGCTTCCCTGCACCGAATATTGAACGCGATTCCGATATCGATGGCGGACTTCTTTGCGCTCCCAATCTCAAAACAGAATGTATTGGTTTACGATGCGCAGGACCTTGCGGTGGTATCGCGAGGTAAGGTCGATATGCGGGTGCTGGGAGGCGAACGGCGTGACAAGAAGCTGCAAATGTTCGTCGAACATTACTCGCCGGGTACGGACACGGGAAAAGTAGCAATCAAACACGACGGTGAGACCGCGGCCTGCATCTTGAAGGGAACGGTCGAGCTGGAGACCGAGGTAGGCACTCGACGCATTGAAGCTGGCGGCGGCTTTCATATTTTTGGGGCCCAACCGTACAGACTAAAGAACGTAGGCAAGAGTGTCGCCGTCGTCGCATGCGCTGTCACCCCACCAATGATCTAACAAACCCGCTTTGAACCATCAAATGCGTGTGGCATAAATGATTGTTGAAACTAGCAAGCCGAGAAAGTAGCAGTAACCGTATGCGTATTTTTACGCGCCGGGCTAAAGATTGAACCGCGAGAACAGGCCCCGCCTGCCATCCTCGCGGTTCTTTTCGGTAGTCAAGGGGTTGCCATCAAACTATCGGTTTCGCATAGGCATCGAGATGCTTGTCGGCAACTGCAACAGTAGCAAGTTCCTGCTTCAAGTCGAGATTCAAGCAGAAGAGCCAGTAAAGCACCCCACCCACCGGGATACCGACGAAGAAGGCGAAATCGACGCCACCGAGATATGTCGCGACTGGTCCCTGGTAGAACGACAGGTACATGAACGGAATCATTGAGATAAACGCAAGCGTATACGCAGCAATTCCACGCCAGTTCCAGTTGCCGTAAATTCCGTTCGGATTGAAGATTTCAGTGATCGAGTAGCGTCCCTTCCGCACGATAAAATAGTCGACAAGATTTACTGCGGTCCATGGTGCCATCAGGTATGCCAACACCGCAAGAATTGTATAGAAGGTCGTATTGATGAAATCCGTCGGGAGCAGAACGCCGACGATGGTTGCCGTCACGCCGATCACGGCAATGGTTTTAATTCGCAGGCTACGCGTCGGTGATGTCTCAACGACGCTGTCCATCGCGGTGATTAAGGTGAGCGCCCCGCCGTAGACGCACATTCCGTTAAATATCAAAAGAGCTGTTCCACCCACGACGAGAAGCACTGCGCCAAAACCAGGCATGATCTGGTTGCCGGATTCCTGAAGGGCAAGAGTTAAGCTGTCATTCGGGTAGAGAGCCGCCCCAACGGCCCCAACCGCCTCCATTGCGAAGACACCAGCACCCGCACCGAACGCTGTGTAGAATATGATGGACCGATGGCTTGTGGTGGGCGGCATGTACCGAGAGTAGTCGGAGACGAAGAAGGCCCATGAAAGCTGGTATGCGAGCGATGCCGAAACCACCATCAAGAATGGCGTGAACTGGAACGTACCGGAAAGTCTCGTTTGCTCTGGGGGGAAACCGACTCCAAACACGATGCCGAATGTGAAGGTCGCCAGAGCAACCAAGAGCACGACTGTCGTGTAGCGCTGACCGACATGAAGCCAATGGTAACCGAATATAGCGAAGACGACAGATATAATCCCAAGCAAGATTCCCGAAGTGCTCGCGGAACCGAGACCGAGTTGTTCCGATGTAGCCCCCATGAGATTAACGTTTAGCACAACGTAGCCCCAGTAGACCATGACGGCTACCAGCCAGATGAAGATGGCTCCGTAACGGCCAAACTGGGGACGCGTCTGCACCATTTGCGGGAGCCCGAGATGTGGGCCTTGGCTTGCATGTGCTGCAACCGGGATCGTCCCAAGGATGGTGCCAAGGAGTAAGCCGATCAACGTCCAGGTAAGATTGAGGCCCAAAGTGATGCCGATCGCACCTGTCGCGAGGCTCAAAAGTTGTGCACTCCCGGCAAACCAAATCGTTGCTTGGTCCGAAAGCCGCCCATGTCTTTCCGACAGGGGAACATAGTCGATTGACCTATGCTCGATCGCGAGCGCATTTCGCGCGATCGCCGGCCCCGAAGCGATTCCTGCTTGTGTTTCCAATTGAGTTGCTCCCATTTCCCGCGCTAAGCAGCGCACAACTCCGCGTTGGGAAAAGCCACGGCTTTTCCGTCGACAGACGTTCCTGACGATTAGACACTAGGCTGCCCTGTACCCTCTATTGAATCTTGCTCAAAGGGCAATGGACGCAATCTATGTCCAATTTTTTAAACATTCAATGCGTTTTTTTTTACACTGCTGGAGTACGCCTCGTCTCCCCGGATAGTCAGCTGCCCTGATAACTGCCGAGGGATGATATTTTGAGCGCGGAATGAGGATGGATTTCGTTGGCATCGGGTTCACAGCTTGAGCAGTAAGCTTGTCTCCTTTGCAGTGTACGCTCTGTCGTTGTCGGGCAGATGTCCGATGGCTTGTGGTGTCGCGTTGCGCCGAAGCGCTTCTCGACGGTCTCCAGCATCATGTCCCGCGCATCGGAGACGGATATCCGGGCATTGACGACAGTCGTCCAGGCTATGATCTCGCGGCCGAGGGCGTCGATAATGAACGCCAAGCTGATGACGTCGCCGTTCCAGCAGGTGAGCTTAGCGAGTCCGAGCACCAGCGAAAGTTCGAGCGTATCACCATGGCAAAGCCATCGTGGACGCGGCCATTGCGAACGGTGGTGTGCTTCTCCAGCAGCATGGCGTTATTGCTCCTGATCCGGTGGACTCGCTTGGGGTTGACGACCGGCTGATCGGCGACTCGCCTTTCGCGATTGAGCAGCGCGGCTCTCCGCCGTTAGCGATAGGTGGGCCTGGCGTCGACGAGCCTGCGGAGGGCTGACAGAAGCTCGACATCCTCAGCCTTATACGGCCGGCGCGGCTTTGATCTGCCTTCAGAAGCTCAGTAACATTGGAGCGGGATACCTTGAGAACGTCCGCGACGGTCTTCATCGGCACCATGCTTCGGCAACGAGAGCTGCCGCTATTTTTTGAACCTGTGAAAAAGCGTCGCGGAGAACCTCGACCTCCATCCTTGCGGCCCAGCATGTGCTCCAACTCGGGAACGCGCTCCTCGAACTTCCTGACCGCAGAATTGCCGACGACCGGCTCATCGTAATCTAAGACAGCCGTTCCTCACTCACTGAGAAGTCTGCCCTCGATACAGAAGGCGTGGCGCAACTCCATGACGCCGGGCGGCCGACGAAACCGTATCGCTTAACTCCAAACTCCCCATGATAATCTGCAGCTTCTGCTCGGTTGTCCACCCCCGTACCAGGACGTCGCCAGTGATCACTGTGTTTCGGCGTGGAATATTGGCTCTGACTCAATCTCGATGATGTTTAGGCTTCAATTGGCGTGGTTTTCTCTGGAGAATCACCGCCATGCGGACCCGATTTCGACTTTCCGATCTGATCCCGGCCGAATTCAACGTTGAAGCAGTGCACGATGCGGCCGGCGCGATTGTTGTCGTAGCATCTGGCCGGTCAGAACAATGTAGATGCCCCCACTGTGGAATCGTCTCCCGGCGCATTCATAGTCGCTATCCTCGGAGGCTTGTCGACCTGCCGTGTGCGGGTCGGCGGATCGAGCTGCACCTGACTGTCAGACGCTTCGTCTGTAGTGCCGGCAATTGCCGCCGAAAGATTTTCGCCGAGCGCTTTGGTGACGACGTAATTCGCCCCATGGCTCGCCGTACAGCACGCCTGGACTGTCTGGTTCGCCATCTTGCTCTCGCAATGGGTGGTCGCCCGGCGGCCCGATTTGCAGATCGTCTCGGATTCCCGGTGAGCAATGACACGCTGCTGCGAACCGTTCGCCGATACGACCGTCCTGCGCCGATACCACCGAGCGTCATCGGCATTGATGACTGGGCCTGGCGACGCAATCATCGATACGGCACCATCATTTGCGATCTTGAACGCCGAAGGGCAATCGCATTGTTGCCCGACAGGGAACAGGCGACCGCCGAGGCCTGGCTGATCCAGCAGCCCCAGATCGAGATCGTCGCAAGAGACCGTGGCGGTGGATATGCGAAGGCCGTCGCACGAGCTCTCCCACACGCAGATCAGGTCGCCGACCGTTGGCATCTGATGGAAAACGCCAGCCACGCTTTTCTCGACGCTGTTCGTAAATCGATGCGGCAGGTCCGGATGGCGATCGGCACTGCAACCGTAAATCCGAAACTGCTGACTGCCGCTGAGCGGCTGCAATACGAGGGATATCTGCGGCGTGAAGAGGCAAATGCCGTAATCCGCGGGTTCGTCGCTGATGGTGTCTCCATCAAGGAAATCGTGCGCCGAACTGGGCATAGCCGAAAGCTGGTCCGCAGTGTCGTTCGTGGTCAGCGGACCGACATCTTCCGGGTCCGGCAAACCTCTCTCGAACCGCACCTGCCTTGGCTTGAAGCGCAATGGGATGCTGGATTGCGTAATGGCGCCGAACTGTGGCGGCAGCTTCGACTGGCCGGTTTTGGCGGAGGCCTGCGTGTTGTCACCGAATGGGCAACGAGACGAAGGCGAGCAGAAAAGGCTGAAAGCGGACTCGGCTATGCTCCCGCCGCGCGCACCGTCGTTCGCCTGATGACCATCGACCGCAACAACCTGACCAAGGCTCAAACGATGACGGTTGCCGCCATCGAAGAGAGGCTGCCAGACCTTGTAGAGGCCAGGGACGTCGTCGAGAGCTTCCACGGCATGTTGCGCCGCAAGTCCTCCGGTGATCTGGAGGCCTGGATCGAACGCGCGGCGAAAAGCCTGGTCGCATCATTCGCGAATGGCGTTATCCGAGACCGAGCGGCAATCCAGAATGCCATAACCTCCCAGTGGTCGAACGGTCAGACAGAAGGCCAGATCACAAAGCTCAAGCTCATCAAACGGCAAATGTACGGGCGCGGGAAACTCGATCTGCTTGAGGCACGGATCGTCGGAGCGCCCTGATGTCATCGAGATTGCGTCAGACCCAAGATTGGACGCCGATAAGGGGTCAACATTCCGCGCCGATTGACGGTGATCACTCCATGCGTCGACAGTCGGTAGACATAAGCTTGTCCTCAAGCCTGTGCTTACTGCTTATGCCGACTGTCCGGTCTAATTGAGGCACTTCAGTTTCAAGGGGCAATTCCAGATGTCAAGCTGGTGACCCTCGCCCCGTGAAAAACTTGCACCGTAGCGCGACCGGACTTGTATCTGAAACCATGCGAACCGGCGAGAACTCAAGCCACACGACGCTGCGGGATTTGTTCTTCCTTGCCGCGATTTTCAGAGAAATTGAAACGATTTACCGCTTCACTCAAGAGGCGCGCTTCATCTCGAAGCGATACACTTGCCGCAGTCGTTTCCTCAACCATGGCTGCATTTTGCTGTGTAACCTGATCCATCTGGTTTATCGAGCTACTGATACTTTTCAGGCCAACGGATTGCTCGTCCGCTACCACAGAGATTTGCCTTACATTCTCATTTATTGCTGTGATCTGCGCTGTGATCCTGCTCAAAGCGCGGCCGGCTTCTCCGACAAGTCCGACCCCCTCTTGTACCTGCATCGCAGACGAATTAATCAGCACTTTGATGTCCTTCGCTGCTGCAGCTGACCGTTGGGCTAGTTCACGTACTTCCTGAGCGACGACGGCAAAGCCTTTCCCAGCCTCACCCGCACGTGCCGCCTCTACGCCAGCATTCAGGGCAAGGAGATTTGTTTGGAATGCGATCTCATCAATGACGCCTGTGATACGGGTAATCTCCAGCGACGATTGGCTAATGCTCTCCATCGACTGGACCGCGCACTCGACAATATCGCCAGTCGCAACTGCATCCTTGGTGGCAGCGCTGACGCTTGACGCAGCAGCGGAAGCTCTCGTCGCGCTTGCTTGGACCTGTTCCGTAAGTTCTGCCATCGCGGCGGCGGATTCTTCTAAGCCTGCCGCTTGCATTTCAGTCCGTCGCGCCAAGTCGGTCGCACTTGAGCTAATCTCCTCTATCCCTGCGTTGATATGACTTACGCCCCTGCCAACCACGCGGATTGTCTCTTCTAAGCTGGACAAAGCCGAGTTGAAGTTGACCCTGAGCTCGG
Organism: Rhizobium sp. No.120; assembly: GCF_054558365.1. Lineage (NCBI taxonomy): Bacteria > Pseudomonadati > Pseudomonadota > Alphaproteobacteria > Hyphomicrobiales > Rhizobiaceae > Rhizobium > Rhizobium sp. No.120. The sequence goes on from NZ_BAAJNQ010000013.1 coordinate 18,891, forward strand.
CATATTCACCTCGGAACTCTTCCCGAATTCGGCAGGTAAGGTTACCCTGCGCAAGGTCCTTCAACGCTTCCCCGACCACACGCACTACGAGGCGCTGTTCTTCAAGCGCGTCCGCGCGAGCGGCCTCGGCGGTAGCGCGCTCACGCGCGTTTGCCTCTCTCACATTAGTCGCCTCTGTTTCCGCACGCTCTCCTTGGATGAGGGCATGGCGTAGCTTTTCCAACGCGGTTGCGACCGCTCCCATCTCATCCGATCGACGTGTATCTTTGGTTGATTCACTATAGTTCCCAACGGCCAACGCTTCCACAACTTTGACCAAACGCCCAATTGGACGGGCAAGCATTATTCTTGTCGTAACAAATAAGACGAGCGCTATTATAAATACTACAAAAAAGCCTGCCGAGACCATTAAGGTAATTTGTTCGTTCACCGCAGAGGCAATTACCGAAGTCGGAACGTCGACGCAGACAACCCACCGGACATTCAAATGCGGCACTTCGAAAGGAAGTAGGACGCGGGTGTAATTGACCCCATCGACCTCAACGTCTTCTACAATTCCAGTTTTCTGCTCGGTGATCGCCTCGGACAGTTCCTTTTGGCCTAGTCCATCATAATTCTTTGTTGTTTGGTCCGCACTGGGCGCTACGATCCACCGTTTTGCCTGGGAAATAACATATACTCGCCCTGACCCGAATGGCCTTTGTGCGCCAAGCTTGGCGGATAGCGCCGTTAGGTCTACGTCCATACCAGTCACACCAATAAGGCGATCTGCACTGACGACTGGATACGAGATCGTGGATAAGAGGAAAGATCCTTGCGCGTCGACCCAAACGTAGGGCTCCGTTAGGTGGCCCTGCCGGGACTTGGAAGCTACGTGGTAGTATTCAGCGCTATAATCGAGGGCGACTGGTGCCATCGATAGAGTCCCGCCGGGCTTTGTCCACGTAGGCGAAAACGCGCCATTACTTGCTGATCCAAGCGTCGTGTTTCCCTTGAACTCTGCCGCCTTTCCGTCAAAAGCGTTGGGCTCTTCCATGAACCAGCTGCTGAAAACGATAGTGGCTTGCGCTGTAGCACGTAGCATGTCGATCACCGCAGCACGATCAAGATAGTCTTTTTCTCTGCCTTGGCCGATCAAAGCTGCCATCGTGGATGTCGGAGCCGATAACGCTGTCATTTCCGCTGAAATGTCATTTGCCAATTTTGCAGCTTCGAGTTTAGCCTGCTGGACGGTCAGATGCTCTATCCGGCTCTTCGTAACCAAAACAAGGATAGCATTTGATAATACTAAGACTAGGGCTATCGCGGCAGCAGTAACAGCGATTAGCTTCAAAGCAAGAGACCGTTTCGTGCGCATTTTTGTAACCACCCCAATCTAATGAGCGAGAGTTTCAGTCAAACCAAGTCTAGCATTCTCCGCACACCGGTCGACCAGCACGTCTTGTTTGCCAATCGTGCGGAGGACAGCCGTTGCGTGCACCGAAGGAATAAAATTGCGCATCTACTTGTGACATCGATAGTCACGGATCAATACAAGGCCGTTGCATGGAACAAGGCGCGTCCGTTTCCAGGTGCACGACCTGTCGTATTCGCTTCCGGCGTCCACGCTCTTTTTATAACATGGAATAATTATCGTCGAGTTAAGACGAGACTCATTAGTTCGCTCAATCCTGGCAAAAGCCGCAGCGCCCCGACGTATTTATGAAGGTACCGGGTGAACCTGTTCCGAGATTAACAGACGCAAAACCGGTCCGACGCTGTGGATAGCGACTGATGGCCGTCCGCCGGTCTTCGAAGGACGATTAATGCGCGTGGCGTTATTGCGCACAGGCTTTTGACGACCGCGTTTCAAATCATGCGCAACGAGCGCCTAGCGCCCAGCGGGGCGGCTGCTAATGGGAGGAAACCGCATCGTTGATGACATCCCTACTTCCAGATGATGTATTGGCGAACAACGCAGGACTTGTCCGCTCCGCTTCGGAAGAAATGAAGATTACGAGCCGAAATACGCTCTCTGACAAAGACAAACCCCAGCGAATGACTCCGGGATAAAGTTCAGTTAAGATTCATTGGGCAGTGACGGCCACCCTAAGGTCTAAGAGACCTAATCAATTAGCGTTCGTGGACAAAGGGTATCCATAGTTTGACTGCGGCAATTGCGACGAAACCGAGGTAGGATTCCTTGGTCTTGTCATAGCGGGTCGCAACGCGCCGCCAGTTCTTGAGCTTGTTGAAGAGCCGTTCGATCTGGTTGCGCCATTTGTATTTGGCTTTGTCGTGCGGGATCGGCTCGCGCCTGTTGCTTTTTGAAGGGATGACAGCCTCGACCTTGGCACTGGCGATTTCGTCGCGAATGGCGTCGGCGTCGTAACCCCTGTCGGCGAGGAAAGCCTCGATCCGATCGGAGATCATCCGGAACAACGGCGCAAAGCCTTGGGTATCGTGCGTTTGCCCGGGCGTCAGGACGAAGCCGAGCGGTCGACCTTTCGCATCGCAGCGGGCATGGAGCTTGGTGGTGAAGCCGCCGCGCGATCGACCAAGCGCCTCGGTCTCCTGAGACCCCTTTTTATGCCGACCGCACAATGATGTGCCCGGACAATTGTGCTGTCGATCATGTCGGCGCTTCGATCCCGCTCGACCATCTCTGCCAGCGTTTCGAGCATTGCTTCGAACACACCGGTCTCGACCCAGCGTCGGTATCGGCGAAAGACGCTGTTCCACTTGCCGTATTCATCAGGCAGGTGCCGCCATTGCGCACCCGTGCGCGCCATCCACATCATGCCTTCGAAATAGCGCCGATTGTCCTGAGCAGGGCGGCATCCGCGTCCTTGCTCGGGGGGAAGAAGCGGGCCGATCACCGCCCATTCCTCGTCCGTCAAACCGACCCTTTCGCCCAAGGCTACCTCCAAATGAAAGCCTTGAATCAAAAACCGATTCCGCAGTCAACCTTTGTCCACGAACGCTAGCCAAGCGATACATTGAAATATAGTCGAACCCGCAGGAAGAGAGGAAGAGAGAAACCGGGCGCTGTTGATTGTATGCATTTGGCGAGCAAATTGCACGCCGGGTTGCTGTACCGGCGTGCTGCGAAGACTCGATGTCTACATTCTAACCTCTGACCAAATCGCGCCATACAGCTTTTGGATCGCGGGTGGGCAGGTCGTAGCCCAGTATCCCGCGCCTTTCAAATTGTCCGGAATTAGAAACTCCGGCGCTGAAGCAATTCCGCTCTTCATGAATTGATCCGAGCCGTCAATTCCATTTGCAAAGTTGGTGAAATCCGACTCAAGAGCGATGTTCTGCGGATCCATAATGAAATTGATGAAAAGCTTCGCGTTTTCCAAGTTTGGGGCGCCGGCTACAACGCCAATGTTATCCATCCAATACGGGAAGCCTGTTTGCGGGTAACCAAACGCGATATCTTTGTTCTGCAAGCGCTCCTGTAGAGCAACTCCATTCCAATCAGCCGATGCAGCGTAATCGCCTTTGATCATGGGTTCACGTGTCATATAGTCCATAGAGATCCAATGCTTCTTCGCCTCGAGAAGCTTATCCCTCACCTTCATCAGAAGGACTTTGTCATCGGTGCAAAGCTCTTTCCCGCCCAGATAATGGATCGCGAGCCCCATTATATCCAGCATTTCGGGCTGTACGTTGATTTTCCCCTTAAGTTCGTTTGGCGGATCAAATATAATCGCCGCTGTATTTATATCGCCTTGATATACTGACGTGTTCACACTGACTCCGACGACATTTATGAGCCATGGTGCTGTATATGCCCGACCCGGATCAAAAGGCACATCCACCCATTGCTTATTCACGTTTCGAAAGTTTGCCATTTCATTTGGATTTGACCTAAAAAGTAACCCCTCCCTAATGAAAATCGGGGTGTATGTAGATGCTCCAACAAAAAGATCGAACCCATGTCCACCAGCCTTTAATTTTGCCAAGGCGGTATCGTTTGTATCGTACTCCGAGATTGTAACCTTTACGTTGTATTCACTCTCGAATTTTTTGATCATTTCTGCGCTTGTGTAGCCACCATACGTATAAATGTTGAGTTCTCCATCCGCGTAGGCAACTTCACTTGCGAGGACTGTCGTCAAAGCAGCGATCAAGGCGGTTTTGGTTATCATGATATTTCCTCCCTATTGGCGGATGTCACCTTACACCGATCACAGGGCTAAGAAAAATTAATTAATCCAAATAGGAATTTTTTGGTCGGCCCGGGTCTCGCATTGGACGCGTCTGCCGAAAGTCTGATGCCAGCCGGCGCGGCATCTTAATCTGAAGATCAAGCAGTTTGAACTCGCGTCGGAGGATAACGAGCCTCTTGCGCGGAAGCCGATGCCTGCTACCCGCAGTGGGATGACGCACTTGGTAGACCGAAGCGCAGACCTCTGCCGGATGGCCCGCAACCAGAGCCGTGTTTGCGCCGAACCTCAGTTTAACGATCTACTGCCACGTCATTCCTCAAGGTGGATGATAAGGTGGGTGCTTCGTCTTGCAAAAGAACCTTTCGACTGTGTTGCACTGCCACATCGCGGCTTTAGAGAGGAGAGGCCGTTGGTGGAAGTGCTTTCCGACCGGATGAAGACGCCGCTATCGGCGAAGTGAAGCGCCCCGGCTTTGCTGGAGACCCCAACTCGTGAGAAGTAGGGTCTATGACAAGCAAGACGACGAACAAATTTTCTCCTGAAGTCCGCGCCCGCGCTGTTCGAATGGTGGTCGAGCATGAAGCGGAGCATCCTTCGCGATGGGCGACTGTGTCTTCCATTGCCGCCAAGATCGGCTGCTCGGCACATACGCTCAATGAATGGGTGAAGAAGGCCGAGGTAGACAGCGGCAAGCGTGCAGGTTTGCCGAGTGACGTTGCCGAGAAGATGAAGGCTCTGGAGCGGGAGAACCGCGAGCTTCGTCAGGCGAATGAGATTTTACGCAAAGCCTCGGCGTATTTTGCCCAGGCGGAGCTCGACCGCCCACTGAAGCGATGATTTCCTTCATCGACGAACACCGTGTCGATACCGGATCAATACTCCCCAGAAGTGCCGTTTGAATCTTCCCCAGTTTAGCGTTGCCGCCGGTCTTCCGGGGCGCCCGGAGCGACATGGCCATGAAGATCGAGATACGCCGGGTGTTCAACGAGGTCTTCCAGGTCTATGGCGTGCGGAAAGTCTGGCGACAGTTGCAGCGAGAAGGCTTCGATGTCGCTCGCTGCACCGTCGCACGGCTCATGAGAATGATGGGACTTCAAGGCATCATTCGCGGCAAGCCAGTCAAAACCACCGTGTCGGACAAGTCCGCTCCATGCCCACTCGACCGGGTGAACCGACAGTTCTTCGCTCCAGCGCCGAACATGCTGTGGTTATCCGATTTCACTTATGTCGCGACCTGGCAGGGCTTCGTTTACGTGGCCTTCGTCATTGATGCCTTCGCCCGCCGCATCGTCGGGTGGCGGGCAAGCCGAACGGTGCATGCGGCCTTTGTCCTCGATGCCCTCGACCAGGCACTTCATGATCGGCGGCCCGTCCATCGCGGCGGACTGGTTCACCATTCCGATCGCGGCTAGCAATACGTGTCCATTCGCTATTCCGAGCGGTTAGCGGGCATCGAGCCTTCCGTCGGAAGTGTTGGCGACAGTTATGACAACGCTCTCGCCGAAACGATCAACGGCCTTTACAAGGCCGAGGTCATCCATTGACGGGGACCGTGGCGCAACTTCGAAGCCGTGGAGTTCGCCACGCTCGAATGGGTCGATTGATTCAATAACCGCCGCCTTCTCGAGCCAATCGGAAACATTCCGCCGGCCGAGGCGGAAGAACGATACTATGCCATGCTGGACGCACCGGCTATGGCCGCATAACTTAAACCAAACGGTCTCCGGCAAAGCCGGCGCGGTTCAAAGGCCAGAGAGAAGGCATCGTCTACAATCGCACTCTCATCGAACTGCCCGCCCCTAGGTGTCCACCCGCTTTGCGTCTCCCTGTCTCTTAATCCCTCTCAATCGAGTGGTACCACCGCTGGAGTTTTAACGCGGGGTCAGGCTAGGTCATGCAGCGAATTCTGGGTCCGAGCGAAACATCCTAGTGGATTGATCGCGACAAAAGAGTCCGATTTTGGATTCCCATCGGTTGTCGAATGTGCGACGGTCCAGCATGCGCTCCGGTATTGCATTTGACGTCACCGCCGCCGACAGGGCCCGGCTCGAAGCCATCGTTGCCAACCGCGGTTCGCCGCAGAAGCATGCGTGGCGAGCGAAGATCATCCTGATGAGCGACGACGGCTTGGGAACGGTGGCCATTATGCGGCGACCGGCAAATCGAAGACCTGCGTCTGGCGATGGCAGGAGCGGTTCATGGCCGACGGTGTGGATGGCCTTTTGCGCGACAAGAGCCGCCCGCCCGGCATCGCTCCACTCGATCCGGCACTGGTCGAGCAGGTGGTCGCGCTGACGTTGTGCGGAACTGCCGAAGGATAAGGCCGTCCACGTCATTCTCGACAACTACGCGACCCACAAACAGCCGAAGGTCCGCGCCTGGCTGGCAAGGCATCCGCGATGGACCTTCCACTTCGTTCCAACATCATGTTCATGGCTGAACGCCGTCGAGGGCTTCTTCGCAAAACTGACACGCCGACGGTTGACGCACGGCGTCTTCCACTCCGTCGTCGACCTGCAGGCGGCCATCAACCGGTTCATCAAAGAGCACAACCAAGAACCGCGCCCTTTCGAATGGAAGGCAGATCCCGAGGAAATCATTGCCGCCGTCAAACGGGGGCACCAAGTGTTGGAATCAATCCACTAGCGTCCGGAATAGTCACGGCGACGACCGAAGATGTGATTGGGCCGACACCTGGAACCTAGAACAGCCGACTTGGGACCGGAGCTGAACGACCAACCTTCGCCAGCTTCGTCTAATTTTTATCTATCTGCTTGATCAGGTTACCCATTGACTGATCAAGCTGTTCAAAGCATAGCGAGTACGTTCCGGCACCGATGATCGGCATTAAGCTTTCGAGGTGATCTCGGCCTTGCCCGGAGATAATAAGAATTCTGCAAGATGGTATCCCTCCGGCGTGAACCGCCTTGCGAGGTTCCGCGTCTCCCGTGAGTCTGCGCTCTTAAGAGTGGACTTAGGAGCGCATTGAGAACCCAAAACTGGACAAAGCTTGGGGCCAAGATCACTTCCAACGCCAGTTTAATCCGGCACAGGCGCTCTGAGGCCGGCGGTCAAGAACGCCGTTAGCTGCTTAAGCATCTCGTCTTTGCCGACTGCACCTAGTTGACCGTCAGTTAGATCGTTCAACCGACCAAGATCATTCAACATGAACAGATAAGTGCCAACCAAGAACGCCATGCGTAGGCTGATAATGTCCTTCGGTATATCAGGGGTGAGGAGAGCTATCTCGTTGACAAATCGCTTAACGGATGAGTCGTAGACTTCGCGGCGGAGGCGAAAGGAATGCTCAGCCGGTTCAGCGTGCAGACGCGCCTGCAATCTGACGAACGCGGCACCCGCAGGGCCGCTGTGTTTCATCTCCCATTGAGGAGCGAGATAAGCGAGCACGATGTCCTCGACGCGCAAGCTCGTCGGACGGGCGAGCACCTCGTCAAGCAGTACATGGCGCCTCCCCGATAGCAATGCCCCGCGCCGACGATAAACCTCGTCGAACAGGTCCTCTTTGCTGCCAAAGTAGTACCGGATAAGAGCTTGGTTGACACCAGCTCTGTTGGCAATATCGCGCATTTTCGAGCCAGCGAACCCTTCGTCTGCGAAGATCAGTTCGGCAGCATCTAAAATTAGATCTCTATAATCAATCCCAGGCTTCGGCCGCCCAGGTTTGCGCCTTCCCTTGGAGGCTTTCGCTTGTTGTAGCATCACTTCTCCGCCCATTCGATGCACCAAAATATTAGTGAATTAAGGATGCGGATAATTAATTAACGGGGGAACGCGCCTAAGACAATGGGTAGTTGGCAGATCAGCTGTTACCCAACGAGCAACTGATTTATCGGCAGACCGCACGAAGCGGCCTGCCGACTCAAGTTTCCGCGGGCTACATTTTCAACTCTGTCCAAATCCTGCCATAGATTTGTTGAATTTCGGGAGAACAGGTCTCATTCCAGTATGAAGGACCAGCCAAATTCTCCGGCACCACGAATTCAGGTGACGTGGTCATTTCCTTATCCATGTACTGCTCTGAGCCGTCGATGCCATTGGGGTACTTTATATAGTTTGACAACATCGCCGCGTTTTGGGGATCCATCATGAAATTCATAAATAGCTTGGCGTTGTCGATATTTTTCGCATCAGCGAGAATAGCAAGGTTATCCATGGCCAATCCATAGCCGGTTTGGGGATAGCCATATGCAATGTCGGGATTGCGCTGCCTTTTGATAAAGGCCGGCCCACCCCAGTCACTCGTCACCGCAAAGTCACCCTTTACCATCGGATCGATAGTATTGTAATCCATGGAAATCCAATGCTTTTTTGCTTCCAGCAGTTTATCACGGACCTTTTGCAGAAGGGCTTTGTCGTCGGTGCAAATCTTGTCGCCTCCAAGGTAGTGGATCGCCAGGCCCATAACGTCCATCATCTCGGGAATAATGTTGATCTTGCCCTGTAGTTCGGCGGGAGGATCAAATAGCAGCGCCGCCGTGTTGATGTCGCCCTTATAAATTGAGGTATTTACGCTAAGGCCGACCGTTGACCACTCCCAAGGGATACTATACTCGCGGCCGCGATCGAAACTGACATCAATCCAGCGCTTATTAACGTTCTTGAAATTCTCGAGCTTGTTAGGTTCGGACTTCAACAACAAGCCCTCTTGGATGAAGATTGGGATATATGTGGATGCTGCGACGATCATGTCGAAGTCGTTTCCACCGGCCTTCAGCTTTGCCAGCGCCGTATCGCTACTATCGTACTCCGAAAATGTCACCTTGACGTCGTATTGTTCCTCGAATTTCTTGATCATCTCAGGGCTCCAAAGATCTCCCCAGCTGTAGATGTTCAAGATACCTTCTGCGGAAGCCGGAATTGATGTGAGTAGCACCACACCTGCGGCGATTGAGACTGCCATTCTATTCATGTCTGTTCCCTTTCTGTTTATGTTCATTTTATTACTTGCGCTGTCGCCCAAGTAAATAAGTCGCCACGACGAATAATATAGATACAAGTATTAGCGCCGTGGAGATTGCGTTGATTTCAGGTGTTACTCTTCGCCGGAGCTGGCCGAGCATATATGTGGGTAGAGTTTCTTGCCCGGCGGATTTCACGAACTCTGTAATGACTACGTTGTCGAGCGAAATGACGAAGGCGAGCATCCAGCCAGAAAGGAGGCCCGGCCAAAGCTGTGGCAGTGTGATGTGTCGAAAGACTTCCACTGGCCGGGCGTAGAGATCTGCACCGGCCTGCTCCAAACTCAAGTCCATCCCCTTAAGCCGCGCTCTAACCGGCATGTAGGCGAACGGAATGCAGAATGCTGAATGTGCGACGACAAGATAGAGCATGCCCGTGTAACCAGTGGTCACTTTTAGCACCGAAAAGAAGCTCAGCAGCCCGACCGCGGTCACTATTTCCGGGACCATTAGCGGCTGATTGACCACAGCAAGTGCCAATCCTTGTCCTTTCCACGGACGCGTTCGGGTAGTCGCTAGGGCGAAAAGAACCCCACTTGCCGTAGCGACGGTTGCGGCGACAGCTGCGAGTGTCAGAGAACGAGCAGCCGCCTCCTTTACTGCCGCGTTCTGCCATGCCGATGCGTACCAGCGGAACGAGAATCCCTCCCAGATGGAAAGAGCCTCGCCCGCATTAAAAGAGTACATGATCAATAGCACGATGGGCATATATAGTATCAGGAAGCATAGCATCGCTACTAGGTTAATGCCCGGCATATGACGAACGTTGAACGTTTTAGCCATTGACGCCCTCCTCCTTTTCCGTGGCACGCACGAAGACGATCATCGCAATTCCGACGATTATTAAGAGGGTCAGCGAAAGTGCCGAGCCGAGCGGCCAGTTGCGGAGTGCACTGAACTGCATCCCAATGAGGTTGCCCAACAACAGTTGTTTTCCTCCGCCAAGAACTGTCGTTATGACATAGTCGCCGAGACAAGGGATGAGAACCAGAACCACGCCGGCGACGACACCAGGCTTAACAACAGGCAAGATTATTTCGCGCATAATCTGAAATGGCCGGGCATACAAATCGTATCCTGCCTCCACTAAACGAAAGTCGAATCGCTCCATTGATGAGTAGATAGGAAGCACCATAAGCGGCAGGTAAACATATGTCATACCGAGCATGATCGCGGTCTCGGTATAGAGTATTTGGACTGGCGAACTGATTATTCCCAAGCCGACGAGCACGTTATTGAATACGCCCTCGTTCCGGATCAGTTGCATCATTGCGAAGGTCCGAATGAGCATGTTTGTCCAGAACGGCAACATTATCAACGTCAACCAGAAATCGCGGCGATGCGGTGGGCGAGTCGCGATGAAGTAGGCGGCAGGAAAACCAAACAGAAAAGTTAGGAGCGCAGTCATAATCGAAAGTTTTATTGACCGCCAAAATACCACCAGGTGTTCCGTCGCCCAATTGACTTCGTTAGTGAAGAAATCTCGCTTTAGGACGACATTCACCCAGCTCTCGGTTGAGAACGTCCAGTCGATCCCTCCGTATTCCCCGGGAGTGAGGAAGGAATAGATAGTTATCAATACGACGGGGATGATTGCGGCTAGGAGAAGAATCAACAATGCAGGTGTAATCAGAAGCGCTTGCGCCTTTGATATGGTCGGTCGTTTCACGGAGGGATGCATGGTTAGTCTCCCAGAATCTGGGCCGCGCCGTCACGCAAGCGGATGCCGACGCGATCGCCAACAGAAATAGCTTCGGTCGACGAGTCTGCATTTTGCGTTCGCGTGACAAAAACTCCGCCTTCGCGCACGCGGACGTGATATGCGGTACCAGTGCCAAAATAGACAATATTCATCAACTCTCCGTCGAGATGACCAGCCCCAGCCGGGACGATCTCAGCATGTTCTGGCCGCACCGCCAGCGTTACCGGGCCAGCGCGTGACCCATCCTTCGGTGCTCGCGCTCGCAATCGTATACCTGGTTCGAATTCGATACAGGCGTCCCTACCGTCAACAGAAGATAAATTGACTGGAAGGAAGTTGGTTTCGCCTATGAAATCGGCAACGAAGCGATCTGCCGGTTGATCATATATTTCTCGTGGCAGGCCGATCTGCCGGACCTTACCGGCACTCATAACCGCAATACGGTCCGACATCGTCAGCGCCTCTTCCTGGTCATGGGTGACGAAAACGAAAGTAATGCCGGTTTGCGTTTGCAGGCGCTTGAGTTCGATCTGCATTTCCTTGCGTAGCTTGAAGTCCAGCGCGGATAAGGGCTCGTCCAAAAGCAGAACCTTCGGGTGGGGAGCCAGGGCACGGGCCAGAGCGATGCGCTGCTGCTGCCCGCCAGATAACTGGTTAGTCAACCGGTCGGCCATGCGGGTCATCTGCACAAGTTCCAACATTTCCGCGACAGTTCTAGCAATCTCATCCTTTGGCTTACGCAGCATTCGCAGTCCGAAAGCAATGTTCTGCGCGCAGGTCATGTGCGGGAAGAGGGCATAGGATTGGAATACAGTGTTTACAGGTCGTAGATACGGGGGTTTGTTGATCAGATTCTCCCCGTCGAGCGTCAATGTACCGCTCGTAGCGAAGTCAAAGCCGGCGATCATACGAAGTAGCGTCGTTTTCCCACAGCCAGACGGTCCAAGAAGTGTGAAAAATTCGTTTTTTCGGATCGTCAGGGATACACTATCCAATGCTGTGTAGGCGCCTGCCCCCACCCCGTAGACCTTGCTCACATCTTTGATTTCGATCATATTCCACCCAATTTGCTGCGTTCCCGGAACGTTTTTTGTCATCAAGGCGTCCACAGTGCGTGTAACACCTCTCATTTTAGCGTTTAAGCATACACCCTATCGCGCCATTTCAGATCATTTTAGCCCTAATAGGTGTTTTGTACGGCGCACATTCATTGCATAGCGGGTGCGGCGATCTAGCGATGCGTTCGTAGAGAGCCCAGCCAATTCAAGACGTCGACAGCATCGGTCACATCGGCGTATTTTTGCTGAATATCGTACAGACTTGCATCATGCGGTGACTGCGCCCGATCGGCGCAACAGTCGCGCGGCACCAGAACGTTGAAGCCGGATTGAACAGCGTCAACGACCGTTGCCCGCACGCATCCTGACGTCGTTGCCCCCGTTACTACGACGGTATCGACACATGCAGCCGTCAGTAGCGAGGCAAGTGAAGTGCCGTGAAATGCCGAGGCACCTTTCTTAGTTAAGATCAGATCTTCCGGTCGAACCCCGGTAGTTTCATCGATCTCGACCAGACGGCTGCCCTCAAGCAACGCCGACATACCCGACGCCTTCCTGAGCCAGGCAACGTTACCCACCTCACTTGGATGATATGAGATTGTAGTAAAAATCACGAGATATCCAGCGTCGCGCGCAACATCCGCTATACGGCGCGTCATCGCGATCTCGGTGCTCATATCAGCCGCAGTTGGGTACTGTTTATCGGTGAACCCGTACGTGAAATCGACAATCACAATCGCGGGACGCGAACCCCGCTCCACTGGTCGGCCGAAACCAGCCGCTTCGTATACTTCTTCCTGCGACATCGCGCGTCTCCTACTGTGTCCGAGATGCACCGCATTTTGAGGTGCATCTCGGACTTGATCTTTATCGTTCCATTTTCATGTCCGGCACGACGATATCCCCATCGATGACGATCGGTGCGTCATCAAGGAAGAGCGAGCAGTTGCGCATCGGGATGTCGAGGTGGCAGTGTGTGTCGTTTGGACCGCCAAGCTCGTTATTAGGGCCGGTCGAGAACATAACGTTTCCGTAGAACGAACGCGGCTCCATGCCCATGCCGCCTGGAAAGGCGCCCGGCACGAAGTTATGCCATTTTGCCTGGGGGTTCATGCCCCAGCCGACATGGCTCATGCCGTAACCTTTCGGATCCGCGAAAGACTGCATGTAAGACTTGACGATTTCGGCATCGAGGCCGCCACGGATGTCGGTGATCCAGCCCTTCTCGATTGTGTAAATGATGGGCTCACGCACATAGGTGTTTTGCGGCAATAAGATATCGCCCGGCGCGACTACGATCTGGCCGTCGACGCCATCGTCGTCGCCGCCGGTGAAGACAAAGCCAGACGGCCAGTGGTCCCACCGGCCTGGTTGGTCCGTGCACGCGTACTCCGTGATCGTGGGATAGGTGTTCAGCTTGTATGTAACGTCGGTCCCGTGCTGCGACGTGATCCGCATAACCTTGGCTCTCGAGAGGATCTCGCCACCAATTTCCACCTTCTCCCGCAGTTCCTTGTAAGGAAGCATGCGAGCCAGAAGTTCAGGCGGCTCAACCGCTGTCAACACGCGCGTACCGGCGGCCTGGATCGCCATCTGCTCCGGTGAGAACAGCAGGAAGATGCAGTCGATCAACATGTCGCAGTTCTTGAGGGCCTCAACGGCATCTGGCATCGCGGCAAGGCCGGTGACGCCAACATTCCAGCCACCCGTCGGCAAGGGCGCCGGCAGGCGCATGTGGTACATGTTCGCGCCAAGACGTTGGCCAGCGGCAAGAAACGCATTTGCATAGTCCAGTCGTTCATTGCCCTGCGTGAGCACGACAAGGCGCTCGCCGTCGCGCACGCCGGACATCTTCAACTGGTGGAGGCAGATTTCGGTGAAACTCGTGTGGTCCATTGCTCAGAATCCCTTTTTTTTGAAAACTATGCTGCAAAGTCCATGACTGCGGCGAGAAAGCCCTCCAGGTCGTCCCACGGGATCATGTGCCCCGCGCGCTCGACCGTTCGCACCTCGACTGCCGGTACGAGGCGCTTGATCTCCTCGACATCGGCCGGCTCTATAACCGCTGCACCGCCTGCTACCACCAGGCGCATCGGTAGGCGGAGCGCAGGCAGATCGGCGTGGATGTCATCGGAGTGAAATCCGTCGAAGGCGGTGCGGATCGCGTCCAGTTGGCAGGTGTGCAGCCACTCGGCACGAAGGGCGAGCTGTTCTTCGCTCCAGCTCGGACAGAAATGTTTCATCTCCTCCGGCGAGCAGCCGCGCTGGGCGAGCAGGATCGAGTCCTCGTACCAGCTCCATGATGCCGGATAACCCCGTCGGCCTGGCCCACTGACGGGTGGATCGACCAGAACCAGCCCCGAGAAGGCCGACGGACACATGCGAGCGGCACGTATCCCGGTTCGCGCGCCCATCGAATGCCCGAGCAGGATCGGTCGGTCGAGGCTCGCCGCTTCAGCGACCCGAACGGCGTCCTCTGCCATGGCATCGAGCGAGAAGTCGAGCGCACCGCCTTGTGACAAGCCACGCCCACGCACGTCAAGCACATGCACGTCGAACCTTGCGGCCAGCCGTTCGGCCACAAAGCCCCAAGTGATGGCCGGCGACGTGATGCCAGGAATGAGCAGCACCTGCGGTCCCGGCCCCTCATAGTGGAGCAAGTGCTGGCGAATGCCGTTTGCGTTAACGTTGTATCCCCGAGCCAATGCGTCCTCCCCTTAATAGGCACCGGAAAGCAGCGTGCCGCCACCCGGAATGCGCGTCTCGAGGTCGAGCGCCTTCAACAGCGACCACGTGGTGGCGATCGCCGCCGTCAAGACCGGTTTACGAGTCACCGCTTCCGCTTCGGAAACAGCCGCAAGCGAGGGCATCTGAACGCAGGCGGACAGCACGATGGCATCGACATCGCTCGTGTCCATCGAACGGACAATGCCGGGCAGCTTCATCGGATCGTGTGCGGCCACCGCGAGGTTGTCGGAAATTTCGAGCGCGCGCCATACGCTGACCTCGATGCCTTCGTTGCGGATGTAGTCCACGACGAGCTCAGTGAGCGGCTTCATGTAAGGCGCGACGAGCGCGATCTTCTTCGCGCCAATCGCCTTGATGCCCTCGACCAGCGCTCCGGCCGACGTCACCACCGGCGCCGGATTGCCGTTGTCGACCGTTGCCTTGTGCAGGCGCTCCTGCGACTGGCGATGATAGCCATGCCCCATTGCCATGATTGCTACCAGGCAGGCGTAACCCATCACGTCGACGCGCGCATCCGACAGTTCGAGCGCACACCGGTCGCTGTCCCTGTCCATGGCCTTCAACTCCTCGGCGGTTACATGCTTCATCCGCATGCGAGACGAGTGGAACGTGAAACGCTCTGGCGATACGAGCTCTCTGGCTCGCAACAACGCGGGTATCTCGGTTTCCATCGTAATGTTGGAGCTTGGAACGATCTGACCAATACGAAAGCGCTTCATTTGCAGGCCCCTTGTTTCGAGTAGGTTTCACCACATTAATTATTCAAAGAAAGAATTACAAGTCAAAAGTGGTTTGGGCCCATGAGGGACTCGACGCTTACCAAACCCACTGCCTGCGCCTTAAGCTCTAGTTTACCGCTCTTCTCACGTAACGTATTGTTTTCACCTCATGTTTGTCTGGCTATGTGATTTCGCCGCGGGTGATAGGGCCGCGGCATGGAGTCGCCACTCGGGCCACCGAAAGCCGCGGTGCCTTGATGACACTTGCCACGCATTTCAACTTAATATACCCTTGAATAATTACGTTCGAACCCACCTTGTTGGGGAGTGGCGGCGCGAGAGTGGCTGCTTAAGCGGCATCCGCGAGGCTATTCTCCAATCCGAACGCCCATTTGCATGGACGGTGATCCTTTTTGCACTGGAGGAAGTGTTAGGCGCACAGTTCGGAGCCGAGATTTGGAGGGGGCGCTGTCTTTCATGTCGGCGAAGAGCGTGAAATACGCGCGTTGTGCGTGAGAGCCAAGAGGAGGTCAGAAATATGAAGCCGCAATTTTTCCACAGAATACCCGAGATGGAGAACGGTTATAGCATGTCCCTTGCCGTAAGGGCGGGCGACTATGTATTCATCGGCGGTTTGACAGCCACCGATAACGCAGGGAATGAACTATTTGCCGAGGACGCCGGTTCTCAGATGAAACGTATATATGAGATACTCGGAGAAGTGCTGCGGGAATTTGGTGGGACGCCTCAGGATATCGTAAGTGAAGTAATATTTTACAATGTTGGCGCGAAAGAATATACTGAACAGCTCTTTCCCCATCGGCAAGCATTCTATGGGCAACAAGGCCCCTCGGTTGTTGGCATGCAGGTGGTCGGTTTTATAAGCCCAGCAATTCGTGTGGAGACCACAGCCGTCGCATACCTGCCACGGTCGCGCGAGCCATGAACTAGCAGCGTGTTAGCCCCGAGGAGCGCCCGGCCCATCGGACGCTAGCGATCAGTTTTGTCAATGCTCTGGCCGCAGTCCGCTAGAAACAAGATCACGAGCCGCCTGTGTCGTCCAAGTTAGCGGCGACTAATTCAGCTCCATTTTGGTGCGTACCTGCAAAGGGCTGCCAATAGATCAAAGTCTTTCGAGATGCAGTCTCGTCAAAACGGGCTTGCTCCAGCTGATCGGTACGCCTGCCCATCTATAAGCCCGCCAAAAAGTCCAATAGGAGGAAAGAAAGGTGACAAACTTCAACATGCTAATAAACGGCCGTCTAGTGCCGGGTACCGGAGAAATGCCGGTCATCGACCCGTCCACTGCCGAAATGTTTGCGACAGCACCCTACGCCAGCACCACACAACTCGAAGAGGCTGTGAGATCAGCAAAGAACGCCTTTCCTGATTGGGCCGCAACATCGTTAGAGACCCGCCGCGCCTGCTTACTTCTACTGGCGGACAGGCTAGAGCAGGAGGTCGACTACTTTGCGCGGCTTCTTACGCGTGAGCAAGGTAAACCTCTGGCGGAGGCGACGTATGAGGTCGGCGCGACGATCCGCGGCATCCGCTATTTCGCAACGTACGAGACCTCACCGGAAATACGCAGCCATACGCGGGGCAAATATGAACTGCACCGCGTTCCGTTGGGTGTGATCGCTTGCGTTACGCCGTGGAATTTTCCGATGCTTCTCGCCAGCAATAAGTTCGGTGCCGCCCTCATCACCGGAAACACCGTGATTTTGAAACCTGCGCCGACGACGCCGCTAACCTCGCT
Source organism: Rhizobium sp. No.120 (assembly GCF_054558365.1). NCBI lineage: Bacteria > Pseudomonadati > Pseudomonadota > Alphaproteobacteria > Hyphomicrobiales > Rhizobiaceae > Rhizobium > Rhizobium sp. No.120. The sequence goes on from NZ_BAAJNQ010000013.1 coordinate 36,013, forward strand.
AGAGCTGGGGCGACTTGCCGAAGGTATTTTTCCGCCCGGCGTCTTCAACGTAATCTCCGATCGAAACGATCTCGGCGCAAGACTCACCGACCACCCGGATGTTGCAAAGATCTCGTTCACAGGCTCTACAGCAACGGGCAAAAAGGTGATGGCTAGCGCTGCCGGCACGCTAAAACGGGTAACACTCGAACTCGGTGGGAACGATGCAGCAATTGTCCTGGACGATGTAGACATTGATCAAGTCATCCCCGGGTTGGTCTCCGCGGCATTTCTTAATGCCGGCCAAGTCTGCGTCGCGGCCAAGCGCATATATGTTGCAGGCTCGATTTATGATGAATTTGCCGCGAAGTACGCAATCGCTGTGCAAAAGCTGAAACTTGGCTGCGGCCTGGACGAGGACGTCAACCTTGGCCCTCTCCAGAACCTCGAGCAGTTCGAGAAAGTCAAAGAGTATCTCACCATTGCGGAAAAAGATGGCATCATCATCGCTGGCGGACGGGTAGCCAACAGACCAGGATACTTCATTGAGCCGACGGTCGTTCGCGACATTACGGACGGCTCGCGGCTGGTGGACGAGGAGCAATTCGGACCAGTGGCGCCGCTGATTTCCTTCACCGATGATGACGACGCCATCAGCCGCGCCAACGCGAGTCCATTTGGTCTCGGTGCGTCGATTTGGACCAGCAATCTTACGCGCGCGCGCGCACTCGCCATGAGATTAGAATCGGGAAATGTTTGGATCAACCAACACCAGGCACTCGCTCCGGATATTCCCTTTCCCGGAGCTAAGGAGTCCGGAATTGGACTGGAAGCCGGGCCGGAGGGTTTTCACGAATTCACACGCGTACAAATCCTCAACGCAGCTTAACTCATAAAAGTCGACGCAGGAGAAAGCACATGACAGAAAAGATATATGATGCAATCGTCGTAGGTGCCGGGTTTTCCGGTCTAGTTGCGGCACGGGAACTGTCGGCACAGGGCAGGTCGGTGCTGATTATCGAAGCCCGTCACAGACTTGGCGGCAGAACGCACGTCGTAAATTTCCTGGGTCGTCCCGTCGAGATAGGCGGTGCCGGCGTGCATTGGTGCCAACCGCACGTTTTCGCTGAGATGCAGCGCTACGGCTTCGGATTTAAAGAAGCTCCCTTAGCGGACCTGGATAAGGCTTACATGGTATTCGCGGACGGCCAAAAAATCGATGTGCCGCCTGCAACTTTTGACGAGGAGTATACCACCGCGTTCGAGAAGTTCTGCAGTCGCTCACGAGAGTTGTTCCCGCGGCCGTATTCGCCTTTGGACAATCACGAGGTCTCCAATCTTGACGGCGTGTCTGCCCGTGATCATCTCGAATCCCTTGGGTTGAACGAGTTGCAGCTAGCCTCCATGAATGCGGAGTTAACGCTTTATGGCGGCGCCCCAACCACTGAACTTAGTTACCCGAGTTTTGTTAAGTTCCACGCGCTTGCCTCTTGGGACACGATAACCTTCACTGACTCAGAAAAGCGATACCACGTGCAAGGCGGCACAAAGGCACTTTGCCAAGCGATTTTCGATGACTGCCGCGCAGACTCTGAGTTTGGTGTGCCTGTGGAAGCTGTCGCGCAGACGGACAACGGTGTCACGGTGACTCTTGCGGATAAGAGGGTGTTTCGCGCGCTCACATGCGTGCTTACCTTACCGACCAAAGTTTACGCAGATGTTCGTTTCGAACCACCACTACCACCCGAAAAGCGCGCATTTATCGAACACGCCGAGATGGCTGACGGTGCGGAGCTTTACGTCCATGTACGCCAGAACCTTGGTAACACATTCACTTTCTGTGATGACCCTAACCCATTCAACGCTGTGCAAACTTACGCATATGATGATGAACTTGGGACGATCCTCAAGATCACGATTGGCCGGCAATCGTTGATTAACCTCGAGAATTTTGACGCGATTGCTGCCGAAATACGCAAAATCCACGGCGACGTCGAGGTACTTGAAGCGCTACCATATAATTGGGCAATGGATGAGTACGCCCGCACGAGCTACCCCGCCATGAGGAAAGGTTGGTTCTCTAGATACAAGGACATGGCAAAACCGGAGAACCGTCTATTCTTTGCTGGCTCTGCCACTGCGGACGGATGGCATGAGTATATTGACGGTGCGATAGAGAGCGGAATCCGAGTCGGCCGGGAAATTCGGCACTTTATGAAGGCGACCGCTTAATATTTATGCCTGGGCTCCGTGCTTGACGGAGCCCAGGCATAAGGGCCCCACTCTAGAAGGTCCCTATTTCATCTTGCGTTAACGTGTCACCTTCTGCAAAGCAACTTTATTTCTCTGCCTCGATCGAGGCAATAATTTGCTCCACGATTTTCTTTGCCTTACCATTGAACTTTAGCGACTTAACTTCTTCCAAATTTGCTGGCTCTCCGGCAACGATCGCGCCGATCATGCCCATCGCAAAGTGCGGGGTGCACTGGTAGACGTACACGCCAGGGACATCAATCTTAACTGAAATCTGATTGTTGATCTTGCCATTCCATGGCATTGCCCCATCAGGAATGGCATTCTTGATAGAGGCGCTGTTGTGCCCCTTATCTTTCAGGATAAATGTGACTGTGTCGCCGGGCTGGACGTGTAGAACCCTTGGTTCAAACGCCATGACTGTTCCGTCGGCCGCTTTGTTTGTCATTTCCACTTGGTGATCTGCAGCCCACAATACAGTAGGAAGCAGGAGTGCAGACGCTGCAGAAAATACTATGGTGTGAAAATTCAAGAGTTCTTCCTTATGATTGTAAGAGCCGCTGGGCAACGGCTCTTAACTGTCGGCGCGCCGAGTTTCTATACTAACGACAGTTCCTTGATCGGTAGGGACCTAATCCTCGGTCCGCCAGCGTCAGCGATGGCGTTAACCAAGGCGGCAATCGTGATTGGAACGGCATCCTCCCCAACGCTCTGCGGCGAGCCCTCGCTTGGCAGCAGATTTATTTCGATCTCCGGCACCTGAGCGATGCGAAGGATCGGGTAATCATAAAAATTGTTCTGCTGCACCTGGCCGTTCTCCAAGGTGATCTCGCTATAGAAGGCGTTCGTCAAGGCGTACGAGATGCATCCTTCAAGCTGCTGCCTTACAATATCCGGATTGATGATAGTGCCAGCGTCGATGGTAATCGCGACCTTATCTACACGGACGGAGGCGTCCTTGATCGTTACGTCCACCACCGCCGCCTTCGACGACGACTCGTAGCCAAGGTAATAAGCGGTGTCGCTCACCGCTATGCCTCGGCCCGAGCCATTCTTTGCGCGCCCACCCCAGCCAGCTTTCTCGGCAGCCGCATCGAGGACCCGACGCAGAGTCTTTGAGCGTGCGACTGCGATGTCGTACTGCTCAAGGTCCTTCGGGATGAGGGATGGGTCGAGCAACGCCCTATACAAATCAACGGAGTCCTTATGTGCCAATACCGCCAGTTCGTTGAGAAAGCCGAAGTTCATCCACAAGTGCTGCGTCAACCCCACCCCCCTCATCCATCCGAACGGAATGGGTGTAGTCTTGTCGCGTTGGTAGGCAATATGCATGTTAGGGAAGAAGAACGGAAAATGCGTTCCACCATAGGACTGTAACGCCGCCTGTGCGCTAGCGATCCGGCACGACCAGGTGTCGATGTTTCCATCTTCGTCGAGCGCACCTGCGAATTTCACGACTGTAAGCGGTGTATAAGTGCTGTGCTTGATGCATTCCTCTCGACTCCAAAGCACTTTCACCGGCGTTCCTGACATTGCTTTGCCGATCTGAACTGCCTGATAAACGAAGTCGTTCTGGACACGTCGGCCAAAACCGCCGCCGCACTGCATCAGGTTGAACTTTACGTTCTCCGGCGCCAAGCCCGTCAGTTCAGTCGCAATTCGATGCGCATCGTCGGCATATTGGCTCCCGGCCCACACGGTCGCTTTGGATTTCTCAATTAGTACTGTGCAGTTAAGCGGCTCTAAGGGCGCGGGATCCATGAAAGGAAAAACATATTCAGCTTTCAGTGATAGCTTAGCTTCTTTGATCCTTTTGCCGACGTCACCCGTCTCAACCAAGACAGGCAACTCACCACTTGCCTGCGTGGAAAGCGCTGTCTTCAACTTATCTGACGTCAAACCAGCATGGGATCCGCCATCCCACTCAATCTCCAATGACTCCAGCGCGGATTTGGCTTCCCACCAGCTATCAGCGACAACGGCGACCGTATCATCAATATTTACCGCCGCCGCCCAGAGATCGGGGTCCTCTCCATCCGGTACAGGCGAATTGTAGCCGACAAATCCGCCTTTAATTTGGACGATCTGAGGATTACCAGGCAAGTCCTTCAGTGCCTCGTCGTCGACCCGCACCAACTTACCGCCAAAGACAGGGGATTGCTGCACGGCGGCGTAGCGCATACCTGGCAAATCAATATCAATGCCGTAAACAATCTCTCCGCGTGTTGCAGGCACAGTACTTAAGGGGGATATCGGCTTGCCAATGAAGCGTCGATCGGCAACCGATTTGTATACGACCTTCTCAGCTAACGGAGGAGTCAGCTTAACCGCTGCTGCGGCAACGTCGGCATAATTTACGCTGCGGCCGCTCTTGCCATGGTGCACTTGATTCCCACCAGTCGTCAGCTCTTCCGTCGGGACCGAAAGGCGTTCTGCGGCCGCTTCAAGGAGCATGGCCCGCACTTGCGCTGCTGCGAGCCGCGAGGGTGCAAAGAGATAATGTGCGGACAAACTTCCAAGTGTCGTGGTCCAGACGTAGGGCGTGCCGCGAGCCTTGCTAATGGCGGGATCGTAAAATGCCACAGACATCTTTTCCCAGTCTGCATCCAACTCTTCGGCAAGCATCTGCGGAATTGTCGTCGTTACGCCTTGCCCTACTTCGGTTTGCGGAACCGTGTAGGTCACTGTGTTGTCCGGGTTGATGACGATCCAGGATAGTATTTCCACCCCTTCGGTTGCTGGCGCGGTACTTGACTGCGCGCCTGAGCGGGTAATCGGGAAGAGCACCGCCCCTGCAAGTGCTCCCGTGCCAAGTAGAAATGCGCGACGATTGACAGAGACGCTCATTGAGCTGCTCCTTTCAGCATAGCTGCAGCGGCATGAATGGCCGCGCGGATGCGAGGATAAGTGCCACACCGACAGATATTGGTGAGCTCCCTATCGATGTCCTCGTCTGTCGGCGAGGGGTTCTTGGCCAAAATATCGGATACGGCCATGATCATGCCGGACTGGCAATAGCCGCATTGCGGCACGGCATGCTTGATCCATGCCTGTTGAACCGGATGGGAATGATCAGCGCTCAATCCTTCGATCGAAGTCACCGATCCCCCCGCAACACTTTCGACGGTAGTTATGCAGCTTCTTACGGCCTCGCCGTTGAGATGAACGGTGCATGCACCGCACTCGCCGACGCCGCAGCCGAACTTAGTGCCCTTAAGCTTGAGGTAGTCGCGAACGACCCAAAGCAGTGGCGTAGCCGGATCGACATCGACCGAACGCGCGCTGCCATTAACAGTAAAATCGACTTTCATTTTTTTCACCTCCGGAGTGTGGTCCCGTTTGTCGCAGATCGTGTTTTGTGGCAGTTTGCCAAAATTATTCACAATAGTAAATACATTTGGTTCCTCTCTAAACGCGCGACGGATACGAATAGAATGGTGAAGAAGATAGGCATCGAAAATTCGACATTTGGCCCTACATTGACGGGATTAACGATTCCGGATAATTCCACACTCGCCTAAATTAAGTGCGTAAGCCTGTGGTCATGTGTGTTTCCATGAAACGGAATCAGGCTTTTAAAAACACGGAATGTGCATGCGCAAACAACCCCACCAGCGCCGCCGGCCTGGCCGCCCCTCGCATGATGGTGACCTTAAAGAGACTATCCTGGACCACGCCGAGATTGTTTTTGCGGAGCGGGGATACTCTGGGGCGAAGACGCGCGAAATAGCGGCGAATGCTGGGGTAAATCAAGCGCTTATCCGCTATTATTTTGGAGACAAGGAATCGCTTTTCGATGAAGTTTTCCGGCGGCGCGGGGGTATATTGTCGGGTACCCGACATGTTCTGCTCGACAAATTGCTGGAAGAGGCTGAGCGCCCAGCTGTCGAGGCAATCGTAAAGGCCTATCTGCAGCCCCAGTGGGACATGAAGTACAGCAACGAGAACGGCGCTTCTTTTGTACGCCTGCAAGCCCGTCTGCATGCCGAGCAAGAGGAGCACGCTCTCCGCCTACGCCGTGAGGTTTATGACGCCTCTGTTCGACGATACATTGACGCTCTCCAAACCGCGATGCCTGGCATACCGCGTGATCTTTTGAGCGTACGCATGGCGTTCCTAGTAGGCACCTACATGTTCATGCTGAACGACCTAGGCCGTATCGGCGACCTGACAGAAGGAAAGGTCTCATCGCTCAGTAAGGAGGCTATGCTCGAGAACCTCGTCGCCTTCCTCTCTGCGGGGTTACGGGCGCCGGCCAGCTAAGTTGATTGGCGTAGGCTACAATCGAGGACTGACGCGGGTGCGTAGCCACTCCGCATAGGCTGGCTGGCCCATTTCGAGAGGTTGATCTGGCACCCCCGCCAACGACCCGCCCAGAATTGGCGGATCGAGGGAGCATTCAAGGCGGAGCCGCGTCGGTCTTTCTCAGTGTCTGAGAACGACTTTTCCGCGAGCCCCTGCCGCCACCGCGTTATGGGCCGCACCGATCTGATCCAAGGTCAGGGTCTTGGAAATCGGGATCACCAGCGATCCGCTGACGGCGGCGACCAGCACTGTGTCGAGCATGGCCGCGTCGGTGCGGTGGTAAATTTCAAAGATCGTAACCCGGTTGCCGGCATTGGCGCCTTCGGGTACTGGAACGATGCTCGCAACCTTGCCGCCGTCGCGAACATTGCCGATGAGGTGGTCGGCCACCGGGCCAGCGGTGCTGATCGCATAGTCGAAGCTCGGGTGTGCGGTGGGAACCGTGATATCGAGCACCTCGCCAGCCAGTTCCTGACCTTCGTGCAGCCGTTCTGGCCTGACGCCGGCAACCGGCATTGCGCCGATCTCCTGGAGATATTGGATGGCGGAACGTCCGACCGTGCCAAGGCCGCCTGAAACGAGGACCCGGTCTCCAGCCTTAACGTCGATCGCCTCGACGGTCTGCCGGCCGGTAAGGCCTGCCTTCACCAACGAGGCACCCTGCTCGAAACTCAGGCCTGCCGGCAGTTTCGCCACGGATGTGGCCGGAACCACTCCGAATTCTGCATGCGCCCCTTTGCCGTTTGCCGCGAAGTCGGCGACAACCCGCTCTCCGACCACGAAGCCGGTCACGCCTTCGCCAAGTTCGGCGATGGTGCCGGCGGCGTCGCCGCCGAGCACTGCCGGCAGTTGAAGCGGAATGAATTGGGCCATGTAGCCCTGGCGGAGAATAAGGTCGAACGGATTGACGGCGGATGCCTCGATCTTGATCAGGACTTCGCCGGGTCCGGGGGCCGGTGTCGGAATATCCCCGATTTCGAACTGATCGACATCACCGTAGGATTTGAGAAGTGCGGCTTTCATTTGTGGCTCCATCTATCGTTTCGTGTGCGCGAGGGGCCCGCCGCCCGACGGCAGCCAAGCCCCTGCGTTTCCGGATGGCGGCCGTCTCAGGCCATGGCGGAACGACGAGCGCTGTCGAGCGTCCACGCGCCACCGCCATTCGCGGCGATGAAGAGGAAGATAAAACAGTACAGGATCGCCGGCTCGCCCATATTCAGGGACGGCCAGAAGCCATAGGGCGTGTGGACCATGAAGTAGGCGATGGCCATTGTGCCCGAAGCAATGAATGCCGCGATGCGGGTCTGATAGCCGACGATCATCAGGATCGAGGTGATCACCTCGATGACACCGGCGATGATCATGATGGTCGGAAGCGGATAGGATACGCCCTGTACAGGACCCGGAAACTGAAGCAACTTCATCGTTGCGTGCTCGAGGAACAGAAGGGCCGCCATGATGCGCAGGGCCGTGAGGGCGTAAGGCGCCCATTTGCTGATATTGGTCATTGAGGTTCTCCAAAGAAGTTTTTGTCAGCGATTAGGCGGCGGAAGCCGCCTTCTTGAGCTCCATGTTTTCCTTCCAGAGCCTCATCGAAATTGCGAACACGCCATCGACGTAGTTCCGGTAGACCGTCATGCCGGCCGGATCGCGGCCCGTCTTGGCGGCAAAAAATTCAATGATGTCGTCGGATTCTGCGATGTAGCGGCCGGGCTCAAGCTGGGCGGCGGGAAAGCTCACCTTGTCGAGATGCGATTGAAGCTCCGCCCGGATCGTTTCCTCCTGCTCCGTGCCGGGCACGAAATTGCGGCTTTCGACTTCCGAGGCCAGTCCCGTTTCCAGAAGGAACAGGCGGACCTTGAGGCAGAAGGGGCAGTTTTCCTTGAGGTAGATGACCGGTTTGAAGGTTTCGCTGGTCATTGCGCGTCTCCATTTGATTGCGGGGCTGAGGGGACGTGTCCGAAGCGGAAGCTCGATGCGGTGAGCCCGCCTCCGAAGTCTTTCTGGTGATAGGTGGTGGCGCCCGGTTCGTCCTCGGCGGCGCCGACCACCACCATCAGCGGGATGAGGTGGTCCTCGCGCGGATGAGCCGCGCGGGCAGCGGGCGCCAACTCCCATTCGATCAGCCGCTCGGTGCGCTTGTCGGATGGCGAATTGACCAGCGTCTCCTGGAGCCAGGCGTCGAAACGGCGGGACGGTTCGTATCCCCAGGTGCCGCGCATGGCCGACAGGTTGTGATAGCTGAGACCGCTACCGATAATCAGGACGCCTTCATCACGAAGGGGAGCGAGCGCCCGGCCGACATTGATGTGCAGTGCCGGATCGTAGCCCGCATCCAGCGAAAGCTGGACCACCGGAACATCCTCGTCCGGATAGAGTGGCTTCATGATGCTGAAGGTGCCGTGATCGTAGCCGCGCGTCGGATCAAGCGCCGCTTCGATAGCCCTTGCGCGCAGCAACCGCTGTACGCGATTGGCGAGGTCCGGCGAGCCCGGGGCTTTGTAGGTGATGTGATAGAGGTGCTCCGGAAAGCCGTGGTAGTCGTAGACCATGCCGGGCTCCACGCCCGAGGAATGGCAAAGCCCTTTTCCTCCCAGTGGCCCGAAACTACCAGGATCGCCTTCGGCTTGTCGCCGAGTTCGGCGCGCATGTCGATTAGCGACTTCTCCAGCACGTCGAACATACGGCGGAACTCGCCTGTCATGTATGGCCAGGGACCGCCGCCATGGCTGATGAAATAAGTCGGGAGTCGAGAATCGGTCACCGGATTATCCTTCACAACATACCGTGAATGCCGCGGCTCGTGGCGCCGTTGGAAAAGCGAGCCTCCGACGACGCCTGTTGAGGAAGAGTTTGATTTTTTCTCAGTCGTTGATCAATGTGACATTTATTGAAGAACTATTTCCTGGATGTTGATGATCGATGGATACGTTGACGAGCCTGCGGGTGTTCTGCACCGTTGCGGAACTGAAAAGCTTTACTTCTTCCGCCACTCGCCTCGGCATCTCGCCGGCTATGGCGAGCAAACATGTGATACAGCTCGAAAGCCGGCTGGGGACGCGCCTGCTCAACCGAACTAGCCGCCGTGTCAGCCTGACGGAAACTGGACGGCTCTACTTCAATCAGACCAGGCAGATGCTCGAAGGGTTGGACGAGGTGGAGGCGGCCATCGGCAATGTCATGGTGGCGCCCCGGGGCACACTCAAGCTGAGCGCGCCGGTATGGACGGCAAGCGCCTACTTTGCCGATATGCTGGCAGAATATAAACGGCGTTATCCCGACGTCTGCCTGGACGTGGATCTAAGCGGCCGGATCGTCAATCTGGTGGACGAAGGCTTCGACCTAGCCTTGCGGGCAACCACGCGCGATCGGCTGGATCCCGGCCTCGTCGCCCGCCCGCTGGCCGATGTCGAGTTCATCCTGCTGGCCTCGCCTGATTACCTGAAGCGAACGGGACGGCCGCGAAGTATCGCCGAACTCAATGGCCACGCGATGCTTCGCTACAGCGGCGTCAACCTGGGCGAGAGCATGTCGCTGGAAGGGCCCGAAGGCCGGCAGAACGTCACGTTCCGCAATGTGATGCTGAGCGACAACGAGACCGTCCTGTACCTCGCGGCCCTTCGGGGAATGGGTCTGGTGTTCCTGCCGAAATGGATGGTGGACGAGGATATTGTCGCCGGCCGGCTGGAGACGGTGCTTCCATTTGCGCTTGGCTTCAGCAGCACGCTTCACGCCGTCTACCCAAGCCGAAAATACCTTTCAGCAAAGGTCCGCACCTTCATCGACTTTATGACGGCGAACTTGCAGGGACTAGAAAAAACACCCTTACGCAGTTAGCCTATCCGAATTCACAGAAATACAGAAATCGCCGAATTTTGCCCCCCATAATCGCTTAACGCAGTTTCCGACGATCCTTAATCGCCACTTAGATTCTCCCTCGGTTGCTACCGACGCCACAAGCGCGAGTGCGCACCTACACCTACGACTGGCATCGAATATCGATGCGTCAAGATCGATTTGTGTGGCTCGTTATCACCGTTTTGGTAGATCACCCACCTTTCTGCTTGAAAATTCCACATCACGAAGCTGCGGCGCGTCCTATCGAATTAACAATTCCTATTGTGATTAATTTTGTTTCAACGGGACGCTGGGACGTGTATTGTCCCCTCATTGAGCGTGCGAGACATCAAGCGAACGAGAATATAGGCGTGTGGTAGACTGCATGTCCGACTGCGCAATCGATTGCCAGGCCTGACGCGGATGCAACTACCGAAACTAACAGTCATAAATGCAGAAGAGCGCCCGTCATTCATCAGGCTTCTCGGTTCCCGCCGGTAGATTGCCACGATAAGCACTTGCGGCGCTAACAGAAGTACGCCGTCCGCTCGCTCGCAAGACGGTAGCGATAAGGGGAGCGGCTGCCACTTCCTCGACGCTGCGCCAGGTCGCACACACTCGATTCGCGAACCTAAATTGTTTGGTTTTGTAAGGGACCGTTATGCTCACGACTTCGAATGAATTGCCCTTAACGTCACCGACTAGAGCAGTCATGACCGACGATCCAGCCGAAATCCTCTCATTGGCGGCTTCTTGGCTGCGAGAAGGAGACGTTGCTCTAGCAACGCTTATCGAAATCCGCGGTGGTTCCGCCCGGTCGCTAGGGTCCCAGATCGCCGTTGCCTCAGACGGCCGCTTTTGCGGCTACATATCGGGCGGTTGTGTGGAAGCAGCGGTCGCTTTTGAAGCAATGCTGGCTATATCACAAGGTCGGGACCGTATGATAACGCTTGGCGAAGGTTCGCCCTACTTTGACATCGTACTACCGTGCGGTGGCGGCATCAAAGTTGCGATTCACCTCCTGCGAGGAATGGGCGAGATACAATGCACTCTGGAGCGCCTCACAAAAAGGGTTCCGACAGCACTCAGTTACTCTCCGGGCTCCCAGACCCTCACGGTTGCCGATCCGCCGGCCATATCTGGGTGGGACGGAGAAAGTTTTCTAGTTAAGTACGTCCCGTCGCGCCGGATCGCCCTGTCTGGAAACGGGATCGAAGCTGAAACACTTTCTCGGATTGCAGCAGCATGCTCTTATGATGTCGTTTCCATTGTTGATGCCGGCCGCGACTTAGAAGGCTTGCTTGACAACTTCACCGCCGTTGTCTTGCTTCACCATGATCTCGAGCGTGAACGTCCAATCCTCCGCGTTGCTTTAAGATCTAGCGCATTTTATATCGGTGCTCTAGGGAGTGCCCGTACACACCAGAAACGTCTGGAACAACTGCGAGATGACGGGGTGGAAGACTCCGAGCTCGAGCGCATCAGGGCACCGATTGGAATGTTTGGGCCAGCAAGAGAGGCAAACTCACTGGCTCTTTCCATACTTGCAGACATAGCGGCTAGACAAATAATTGCGGATAAATAGCTACCTTTCGCTGTTCCGACGTCGAGATATCCCGTTGTTCTGAGGTGGCCCGATTATGTCAGTGCATCGGACCGCCTGCCTTAATGTGCTCCGGCGTGCAAATTTGGTTCTGACTCGAATTGGTTGATTTTGAAGATTCAGGTGGCTTTGGTTTTCAAAGGGGGATCAGTGCCATACGCGCTCGGTTTCGTCTTTCCATTCTCACCCCGCCCGGTTTGGCGGCAGAACAGGTTTGTAGACGTCTCTCCCGGACCCTGACCTGCATTGCTCAAGTCTGGCCAGCATCCGAAAACGAAGCCCTCATGCCCTGGAACTTCGTATGCACCGCCTACATTATCGGCGGCGGTTGCAGTAAAGGACCTGCAATCAGGAACGTCGCAAGCGGCTGATCGCTTACGCTCAAACGCCTTCGCGACCACGAAAGACACCGGGGCAAGTGGCAAAACGCGTCGTGTGAGGCCGACCCGGTGAGAAGCGGCCCCTCGCTGGTCTTTGTGAGCTGTCTCAGGAATTTGCAGCCAGTCTGATATGCGGTCTCGCATTGTCCAACGTGAAATGGGCTGCGATCGAATTGAGGATATCGGCCTGCGCGGCAAGGTCGTGAGCCACAGCCGCAGTTTCCTCTACCTTTGCTACATTCTCCTGCGTCGTCCTGTCGATATTGCTGACCGCATCCTTGATGCTGGTGACAGCAATCGATTGCTCTCGTGTCGATGTGACGATGGCGTCGACATGCGAGTTGATTTCCTGAAAGCTCGCAACGATCTTCTCCAAGGTTCCCTTCGTTTCCTGGACCAAGTCGACGCCTTTTTGCACATGGCCACTCGAACGCAGCACCAAGCCCTTAACCTCCTTGGCCGCGCTCGCAGATTTTTGCGCCAGTTCCCTCACCTCCTGAGCGACCACAGCAAAACCCTTGCCCGCGTCGCCGGCCCTGGCTGCCTCCACGCCGGCGTTCAGCGCAAGCAGATTGGTCTGAAAAGCGATGGAATCAATGACTCCGAGAATATTGTTGATCCCCGCGGAGGAGTTCTCTATATCGCGCATCGCAGCGATCGCACTCTCCACTATGTGGTTTGATTGGCCGGCATTCTCTGACAGATCACGAACAAGCTCTCCCGCTTGAGCTGCACGGCGTTCCGCCATCGCGGCGGTGGTCGCAACCTCCTCAAGTGCTGCGGCGGTTTCCTCTACATGCGCGGCATGCTTTTGGATCGATAACGACATTTGATCGGAGCCATTTCGGATCTCTTCGGACGCTGCCCAAACAGTTTGTGAATTGGTGCTCAGCCGCTCGACTATTGATGCAAGTTCTTTGACGGTTGTATTGAAGTCCTTCCGGAGACCGTCGAATTCCGGCGACATCCGATCGCTGATCGCGCATGAAAGGTCGCCAGTTGCCAAACGGTGCAAGGCTTTCGCGATGCGGGCAAATGCCGCATGGCGATCCGCAATCTGCCGCTGTTCTGTTTCACGCGCCACCTTTTCAGCCTGGCGTAGTTCCGCAACTTCACGCATATCTTGCCAAAAGGAGATTACGCAATCGCGATCTTCAATGGTTGCGAAAAAAAGCGTGATGACAACGGGCAAGGGAGTACCGTCGGCTCGTTGGTGGAGCCATTCGAAACGGGTCCATCCGTTCTTAAGGGCCAATGCAGTGTTTTCCGCGACGGCTGCGATCGGATCCCTGCCGTCTGGTTGTTCTTTTGGTGAAAAGTCCGCAGGTCCCAGGCCAATTATCTGCTCTCTTGGCATGGCCAAGATTGTTTCCGCAGCTTTGTTGCAGTGCACAAATTTATGGTTCTCTACGACGAAGTAGGCATCCGGGGATTTTTCAAAGATGATGTCTGAAACCTGTTGTTCAAACGAGAGCTTTCTTTTGAAGATATGCATGTTTCACAATTCCTTTCGACTGGCATCAGCATCGAAAGCCTGAAAAATAGATTCCGGATTCGACGCGTTGTTTTCACTGCCCAACGCAACTAAGAACTCATCAAGTCATCTCGAGTATCAGTTGTGTCCTGTTAGAAATCTTTCGCAATAACCGCGGCAAGTCATTTGGGCGAGCTTGTGACGTCTTTTGTCTTGGTTCGATCACATGGACGACATTTGCTGAAGACGGTTAATGAGGCGTTTCACAACAAGACGGACCTATACTTTGTTTCGCAAAGCGGATTTCAGCTTCGCAATGGTCGCGAAGCGGTCGATTTAGGTCCTTTCTGGTGGAAGGGGCTGCGCGATCGTCGCAGCCTATTGCGGTTGAAATTGACCATGCGAAGCTTGTATCGCTAATCCCAACGCAGGCATATCGATGCCTGCGGCTTGAGGGCTATTCCTCCTGATCAGCATGAAGGCACGAAGATGATCCGAACATACCCAACCGATTGCATCGTTGCTGAAGGACGCGATCCGGAAAAGCTGTCGGCTGCTCTTTCGACCAATGATGTCAGGATAACGGCACAAGTTAACGACAGCGACTCTTTTTCGTTTCGGCTTGAGTATGTTAAGGCCGATGGAATCGTGATCGGCTGCTGCCGCTACGATGGTACATGCCAGATCAAGCGCGAAGGCTTGAGCAACCGGTATCAGATTTTTCTGCCAACTTACGGCCACACCCGCTTCATTGCCAGTGGCCGCGAAATCCTGACATCGTCAACCCAAGGTGCGATCCTCGACGGTACGGTCAATCAGGGCGCTGACTTTGCCGGCCCGCGCGGACATATCTTTTTGACCATTGAAGAGGCCTTTTTGAGAAGCCGGTTAAGCAGCTTGCTGTCTATCCCAGTTTCCGGAAATCTCGACTTTCGCCAGCAGATTGATCTTGTGGATGGACCCGGCCGAGACGTGGGGCTCATCGCCATCGCATTGCGGGATGGCCTTTGCGATAGCGGTACCCTTAAGAGTGCGCCAGTGGCTAGAAAAAACCTCACTGAGGCGCTTGTCAGTCTAATGCTTGAAGCGCTGCCGCATCGCTTTTCACCGTGGCTTGGACGTATCACACCGGCCATGCCACGGCACGTGAAGAGAGCGATCGAGTTCATGATCGCCAACATTGCGGAGCCTTTGACGCTTGATAAAATTGCCGCCGTAAGCGGAGTGAGTGAGAGGGCCCTTCAGATGGGCTTTCGGCAATTTAAAATGACGACGCCGATGGCCTATCTGCGATATCTGAGGCTTGAGGCCATGCATCAGGATCTCAAAGGTGGTCAACCCGGCATGGAACTGAAGGAGGTTGGCTTAAGGTGGGGATTCCTCCACATGGGACGCATGGCAGCCGAATATCGCAGCCGATATGGCGAACTACCCTCAGAAACCTATAAACGAGCTCACGGAATGAATCACTGAACCGCTTCATCTTAGCGAGAAGTGTGCAACTGCGGCAACGCGCAGGGCCGCAACAGTGGTTTGCTGCACTATTGGGCGGAGAACTGCTCAATGAGCCACCGACCCGCCGGTCCGAGTGCACGGTCATTCTGATGTGCAATGACGAGGGGAAAGCCAGGCATTCTGGCGGATCCCTCCCAACGGTCAAGTTCCAATTCCACTAGTCGACCTGCGGCAATATCGTCTACGACAACAGACTTCGGCATAGATCCCCATCCGACCCCTTCCAAGATCAGTCTGTGCTTCGTTTGAATATCGCTAACGCGCCAGTGATTGACCGCGTGAACCCCGTAGTCGCGCCCCGTATCCGTTCCAAGCGCGGTGCCCAATACCAGTTGTGTGCAGTCAAGCAACATCGCCGCATTCAACTTTCCTCTGATCTTGCCTAGTGGATGGCCGGGTGCTGCAACCGCAATAAGGTCGACCCATCCGCATTGATGCCGCTGCAACTCCTTCGATAGTGGTTCATGCTCAGTCAGTAGTCCGATATCGGCGCTACCTTGGCATAGAGCTTCGATGGCAACGGAAAAGGAGACCGTCGATAGATGGACGCAAACGCGCGGGAAGCGCGTGTTGAACGCACCAAGGATCCGGCCGACAGGAACCTCCGTCGCGTAAGGTACCATGACGAGCGAGATTTCTGCCTCCAACCCCTGAGCGATACCGTGGGCATGCTGGCGCCAGTCCGCAATGTCGTGCAGGATGCGCCTAGCTCTGGGGAGCAAAGCAATTCCGGCCTCAGTCAACGTTGGGCGGTATGTTGACCGGTCAAAGAGTGCAAGCCCGCTTTGCTCCTCAAGCTTCTGTATAGCGTAGGTGATCGCCGATTGCGCCCGGGACAACTGTCGTGCGGCGGCGGCGAAACTGCCTTTCTCGACAACTGTCACGAAGACCGTGAATTGATCGATCGTCAGGGCGTCCATGGTGACTATCCCTCTCGCCGAGTGGTGAAGCTATTTTTGTGCATGTCATTCCAATTTTTTGAACTAGATGCTCGAAATTTAACTCATTTTTTTGATGGGTATTCACAGTTATATGTCGTTTCCCAAAGCTGCACGCGCCGCGCCAGAAGTCTCGCCAATACGATCGTAAGCGCGGGGCCATGCAGGCGGCCCCGGGAAAAAGGAGACAGTAGCAACTATGGCCAGCACCGACTACTTCGATCACAACACTGCTCCCATTCAAATAGGTCTGGTTACACTTAAAGTGCGAAATCTACCACTCGTCTCAACCTTCTATCAGGAGGCACTCGGGCTTGAAGTGTTGTCGACCGGACCGGGCCAAGCCCTCCTAGGCGTGGACGGCTTCGCACTCCTCAGGCTTTCCGGTGACCCTAGCCTTGCTCCCCATGATCAACGAAACGCCCGTCTTTACCATGTCGCTTTCGCTCTGCCGAGCAGCAGGGATCTTGCACGATGGCTTCTTCATGCGATTGAAAAGCGGGTGCCGCTGCAGGGCACCTCGGACCACCACACGCACGAGGCGATCTATCTTGCCGACCCGGAGGGCAATGGCATTGAAATTTATGCTGACCGCCCGATGGCGCATTGGCAGGCGCAGGATGGCACGATCCTGACGACCAGTACTCCTCTCGACATCAATGATCTATTGGCTGCAGCCAATCTGACTTCCTGGCAGGGGCTGCCTTCGGGCAGCGTTATCGGCCATGTCCATCTTCGGGTGGATCAAACAGGCAAAGCCGAGCATTTTTTCGGCAAGGTTCTTGGCTTTGAAGTGTCATTGCAACTCCAGGGAGCATCCTTCTTCGCGCGGGGTGGCTACCACCATCAAGTTGCCTGCAACAACTGGGGCGGGCCATCCTTTGCAGGGCATCGTCAGAAAATGACAGGTCTGGAAACCTTCGAGATCATTGTGCGGCACAAACAAGAACTCCCACGGATCGCCGAGCGGGCAGAAGCCTCAGGAATCTACGTCGAATGGAACGAGAGCACTCTTTCGCTGCGCGATCCCTGGGACACTACGATCGTTCTGAAGAGTAAGGAAGGAGCAGATGCGCCTCAATGCCAAGTGGTCGAAGGCTGAAAACGCGAAGGTGCCGACGGATAGAGGGGATTGGCCGCCGAGCCGAACCGCCACAACTTCTAAAATAGTTGCGTTTAGTCTTGTCCATGGGCGGCTCCCTTCGTTTGAGATCTTAACAACCTCACTCTGGCACATTTCGATGCCGTTCGGGGCCGTCCACCCCAACACATGAAGGATGTGCTGGTGGCCTCCCTGTCCTTTTCCTTCAGCACCTGGACCGTCGTCTCGTCACCATGGATCAGCGGTTGCGATCTGAGCCGCAGTTTCAGCGCGTCATAGATGCGAGAGAGATGCCTCTCGCTCGAGCCGATCACCCAGTGACCCAGAGCACCACGGCTGACAGGAACGCCGGCGCGCTCGAAGGCCTGCGCCAGACGGTAGAGCGGTGTGCCATCGACATATTTGTGGACCAGTGCAAATGCCAGCGTCGAGGCCGTGGCGATGCTGCCCGGCAAGGGCTGCGCGGGCATTGGCGCGAGAACGACAGGCGTGTTGATGCCGGTCCGGTCGCAATGGCGGCAGGCGTACTTGAACCGCACAATTTGCAGGACCTTGGCCTTCAGCTCGATATGGAGCTGCTCGGTGACGGCCTCACCCATGCGATGCATCTGATGACGGCAGCAAGGGCAGGCCTTCTGGTCGTCGGCAAGGTCATACTCGACACGCTCGCGCGGCAGGTGTTCCGGCAGGGGCTTGCGGCCACGCTTCTTGCCCTCCGGTTTCTCGATCGTCGCAAAACCGGTTTCCGGCAGGTCGAGACCTCGCCATCTTCTCCGCTGGCGTCGTCTTCATCGGCAACCTGCTCGGCTTCATCGAAGAACATGCTTTTCGCTCTTCGGCGCAAAACGATGCAGCCGCGCCAGCTCCAACTCTTCCTCGAGCTTGACCACGCGGGCGCTGAGCGCTTCTTCCTCAGCTTTCAGCGCGGCGATTTCGGCAGCATTTGCCGCCAACTGCGCCATCAGTTCTGCAACGCTTGGTTCGCCGGTTCGATTCATCGGATTCTTGAATCTGAACCGCACCACCGCGTCAACCGCAGAAGTTCAGAGTCGTCAGCCGGCGATCTGATATTGCCGCACAGGGTTGCGCACCATGGCGTCGATATCGATGCCGTCGAGAATTCAGTGAAGCTGCTCAGTCGAAAGCGTCACCACCGCCGTCTCCCGGCATGGCCATCTGAACCGATCTTCGGTCAATCGCTTCAGGACCATCACAAAACCGGACCGATCGAAGAACAGGAGCTTCAGCCGGTCACGGCGGCGATTGCAAAAGGCAAAGACCGCAGGCGCAAACGGGTCGAGCTCCATCGTCTCCTGCACTAGGACCGCAAGGCTGTTGATGCCGGCGCGGAAGTCGATCGGTTCGCGGTGCAGGTAGACCTTGAGATCAGCGTCCAGTCTGAACATGGCCCAATGCTCCAATGACAGCCGTCAACCCATCCACATCTCTGCATTCCAGCGAAAGCTTCACGCCGTTTGGCAGCAATGCGCTGATTTCGGATAAACCTGACGGATGGCCCGTCTTCTCCAGTGATGCTCGTTGTTCTTCATCACACGTGACCGACATATCCAGCGAGCAGGTCCCGACAGGCAGGCTGCCGTCTACTGCCACGACCGGGATAAACGCCGAGCGTGGAGATACCGCCAGGGAGCCAGACTCCCTGGCCTCCTTGACACACTTGCGCAGTAGGTTGGCATTGATCCCATGCGTAAGCGCAAGGCCGGATATCGACACACCAGGTTCAAGGCAGGCCGCAACAAGCCGCGCCTTTGATCCTGGATCGTAGCGGCGTCGACCATCGCGCCCCACATGCCGCACACGCAGTTTCTGCTCTTCGTCACTCATATTTGGTGTCCACGTATTTTTAATGGACACTTCATGCGGCAGAGGCATCAACGAGAAAAGGCGCATGGAAATGAGCGCTTAGTGCGGCTGCAAAGCCGATGAAAGATAGTTGATGAAGGTTCAATACGGAGAAGAAGTGGCGAATCACTCTGCCCCCGAGTCATGCGGGGCACATCGCGAGGTGTGCGTCGAAGCGTTGACAGTGGAAACCGGCAGGCCGGCCATTGAGCCGCGAAATGATCAATTCGGGATGCCGACGCTGTTAAGCGAAGGAACGCGGATCGAGCTCACGCCTTCCAAGCTCGATCAGAACCTCGGGGCCTCCGCATCGTCGAGCTGCAAGCTAAACAGGAGACGATCGACATTCGTTCAGGAGAAGCTTCGCGCAAAGTTTGACGGATGCCGGAGGGTATTGATCGCAAACCCGGAGCCGTCAGAGAAAAGTCCACGCAACGCCGCAATCACAAGTCGATTCGGCTGCGAGCACTCGTTCCATGATTTTTCTGTGGCCTCCTTGACTAATCCGGGAAAACGCTGCCGCTGCCGACAGTTCCCGTACCCGAACCGAGGACAATCGTCGCTGCGCGACGAGACATGTCCACTGTGAGACGCAATCAGAACTTCGGCGGCGTCTGGCCGGCTTTGCGACAGGCCGCGATGACCGTATTGGCCATCAGCATGGCAATGGTCATCGGTCCGACGCCGCCCGGAACCGGCGTGATGACGCCGGCAACTTTGGCAACCTCGTCATAGGCGACGTCGCCGACGAGGCGCGACTTCCCCTCGCCCTTTTCCGAAGCCGGGATGCGGTTGATGCCGACATCGATGACGGTGGCTGCTGGCTTTACCCAATCCGCCTTGACCATTTCCGGGCGACCGACGGCGGCAACCAGGATATCGGCATTGCGGCAGACGCCGGCGAGGTCCTTGGTGCGCGAATGAGCGGTCGTGACAGTCGCATTGGCGGCAAGCAGCAGAGCCGACATCGGCTTGCCGAACAGGTTGGAGCGGCCGATCACCACCGCATTGAGACCGGACAGGTCCTCGCCATGGGTGCGGCGCACGAGGATCATCGCGCCGGCCGGCGTGCAGGAGACGAGACCGCCATCGAGATCGCCGGTCGCGACCTTGCCGGCATTGACGACATGCAGGCCGTCGACATCCTTTTCCGGCTTGATCGACTGAATGATCGGATCCGAATTCAAATGCCTGGGCAGCGGCAGCTGGACGAGGATGCCGTGGATGGTCTCGTCGGTGTTCAGCGTCTCCACGAGCGCGGCCAACTCTTCCTGCGTCGTATGTTCCGGCAGCGTATGCTGGATGGAGTTGAAACCGCATTCCTTCGACATGCGGCTCTTGGCGCCGACATAGGCGTGGCTTGCCGGATCATCGCCGACGATGACGACGGCGAGACCGGGCTTGACGCCGGCCTCGTTCTCCAGGGTCACCGTCGCGGCCTTCACAGCGTCAATCACGGAAGCGGCAACCTGCTTCCCATCGATAACTGGCATCCGATGTATATCCTTCGCTGACATCTCGCTTAGCTGAATTCGAGGCTCATGCGCACGAGATCGTCCCATAGACTTTCTGCAAAACCACGCAGAACGAGAAGCTCGAAACCATCATCCTCCATTCGCGTGACATGGGCAGCGATATGGCCAATGAGCGCCGTGGCCGACTGCCCGACGGGGAACGCGGCGTTCGACAGATCGATGGCCGTACCCTTGGCGAGGACATGGGCGGCCTGGGGCCCGCGCACGAGGATGCGCACGCGCCCATGGCTCTGGTCGATGACATCCGCCACCGGCCTCAGCTTTTCCGCGATTGCATCGAGATCCGCATAAGGCAGAGCCGTCGCACCCACGGCGAACCATTGGCCGACCGAAACGGAGCGAAGCGACAGGCCGGAGAGTGAAGCATCGCCGATAATCTCCGGCGAGCCGGTATCGGGACGCGCGAGGAGATGCAGGACCGTGCCCTCGGGAAGGGCTTCCAGACTGACACCGGTGCGCAGAACGGGCTTGCAATCGGCCAGGGCGGCGCGCTGCGTGACACGATAGGCTGACATCCAAATCCTCCCTCAATCAGGCGTGAAGCTTTTCATTGGCTGCGTCGAAAAACACCGGTGCGCAGATCCGTCCGGGCGTGAACTCGCCGCGCAGACCGTTCCAGACCATGATTTCCTCGCCATGCCGTTCCCGCCCGCGGCGCACCAGCGCAAGACCGATGGTGGAGCCGACATGCGGCGAGTAGCAGCTCGAGGTGATGTAGCCCTGGTCGTTCTCCAGCGTGGCCTCGGCATTCTTTGCGAGGATGTGGGAACCCGTACGGAAGCCTGTTGCGGGATCGAGCGGCATGATACCGACGAGCTGCGGCCGGTCCGGCGCATTTAGGCCTTCCCGCTCCAGCATTCGTTTGCCGATAAAATCGGTCTTTGTGGTCGAAACCATGCGGCCGAAGCCGAGATCACCCGGTACGACCGTGCCGTTGATCTCGTTGTGGGTGACGTGGCCCTTCTCGATACGCAACACCGACAGCGCCTCGACGCCATAGGGCTGGATACCGTGTTCGGCGCCGGCTTGCATGATGGCATCGGCTACGCCGTCGCCATAGCCGGCCGGTACCGCCAGCTCGTAGGCAAGCTCGCCGGAGAAGGAGATGCGGAAGAGCCGTCCGCGAACCTGACCGCCGAAGAGCGAAACCTCGGCAGCGGCCAGGAACGGGAAAGCCTCGTCGGAAATATCCGTATCGACAATCGCCTGAAGGATCTGACGCGACTTCGGGCCGGCAACCGCCATCTGCGCCCACTGGTCGGTGACGGACGCGAGCCGGACGTCCAGTTCCGGCCAGAGCGCTTGCGCGCAGAATTCCAGATGGTTCATCACGCCCGCCGCATAGGCCGTCGTCGTCGTCATGAAGTAGCGGTTTTCCTCCAGGCGGCTGGTCGTGCCGTCGTCATAGATCATGCCATCTTCGCGCAGCATGAGGCCATAACGCGCCTTGCCGACGGGCAGCTTGAGGAAGGCATTGCAATAGACGCGGTTGAGGAATTCAGCGGCATCCTTGCCGGTGATCTCGATCTTGCCGAGCATCGAGACGTCGCAGATGCCGGCATTCTTGCGGACGTTCAGGACTTCCCGGTCGACGCTTTCGCGCCAGGTCGTCTCGCCATCGCGCGGGAACCACGACGAGCGATACCACAGGCCGGTCTCGACGAATGTCGCGCCGTTCCGGCTTGCCCAGCCATGCAGCGGCGACTTGCGCACCGGCTGGAAATGCTTGCCGTGCGAAGGCCCGGTCAGCGCGCCGAACGAGACAGGCGTGTAGAAGGGGCGGAAGGTCGTCGTCCCTACTTCTGCGGGTGATACGCCGCGCGCTTGGGCCAGAAGCGCGATCGCATTGACATTCGACAGCTTGCCCTGGTCCGTCGCCATGCCGTTCGTCGTGTAGCGCTTGGCAAGTTCCACGTGACCGTAACCTTCGCGAACGGCAAGCCCGAGATCCTTGCGATGCACGTCGTTCTGATAATCGACGAAGGCCTTGCCGCGCACGCCGGGAATTGACCAGAGCGGCTTGGCGACTGCGCTCGGATCGTCGGCCACGGCCGGAACGGTCGTGCGCTTCGCGCTGTAGCCAAGAGCCTCGGCGCGCTCGGCGCCCTTGGCGAAACCATGCTGCAGGCAGGCGCCGAGCCCGTCGATATTGGCGGCAGCGCCGGCAAGTGTCAGGCCCTTGAGGTTGGACGGAGCCAGAAAAACGCTCGATGAGGCGTTCCATTCCGGCCTGCCGCCGCGATGGCAGGCAAGGCTGATGACAGGGTTGAAGCCGCCCGACATCGCCAGGGCATCGACGGCAAGCTTTTGCGTGCGTCCGGCGATCGTGACCGAAATCGACGACAGGCTCTTGCCGCCATGCGCATCCGACACCACGGCGCCCTTGATGATCTTCGCCGTGCCGGCATATCGGAAGCCAGCGCCTTCGGCCCTGCTGTCGATGATGACGACATCGCTCGCGCCGACGGCTTCGAGATCACGCGCCAGCGCATAGCCGCTGTCATTGGTCGTGAAGATCGCCACCTTCCTTCCGGGCGCGACAGCATAGCGGTTGAGATAGCTGCGCATGGCGCCCGCCATCATCACGCCGGGAATATCATTGCCGCCGAAGACGAGAGGCCGTTCCTCCGCACCGGTCGCCAGCAGCGCCTCCCTGGCGACGATGCGCCAGAGCCGCTCGACGGGAAGCCGCTCCAGCGGCGCCTGCACATGCTTCTGCACACGCTCGACGGCACCGAAGACATTTCCGTCATACCAGCCGAAGACCGTGGTGCGCGGCATCACGGTGACGTTCGAAAGGGATGCGAGTTCGGCAAGCGCGGCTGCAACGAAGTCCGTCGCACGCTCGTCGCCGATACGGGCCGTCTCCGAAAGCAGGCCGCCGCCGCAGCGCGAATGCTCATCGACCAGAATGACCCTGGCGCCGGCACGACCGGCGGCAAGGGCGGCTGCAAGGCCGGTTGCACCGGCACCCACCACGAGCAGGTCACAGTGGATCCAGGCCTTCTCATAGCCGTCCGGATCCGCCTCGTAGCTTGCCCGGCCGAGACCGGCGGCGCGGCGGATGAAGGGCTCGTAGAGCTTTTCCCAAAGGGCGGCCGGCCACATGAAGGTCTTGTAGTAGAAGCCGGCGCTGAGAAAGGGCGACAGCAGGCTGTTGAGGGCGCCGATGTCGAGATCGAGCGACGGCCAGCGGTTCTGGCTCACCGCTTCGAGCCCATCGTAGAGTTCCTGCATGGTGGCGCGGGTGTTCGGCTCCGTGCGGCCACCCCGGCCGATCGTCATCAGCGCATTCGGCTCCGCGCTGCCCGCCGTCAGGACACCGCGCGGGCGGTGATACTTGAAACTGCGGCCGACCAGCAGGCGGCCGTTTGCCAGCAGCGCCGAGGCAAGGCTGTCACCGGCAAAGCCGCCGAGCGTCTTACCGTCGAAGGAGAAGGAAAGCGGCCGCGACCGGTCGATCAGGCCGCCGGAGGAGAGGCGAAAGGGCGTCATGGGGTCACCTCGCCGCGACGATCGGCGGCATCACGGGTCGCGTGGATGTCATGGGTTGCGGTGTCGCGCTCGACCACCAGCCACCGGCGGCAGCCGGATGTGTGATGCCAGTATTCGCGGTAGGCGCCGCGCGGGTTGTCACGCAGATAGACGAAATCGAACCAGACCTCCTGGGACGCATCCGCGGCGGGGCGCGGCAACGCGGCGCCCTTGACGGTGAACTCTTCCTTCGGGCGTGGTCCGCAATGCGGGCAGGTGACGAGGCTGGCCATTTCGGTGTCCTTGGTCGGGCAAACTAGTGAAGGTTCGGCTGGGCGCCCTGGCCCTTCTCATCGATGAGATAGCCGCGCTCGAACCGGTCGAGACGCATCTGCCGGGTCGTGGCGTGCGAAACGTCTTTCGCGATGAGATGGGCAAAGCAGAAGCCGGAGGCAGGCGTCGCCTTGAAGCCGCCGTAGCACCAGCCGGCATTCAGATAGAGATTGTCGGTCGGCGTCTTGTCGATGATCGGCGTGCCGTCCATCGACATGTCCATGATGCCGCCCCAGGAGCGCAGCACGCGAATGCGCGACAGCGCGGGGATCATCGCCTTTCCGGCTTCCGCGACATGCTCGACGGTCGCGAGATTGCCGCGCTGGGCATAGGAATTGTAGCCGTCGATGTCGCCGCCGAAGACCAGCCCGCCCTTGTCTGACTGGGAAACGTAGAAATGGCCGGCACCGAAGGTCACGACGCAATCGATGAACGGCTTCAGCCCCTCAGAAACGAATGCTTGCAGGACATGGCTTTCGATCGGCAGCTTCATGTCCGCCATCTGGGCGACGCGCGAGGAATTGCCGGCCGCCGCAAGGCCGAGCTTGCCGCAACCGATGAAGCCGCGCGTCGTCTCGACGCCGGTGACGCGGCCGTTCTCACGGCGAATGCCCGTCACCTCGCAGTTCTGGATGATATCGACGCCGCGGCTATCGGCTCCGCGCGCATAGCCCCAGGCAACGCCGTCGTGGCGCACCGTGCCGCCGCGGCGCTGGATCAGGCCGCCCTGGATCGGGAAGCGGGCATTGTCGAAATCGAGGAAGGGCAGCATCGCCTTGATCGCCGCACGGTCGAGCAGTTCGGCATCCACCCCGTGCAGGCGCATCGCGTTGCCGCGCCGTGTATAGGCGTCGCGCTGGGCGTCGGAATGGTAGAGATTGACGACACCGCGCTGGGACACCATGGCGTTGAAATTGAAATCCTGCTCCAGCCCCTCCCAGAGCTTCATCGAAAATTCATAGAAGGGATTGTTGCCTTCGAGCAGGTAGTTCGAACGGATGATCGTCGTGTTGCGGCCGACATTGCCGGACCCGATATAGCCCTTTTCAAGCACGGCGACATTGGTGATGCCGAACTCCTTGGCAAGATAATAGGCCGTTGCCAGACCGTGACCACCACCGCCCACGATGATGACGTCATAGCGGGCTTTGGTTTGCGGGTCGCGCCAGGCGGGGCGCCAGGAACGATTGCCCGTCAGTCCGTTCAGGAGAATGGATAAAGCAGAATAGCGCATGGTCAGGCCTCGACGATCACAGGTCCGAGCCTAGTCGCCGTTTCGACGGCAGACTTTCAAAAATAGGACGCCATGATATAGATTTGGGCCATGACTGCGTTTGACACGAGAAAAACCCAGAGGATCGGATTTCTGCTCGTGCAGAATTTCGCCCTGATGTCCTATGCCTCCGCCGTGGAGCCCCTGCGGGCGGCAAATCTCATTGCCGGCCTCGATCTCTACCATGCCTTACCGCTCTCATTGCATGGGCGGCCGGTCGCAAGTTCCTCCGGTCTCATCGTGGAATGCCGGGATCTGGCGTCGCTCGGAGAAACCTGCCACACCGTCTTCGTCTGCGCCGGGGGCAATCCGAAGGACTGGAGTAGTGTCCAGGAGGTTCATCCCATTCTGCGGCGCCTCTCGCGAAAAGGCGTCCGCATCGGCGGCATATCGAGCGGCACCTATGTTCTGGCGGCGGCCGGCCTCCTCGACAACCGCGACTTCACCATTCATTGGGAGCATGCCAGCCTGCTGAAGGAGGCCTTTCCAAAGCTGGCGCCGCGCCAGGCACGATACGTGATCGACGGCGACCGGGTCACCTGTGCCGGAGGGATTGCCCCTCTCGATCTCATGCATGCCATGATCAGCGAGCGCATGGGCGCACATTTTTCCCGACGCGTGAGCGACTGGTACCTGCATACTGCAGTCGCGGAGCCCGGCGCTCCCCAGCGCGGTTCGTTGCCGGAGCGCTTTGGGACACACCACCCTGCACTTTTGGCAGTCCTAGAAAAAATGGAGTTGACGATCGAGGTGCCCCTCGATCGCGCAGCCATGGCGAAGATTGCCGGCGTTAGCGTCCGCCACCTCGACCGTCTGTTTGCCATACACATGGCAAACGGCTTTTTGGAAACCTACCGCAACATTCGTCTCGACCATGCCCGCCGCCTTCTGGAGCAGAGTCCACTTTCCGTCGCTGAAATTGCGTTCGCTACGGGTTTTTCGGGTGCCGCACATCTGTCGACCAGCTTCAAGAGGCGGTTCGACGAAACACCCTCGGCATGGCGCTCACGATTTTCCTACGAGTAAGTGATTTTTTCCTGTAGGGAACATTTTTGAAAGGAAAACGAGTGGACCATGGCCAGCGGCAAGCAGATCTCTAAGAAGGCGCAGAGCGCTCTGTCCCAGAACCCGCACGCGGTGCGCGAGCCGCGCGAGAAAAACCTTGAAATGGCGATCGGGCACGAGGTCCGGGCCTATCGCAAGAAGCTCGGCATTACCGGCGCCGATCTCGCCGCCGCGACCGGCATGTCGGTCGGCGCGCTCTCGAAGATAGAGAACGGCAACGTCTCGCCATCGCTGACAACCCTGCAGTCCCTCTCCAAGGCCCTTGGCGTCCCGCTCACGGCGTTCTTCCGGCGCTTCGAGGAACCGCGCAACGCGACCTTCGTCAAGGCGGGTGAGGGCGTGAAGATCGAGCGCCGCGGCACGCGCGCCGGCCACCAGTACAGCCTGCTCGGTCATATCGACAACAATTCGAGCGGCGTGACGGTGGAACCCTATCTCATCACGCTCACGACCGAGTCGGACATCTTTCCGACCTTCCAGCACGAGGGCATGGAATTCCTCTACATGCTCGACGGCGTCGTGGTTTACCGCCATGGCGACCAACTGTTCAAGATGGAGGCGGGCGACAGCCTGTTCTTCGACGCGGATGCACCGCACGGCCCCCAGGAACTGGTGAAGCTTCCGGCACGCTATCTCTCCATCATCAGCTATCCGAAACAGGGCAGCAGTCCCGGCTAAAGTTGCCTCACACGAAATTTTTATTCCTATCAGTTGATTGATCGAAAGCCCCATGGTAGCCATTTGTCACAGCGACAAATGGAGGCACCTATGTGTGGCATTGTTGGATTGTTCCTCAAAGACAAGAGCCTCGAACCGCAGCTCGGAACGCTGCTGTCCGACATGTTGATCACGATGACCGATCGCGGCCCGGATTCGGCCGGCATTGCGATTTACGGATCACCGGCTGACGGAAAAGCGAAGGTCACCCTGCAGTCGGCAAAGCCCGAGGTCGATTTCCGCGGGCTCGACAAGGATCTCGCCGCCGCCGGCATCGACGCCAGCGTGACCGTCAAGAGTACCCACGCCGTCGTCGAGATCGCCGCCGGCGCCATCGCGGCAACCCGCGCGGCCATCGCCTCGATCCGGCCGGATATCCGGGTCATGGGCTCGGGCGACAGCGTCGAGATCTACAAGGAAACCGGCCTTCCCAAGGATGTCGTGGCGCGCTTTGACGTGCGCTCGATGGGCGGCACGCACGGCATCGGCCATACCCGCATGGCCACCGAAAGCGCCGTGACGACGCTGGGCGCGCATCCGTTCTCGACGGGCGCCGACCAGTGCCTCGTCCACAACGGATCCCTGTCCAACCACAACAACCTGCGCCGCGAGCTCATCCGCGAAGGCATGACCTTCGAGACGCAGAACGACACCGAAGTGGCGGCCGCCTATCTCACGGCGGAGATGGCCAAGGGCAAGGATCTCGGTCAGGCGCTGGAAGGCGCGCTTGATGATCTCGACGGCTTCTTCACCTTCGTCGTCGGCACGAAATCCGGCTTCGGCGTCGTGCGCGACCCGATCGCCTGCAAGCCCGCCGTGATGGCCGAGACGGACCAGTATGTCGCCTTCGGCTCGGAGTATCGCGCGCTCGTCAACCTCCCGGGCATCGAGGATGCACGCGTCTGGGAGCCCGAGCCGTCGACCGTCTACTTCTGGGACCACGAAAAAGCTGCGTGACCGGCCAAACGAGAAAGCCCTGCAATGCCTGTATTTGACCTTTCCAAAACGCCCTTGCGCGAACTCAACAGCGCCCTCCATGCCCTTTCCAAGGGCGCCAACGACACCGCGTTCGAGGTCGTCAATCCGCGCGGCAGTCATGCGGTTGCGGTCGGCATCGACAGTCCCGTCAGCGTCGAGGTCCGCGGTTCGGTCGGCTATTACTGCGCCGGCATGAACGACGGCGGCACCGTAACCGTCAAGGGTTCCGCCGGTCCCGGCGTCGCCGAGAACATGATGTCGGGCACCGTCGTCATCGAAGGCGACGCCAGCCAGTATGCCGGCGCCACCGGCCGCGGCGGCCTGCTCGTCATCAAGGGCAATGCCGCCTCGCGTTGCGGCATCTCGATGAAGGGCATCGATATCGTCGTGCATGGCAATATCGGCCACATGTCCGCCTTCATGGGGCAGTCCGGCCATCTCATTGTGCTCGGCGATGCCGGTGATGCGCTCGGGGACTCTCTCTACGAGGCGAAACTTTTCGTGCGCGGCACGGTCAAGAGCCTTGGCGCGGACTGCATCGAGAAGGAACTGCGGCCGGAACATCTGGAGAAGCTCGCCGAGCTTCTCGAAAAGGCCGGCGTCACCGGCGTCAAGCCGGAGGAGTTCAAGCGCTACGGCTCCGCCCGCACGCTCTACAATTTCAATATCGACAACGCCGACGCGTATTGAGGCGAGGGACGAACATGAGCTACCAAAACCCCTTCACCCCTCCCCGCAAGTCCGCCACCTTCGACGACTATACGCTGGCGGAAATCCGCCGCGCTGCGGCGACCGGCATCTACGACATCCGCGGTGCCGGCACCAAGCGCAAGGTGCCGCATTTCGACGACCTGCTGTTTCTCGGCGCGTCCATCTCGCGCTATCCGCTGGAAGGCTATCGCGAGAAATGCGACACGACTGTCGTGCTCGGCTCGCGCTTCGCCAAGAAGCCGATCACGCTGAAGACACCCATCACCATTGCCGGCATGTCCTTCGGCGCGCTGTCGGGCAATGCCAAGGAGGCGCTCGGGCGCGGCGCGACCATTGCCGGCACATCCACGACGACGGGCGATGGCGGCATGACGGACGAGGAGCGCGGCCATTCGCAGACGCTCGTCTACCAGTACCTGCCATCGCGCTACGGCATGAACCCCAAGGACCTGCGCCGCGCAGATGCCATCGAGGTGGTTGTCGGCCAGGGTGCCAAGCCCGGCGGCGGCGGCATGCTGCTCGGCCAGAAGATTTCCGATCGTGTCGCCAACATGCGCAACCTGCCCAAGGGCATCGACCAGCGCTCGGCCTGCCGCCATCCCGACTGGACCGGCCCGGACGACCTGGAAATCAAGATCCTCGAACTGCGCGAAATCACCGACTGGGAAAAGCCGATCTACGTCAAGGTCGGCGGCGCGCGCCCCTACTACGATACCGCGCTCGCCGTCAAGGCCGGGGCTGACGTCGTCGTGCTCGACGGCATGCAGGGTGGCACCGCGGCGACCCAGGACGTCTTCATCGAGAATGTCGGCATGCCGACGCTCGCCTGCATCCGCCCGGCCGTCCAGGCACTGCAGGATCTCGGCATGCACCGCAAGGTGCAGCTGATCATCTCGGGCGGCGTTCGCTCGGGTGCCGACGTCGCCAAGGCGCTGGCGCTCGGCGCCGATGCCGTCGCCATCGGCACGGCCGCACTCGTCGCCATCGGTGACAACGACCCCCACTGGGAAGAGGAATACCAGAAGCTGGGCACCACCGCCGGCGCTTACGACGACTGGCATGAGGGCAAGGATCCGGCCGGCATCACCACACAGGATCCCGAGCTGATGAAGCGGCTCGATCCGATCATCGCCGGCCGCCGCCTGGCCAACTACCTGAAGGTCATGACGCTGGAAGCGCAGACGATCGCGCGCGCCTGCGGCAAGAACCACCTGCACAATCTCGAACCGGAAGACCTCGTCGCACTCACAATCGAGGCCTCCGCCATGGCACAGGTGCCGCTTGCCGGCACCAGCTGGATCCCCGGCAAGGGAGGGTTCTGACCATCGCTCGATACCCGTCGTCGCCTGATCCTCCCAAGGCAGGCGGCGGCATCTCATGAAAGTGTCTGGATAATCCAAAAGGGGAACACGGTGACACTCGATCTTGCAAGCTACGCCAGGGAGAACGGCGTCAAATTTTTTATGATTAGTTATACTGACCTCTTCGGCAGCCAGCGGGCCAAGCTCGTTCCGGCCGAAGCCATTGCCGACATGCAGCAGGATGGTGCCGGCTTTGCCGGTTTTGCGACCTGGCTCGACCTGACGCCCGCCCATCCCGACCTTTTCGCCGTGCCGGATGCCTCCTCTGTCATCCAGCTGCCCTGGAAGAAGGATGTCGCCTGGGTCGCCGCGGATTGCGCGATGGAAGGACAGCCCGTCGACCAGGCGCCACGCGTCGTGCTCAAGAAGCTTGTCGCGGAAGCCGCCAAGGAGGGCCTGCGGGTCAAGACCGGCGTCGAACCGGAATTCTTCCTCATCTCTCCCGACGGCTCGAAGATTTCCGACGACTTCGATACCGCCGAAAAGCCCTGCTACGACCAGCAGGCGGTGATGCGCCGCTACGACGTCATCGCCGAGATCTGCGGCTATATGCTGGAACTCGGCTGGAAGCCCTATCAGAACGACCACGAGGACGCGAACGGCCAGTTCGAGATGAACTGGGAATATGACGACGTCCTCCAGACCGCCGACAAACATTCCTTCTTCAAGTTCATGGTGAAGTCCGTCGCCGAAAAGCACGGCCTTCGCGCGACCTTCATGCCCAAGCCCTTCAAGGGCCTGACGGGCAATGGGTGCCATGCGCATATTTCCGTCTGGGACCTCGACGGCAAGGTCAACGCCTTTGCCGACAAGGCCATGCCGTTCGGCCTGTCCGCAAAGGGCAAGACCTTCCTCGGCGGCATCATGAAACATGCCTCCGCCCTTGCGGCGATCACCAACCCGACCGTCAACTCCTACAAGCGCATCAACGCACCGCGCACGATTTCCGGTGCGACCTGGGCGCCGAACACCGTCACCTGGACCGGCAACAACCGCACGCACATGGTGCGCGTGCCCGGTCCCGGCCGCTTTGAACTGCGGCTGCCCGACGGCGCGGTGAACCCCTATCTCCTGCAGGCGATCATCATCGCGGCCGGCCTTTCCGGCCTGCGCTCCAACGCCGATCCGGGGCCGCACCATGATATCGACATGTATCGGGAAGGCCACACGGTCACGAATGCGCCGAAACTGCCGCTCAACCTGCTCGATGCGCTGCGCGAATACGAGAAGGACGAAGCACTGCAGGCGGCGCTGGGCACGGAGTTTTCCGCCGCCTACATCAAGCTGAAGAAGAGCGAATGGAACACCTACTGCGCCCAGTTCACGGCCTGGGAACACGCCACCACGCTTGACATCTAGTCCCCGAGCCACCCCTGTGGCCGTTTTACCCGCGTCGACAGGCGCGGGGATTTTTCACTTATCGCGAGGAGATCCGATTTGACGACCTTCGTCCTGACCGTCACCTGCCCGTCCACCCGCGGCATCGTCGCCGCGATTTCCGGTTTTCTCGCGGATATGGCGTGCAATATCGTCGACAGTTCGCAGTTCGACGATCTCGGTTCGGGCCGCTTCTTCATGCGCATCTCCTTCATTTCGGAGGAGGGAAAAACGGAAAAGGACCTGCGCGGAGGACTGAAGCCGATTGCCGAGCGGTTTTCGATGGAGACGGAGCTTTACGATCAGGAAAGGCGCATGAAAGTGCTCCTGATGGTTTCCCGTTTCGGCCATTGCCTCAACGATCTGCTCTATCGCTCGCGGATCGGCGCCCTGCCGATCGACCTCGTCGGCGTGATCTCCAACCACTTCGATTACCAGAAGGTGGTGGTCAACCAGGACGTCCCCTTCCACCACATCCCTGTGACGAAGGAAAACAAGCCGCAGGCGGAAGCCAAGATCATGGAGATCGTCGAGACGACCGGCACCGAGCTCGTCGTGCTGGCGCGCTACATGCAGGTGCTCTCCGATACGATGTGCCAGCGCATGTCGGGCCGGATCATCAACATCCACCACTCGTTCCTGCCGAGCTTCAAGGGCGCCAATCCCTACAAGCAGGCCTATCAGCGCGGCGTGAAGCTGATCGGTGCAACCGCGCATTATGTGACGGCGGATCTCGACGAAGGTCCGATCATCGAACAGGACACCGTGCGCGTCACCCACGCCCAGTCCGCGGAGGACTATGTATCGCTCGGACGCGACGTGGAGGCACAGGTCCTTGCCCGCGCCGTCCATGCCCACATCCATCACCGCGTGCTCTTGAACGGCAGCCGCACCGTCGTCTTCCCGCCGAGTCCGGGAAGTTTCGCGTCCGAGCGCATGGGCTGACTGTCAGGCCATGCGCAAGCGCGCGCGCCTGTAGGCCTCCGGTATGGACAAGGCCCACACGAACAGGCCGCCGGCATGGCGGCCTATGAAGGAATGTTCCGGCGTCGTCGTGAGATAGGACAGGATCGCGAACATCAGCACGAAAAGCGCAAAACAGAGGCCGCGGCGGGTTTCGCCCAGGAGCACGTGACCGCCGCCGGGCAAGAGCACGGCGGCCGCGAGTACGGAATACGGGTTGATGGCCTTGCGCATGTTCATTCCTTCAGCCTGCCTGGCGAATTGTGCTGCCTGAGGCAAGCTCACGCAGATCGACGGCGACGCCAAGCGCCTTTTGCAGGCCGGACACCGCAATCGCCTGGATCGAGAACCGCGCCTGCCGCAACAGGAGATGCGATGCCGGCTCGCCCTGCGCGGCCTGAACGACGATCCTGACAAAATCGGCGCCGACGACCAGTTCCTTGACCGTCTTGTCGGCGGTGAAGCCGACGATACCGCGGCGCAATCCCTCCCAGCAGGCATCGTCCGACCCGGCATTGCCGCGCATGAGGGCTGACACGTCCGATGGCGGCGGGGCGATCCAGTCCGTGAAATCATGCACGACGGAGTAGAACTCGGCGCCCGTCGGCCGTGCAAGAAGGCCAAGCGACGGCAGCGCGGGCAGATCCTGGAAGAGCGTCACGCGCAGCCACAATTGAGGAAGCCGGCGCGTGATCAGCGTGTCCGTGATCACCTCCAGCTTGACCGGCGTGCCGTCTGCCATGCGGCCGAGCACGATCGGGTGCCCGTCGGCCGCATGGGTGAAGCGCGCGTCGTCCAGAAGATCGCCCGCCTGGTCGAGCAGGCCCCGTCTTTGCGTCATGCTCTTGCGTTGCTCCCGGCTTGCCACCCAGAGCACGCAAAAGCATCCGATGCACAGGATCACGATTGTCTGCCAGACCATGGAAGCCGCCTCCTGCTCAGCCTCAGTAGCCGTTCGGGCGCGGCCACGGCATGGTGAACTGATCCCCTCTGCGCACGAAGCGGTATCGGCGGAAATGGAACCAGAGGGAGGCGACGATGTAGAAGCCGATCATCGCGATAAGCTGCGTACCGTAGCCGAGGAACACCGCGAAATAGGCCGTCGAGCAGAGCAGGAACAGCACGATCGTCGGCAGCGGATGCAGCGGATGGACATAACCACGCTTGATACTGCCCAGCGGCCATTTCTTGCGGAACATGACCATGTTGAACGTCATGAACGTGTATCCCAGCAGACCGGACAGGATCGAGAACGTCACGACCTGGTCGAGCGGCGCGCCAAGCGCGAAGATCAGCGCGATCGGGACGAGGAAGACGATCGAGCGGTAGGGCGTGCGATAGCGCGGATGGACGGCGCCGAACCAGATCGGCAGGTAGCGGTCGCGTCCCATCGAGAACCAGGCGCGGGACGCATCATTGATGCAGCCGTTCGCCGACGCAAGCGTCGAGAACATCGTGCCGATGAAGAGCAGCACCATGAGGCCGCTATTGCCCGTGACGCGTGCCGCGTCGAACAGCGGCGTACCGGCCTGGCCGAGATATTCCCAGGGAATGAGGCCGGAGCAGACATACCAGGTCATGGTCGCGGCGATCAGCAGCGTCATGATCCCGGCCATGGTGCCATAGGGCAGCGAACGCGCCGGCGAGCGCACTTCCTCGGCCGCCTGGCAGGTGCCTTCGATACCGAGATAGAACCAGAGGCCGAAATGCAGGGCGGCAACGATGCCCACCCAGCCGTAAGGCAGGGGATCCGTCGTCACGGCCGAGAAATCGAGCGGCACCTGCGAGCCGCCGAACTGGACGACCAGGAACAGAGCGACGATCGCAAGGAAGGCGATGGCGGTGATCACGAGATTGAACGTCAAGGTCGCCAGAACGCCCCGGTAGTTCAACCAGGCAAGGAACATGATGGACAGCACGATGAAGGGCTGCTGGCTGAGCCCGCTATGCCCCTGCAGGCCGGCAACCGTATCGAGAAGGAAGCCGATCGTAATGGCATTGCCGGCCTCGAGCATCGTATAGGCCATGACGAGAAAGAGGCCGACATTGAAGGCCATGAGCGGCCCGACGATATGCTTGGCCTGCGCATACTGGCCGCCTGCCGCGGCAACCGTCGACGTCACCTCCGAATCGATCATGGCGACGCAGGTATAGAGAAGGCCGGCGACCCAGCAGGCGACCAGGCCGGCAATCATGCCGCCTTTGCCCACCGAAAAGTTCCAGCCCATATATTCACCAACGAGAACGATGCCCACGCCGAGCGCCCAGATATGGGCAGGGCCGAGAACGCGGAGCAGCTGCAGTCTTTCCGGTTGCCCGGCCGTCGCTGGAGATTTCGACATGCGCTTGTCCCTTTTAGATGACGTGCCGCTCTGCGGTGGCCTCGATTTCACCCTCGCGGGAGGATGTCAGCAGGTCGTTGTCGTAGGTCGTGTCGACGCGCGCCATATCGTAGAGCATGGCGATCGCGAACACGGCCGAGAGCGCCCAGGCGGCATATTCCAGGATGTTCCAGAGATCCATGTGCTCACCTTTTTCCGTTCGGGCCGAAGCGCTCGTCGATCACCTCGCGATACTCCTTGTCGGAAAGCCTCACGACGAGGAGGAAGTAGCCGAT
Source organism: Rhizobium sp. No.120 (assembly GCF_054558365.1). Taxonomy (NCBI): domain Bacteria; kingdom Pseudomonadati; phylum Pseudomonadota; class Alphaproteobacteria; order Hyphomicrobiales; family Rhizobiaceae; genus Rhizobium; species Rhizobium sp. No.120. The sequence continues at coordinate 71,666 of NZ_BAAJNQ010000013.1, forward strand.
GACGAGCACCGCCATCACGATGAGCGCCGACCAGCTGAACGAATAGTCGAAGCGGGCCGTGATCATCTCGTTCACGCTGGCCGGATCGGTGTAGCCGAGGGCCGCCCATTGGGCCTGCTCGCCGGCATTCTGGCCGAGCGCTTCCCATGTCGGGTTCTCGATGGGCGCCGGCGTCTTCGCCGCACCCGCGAGGCCGAGATAGAGGGGAACGTAAAGGGCACCGACGGTCAGGACGAGAAGCGTCAGAACGTCGAAGATCTGCCCGGCGAGACCCTGTTGCGGCGGTTTATAGGCCATGATTAGCTCCTTCCCGGCGGCGGGCGCGCATTTCATCGAGGTGCTTTAGGTCCAGCCCGTAGATGAATTCCCTATCTTCGACATAGTGGCGAAGCATGGCGATAACGGCCGCGGAATTGAAAAGCAGAACCAGCGCGCAGAAGATCGAAAGGATGATGCGGATGGCCGGGATCGAAATGAAGGGCCATACCGTGAAAAGGGCAAACAACATCGTACACCAGAGCACGACGATAAAAGAAATAAGGCCGGCACGATCCCGCGCGTGCATTTTGTCGATGCGGCGGGAAAGGTGTATATCCACACCTTCGCTATGCGACACCATGCGCTCTCCTCCCCAGAAGAAATTGCCCCCCAGGCAACTTAGTTTCGCAGTGGGAATATGAACGGTTGCCGCGAGATGTCAAGCAAACCCGCGCTATTTTGCCGCACCAATCGTCAAAGCGTCATCCACGAGGCAATCACCAAAGCCATGGTGCCGGAACCTGGGGATCAGGCGCAGGGACCACCGGATGCGACGGCGCCAACAATGGCTGGCCCGGCGCGGGAGAGCGCAGGCCACGGCGGCTTGGCGGTCGGGTCAGAAATGGCACAGTCGCTCGAAAGCCATTTCTGGATATGAACCATGACAGAACCAGCGTTGTCGCGCTGCCACGGAGTTGACGCAAGACCTGGAACACGTGGAGCAGGCTGCCCGACCTCGATCGGCAGATCCCGGGCACCTTCGAACGTGTGGAGGTCAGGTGTGAAAGCCGGGACGGCACCTGCGGTCCCCCTCCGATTCCCAAGATGGCGCAGAGCCTGCAAAGCTCTATGTCGGTCTTCTGAGTTATCTCAAGTTCATCTGCCAGCTGATTGATAATTTTCGTGAACTCGCGATCTGGTCCAAATAGATCGCGACCATCTCTCGCACAACGGCGGGTAGGACCCTGGCCTCGTCGGCTAAGGCTTCCTCCAGCACTCTCACGCTTGCCGGCTTCAGATCGGAACGGTGGCCAGAATGAAATCGCGATAGGCCGGCTCGTTTGGAACCAATGGCCGACTTCATCTGAATGCGCACTCTGCCGGACCAGACATTGGTGGGCGCGGAAAGCGACGGCACAACCCTTCGTGGCGGCGCTTTTCCTGAAGAACCGCATGGATGGCCGTGGCGCCGCCTTCACGATCGCTTCGGCGTCTTAGCGGTCGTTCTCTGACGCTTGACCAAGGGTTTCACCTAGACGGCCGGAACCAACCGGACTCGTGCCCGTGTGCTGCGTCACTCGACCCCAATGATGCGACGTCGTGCACGCGTCCATAGCAACCACGCAAGCCTGCTAATCAGTCAGCAATACGATCAACGGCGACTTTGACAAGGCGCAATTGAAACCCGGCCGTGCAAACTTGGAAGTTACCCTTCACCGGGTCGATTGTCGGCATGCTCATCTCAGTCATGAATGTACCCTCCGATTGGTTCTGAACCGTCATGACCGCTGGGTGGGGCATCCACCGCCTCCGTTCAAATTGTGCGACAAGTAGCCATGGATGAAACGACCCAAGGCCTTGCTTATGCGCATCAAAACTCCTCCCAATCAGACGAAAGAGCAGCGTTGCCTTGGAACGAGGCATACAGTTTGGCTGAGAGCTGACGCGCCGGCGATGGAGCAGGACGTGATGTGGCCGCGACTCTGAGGCCTGTCCGGAAGCGCAAGCTGATCGACGGGATGCTGTTGGACTGGGGCATATCGATCCGACGGGCCTGCAAGGTCCTGAGGTTCGACACGTCGACCTACCACTACAAGTCCCGCCGCACCGGACAGGCCCACTCGAAAGACGCATCAAGGAGATTTGCGAGACACGCGTGCGGTATGGCTACCGGCGGGTCCATGTTCACTTGCGCCGCGATGGTGGGAAGATCAACATGAAGAACACACGCAGGATTACAGTGAGTTAGGCCTTCAGCTGCGTAACAAGCACCCCAAGCGCCAGGAAGGCAAAGCTCCGGGAAAATCGTCAGGAAGCCGCCGGCCCGAACGACGTCTGGGCGATGGACTTCGTCCACGACCCGCTCGCGACCGGCAAGAAGCTACGCATCCTCGCCGTGGTCGACACGCACTCGCGCTATTGCCCCGCAGCCGACGTCCGCTTCACCTACAGAGGCGAGCATGTGGTCCAGACCCTGGAGGGCATCTGCCGGAAGACCGGCTATCCGAAGACGATCAGGGTGGACAACGGCAGTGGGGGCTCAGGTCAAGGGTCAGCGCGTACCACCGAATTGGTCCCAGTTATTCGCTTCTCGTACCAAAGGTCGCTCGATCAAATAATTAATGTCGCCGATTGGCCTTTGGTCAATTTCTCGACCGAACCGATGTCCTGAATGAACCGCATCTGCGATTGTGCCTGGCGCATAGCAGTCGCCGACCGCATGGACGGTGAAGTTCAGCCGGTTGTCTGCAACTGTCTTTCGCAAATCACGAAGTAGACCGTCGTTCGGTGAGCGTAGACAGATCATTACCACCGTCGTGGCAGGCAACCGGATTTCTTTCCCGGTGTAGATGCAATGGGCTTCTACCTCGTCGGTGCCGACCTCGACTAGACGTCTAGCCGTGACGAGCTTCACACCCAAGCTGAGCAAAGCTTGGTGGACGACCTCGCGCTCGGACGTATATTTAAGTAACGGAGAGGGTTCTGGATCGGGGGTAAGGATCGTAACCTCCAGACCTTGCTTGGAGAGCTTTTCAGCGATAACTCCTCCTAGATAGTAGCCTTCATCATCATAGATAACAACCGGCCCTGTAATCGTCTGGCCCGCAAGGACGTCATCGGGAGTGATGACGTGTCCCTGGTCCCAACCCTTGACCGGAAAACGGTTTGCCTTGCCGATTCCGTCCCGGTCCCACCTTGCTCCAGTTGCGATGAGTATTGTTGAAAAGTCAAAATCGCCTACATCGGAACATTGTATTTCACTTCCGAGGTAGACATCGATATTTGGAAACTTGTTGATCTGACCGATTCGATAATCTGCTACGCGCCGATACGTTGATAAACCTGGTAGTGTCGATTCGAGCACCGATCGACCTCCAAGGAAAGTGTTTCTCTCAGAGAGCGCAACAGAATAGCCGCGCCGTCCAAGTGTTAGAGCCGCCTCAAGTCCTGCTGGACCCCCGCCAACAACAAGCACGCGTGCATCAGACCCCTTTCCCGGAACGCGTTCGGGATGCCAACCTCGCCGCCATTCTTCCCCCGTTGTTGGATTTTGCGTGCAACGGATCCCACCACCCATGTATTGCATGGACAGGCACGTATTGCAGCCTATGCATTCACGAATATCGTCGATACGACCTTCTTCAATCTTTTTCGGGAGAAAGGGATCTGCAATCGACGGGCGTGCCGCTCCGATCAGATCGACCAAACCCTTCTTGATGAGCGACACCATCCGATCTGGTGACGTATAACGCCCGACGGCAACCACGGGCTTAGATGTTACTTGTTTCACAAAGGCGGTAAACGGTTCCTGCCATCCCTCATCGGCGAATCGCGCGGTCATTACATCGAGATTGATGTTCTGAATGTTAACGTCCCAAAGGTCAGGCAGTTCGGCCAGCATTTCGACGACCCGTCGACCGTCTCCACTGCAGGTGTAGCCCGCATCGCCAAGGCCCTCATCAACACCAAAGCGGACCGCAACTGCACAGTCGGATCCAATTTCTTCTTTGGTATCCTCAATCAACTCACGCAACAGTCGGGCGCGATTGGCAATAACTCCACCGTATTCATCGGTTCGCCGATTGACACGTTCCGTGATAAAATCGCCGGGCAATCCCATCATGTGGCTCGCGTAGACGTACACGATGTCGAATCCGATTTCGCGTGCGCGCCGGGCAGCAGCGCGATGCCATCTTCTAACGTCGCTAATATCCTGCTTATCCATCTGCCGGACGACAGCCGGTACATCCATTGCAGGCCTGGGTGAGGCAGACATCGGGCGCTCTCGGGACATTCGGTTTCCGGCAAGCGCACCCTGATGGGTCAACTCGCACCCTGCAAGCGCCCCGTGCTTTTGAACCGCCTCTACCATAAGCCGAAGTCCGGGCTTATCATCATCCGACCAAAGCCGCTCACCACCGCTCGGGGATGAATCCGAGGAAGGATGGATCATACACAATTCAGTGTTTACGACACCCCAACCGCCCTCTGCTTTGATTTCTCTGAACTTTGCTGTCGCGTGCGGAGAAAAAGTACCAAGCGCTGTACAGTGCGGAACTTGGTAGAAACGATTTTTTGTCGTCTTAGGTCCAATTTTTACGGGCTCAAAGAGTACGTCGTATCGCGGATCACGTGCCATGCAACCTCCCACGGTTTGCCGCTCAAATCAGCCGCATAAAACCCCACCGTTGCCGCGTGCATTAATAGGATCTGTCTGCAAATGAAGCCCGTCCCAGACGAGACAGGTATTTGAATGCCCCACCGCTTGACGCACCCTGCCCCGTGTAGTTGGCGCCATCACGGCTGACGCCAACTACACGCGTCCTCTAAGGTGAAGAGGACGCCCCGGCTGATGGAGATCACCACTCGATGGTAGGACACTCAATCGAGGTGGAGCCTTCGCTGTTGTCGAAGCAGCTGCGCCACCAGCCTAGCAATGTTGCGATAGCTTGCAACATATTTATTCGTAGTTTTATTTTTTGCGCAAGCTAGCTGAACTCAATACAAAAGAGCACAGAGAGCAACAATTCAGCTAAACGTTCGATTCATAACGATTTATTCGATATGTTTTTCCCTGGCGCCAATTCTATCTGCCAATGTGAAATCATCGATGATCGTAGTAATTCGTCTCCTGAATAATTCCTCTGCTCGACAAGCCTCCATTCGTAATTGGCAATAGCTTCGCAGGGTATGGGTCAAATTTCAAAACTCGTTTGATGCTGACAGCGACGGCGGGGAAAGTGCCGGAGCGGCCGCTGTTGGCAGCCGCACCTCTTACCCGGTAACGGATGCAAGGCTACCTGCCCAAGCATGGCGTTTGGCGCGACAACACTGCCTGCCTTTGCCTGCAGAAATCTCTCCCGAATCCGGCAACACGTTTATCGTGAGCGCGAAGAGCGGCCTACGTGACCGGGAGAGCATGTGTGGTAGATTTTCGCCTGCCTGTTTATAGTCATGAGCGATTTGATTTCGGCGTTTCCAGCGCGGGTCAAATTTCGGCGAGGGCGGTTCAACGCTGGTTTCCTGGCTTTGCTAAGCTCATCCGCCAGTGACGCTCATGTGGCGGGCGACGGCAGGTTTGTTGCGGGTGCGGTCGATGATGAAGTCGTGGCCCTTGGGCTTGCGGGTGATCGCCTCGTCGATGACGCGCGACAGGTAGGCGTCGCCGTCGCAGGCGCGCAGCGGCGTGCGCAGGTCGGCGGCGTCGTTCTGGCCGAGGCACATGTAGAGCGTGCCGGTGCAGGTGAGGCGCACGCGGTTGCAGCTCTCGCAGAAATTATGGGTCATCGGCGTGATCAGGCCGAGCCGGCCGCCGGTCTCGGCGACGCTCAGGTAGCGCGCCGGGCCGCCGGTCTTGTAGGGGATGTCCGAGAGCGTAAACTCGCGTGCGAGGCGATCGCGCATTTCCGAGAGCGGCATGTAGTGGTCGGTGCGGTCCTCGTCGATCTCGCCCATCGGCATGGTCTCGATCAGCGTCAGGTCCATGCCACGGCCGTGCGCCCAGCGCAGCATGTCTGGAATCTCGGCGTCGTTGAAGCCCTTCAGCGCAACCGCGTTGATCTTGACATGGATGCCTGCAGCTTGCGCCGCGTCGATGCCTTCCATGACCTTCGACAATTCGCCCCAGCGGGTGATCTGCCTGAACTTGTCGGGATTGAGCGTGTCGAGCGAGACATTGATGCGCCAAACGCCGCAATCGGCGAGTTCAGAGGCAAAGCGCGACAGCTGCGATCCGTTGGTGGTCAGGGTCAGTTCATCGAGAGTGCCCGAATGGACGTGCTTGCCAAGCTCGCGAACCAGCAACATGACATTCTTGCGCACCAGCGGTTCGCCGCCAGTCAGGCGCAGCTTGCGCACACCCTTGGCGATGAAGGCGGAACAGAGCCGGTTCAATTCCTCCAGCGTCAGAAGATCCTTCTTCGGCAGAAAGGTCATGTTTTCCGCCATGCAATAGGTGCAGCGGAAGTCGCAGCGATCCGTCACCGAAACCCTGAGATAGGTGACGGCGCGTCCGAACGGGTCGATCATCGGCGCTGTGGGATCAATCTGAGTGCCGACCTGGTCGATGGTGACGGTATCCAACGAAATTCTCCTGTTGAATTAATGTCGTGAGCGAAACGGGCGGCGTTAAAACCCGTGAACACATTCTTTCCGTCGAGGAAAGTGAAGGCAAAGAATTCCTTCCGCCAGGCATCTGCGATATTGCGCAACGATCGAATTGCGCCATTTTCATTGCCCTGTTACCGGGTTTTGCTTGATCTTGTCCAGTCGATGCCGGACAGCAGAAGCAAGAACTGTGCATCGAACCATTTGCGGCCGGACGAACTTCCACTCTTAGCCATTTTGTCGCAGGGATCATGCCTCACCTGCCCGGGAATGCGGCGCAACCGATCAAGCCGTTTCGCCGGGAGACAAAAACATGGGTCTGGAGGCCCATAGATCGCAACGCGCCGGCTAGGCGAAGTGCTCTCTCGTGCAATTGCGCGTAGGTGAGCGTCGCGGAGTCGGTATCGGTGGGCTTCCGACTGTTGCAGAGTAGCCTTTGATCGCCCAAAATGGGATATGTTTAATATTAGACACTCTGACGAAGGGGAACAGGCGCAGCGCTGACGAGCAATCGAAACGCACCGTTTCCCATCCTCGCAGCACAAGTTTGGTCGAAGGCCGCATCGACCGCCTCAAGACATTCCGATGTTGCGGCTTCTCGACTGGCGATCTACGGATGATTGAGCGGCAGAAAACGGTGACAAGGAGCTCGGGCAAGCGTGAGCAACCGATCTCCGTTTCCATTGTCCTACTCGCGGCGGGACTATCGAGCCGGATGGGTGAAAGCGGTGCTCATAAGCTGCTCGCCGAATTTCAAGGCGTGCCGCTCATTCGCCGATCCGCGATAATTGCAAGCAAGTGTGAGAGCCATTCGGTCGTCGTAGTGACCGGCTATCGGCATCACGACATCGGGGGTTCGATCTCAGACCTCCCAGTCGCGCTCGTGCACAACCCCGGCTTTCCGTCCGGCATGGCAAGCTCAATCGCTGTCGGTGTCGCGGCTGCCGAGGCCAATCAGCCGAGCGGAATAATGATCATGCTCGCCGATATGCCCACGCTGACCGGGGCAGATCTTGACTCTCTCATATCGGCGTTTCGGGATCACGAAGCTGCGTGCATCATCCGCGCGGTGGCCGGCGGGAAATCGGGCAATCCAGTGGTTTTCCCCGGCATGCTTTACCAGGAACTGAAAAGCCTGAACGGTGACAAGGGCGCGAGAGAGCTTATTCGCGCTTCCACCCTGCCCGTCATCGATGTTGAGATCGGTGATGGCGCGCTTGTCGATGTTGATACCCCACATGCCGTTGAAGCGGCAGGTGGCGTTTTGCGTAAATAACGAATAGCGGCTCTTTTTCAATGCGAACGGATGCAATCACTGACTTCAAAGTCGAGAGACGCCACCACGCTTTCCCACATAAATGAGCTCTTCCAGTAAACCTTCTTCGCCGGAGCTTGGAATACGAACTGTCGAGGCTGTGGAAAATTGTTTGCCTCGGTAGATATCCATCCCAATCACGTTAGGAACTCCAGCACGCGTCAGCGTCGGAGTTGACCCAATCGTCGGCCCACACTGGAGCCGGGCTTTCGGCAGCCGCCTGGGTGCCAAAGGGACGCAGGCCCGCAAGCGTCGACCTGCAATGCGTTTTGCAAACTTGCTATGAGTTATCTTGGCGACGCATCGGCGCGCTCAAAGACGTCGTTGGTTCGCGACGGAGAAAAGTGACGCTTTGGCGATATCGAGCTTCAATCCAACCTCCTTCGGCGTTGCGCGCGCCGATGCTACGGCGAGACGCACGCTGAAGCGCTTGCCAAAGCAATCGAACCAGCCAAGGGCATCCGCGCCGAGCAATTCTATGAAGGACAAGGTCGCCGGCAGGCTGCCCGGCGCGCCGCGATCAACGACGCTTATATCCTCGCAGCGCACGCCTAACACCGTTTCGGCCAGATTCGTAGCATTTTCAAATTTGTACTCGGAGACATCGATTTGGGTATTGTCCGTAACGAAGCTCGCCTCGCTATCCAGCCGGCCATTCAGGAAGTTCATGGAAGGTGACCCGACGAAGCCGGCGACGAACAGGCTGGCCGGTTTCTCATAAATGGCCTGCGGATGGGCGAATTGCTCGACCTGCCCCTTGTACATGACGGCCACCCGGTCAGCCATGGTCATGGCCTCGATCTGGTCATGGGTGACATAGATCATAGTGGACTTTAGCTTTTCGTGGAGTTGCTTGAGTTCGACGCGGGTTTCGGCGCGCAGCTTGGCGTCTAGGTTTGAAAGCGGTTCATCGAACAGGCAGATCGATGAGGAACGCACCAGGGCCCGGCCGATCGCCACACGCTGGCGCTGTCCGCCCGACAGCTGGCCAGGCTTGCGCTCCAGCAGCGGTTCGATCTGCAAGAGCTTCGCCACCCAGTCAACCTTTTGCGCGATCTCAACCTTGGGGGTGCCGGAGATCTGCATGCCGAAGGAGAGGTTGCGCCGCACCGTCATGGCCGGGAAGAGAGCATAGGATTGGAACACCATTGCGAGGCCCCGCTCGCTAGGCTCCAGGCCGACGACGTCCCTGCCGTCAATGACGATCTGTCCGGCGTCGCAATCGTCCAGGCCGGCGATCACGTTGAGCAGCGTGGACTTGCCGCAGCCAGAAGGGCCGAGGATGACGACGAACTCGCCCTTCTCGATGTCCATGTCGACGGATTTGAGGATGTCGAGGCCGGCATAGGATTTCTTGATTTGGCGGAGGGAAATGCTGGACATGGATCAACCCTTGACGGCGCCGGCGGCGATGCCGCGGACGAAATAACGGCCGGAGAGGAAATAGACGACGAGCGTCGGTATGGCGGTGATGAGGGCGGCGGCCATGTTGACATTGGGATTGGCCGCGCCACGGGCATTATTGACGATGTTGGTCAGTTGCACCGTCATCGGCAGATTGTCGTTGCCGGCGAAGATCAGGCCGAGCAGATAGTCGTTCCAGATGCCGGTGAACTGCAGGATCGCCACCACAACGAGAATATTGGTCGAAATCGGCAGGATGATCGACCAGAAGGTGCGCAGGAAGCTGGCGCCTTCCATGCGGGCCGCCCGGCTGATTTCATCCGGCACGCCGACATAGAAATTGCGAAACAGCAGCGTCGTATAGGGCAGGCCATAGATGACATGCACGAAGACGATGCCGGCATAGGTGCGAAACAGCCCGATATTGCTGAGGATCTTCACCGTCGGATAGAGCATGGCCTGGTAGGGAATGAACAAGCCTACTGTCACCAGCAGCATTGTGATATTCGCATGGCGCGATTTCCATTGCGCCAGCGCGTAACCGTTCAGCGCTCCCGCCAGCGTCGAAATGATGACGGCGGGGATGGTGATCTTGATCGAGTTCCACACACCGGGGCGCACGCCTTCGCAATCGAGGCCGGTGCAGGCGCTCTTCCATGCGGTCACCCAGGCATCGAAGCTCGGTGCGAACGGAAGGGTCAGGAGGTTGCCCTGGCGGATCTCCTCGATCGGCTTCAGCGAATTCATCAACACGAGCAGCAGCGGCATGAGGAAGAAGATCGCAGAGACGACGAGGAAGGTATAAAGGCCGATGCGCGCGGCGCGTGGCGCGAACGGTTTGGACTGGGCCAGCGCGATCATGTACGCCTCCGGAATTCGCTGTAGAAATACGGCGCAAGCAGCAGCAGCGAGAGCAACAACATCATAATCGACGCTGCCGACGCGAGCCCTAGATTGACGCGGGCGAAGTAGAAATCGACGGCGAATTTCGCGGGCATTTCAGTCGAAATGCCGGGACCGCCCTTGGTCATGGCGATAACGAGATCGTATCCGCGGATGACTTCCGACATCAGAAGCACGACGCAGGAGGCGATGACCGGACGCATGCCGGGAAAGATTACCTGGAGATAGGCCCGCCACAGCGGAATGCCCTCCATTCGGATCGCCTTCCACAGATCGGTGTCGATGCCGCGCAGGCCGGCGAGAACGATGACCATGATGAGACCGGCGGAATGCCAGATGCTGGCGATCACCAGCGTGTAGAGGGCGCGGTCGGGGCGCACCAGCCAGTCGAAGGTGAAGCTTTGCCAGCCGATGGAGTGCATCAGCGCCTGCAACCCGTTGGAGGGATCGAGCAGCCAGCGCCAGGACAGGCCGGTGACGATCAGCGACACAGCCAGCGGATAGAGGAAAATGGTGCGGAACAACGATTCAGCGCTGATGCGGCGATCCGCCAGAACCGCCAGCAGCATGCCGAAGGCTAGCGTACCAACGATGTAGAGTACACCAAAAATCACCATGTTGACGCAGGAAACGAGCCAACGCTGGTTGGCGAATAGCTTTACGTATTGGCCAAAACCAATGATCTCGTAGCTCGGCACCAGTGTCGACCGCGTCATCGACATGTAAAACGTCCAGAAAATCGAGCCGTAAAAAAATATCGCGATAGCGGCGAAGAACACCGCCACGGTGATATCTGGCCTGAAGGCCTGCCGGTTGAGCCAGCTTGTCATTCCGAGGTCTCCCGAAACCCTCATGGGCGGCGAGGCGCCGCCCTTCTCAAATATTATTGGCTTTGGAGGATGCCACTCAGGGTCTCGATCGCCGCCTCAGTCGGCATCGTCGGGTCGGTCCAGAATTGCGTGGCGAGATCGGTCAACTGGCCGTTCAGGTCTCCCGCAAGGGCGACATAGGCGGAGTTGACCGCCTCCCCCGGCCTGGCGAGCATGGAGATCCCCTTGGCCGCACAAGCGTCAAGCGAACTGGTATCGACGTCGAGGCGGGACGGAACAGAACCCTTGACCGCGGCGATCTTCGTTTGGACGACCGGGTCCATCACGGTTTCTGCCAGCAGCGTCTGGCCGTTGATGCGGTCCTCATCGCTGTTAACCGGGAAGGCGAAAATATCAACGATCACGGCATAAGCGGGCTTTTCGCTCGGCGTCAGGAAGCAGCCGAACTCCTTCCCGGCCGTCAGCCCGCCCGCGAGAAATTCGCCGCGCGCCCAGTCACCCATGAACTGCATGCCAGCCTTGCCGGTGATGACAAGATTGGTCGTGTCATTCCACGAACGGCCGGGACTTGCCGGATCAGCATAGGTCGAAACCTTGCGGTATAGCTCGAACGCCTTGGGCAGGATCGGAGATTTCAACGCCTGCGGATCGCGTTTGACGAACAGTTCGTTCCAATAGTCCGGTCCGCCCAGCGCAAGGATAAAATCGGTGAGGATCGAGACCTCTTGCCACGGCTCGCCGCCGACAGCAAAAGCGATGTAGCCGGCGGCTTTGAGCTTGTCTGCAGCCGCAAACATATCGTCAATGCTCTTCGGTTCTTCAAGCTTTAATTCATTGAACAGCGACTTGGAATACCAGATCCAGTTATCTGCGTGGATACCCACTGGCAAGGCGACCAGCTTGCCGTCTACATTGAGCTTGTCCCAGATCAGGGGTGCCATCAGCTTCTGCCAGCCGCCGGTTTCTGCCAGATCGTTGAAATCGCGAAGCTGGCCCGCTGCGGCAAGGTCGCGCAGTGCCGCGTTCGGCGTCATCAGGACGGCGGAGGGCGGCTCCCCGCCGGCGATACGGCTGGTGGCGGCAGCTATGGCAGAGTCGAAATCGGCCGACGGGCTGTCGATCCATTTGCCGCCCCGCGCTTTGTAAGCATCGGCGATGGCGTTCATCGCCTTGGATTCACTGGAGCTGGTCCAGTACTGCTGGACATCGACCGTCTGGGCATGTGCTGCGCCGGCTACCGCGAGCAAGCCGAATAGGGTCAGTGTGGAAGAGAGGCGTGTCACGTTCATTTTCATTCCCCTTTTTCTGCAACGTGCTGTCGGTTCCGGTTCGACAGGATGGAGAGGCGCCGCTTTCTGCGCCCCGGAAATGTCAGGCGGCCTTGCCGGGAGCAGCACCCAGATCGCGGTTGATGCTGTCGAGAAGAGTGGCCATGTCGCTCTTGGTGATCTTGTCGCCCGCGACCCAGGCCACGGTGTTGTAGATCCCGAGGAAGGAGCCGCCGCAATATTCCAGCATCTTCTCGGTCTCCTCGTCGTCGAGGTCGAGCTGGACCTGTAGGAAGGCGCCGAAGCGCTTGCGGGCGAATTCCTGCTCCAGCACCATGGAGGGCTGGCTTTCGACATTTAGGATGGTGAGCGGCAGCGCTGCCGCATCGACATCAACCACGCATTCGCCGCGAATGTCGCGGGAGGAGGCGGCGACCTCGATGCTGAACTTGCCGACATCTAGCAGCCAGCGGCGATAATCCGGGTCGTAGTAGCGCAAATCGCGAGCCTCGACGGTAATGGACACGCGCTTCGTTTCGCCGGGTTGAAGCTCAACCTTGGCGAAGCCCTTCAGTTCCCGCAGCGGGCGAATAAGACGCGGCGCATGAGGACGGGCATAGACCTGCACGATCTCCTTGCCAGCGACCGGGCCGGTATTGGTCACGTCGACGGAAACGGTCAGTGTGCTTTCGGCATCGATTCGCTCACGATCGGCCACGACATTGGCATAGTCGAAGCTGGTATAGCTGAGGCCGAACCCGAAGGGGAAAAGCGGCTGGAGCTTGCGCTTGTCATAGGAGCGGTAACCGACATGGATTCCCTCGCTATAGACATGACGGTTGTTTTCGCCGGGATAGCTGAGGAACCCGGGCGTATCCTCAAGTTGAACCGGGAAAGTGACGGTGAGCTTGCCGCAGGGATTTTGGACGCCGAACAAAATATCGGCCACTGCGCGGCCCGCTCCCTGACCGCCGAAGAAGGCGGAAATCACCGCAGGCGTCTGGCCGATCCACGGCATGACCACCGCATCCGGGATTGCCAGAATGATGGCCATCTTGGCGTTGCGACGCGACAGCCGGTCTATCAACTCGTCCTGGCCGTCATGCAGGTTGAGATGGGCACGGTCCGAACCTTCGCCGTCATAGCCCACTTCGGTATTGCCGAAGAAGAGCACGATATCGGCAGCGTCGATATCGGCGAGCGCGGCCTGTTCCGTGGCGCAGCCGGCATCGAAATCGGTTACCCCATGGAAGCTGATAGCCGCGGTGGGGGCCAGCCGGCGGATTTCGTCAAGCGGAACATCGACATCGGTCGGCCGGGTGGTGGCGCAGCCGGATCCTTGGATGACCGGCTCCTTCGCAGCAGCGCCGACCACGACGATGCGCTTCAGCTTTGCCCCGTCCAGCGGTAGCAGCCCGCCCTCGTTCTTCAGCAGGACGGTCGATTCCGCGGCCATGCGCCGCGCCAGTGCATGATGCTTTCTGTAATCCACCGTCACATCGTCGCGGGCGCCATTGTGGGCCGTGCGCACCAGCTTAAGGACGCGCTGGCAAGCCTCGTCGAGCGCTTCCATCGACACGCGGCCATCCTTTACGGCATCCAGCAGTTCCTGCTTGCGCGCGCCGCTTTCGGGCATGTCAAGATCGTTGCCGGCGTTCAGCGAGGCGGGGCGGTCCTTGATGCCGTGCCAATCGGACATGACGAGGCCGTCATACCCCCATTCGTCGCGCAAAACCTCGGTAAGCAGCCAACGGTTTTCGGCAGCCTGAACGCCGTTGAGGCGATTGTAGGAACTCATCACCGTCCAGGGATTGCTCTTGCGGATCGCCCGCTCGAAGCCTTTGAGGTAGATTTCGCGTAGCGCTCGTTCCTCGACATCCGAACTCATCGTGGTGCGCTGCACCTCAGAATTGTTGCAAGCAAAGTGCTTCAGCGATGCGCCTACGCCGTTGTCCTGCATGCCGTTGATGACGGCGGCGGCAATATCGCCGGAAACGACCGGGTCTTCGCCATAATATTCGTAGGAGCGACCGGCCAGGGCCGTGCGGCGGATATTAATGCCGGGGCCGAGCAGGATGTGGACGCCGAACGCCTGACATTCGACCGCCAGCGCTTCGCCCAGTTCGTAGGCCAGATCAACATCCCAGGAACAACCGAAGGAGGAGCCGTTCGGAAAGCAAGTGGCCGGACGGGTGGCGCCGAAGGCGCCCTCGACGCCACGCGACGGGTCCGCATTGACGACGCTGAGGAACGAGGCAAGCTGGCTGTCGCTATCCTGCGGACCCTCGATCTGGTCGATCGAATAGCGCACACCGTAGGTGCCGTCAGTCATGAGGATTTCCGGGATGTTTAGACGGTAGTTGGTTGCTGTGCGCCACAACCCCTGGCCGCTTACCAGCGCCACCTTTTCTTCAGGCGTCATCTGGTCCAGCAATCCGGCCAACTGCTTGTCGGAAATGTTCCATTTCATCGGTCGTCTATCCTAATTTTGCGGGCACAGGCCAGCCTACTCCGGCAGGCCTCCTCGCCTTTGCGGCTCCCACGCCGCGCCAAAGAATGTCTTAACGATGTCACAGGAAACGCGATGCATCTAGCCGCGAAACTTGTTCTGGATATAGATCAGTTTTTGATATTTAGTGCTTTTGAAAGTAGGGAGGAGCACATGAACGTCGCCTATCTTAGTCAGGACCACTGGTGCGAGCGGAGCGGTTGTGGATTCGAAGATCACGGTCCATTCGGCCAATCCTACTGCCGAGCCTTTGTACATGGCTACGCCGACGTACCATACCACTGGCACCGGGAAATGGAGATAGTTTTCGTTCTGCGCGGGAGCTTCCGTCTGATCGTCAACGGGCAGGTCTGCGAGATGCACAAGGACGACCTCATCATCATCAACGGCGATGTCCCCCACAATTCCACGTCGATTTCCCGCGATGCATTGATCTGCGGCGTGCATCTCGACAGCAGCCATTTCGAGCGCATGGGACTGTCAGGGTTTTCCAGCCGGCAGTATCTCTGCCGCACGTTCCTGCATTGCCGCTCTTTCATGAACAAGGTCGCCCCGATCAAATCGCTGATCGCTCGCATTATTGTCGACCAGGCCGGTCGGCCCGAGGAAGAAATGGCGCACCAGACCGTCGCCAATCTCTTGGCTTGCTATGTCTACCGCTGGATACCCTTTGAGGATGCCGAGACCGCGAATGCCCAAATGCGCGCCGACAGCCGCAATCGCATCTTGCGCATTATGGATTCGCTCGGCGGCCAGGACGAGGGCCAGCACCTCAACGAGATCGCGGAGGCGGAAGGCTTGACCGTCAGCCATCTTTCACGGCTGTTCAAACGGCATCTGGGCATCGGTTATCGCGATTATTCGCAAAACCTGCGGCTCGATAGCTGCGCGGGCGATCTGCGCACCACCGACGATACGATCAGAACGATCATGGAGCGCAACGGCTTCGGCAATCCCGCCGTCTTCTACAACAAGTTTCGCGCCCGCTTCGGCTGCAGCCCGGCGGAATTTCGACGCGGCAGCCGCCCTCTCCGTCCGCAAAGCCTCCTTACCGACGAGGATAGTGCCACGGCTCTGAAAATTCTCTCCACGCATGCGGCAGGATTAGGCAGAGCCGCAGACCTAGCACTCGGTTTGACTGTGCCAAAGCGTCATATCGTCCTGAGCGCCCCTCATTATGCCAGCCTGAACTGATGTGACGATCAAGGGTTGGCTATCGAGCTTGCTGTGCGCTCATTTAAGGGTGGCTCATGAAATCGGTAATCATCGTCTGCGGGGCGCGGCGGGATTCGATGGTAAGGAGTTGAGATAGGAAACCTGTCTACGAAAATATCCACGGCAGCGGAATGGCAGACAGCGCAGTATTCCCGCGAGATCAGATCATCCATTGCGGGCCAGATACTTGGTGTGGACGGCAGTTCTGCCCAATATGATCGACGACGTCGAATTGTGCCACTGGGAGGGCGAATGAAAAACCGACCTAGCACGAATTGACCGGCTGTTTCCGCATTCCGCTTTTCGGCGTAACCGGGCATGGGTCGAATTCGAAGTATCCTCCGGCTCTTTTGGGCAGCTAACGTCTTTTGCTGAAGCCAAGATTCTTCTAGTAAAGCCGTCGTTGAAATTTGAGGCGAGGAAACATGCGAAAATTGGTGGCCGGTAAACTGCACGGCATCTACGTGACGGAGGCAAATCTCAACTATCATGGCTCGATTACTCTGGATCCCGATCACTGTGAAGAAGCTGGCATACTTCCGATGGAGTTCGTCGAGATCTGGAACAAAAATTCTGGTGCCAGGATCTCGACCTATGTCATCCTGGGTGAGCGAGGTTCCCGGTGCTGCATTCTCAACGGTGCTGCGGCACGTACTTGCCAGCCTGGGGATCAAATTATCATCTGCAACTCGGTCTATCTCGACGAGAGCCGGATCATATCGCTGAAGCCGAAGATCCTAACCTTTGATAAGAAAAACCACATTCTGGATCGAATGAGTTACTCCGTGTCAATCGACAACGAAGGAAGGCATTCCTTCGAAATCCTTGATGATGCGAATGCTGCACTTCCGATTCCGCTTCTTGTCACCAAGCCATCCACTTAGCCATCCAATTGCCCACCCTCGACCGACCGCCTTTCGGTCCGCCGTGCGAGACAAAGCCTTTCGGGACAGCGCGGCCTAGGCGCCGCCTGGCCTGCCAGACCGGGATACCAGGCGGCGCGCCTTGTCGGCGAGATTGCCGTGATGCCATTACCCGGAAAGACAATCAGACCGCCCGGAATGACCGACAGCACCTCGTCGTTGCGGCGGAACGGAGCGGCCTTGACGTGCTTCGTCCAGTTCGGCTTAAAGGATATCTGGGTTACCTTGCGAGCCTCCGCCCAGCAAGCAGCGACCGCTCGGCGCCCTTCGGCGAGCCACCATGAAGCAAGACCATGTCGGGATGCTTGGCACGGCCTGATCGAGCTTCGCCCAGATGAAATCGTGATCGTTGTACTCCATCCCACCTGCGAGGGCGATCTTGGTGTCTGCGGGATCAGCACTTCGGTCTCGGCGCGCCGCCGGGCAGAGAGGAAGTTGCAGCTATCGATCATCGCCGCGGTCATGTTGGTATGGCTGATTTTCGAGCCGGTGCGCGGCCGCTTCGTTGAAATCGCCCAGTTCCGGGGTGAGCACGAGTGGTCCAGCGGATCACGGTGCTGCAATCGCTCGTCAAGGATGTGTGTGAACAACGCCTGCGCAGATAGGGTCATTCAGGACAAGGCGCGGACGACGCCGGCCTTTGCCGGCAGATGGGCGCCGGTCTCATTGGTTTCGGTGCGGATGAAGGACCTGGCGAAGACGACGGTGGTGCCGGTCTTGCCCTTGCGGACCGCCGCCCCGAGTTCGAGCGCCTGGCGAAACGTCATCCAGGTCGGCGCCAAGCCGCGGGCAATCGACCAGAGCGGCAGGGCGTTGATGCCGGAATAGGTTGGCCGTTGTGGCGCAGGGGCCGGGTGATCCGGTCGCTCGCATGAGCCGTGTTCCAGGGCTGTATCCAGGGTCGCACACCCTGTTCGAGCTCGGCGATGATCTTGTCGGTGATGCGGCCGTAGAGATCGGATCGTTGGTTTGTGTGTTGCTTGCGCATGTTCGAACCTCCGTTTGAGGTCCCAACCGAGGTCCCAACCATCGCGACCCGCTACGGCGGTCAGAATGCCGGGCTGCAAGCGCCGGCCCGCGCCCGACAGGGCCGCAACGGCAGTGGAGGACGGCAACGCCGTTGCGGGGCGGCGCGGACCCGGCAGGACCTGAAAGCCGGGGAGGTCGCGAGCCACGCCCACCACAGGGCCATTCTATTGCAGCCGGACACTACGACCATTGCACGGATCATCGGCGGCGCCAGTGAAGCGTTAGCCGAACTCGGTCGCCCTCACCGCCCGATGCTTTCGCCGCCCTCGCCTTGCCAGTGAACGGGCGACATCGAGGACGTCGTCGCGCGAGGCGGTTGTTCTTCTTGGGCTTGGCCTCGTTCATGAAATCCGTTGCCATGCCGGTTTGGACCGCGCGGCTTTCGCTCGTTCCAGGTGAGCGCCGCCTCCTCGTTGTCTATCGGGCAAATCGCTCCAGCATCTTTCTCAGCTGGGCGTTTTGGAGTTGAAGCTTCATCGCCAACTGGCGGCGCAACTGCCAGATCTCGTCATCGAGATCTTGGAAATCGTTTGAAACGGCGGGTGCTGTTGATGGTGTCGACGGGCTCTCGGCCGACGCGTTTTTCTTTCGAAACACGCGCGCCTTACGAGGCTTCGTTGTCGCCGAAACCTCGTAAGGCTCGGTTTGCAAATCGAGGCCCGTCGTCGTGGCGGGTTCGTCCGGACCAGCTGGTACTTCCACGACCCTCTCGATATCAGGAACATCATCGGAGGCGCTCGAATCCGCATCGACCTGATCGGCGGGGTCTTGCGCACCGTCAGTTGGCAGCGCCAGCGCAGCCGGTGGTTGGAACCGAGCCGACTCCTGCGTCTCATTGACTATCGGCGTCTCAGATGTGTCCTCGATGGAGGCGCTATTATTGTCCTTGCCATGTCGTCTCGTGAGTCCAACGAGAAATTTCCAAGGGGACGCCACCATCTTTCCTCAGCCTCGCGCTTTTTCCGACAGTCGAACTGCCTTGAAATGCTTCGGCGGCAGACAAGCCGCCGCCGATGCTCATGGTCAATGGGAGCAGGATGAGTACGGTCGGCCGTAGCCGGCACGCTTGTAGGCTGCTGGTCAGGCAAGACCGAGGCGCTTGCGCAGATCTGCGTTTTCCTGGCGAAGCTTTTCTGCAAGCGATTTGCGCAGCATCTGGTTTTCTTCCTCCAGCCGAAGCAGCTCCGCCATGTCGTCGGCAGCCGAAACGGGCGCCTTTGTCGCGACGGGGGAGGACTTTGCAGCGCTCGTTTTGCCAACCCGCTTCGCTCCGCGTGCGGCTTCTGCGACGATCGGCTTGGTTTTGGCTGCACGCGCCGGCCTGCCACGCTTTGGCGCTGCAGCAGGCGACTGGGTCTCCACCATGATATCGGCACTTGCCGTCTCGGGCGCCGCCTTCTTGGCGCGCGGTGCGCGCTGCTTCTTCGGCTCTGACGCTATTGCAGCATCGGTGATCACGGAATCGCTATCGACAGTCGCATGGGTTTCGTTGGCCATAAATCTCTCCTGTGGTGCCAACACCGTTCTTGGCTGCTCCAATGGCGCTGTCAATAAGGACGTCTGTTCGGAACTCACCGGCGATGAAGAAATTGCGCTGTCTATGATGTGATGACCGGCGTCACCGGAGACGTCAGCGCTTACCGCAGCAGAAACGGCTTTGAGATCCAGGTTACCCCAAATCGAGACCGGTTTCGAAGTCTGCCGCCGACGGCCGGATTTGAATTCGACAACGAAGTTTCGTTGCGGCTTTCTCATATTATCAAAACCTTGAACTTACCGAGGAAGATGGCGCTGCTGACCAGCGGCACAGTGGCTTTGTCCTCGCAAATAGCGTCATTAACTAGATCAGTCGAGAGCGACGCCGCCAAGTTGAGGCCTTGGATGAGGATATGGTCGCTATCATGTCTCCGACTATACGCAGTGAACCACTTGCGGTCGCCTCGCTACTCAACCCGTCCCGGGCCTGCTAACGACCGGTCAAGTTGCTTCGCCTTGAACGGAATCGAACCGAGCTCCCGTTGCGTCCATTTAATAAGCCGCTGACGGTGCATGACTTTTGGCTCAGGACGCCCGCCGGATTGCCAAGCTCTTTCTTCCAGCACCAAGGGTGGCGCTTGTGGGGAAGCGCGGGCACGGAGACTAATTCTGGTTGGCTGGCTCATGTATTTTGAGCATGCAAGATGTAACCGAAGATGAAGAGCGCCATCGAATCAGCGATAGTATCGATATATTCTCTCGTGAGCCGTAAGGTGCCAAATGCATTTGAGCCGTATTGTTATCAAGGGATACAGATCCCTTTCCTTCGTGGACGTCGATATCCAGGACAAAGCGACCTGCATCATTGGCGAAAACAATACCGGTAAGTCTTGTTTCATCCAGGCGCTTCGCCTCTGTCTCGACGTCGACCTTTCGTCTGCATTCCGCGCGTTGCAAAAGGACGATATCCATAGCAGCATCGATCAAAGCCGGCCGTTTCAAGTTTTGGTCGGAGTGGAGTTTACAGGGTACGAGGCGAGCGACAACGAGGTCGCCATGCTGCACGGGACGCAGCTCGGAGACGGTAGAGCCCGGATATATTATCGGTTTCGTCCCAAAAACCTGGTCCGTAGTGCGCTTGCATCCGGCGAGCGATCCGCTGACAGCTTGACCCTCGACGATTTCGGATGGGAGCTCTATGGCGGCGGCGATCCCAATATCGACCTTGCCGACTTCGAATGGGATACTGATAATGACGAAATCGGCGCCCGCTCTGTCGGCTTGCAGTATCTTCAGGCCTACAGGGTAGTTTTCCTCCATGCGCTCCGCGATGTCGAAGGCGATCTCGCCGATATGCGCCGTTCGCCTCTCATTCGTCTGATCGAGGCGACCAAGATCGGAGCAGGCGAACAGGCGACGTTGATTGCCGCCGTGAAAGCCGCAAACGAGGCTATCGAAAAATCTCCTGCAATCGAATCCGTCGCCGACGCCATCGACAGGGCGCTGAAGGACGTCACGGGAGATGCTTTCGCACTCGACGTCGAAATCGGCCTGAGTTCGCCCACCTTCCAGTCGATCCTGCGAAACATCCGGATCCTGTTGAGCGGTCCAACCCTCAAAACCTTCGAGCCGAGACGCAACGGCCTTGGCATGAACAATCTGCTCTACATCGCAATCTTGATTGAGCAGTTTCGCAAGCGCGCCGCTGAAGGCAAGGCGGCGGGCGAGCTGATCCTGATCGAGGAACCCGAGGCCCACTTGCATCCGCAGCTCCAGAGCGTCCTGCTGGACGCTCTTCGTGACTTGCCGTTCCAGTCGATTGTTACTACCCACAGCACGCAGGTGACGGCGAAAGCACCGTTGTCGTCGTATGTGATGATGACCAGCACGGGCGGTACCGCGCCTTACGTTTCTACCATTGCCTCGAACACTGCGCTGACACCGCACGACGTTGCCGATCTTGAACGCTATCTGGATGCGACGAAGTCGAACCTACTTTTCGCTCGCAATCTAATGCTCGTCGAGGGAGCGGCGGAGGCTTTTCTGCTTCCGGGCCTGATTAGATCAGCGATGGGGATAGACCTCGAACGGGCCGGAATCTCGATCGTGCCCATTCACGGCGTCCATTTCGGAGCCTATGCTCGGCTGTTTTCTGAGATTGGTCTGCCGAAGCGTTGCGCGATCGTGGCCGACGCAGATCAGGAACCGTCGGACGCCAAGCCGGCAGATGACGAAGACCAGGACGACCTCGACGTGCCGGAGAAGGAGAACCTGAGCGCCTTAGAAGGGAAGTATGTAAAGGTCTTCCTAGGAGCAACAACGTTCGAACGGGAGATCACCCTCCCAGAGAATCTGGACATGCTGCAGAAGGCAGCAGCACGCATTGGTGCGCCCCGGATTTCCAAAAAACTCGCGATGGCCGATCTCCTCGGTTTGGTTGACGACGGCTTGAAGAAGAGCGTGCTAAACACGGCCAAGCGGTTCGGCAAGGCGCGCTTTGCGCAGCTCGCAGCCGAAAACATTTCGGAAAAGGCTGCTATCCCTGACTATGTTCGCGACGCTGTAGACTGGCTCCTCGAATGAAGCTGACACCGCAACAACAGCTCGCTCTCGATCATCCCGGCAGTCTCCTTTTGAAGGCGTGCCCAGGAAGCGGCAAGACACGGACGATCGTTGCAAGGCTCGTTAAGGAGGTAGAGGAGGTCCGGGGGACGCCCTTTGCTGTAGCATGCATCACCTACACCAACGCCGCGGTCAACGAAATCGACGCCCGCGTGACGGCCCACCTCATGCCGGATGATCAGACAAACTACGTCATTTCGACGATACATTCGTTCTGTCTGCATCATATCCTGCGGCCCTTCGCGAGCCGGGTGGCAGGGTTTTCCGGCACGATGACGGTGTTGACCTCGGAGAGAGCCGAGTTCGTCGAAATCGCCAATCTCGCCGCGGAGATTGTCGGCCGATATGATCTTCGTTTCGAAGATTATGTGCGTTTCGGTGGGATTGGCCTCGACGCCAGCGGTGCGTATATCGGATCGGCCCTGGAAGATGACATGATCGCTCTGGCGGCGCCGCACTTCATGCGACTGGCAGCCGAGCGCGGTTTTATCGACTTCGCCAGCATCCTATACCATTCCTACTGCTTGCTGCGGGACGATCGAGAGGTTTCCCGATCTGTCGCGACGAAGTTTCGTTCATTTCTGATCGACGAGTTTCAGGATACTACGGAAATCCAGGTCGAGATCCTCCGACTTTTGCATGAGGAGAAGCGCTCGAAGTTCTTCCTTGTCGGCGATCCAGCTCAGTCGATCTTCGGATTTGCGGGCGCGCGACCCGAGCTCATCGACCCCTTTGCTGACGAAATCGGCGCCAAGCGCGACCTGTCCCTATCGTGGAATTTTCGATCCAGTCCGGCAGTCGTCGAACACGCCGAGCGTCTCTTTCCTCGCAATCCGGCAATGACAAGCGAAGGCAAAGCGAAGAATTGCCCAGAGCCGGTCCACCTCGTTTCGACGAGGAACGTCTTCGATGCTATAACGGACGAGTTCCTGCCGGCAATCGAGCGCATGAAGTTGCCATTGGGCCGGTCAGCAATCTTGGCAAAGAGTTGGAACTCTCTTTACCCCATTTCTCGTGCTCTTCGGGACTACGGGATCCGTGTGGTTGGCCCGGGTGCAAGGCCCTACAGGCGCTCGCGCCTTTTCGCGTCTCTGGCAGAGCAGCTCGGCGCCGCCATTACAGATGAACATCTGTATAACGTTCGGCAGCTGGAGCGAGCGACCTTCAATGCGATTCAGGATGCCAGCGGCGAAAGCCGATTTGACGTCTATGGCTTTGACGGACGGCGAACTATGGTTGCGCTCCTACGGATCGCGAAGGACTTGGCGCGATCGCTCGACGGCGTCGAATGGCTCGACGCGATGGCGCAGGAGGTTGGTCGTGTCCTAGTGGAAGACCAGTGGATTCCGCCGAAGCATCAAGCCGACTTCCCCGCTTCCGTGCAGGAGATGGTTTCGGACATGCGGCACAACGGTATCGTTGTCGACAACCTTTCAATCGATGACCTCGGCATGTTTGCCAGCCCTGACAAAGCGTTGCGGTTGATGACCATCCACGAGTCGAAGGGACGGGAATTTGCGGCTGTTGCAGTTATCGGCCTGAAGGAAGGTTCTATGCCGCATTTTAAGGCACGTACCCCTGAGGCGGTTGATGCGGAGCGACGGCAATTCTACGTCGCAGTCACCCGTGCTGAAAAACTACTGATGTACGTGTACGACCGAGACCGCTACAATAATTCTCCAAGCCGGTTTCTCGGGAGCGATGGCGTCGGGATGGTCTAGCGAGGCGTGCCTCACTTTGATATCTACAGCATACTCTCCGCGATGCTCCCCGAAAGGCCGGGGGCGCGGGATGAATGACCCACGACGAAGTTTACTTTCTACCAAAACGCCGAAGACCGGCCGCTATTTTGGAAAGGCGTTCAACTTATGATTGGCACAGAGACACGTACCGCAGCCGGTATTCTCACGCTTACCTCTTTACGCGGTATCGGACCGGCGACGGCCGAACGCCTCGCTGAGCGGTTCGCGCTTCTTGACGCGATCGTCGACGCTGAACCTGCAAAGCTTCGTACAGTCGTATCTGCCGCCGTCGCTGATTGCCTTCACGAGCCAACCGCTGTTCTAAACGCAGGTGAAAAAGCACAGCGAGTGCTTGAAGAAGCAGAGCGCCGTGGTGTACGCGTCCTTTCTGTATTCGACTCTGACTATCCGGACTCGTTGCGATCGCTCTCCGATCGGCCGCCCATTCTTTTCGTGAAGGGCAAACTGCCTCCGCGCCGAAGCGTTGCCTGTATTGGCACACGCGAACCTTCTGAATTCGGCGAAATAGTCAGTGACAAAATTGTAGAGGCCCTGGTAAAGGCAAATTGGACGATCGTGAGCGGCCTCGCCATAGGCGTCGATACGTTGAGCCACAAGGCCGCGCTGCGCCACGGGGGACGAACCATTGCCGTCATGGCTGGCGGTCTCGACGGGATCTATCCGAAGCAGAATAGCAAGCTTGCAGACGAAATCCTTGAAAAGGATGGCGCCCTGGTCAGCGAGCAGGCTTTCGGGGTACCGCCGTCGCCACGCAATCTTGTTCAGCGCGATCGACTTCAGAGCGGGCTTTCAATCGCGACCTTCGTCATGCAAACCGACATCAAAGGCGGTTCGATGCACACGGTGCGCTTCACAATTCAGCAAAATCGCCTGCTGTTCGCTCCGGTGCCCCAAGGCCGTCATGCCGCAGAACCAAAGAGCCAGGGCATCCTCGCTATGACACAATTGCCGGCACCTCGCTTTGCCGACGCCGCGCGTGCTGAAGGCGACTATCGGCGAATCCTGTTCGAACGATATCGCAACGGCCCGGTAGCCGTACCGCTCGCCAGCAAGGAGGACTACATCTCCATGCTTGAACTGCTTGAAACCCGCTTGGTTGGCGGCGCAGGCCAGACGGCGCCTGTTCGTTCATCGTCTCCCTCGCAGATGTCAATGCTCTGACCATGCCAAACGTCTTTCTTTTCGACCTCGACATGACGCTTGTCGACAGCTCGGCCCTAGCTCAGCAACGTCGCTTCCAGATGTGGGACAATGTCCGGCAGAACATGAATCTCATCCGGCCGTTTACTCCACAGGGCCGCGCGGCGCCCCATGAGATTCCTGGACTTCTCAAAGCTGACGGGCAGACGGTTGGCATCGTCACATCATCGCCTGAATGGTACGCGACTTCAGTCCTCCAGCAGTTTCGTATCCCTTTTGACGTACTGGTCAGCTATGGAGATACCGAGAACCACAAACCCGATCCCGCGCCGATCCAGGAAGCGCTGCGGCGTCTCGGCGTGGCCGCCAGCCCGGAAACGCTCTACATCGGCGATGACGTCGGTGACATCGAAGCCGCCTATCATGCCGGGGTGACGTCTGTCGCGGTTCGTTGGGGTCCCACGTCGATCTTCGAGCTTTCGTCCAGCGCACCGGACATCTTCATGTCCAAGTCCTCCGTGCTGCTGAGGCGCGAACGCCTTCCCGGCCGCGGTTATATTGGCGAAGCACTGACCAGCGGATGGCCTTTTCACAGCCATTGGGGCTCGATCCTGCACTGCGACGATGACCCAACTGTCTATGCGCTGGGCCGCTACTTTACGGCCTCAGATCCGCGCCATGCAACCAGCACTTTGAGCGCAGCCGTGCTGTCGTTAAAGAACAATGATACCCACTCCAAGGCTTTGGGTGAGGCCGTCGGCAGGGCAATCGCAAACCTCGACTGGGCGCCGGACTATGTGGTGCCTGTCCCCATGAAGCCTTCTCAACAGCGGAATCGCTTCGAATTGCTCCTCAACGAGGCGGAAACCCATTTCGACGAGGACATCGAAGTCGAGTTGAAAGGCCTCCGCGTCATAAAGGAAGTTGAAGGGTACAAGCAGATGAACCCCCTCGAGCGTGGTGAAGCGATCAAGGGCGCTTTCCAATCTAATTTTAGATGGAACAACAATAAGGTTCTGCTGATCGACGACGTCTACACGACCGGCGAAACCACCGCGGAATGCGTGCGGACACTCGCCGCCAGCGGTGCTGGCGAAGTTAGGATCATGACGCTGGCAAAAGATCAGCGAGTATTTGCGCGCAAGGTCTGCCCGGCTTGCGGCCGCTCTATGAAAATCCGCGAGAACCACACGACACACGTTAAATTTTGGGGGTGCGCGGGCTATCCGGCCCACTGTCAAAATACCGAAGACTTCTAGCGCTTCAGTCGCGAACTGATCTATTCGTGGGCCTAAACCAAGAGATTAGATCTAATACCGACGACCGGAGGGCCGGCCATACGAGACCCGCTTCCTGCGGCCCACAACAATTTTGCGGCCGGAGCCGTCGTAAAGTGATACGCCCTAGCGCTCGGAATGGTCCATAAACTTTCCTGCGGCGGCAAAAGCAATCGTCGATGGCGCAGCCGTGGGTTGGAGCAGAATCGGGTGGATTCGTCGATCTATGCGATCCCGCAGCGAGACGCGCTGCAGCGGCGCAGTGGATCCCTTTGAAAAGTGACCTCTCAGAACTGTGCGCGGTATGCGAAAGGTTCTTCAAAGTCAGAGCTCCTTCGTCTAATCTGCAACCGGATCGGTTGGGATTAGATGAAATCAGCGCTCGCATATAATAAGGACTACGCGTTCAACGCCATTTGCCCTTATTACACCATGTTCCCGCTCGAGTATCCGATGGGGATCATACGAAAATATCGCCGCGATGACCCTGTCATACTTGATCCGTTTTGCGGACGTGGAACGACTGTCTATGCCGCTCGCAAATTCAACCTGAGATCTTACGGGCTGGATACATCCATAATCGCAGCATCGATCGCTCAGGCGAAAGTAGCAAGCGCAAAGTCTGACGCTGTTCTGGAACTCGCAAAAAAGTTCCTGGCTATAAAGCCAAATGACGTTCCAGATACTGAGTTCTTTCGGCGGGGGTTTGACCCATCAACGTTGCTGGAGGTCTGTGCTCTGCGCGAGGGACTTCTCAGAGCGCCTCGAACCCACACAGCTGCAATCCTCCGCGCGGCGGCGCTCGGCTGCCTACACGGACCAATGAACGTGAGCGGGAACGCGAGCTACTTCTCAAATCAGATGCCTCGGACCTTTGCATCCAAGCCAGATTACTCTGTTCGCTTCTGGAGAGAGCGACGCATGGAACCTCCCGTCGTATCCGTCCTCAAGGTGCTTGAGAAGAAGCTGGCGCGCATACCCGATCTGGATACACCTTCCCCTGGCCGTCTCACTGACATCAAGTGCGGCGATGCACGCTTAGCTGCTTCATATCGCCGGGTGCGAAATGCAACCGTGACGGTCACGTCGCCACCCTACTATGGTATGACGACTTATGTTGAAGACCAGTGGCTCCGGAACTGGTTTCTGGGAGGGCCGGCGGAGATCGACTATGGCAATGACCAACAGATCAGCCACGCAGGCCAGGACGCATTTATTGCTGACCTCGCTAAGGTGTGGCGGAACGTCCTAAAGGCCTCTGGGGACGAGGCCCATCTCTATGTAAGATTCGGGGCTATTCCGTCGGTTAAAAGCGATCCTCGCCACATTCTCACGGCGTCGCTCGAAGAAGCGCGTGGCTGGAAACTGATCTCGGTCAGGAATGCCAAAACCTCGGACGCCGGTAAGCGGCAGGCAGACCAGATGGGCCGCGAGTCAGACCCCGCCGATGAATTCGACTTCCACGCCATCCGGGTCTAGTGCCAGCGTATCTCCGCAGCTCGCAATACCCCCGCGCCATCTTGAATACTAACGGCCAAGCGCTGACCGCAGAATTCTTCCAGGTATGACTTCAGCGCGACCGAGGTCTCTGCGGCCTTCTGATCGGTTGGCAGGTGGTAGGCCAGCGACTTCGGCATCAACACAACACACTTTGCCTTGGCCCGGGACACCGCAACGTTGGTCCGTTCAAGTTGGAGCAGGAACTGTTCCTCTCCCTCGATTATATCCGTGTCGCCTACACCGTAGGACACGATGATGAGGTTACGCTCCCCGCCCTGAAAGCGCTCAACCGTGTCGACCGCGCTGAACACCAATTCCGGATCAGCTGACGGGAAGAGTTCACTGAGCTTGCGGACCACGAGGGCTTTCTGCGCCTTATGCGGAGTGACAATACCGATCCCAGATTCGAAGAAGGTCTCGTCGGTGAAGGCTTCGCCGTTAGTCCCACTGCCCGTATCGAGATCTTTGGCCATTGCATGCCGCGCAATGAAGGCCAGTCCCGCCACCAGGCCAGCTTCCAAGTCGTTCGCTTGCGACGATGTTGGGTCATCATGAATGAGCGCCGTGACACGGCGTTCCGGACGGAGAAGTTCGGCGTACGCCTTGGACTGTGGCAAGGCTGCAGGTAATGTTTTTACCACCTCATTGAGGGGGTTGAGGATTGAAAGATCCTTCTTCGGCGCCGCAGCTACGAGTTGCGGGGGGTAGCCGAGTGAGCGGGCGTAATCGACTAAATCTTGGTTCGAACGATAGTTCACTAGGAGGGGCTGCTGGCCGATGCCAAATCTTTTGATGAGATAGGTCTGGATGCTGTCGACAAGGTACTCGGCCCCCTTCGGCGGATCGAGGTTCTGAATCGGCGGCATTTGCTTATGGTCTCCGGCGACGATCACCTGAGCGTTGGCCTTCATCGCCGCGAGCGGTTTGATCGCCAGAGTCATCGGGATCTGGGAACTCTCATCGAGCACGATTACATCAAACACCTCGTCCAACGCTGAGCCGCTCTGACCGACAGCCTTTGTTAGTCGCAGCACCATGTGGGCGGTCGTCGAAATGATCGTAGTGCGCTGAGAATCGCCGATGCTTGTTTGAATGTCATCGAGGCCTGCGCTGAAATCTAACGTCGCTGCGGTGGCTACGAGGTTGGGGTTGGAGCTCGAAACATCCTTCGGTGTGCGACTCTTAGAATAAAGCCAGAAGAAGTCTCCTGCCGCGGCCGCGTCCGACTCCAGATTCCTGAGCAGTCGGCCGGAAAGCTCCTCGACGGTGCGGTAATTCGGGCCTGTGATCAGGATTTTGCGCGGATGTCCCTCGCGGATTATCGCGTGCAGCATGGCCACGAGTGTGTCTGTCTTGCCCGTGCCGGGCGGGCCCCAGATGATTGAAAGCTGTCGTTGCCCGCAAACGCGGACGGCTTCCACCTGACTTTCGTTGAGCGGATAGGCGTTAGCGGTTGTCGCGAAGGCAGCGAGCTTCTCAATTTGCTCATCCGTGCGCACGAGTGCCTTCGCAACCGCATCCCCTTCCCACAAGATTCGCGCTACCGGTGAGACGGCGCCGGTACCCTTTGGAATTTTTTTTGCCGCGCCATGCCCCATCGCGAGCTTCGCTTCCGCCGACGGCGTGGCGATGCTTGGATCGCCGATTTCGATGAGCACTTCTCTGGTCTGGTCGTAGTCATCAAACGGCATGGTCGGCAGGAGGTAGATCGGCTCACTACCGATCGGGATCAAACCGAGGGCCATGACGGCCTGGAACGCCGGCGCGACCTTTCCCCAGGATGGCTCCAATCTCACGGTGATCCGCGCCGCAGCCCGGTCAAAGCTTTCGATCTTCGCCGAGATGACCCGGTGCATGGGCGTGTAATCGTCCAGCCCGACGCCAAGTGTCTTTGCATTCTTAAGGGGGAAGCCCGGGTGGCTGACGACGCCGACCGTGCAGAAATCACCTTCTTCGATCTTTGCCTCGGTCGAATCTGCGCTAACCGCGAACTCGTAGCGATTGCCGCCAAGATTTTTTGTCACCGCCTCCAAGATGACCGCTTGGTAGGCGGCCTCAAGCCATTCCGGGCGTGCGATAAGGGTATGCAGCCCTTCGGTCTTGCCGACCGCCGCGGACACGCTTGCCCATCTCTCCCAGAGCTTGGAATCGTACGCGACGCCAGTTAGCCCAGACGGGATCGACATCGAGAGTTCTGGAGCGTTCCCTGAGATGCAATTTTTCAGGTCCATTCGCAGACGGGCTGCGATGCTCGATATCGCCCAAGTGTGGGCCTTGAGGGCAGCACCGTAGCGCTCGACCGCCTCGAACACGCTGACCGGCCGTCCAAACATTCGGACTGTACCGGTTGGGGACTTCCAAATCTCGAAGATGCGCTCCCGAGGAATGCCATTTCCGAGCGGCTCAACGTAGTAGCTGTCGATCTTTCGCGGCGTGAGGCGCTCATGATGATACGCCTCCGCAGTTCCGAGAAGCGTAACAGCGAAGCGTTGAGGCAGCCGGACAGAAGAGGTGACGATGTCCTTGATGAAGACGATGTTGGGGCAAATCTGCTCTGCCTTCTCCATCAGCTCTTCCGCAGGGAATATCCAAGCCAGTGCTCGCTGGGACCGACCGGACAACTGAAGAATGTCCAGAAGGTGACGACCAAAAGCGTTGCAGAGCTCCGTATATTGCCGAAGCTCCCAGAAGCAGATTTGGGTCCTTAGCGTCCCCATGCCGTGGTCGTCGAAGGCCTTCTTTGCGTCGTCGATCCACGTCGCGAGGCGTTCAATAAACGAGCTGAGTGCGGCCCATTCGGCCACGGCATTGTCCTTCGCCACCACGAATGCGGCCTCGCCAAGGGGGCGGATGGATTGGTCCTCCCCATCTGCCTTCTGAAATTTGTGCCCAAAGGGGGCAAACAGGGTCCCGCGAAGCGCGACGCCTGTTAGGAAGCCAGATCCAGGATCAAAATTCACAACGATGTCGAACTCTGCACCAAGATACTTGGCCAGACCGCCGACCTTGGAGGACTGGTCGACTGTCACATTGCCCGTGGCGATGGACTCGGCGCGCGCGCCGATTTGATCTCGATCTTTCTTGAGGAGAGTGTGGCCGCGCAGAATGGCCGCATTGGGTTGGAGTCCGACGAGTTTCCCAACCTCGGGGTGACCACCATCTTTGAGAACACGGGTCGCTCCCTTACTCAGAGTGGGCATCTTGCAGAGGTGGTCGGAGGACTCGGCACCCTGAAAACAATACTTAGTCGGGTCCTTATCGAAGTAGACGTGGTCGTC
Source organism: Rhizobium sp. No.120 (assembly GCF_054558365.1). Taxonomy (NCBI): domain Bacteria; kingdom Pseudomonadati; phylum Pseudomonadota; class Alphaproteobacteria; order Hyphomicrobiales; family Rhizobiaceae; genus Rhizobium; species Rhizobium sp. No.120. The sequence continues at coordinate 102,703 of NZ_BAAJNQ010000013.1, forward strand.
TGGCGAGAGCCATGACCGGTTTCCGAGCCAATCGCAGGCCCCGCACTTCGGGTTTACGTGATAGTCAAGGGCAGCCCATCCTTGCCCATCGCCGGTCGCGATAACTCGAGGGAGATCCTCAACGAAGAATTTTCGAACGCTGGGCATATAGACGAGGTAGTTCACAAGTCCGTCGTCGAGGTCGCTTCGAAGCGCTTGGAGCCGAGCCGTCACCTCGCCTCCGTCCTTCTTCTTCATGATCTCGGTGAAGGCCGGCATCTCCGTGTGCCGCCATAGGAAGATGCGATCAGAGACAAAGTAGCGGTCTTTAAATGCTGAGCCCTTCGAATGTAGCCAGTTCGCCAGGAAGATGGCGTACAAGCAGACCTCGGCCGAGTAGCTCGCGTTAGCCTCTGTGATGTTCTTGAGATCGATAACGCTGAGAGGCGTTCGGGGGTCATCGGCTGCAACGAGCAGCCGCGATCCATCTGGCAAAATCTCGTAGTCCATATCTTGCCGCGTATCTACGAACAAAATGTCGGGCCGAAGCCCGGACAATTGTGGGATCAGCTTCAGAGATGCGACCGACACACCCAACGCTGACAGCGCGACGTCTCGAAACTCTTCCGGCTCAAGCTCAGGCTGAAGGATAAGCGCAGGGTACGTCGCTATCGCCAATGCTTCATTGAGATCGATACCGGTACGCCCTGCGCTTTTATGGATGACATACGCCGGGACTGCGTTAAGGAGCAGATCAAACTGCTCGTATTCAAACTCGCGGCCCGAGTTCGTGATCAATTGCACTCCAGGCCGTGACTTTAGAGGCACTGGAATCCCGGCTGCGTCCAAGGCCGACGGGTTATTAGAAAACAAAGAGAGGTATAGCTCACGGTCGCAAAGCGTCCGCATAAACATCGAAAACTTGCTTTTCGAGACCATCCGCTTTGGAAGCGCCGTGTTCATTATTCCTCCAACTTCACACCACGCCCATTTTCGCGGGCAGCATCGACTCGCGCATTACCTGTATCTTAGTGTTTTGACTGTCGCTTGAATACGGAAGTGCAGGATTTTCCAGTGAGTACATGGATTAGGACCTGTCCGCACTTAGTGTAAGCTGTATTGACTTGCGCCAGTCACCCGTCCCAACCGCAACCAGCCGGCTTCATTCAGCTAGAGGATCCCCCACGCCCGAAACCTCCCCCTCCCCGTCATCTCCCTCAACCCCAGGTCCTCCACGATCCTGAGCGCCGCCCGCGGCGTCACCTTCAAGGTCTCCGCGACCATGCCGGCCGAGACCAGCGGCCGCGACATCACCAGCTCGATCAGGCCCGGCAGATTTGACGACGATCGCCGGCCGACGAGGCGCCGCTCCATCATCTGTTTTGCGAGCGCCAGCCGGTCATGCTCCTTGAGGCCGAGTTCGGCGGCCGCGATGATCCCATTGACGATCGCCGGCAGGCGGGTGTCGCGAGCGCGATGCCGGCGGCGATCGATGGGGATGGATTTCAGGCCGAGATTGACGGCGGCAAGATGGGCGCCGGAGGTGACGCCGGCCTGGCGCAGGATCGAAGCAGCGAGCAACCGGCCGAGCCAGGGCGCGTGCTGCAGCACCTGCAGATCGTTCCAGGCGTCGAGCAACAGTGTGGCGCGCAACACCGGCGGCAGTCCCTCGGTTTCGGTCAGCACGACGCACCATTCGTCGAGGCGCTCGTCCTCGTCCCAGTCGAGATCGTAGACCAGCGGATCTTTCTCCCTTCCGCCGCCGCGACCGGGCACCTTGGCCTCGGCAATCGCGGCGTCGGAACGGGCGAGCACGGCGTCGATCGCCGCGAGTTCCGCGGCCAACGGATCGGACTCGCCCGGCTCCGTCCCCTGCTCTCCCCCGGCAACCCCGGCAACCTCGGCAACCATCGCAGCCGGCTGACCGGCGCCGAACGCCACGGCGGCTTCGTCGTTTCTGGCTCCCTCCCCCCGCAGGCGGCGCAAACCGTCCGGTGTCAGCGACCAGCCCAGCGGCTGGGAAACTATCCGCCGGCGCGTCTTCAAAACGTCACGGGCGATGACTAACTCATGGGTCGGGGCGCGAACGTCGAGGCGGGCGTCGTGCAGCACCAGGTCCTCGAGATGGACGAGCTCGCCGTCGATCCACAGCGAGGCGCAGGCATCGCTAAAGTGCATGCGCTCGACCCAGCCGCCACCGACCGGCGACCGAGCGATCCGCTCATCGAGACGCACGAGCCCGGAAGCCGCGTCCGAAATCGGCCGCAGCAGGGCGTTCAGGGGCAACTTTGACAAATCGTAACGCATTGAATTCATGGTAAATGATTTGCTAAACGGACGCTATCTCTCAGTTAGCGTCCGTCACAGGTCGATGTCGCGGGCATAACGCATCACTTCCGATAAGTACCTCTTATCGGAAATGATTGCCAGAAGCCCGCAAATCAGCGAAAACGGGGCAATGGACGGCCGCCCACGCAGTTCCGGTAGCCGGATTTTCGCCGCTTCAGGAGGCTCCGTGGACATTCTCGCCCCGAACTCTGCGTCCGACGCCATCACCCGGCGCGCCGAAGCGCTCGACACGATTGCCGCCGTGCTGCCGATCGACCGCCGCGACAAGCTCGCCGAAATCCTCACCGACCAGGACGTCGAGACACTGCGCCATCTGGTCAACGAGGGAATGGGCGACAACACGCTTCGCGCACTGACCTCCGACCTCGGCTACCTCGAGGCCTGGGCGATGGCCGCGACCGAAAGTCCCCTGCCCTGGCCAGCGCCGGAGGCGCTGTTGCTGAAATTCGTGGCGCACCATCTCTGGGATCCGGCCCGGCGCGAAAACGATCCGGAGCACGGCATGCCGGCCGAGGTCGACCAAGCACTGCGAACTGGCGGCTTTCTCCGGTCGGCCGGCCCGCACGCACCCGACACGGTGCGTCGGCGGCTCGCCAACTGGTCGACGCTGACAAAGTGGCGCGGCCTCGACGGCGCCTTCGCCTCCCCTGCCCTCCGATCGGCGCTCCGCCTCGCCATCCGCGCCGTGCCGCGGCCACGCCGCCGCAAGAGCACCAAGGCGGTGACATCAGATGTTTTGGCCAAACTGCTGGCGACCTGCAGCAGCGACAGCCTGCGCGATCTGCGCGACCGCGCCATCCTGATGGTCGCCTTTGCCTCCGGCGGCCGCCGGCGCAGCGAAGTGGCCGGCCTGCGCAAGGAGCAGCTGACGGTCGAGCCGCCGGTGACAGCCGAGGACGGCATCCCCCTGCCCTCGCTCTCGATTCATCTCGGCCGCACCAAGAATTCTGGCGCCGGCCAGGATGAGGTTGTCTATCTGACCGGCCGGCCGGTCGAGGCACTGAACGCTTGGCTGGTGGCCGCAAAGATTGACAGCGGCAGTGTGTTTCGGGGGATTGATCGCTGGGGCCATGTCAGCCGGCGGGCGCTCGATCCGAAGGCGGTCAATGATATCGTCAAGCAGCGGGTGGCGATGGCCGGGCTGGCGGTCGGGGAGTTTTCGGCGCATGGGCTGCGATCGGGATATCTCACCGAGGCGGCAAACCGTGGCATCCCACTGCCCGAGGCGATGGAGCAGTCGCGGCATCGATCGGTCCAGCAGGCGTCGAGCTACTATAACAGTGCGGCCCGGCGAAGTGGCAAGGCCGCCCGGATGCTCTGAATACCGCGCTGGACGAAATTGAAGAGGATGACGGATAGGGTATTCATCGGAGGGCTTGATTCGGATCCTCCACGTAGCGTAGCCCTTCCTCACACTCGAAACATGCCGTCCAGGACATCAAATGGCCTCCTCAAACTTGCAACGGCTTGGACTGGCGGGCCAAAGTCCCGTGGCTGAGAAGGTTGCCATCCTCGTCGGACCCAACGGCTCCGGCAAAAGCCGCTTTCTTCGCGAACTCGCAATCCAGATCCGTGGTGATCGGGATCTGGCAATCATTTCCAACACCGCCCATGATCGCTTTTCCGGCTTGCGTGGATTGAAGCGCATCACGGCCGGCAGAGGCAGCAGGTCTCCAAAGAGCATCGTCAAGCGCGCGATCGGAAGGACCATCGACCAACCGGACTCACGATTTTACCAGATCGGCGCGATCCTTGAATACTGCGGTTATCGGCCACGGTTTGGGTTCCTCGTCGATTCAGACCCGTACACGGCATATCTAGACCCAGCAGATTTCCTGTTCGATCCAAACGACTACGACGCGGTCGTCGCATTCTTGCGTCGGCACAACCCTGCCGAAATTCTCTGGATTGACCAAGGGGAATCGGCGTTGTCGTTTTCATTGGGTCGAGAATTCGGAGCTATCCTCCGCAGCGAGGATAGCCTTCGACGGCTTGGACGCATTCGCGGAATCCAGGTCTTTCTCGAAAGGCACGATGGCGAAGTCATTGAGCTACTGAATGCCAGTTCGGGTGAACTCGCACTGATTTCCTCCCTCGTGTTCTTGATCAGCTCCATCGGCCAGGAACCGGTTATCGTGATTGACGAGCCAGAGAACAGCCTACATCCCCGCTGGCAGCGGGAGTATCTCGAGAAGATCGTCGCGGCAGTCTTTTACCGCAACGCCACGATCGTCGTCGCGACCCACGCGCCTTTGATCGTCGTTGGTGCTCTTGGAGCCTTGCCTGATATTGTCTCTGTGTTTCAAGTTCAAGATGGCGAACCGTCCGCACTCGATCTCCAGGAGGCCAAGGACTCAGCAGCGAACGTGGAAGGCGTCCTTTGGCGCGCTTTTGATGTGATCACGCCAGCAAGCCATTTCGTGAGCGAGGAGATGGTAGGTGTCGTTGCGCGGGTAGAACGCGGTGAAATTACCCGCGACAGCGCGATTGCGCTCGTCAACGATATGGCGATCAAGAGCTTCGACGAAAGACAACGGAAGTTTTTCAAAGCGGTTGAAGACCTGATCGGGCAGGTCGATGCACAGCTGCGCGGGGTCGACAAGAGCGATGGTTGACCGCTATTTGCCGGCGCTTGACGATTTTCAGCTGAGTGAGGAAGAAGCTGCGGCGGTCGGGAAGGCATTGGAAACAGAGAAGCCCTGGGACTGGGAATCCGAGGACCAGAACGAACTGCAGGCGCTCAAAAGCGCGAAGGGCAAGATCCTCGCCTATCACCTCGCGCGCCATGGCGGAAACTGCTGTTATTGCCGCCTGAACCTAAATGGTGCAGGCCCGTACATGACCGATCGCGAGCACATCCTTCCCAAGGGAAAGGCGGTCTACAAACCATTCAGCTATGCGATGTGGAATCTCGCGGCCGCATGCAAGCGGTGCAACATGCAGTTCAAGCGTAGCGGAGACGGCTTTGTCGTAGACACGGACGATTCAACCAAGTTTCAAGACAGCGATAACTATCGCTTTGTGCACCCGAATTTCGACGCCTACAGCGAGCACCTGATACGGCTCGAAGCGCAGGTTGACACCAAGAACATCGTTGTGTTCGTGAAGACGGCCGGGAGTGAAAAGGCGATCTACACGCATGACTTCTTCGCCTTGCATGAACTGCAGGTCGATAGTTTCGACAAAGCGCAGGGTCTTGAAGGGGAAAGCCCTGAGACGGAACTTGCTGCCAAGGTTCGTGGGCTTGCTAAGCAATTCGATCAGTAGCGGAATTTGGGTTCATGGACTGCTTCACGTGGCTGGTCTTTCGCGGAAGTACGTGATCCGCGGATTATGAGATAAGAAACTCTTTTCCAGACTCCCGTTCGAAAAACGTTTGTTTTTCAATTGTTTAAGGCTGTGGTCAGCTGACCACCAAAAAGATGCCCTCGGCGCTCCGTGCCCCGAGGGGCGGGGCTGTGAGGCTGACTTCTTCAGGTAGCATCATCACCGGCCCCATGCCGATGCCATCGAAGGCGAAAAGGGGCGCCTCGTCGCCTGGCAAGGGCCGTTGGATCTACGAAACCGTTCAACAGCGACGTAGAGCGGGGCACCCATCCCTGAACTCGGCCAAGAGGTCGCGGACAGCCCCATGCGTTCCACCGCCGATCTCCGGCCAGATCGCACCGCCGGGTGCGCCGTCGAGCCCTTCCCGGCGCCTTGGTCCTCTCAATCCGCTGCTTCCAATTGCTCCGCTCCTGTTCTCAACACAGCACACGCGTCCCACCAGCCCCGGCCCAGAGAGCTGGAACGACCCTGCCCTCATAACATACGTTCATTTTCAGCTGCTTAGGGCTGTGGTCAGCTGAACACCAAGAAAATTGCCCAGATGCTTTCTTTGCCGCTCCACCCGCATCTAATTTCGAGTTCGGGCTCATTGGAGCCTATCCAGTTTGCAAACTCCCCAGCCCGTTGGCCCTCAACAACGCCATTATCATCGGACCAAGCGAAAACTCTCCTCGTTCCGTGCGCCTTGTCAGATCCCGCAGATAGCCGCCAGCTGAGTTGATGAAGTTTGCACGCTCCAGGATGCAAGCGATAGCCGCGGCCGCATTTTCTGGACCCATCGCATCGCAGGCCTCCTGATAAGCCGATGGGCTTACCTTCAGCATCGATCGAACGACCACTGCGGCCGCCATCAAATCGCGCCAGTTTCCGATTGCGCCACCCGGCCCGTAGTCCGATATCGTCGGGCATGCCTTCAACACCACACCCAGCGGGAACGCCTTTATCACTTCACTCTTTGGCCGGCGGATTTCGCTCGGCTTCGCCCCCTGCTCTTTTCGAGAGCTAGGTTCAAGTTCACTGATGGATTCGGGATTTGAATTATGTATGTGCCGCTCATTGTGAGCATCATTGGTGCTATTATTTTCGGAATTTCCCTGAACTTCCAGCCGATTGACTATCTCCTCGCGCAGCATCTCCATTTCTTCAAGGATCGTCGTCACATCAGCAAGCGTCGGAGCGCGCGGGATTCTGCCCACAAGCGCTACATAGATGTCCTCGATCGCTTTCCAGTCGCCTTCAGCGCCTTCCTCCATCGCGGCCGTAATTAGCTTGCGGACATCGCGCCGGCAGATCGTCAGGCTCTCCTTCGCCTTCCTGAACGCCGCCCTGCTGGCCATCACCTGCTGCGCCATCATCGCCAACTCTTCGGACCGTGCCAGGAGCGGCGACAGGTCGAAACCGAAGGCGCTCTCGATCCGGCCCTCGCCGTCCTTACGGGCGTAGCGCTTTCCATTGGCGCTATCCTTTCGGACGATTAGGCCTGCTTCTACCAGGATGGCGATATGTCTGCGCAAAGTCGCGCCCGCCATTGCATGCGCTCGTAAAGCAAGCTGAGCATTCGAGGGGAAGACAATCAGTTGGGCGTCTTGGCGCAACTCATTCTCAGGATAAAAACTCAAAAGCGCGTCAAGAACCGCGAGGCTATTGGACTGAATCCCGAGCAGTTCCATGGCGGCGGAGGCGTCTCTGAAGACTTTCCACTTATCCGCTGCCTTGCCTTGTTTGATATCGGCCGAAGCCGACTGGCGCCGCACGAGCGCAAGCGTCATCGGCCGCCGCCCGAATGGCGTCGTCACACTTCCTGTCTGCATCGTCTTTCACCTTTCAGCAGGCAAAAGAAATCAGCTCACCAAAACGGCGCCAAAGACTCTTGACGAAGATTCGAGGAAATGCGATTCTGTTCGTGCTAAAGAGACAGAAGGGCTTCCACGACGGCAACGTTGAGGGGGCTCTTTTCTTTTGCGGGTTAGTCTCCCTGTTTCTGTTGATGCTTTGCACGGTGTGCCTGATAAAGCGCCGGCAAATGTTCGAGTACGAAGGCGGCAAAGTCTGGCGTCGCCTTCCTGTCGATCGTAATCTCCAGCTTGCTCTTGCTCTGTGTCACCTGCGCAAGTCTGTCCCCATCGGGGGTCGACATGACGTCCGGAAGCCCGCGCGCAAGGCGACGCGGCTTCAGATGGCCTATCAGCGCCTTGAACCGGTCTGCCGATGGCAGCGTCTGCACCTCTGCTGAGGCCGCAAATTTGATCGCGTCCGACGGCGAAGCTGCCTTCTCGACCAGTTCTGCCAGTTGTTGCCAGCTGGGTCGTCCAACTCCTGGAGCGGCCCCAATGGCATCGATCAGTTCGGAGGGGAGGGCGTCGACAAGAAGGAGCATCTTCGACAGATTGCTTTTATCGATCGACATTGCCGCAATGACGATCTCTCGCGAGAACTGCTTATTCAGTCGATGCGCGAAGCGCGCCTTTTCGATGAAGGTGAGATCCTCACGCTCATTGTTCTCCTGACCCTGCGCGACGACGAGTTGCTCGTCCGTCAGGTCACGAACGATTGCCTTTACAGGAAGGCCAAGATCTAGAACCGCGCGCAGTCGGCGGTGGCCAAAGGCCACCTGATATCGGCCTGGCTGGTCGGGATGAGGTCTCACCAGGATCGGGACCTGCTGCCCTTGCTCTCGGATTGAATCAAGGAGGCCGTCGATGTTCCCCTGCATGCGATCCTGCACGAAGGAGGGCTCGATGCACGAAGCGTCCAGTTCCACCACGGCGTGGCCCTCAGCAAGCCGCCGCTCAATTTCCTCCGCGCGGCCAAGTCGATCGTTCTGCTCGCGTAGCGCGTTGCCAATGTTTGCGGTCAGCTTCGTTGACGGGTCGCGCTCTTTTCTCACCACCCCGAGAAGCGGCATGGAGCGGCTCTTTGCCGTCCGGCTCTCTGCTGCGGGCGTTTCGGGTGCGTCTGTCGAGACTCCGAGGATGTGCTTGCGGCTCATGTCGGTCTACCCCATGCTTTTTTAATCAGGCCTTCGATTTCGTCGTTGACCGCGTTCATGGCTTCCAAGGCTCGATCATAGGTCGAGCGCGTGAACTGGCTGCGCTCGACTTCGAAAAGCGTCTGGTTGGTCAGGCCGGCGTCCGAAACCGCTGTTGTCTTAAGCATAGGGAAATTCAGGACATTTTCCCCAAAGATCGACCGGAGGTAACCAACCATCTGGTTTTGTGGACCATCGCTCGGTTCGAAGCGGGTTATCAGGTAGCGCATCCAATTGAACTTGAACTGGGCGCCGGCGTTTTCGATTTCCCGCAGCAGGTTCGATGTCATGGCCAGGAATTGGTTCATCGACATCACGTCCAGCATCTGTGGATGCACGGTGACCAGGATGGACGTTGCGGCCGTCAAAGCAGAGAGTGTGAGATAACCGAGCTGGGGAGGGCAGTCGATGACGACGACGTCATAATTATCCGCGATGTCTTCAATGACTTGACTGATCCTACCGTAGAAGAGCGTATCTCCTTCCTTCCGCTTCATCAGCGCACGCGGGGTGTCATGCTCAAATTCCATCAATTCAAGGTTACCGGGAATCAGGTGGAGATCGGGAATGTAGGTTCCTCGAACGACTTGCTCGATTGGTACCTGCTCCTCATCGTACCTGATGGCGCCGTAAAGTGTCTCGTTCGGACCAACGTCCGTTTCGGGTTGACTGCCGAAAAGTGCGGAAAGGCTTGCTTGGGGATCGAGATCGATTGCCAGGATCCGGTATCCGCGCATGGCCAGATACTGCGCGAGATGCGCGGCGGTGGTCGTCTTGCCCGACCCGCCTTTGAAATTCATAACCGAGATGACCTGCAGCTGCTCGCCGTCCCGGCGATGCGGCAGGTAGCGCCGGTTTCCACGGCCAACCTGGTCCATGTGCTTGCGGATCGCATGGATATCTTCGATCGAAAAAGTTCGCCGGCCGCCCGGGCTCATGCTGACATTCAGTTCCGGCATTTCCGAGGCGGTCTGTCGCAGATAAGATTCACCGACGCCCAGCAGCTTGGATGCCTCCGACGGCGCAAAGGTTCGAATGCCCTTCTCGGAAGTCGGAGGGAAGACCTTGAGATGATGTGCTTGAAGTTGGCTGGAGAGGGCGTCGGCATGACGCTCCATCAATGCGGTCAACCCTTCAAATACGGGTGCTGTTCTTGCGGCGGTCTTCGCCATCTCAAAACCCATTTCTTGCCAGTGGCGATATTTTTCGCGAAACTGCAAAAGTTTCGCCACTGACAATTAGCGTCGATTCTGAATTTTGAGCAAGAGCTTTTTGGTTAACGAAAGGTTAACGCACGAGAACGAGATCGCCCAAGGCGATCCACTTTTAGCTATAGAACCAACACCTTAGAAAGGACGTGGCTCTTACAGGTTCATGGTCTGTTTTACTGTGAATCCTACAACCGTTCCATCCGCATTGTTGCGGAAACAAGGCTGCTTCCACGGAAAATGGGGACGCTCACGACGCGACTCACCCCAAAGGAACTTGTAGGATCCTACAACTACCGCCCGAATCCGTTCCGTGCTGATTTCCCCGCCGACCAATATCCGACGGAGAAATTCATGCAGATTCTCGCGATTTCCAAACCGCGAAATATTCAAGAAGCTCGGCTTCTCCACCGCCATCATCAGCTACGTGCGCGCGTTTTTGCCGAGCGCCTGGGCTGGGAGGTCAAAGTCGTCGACGGTCAAGAGGCGGACGCCTTTGACGCTCTTATGCCGACCTACGTTCTCGCAATTTCCGACGGTGGCGCCGTGACTGGTTGCGCCAGGCTACTCCCGGCTCTTGGCGCGACGATGGTGACGAACATCTTTCCGACGCTGCTGCCGGATGGTCAGCTGAATGCGCACACCGCCATGATCGAGAGTTCCCGCTTCTGCGTCGATACGACTCTCGGGGAGGGTAGGGGAGACGGCTCCGTCCATGAGGCGACCCTGACCATGTTTGCGGGCATCATCGAGTGGTGCATGGCGAACGGCTACACGGAGATCGTCACGGTGACCGACCTCCGCTTCGAGCGGATCCTCGCTCGTGTTGGCTGGCCCCTGCAGCGGCTGGCGGAGCCGAAGAAGATCGGGGTGACCATGGCTGTCGCCGGGACCCTTCCCGCGAATGCAGACACATTCCAACGGCTCCGACCTGCCAACTACCGTTCCGAACTCAGCGCCGTCAGCCAAGCAGCGTAAGAAAGAAAAGCCGTGAACCAGCTTCGATCTCATCCTCGACTTGTCCGCAAACTCCAGGAGGCACTGGGCGACCAGCTCTGCTTTGCGCTGGAAGACTCAACGGTTGTCGAAATCATGCTCAATCCCGATGGCAAGCTCTTCATCGAACGGCTCGGTCATGGCGTCGCGCCTGCCGGTGAGATGTCGCTTGCCGCCGCCGAGATGGTGATCGGAACGGTCGCGCATGCGCTCCAATCCGAGGTCGATACCGAGCAACCAATCATATCCGGGGAGCTACCGATCGGCGGTCACCGCTTCGAAGGGCTGTTGCCTCCCGTTGTCGCCAAGCCGGCGTTCACCATTCGCCGCCGAGCCTCGCGCCTGATCCCGCTCGATGACTATGTGCGCTCCGGCGTGATGACCGAACACCAGGCTTCGACTATCCGCAGCGCGATTTCGTCCCGGCTCAACATCATCATATCCGGGGGCACCGGGTCGGGCAAGACGACGCTCGCAAATGCCGTCATCGACGAAATCGTCAAGTCTGCCCCGGAAGACCGCCTCGTCATCCTGGAAGACACCGCCGAGATCCAGTGCGCGGCCGAGAACGCTGTTCTTCTCCACACCAGCGATACCGTTGACATGGCACGGCTCTTGAAGAGCACCATGCGTCTGCGCCCAGACCGGATCGTCGTGGGCGAGGTCCGCGACGGCGCTGCGCTCACGTTGCTGAAAGCATGGAACACGGGCCATCCCGGAGGCGTGGCCACCATCCATTCCAACACCGCTATGTCGGCGCTACGCCGCCTCGAGCAGCTAACCGCCGAAGCCAGCCAGCAGCCGATGCATGAAGTGATCGGGGAAGCGGTCGATCTCGTCGTCTCGATCGAGCGAACGCCGCGCGGGCGGCGCGTTCGCGACGTCATCCAGGTCGAGCGCTTCGCGGGCGGCCAATACGAAATCGAATCCGACCAGCTTACGGAAGAACAGGAGGCGCGCCATGTCGCGTAGAAACGCATTCATCGCCGCTGTACTCCTTGCGGCACCCATCGCTCTTGCCTCGGTCTCGCCGGCGCTCGCCAGTTCCGGCGGCAGTCTTCCCTGGGAAGGGCCGCTGCAGCAGATCCAGGAATCGATCACCGGACCAGTTGCCGGCGCCATTGCGCTTGCAGCCGTCGCGATCGCTGGCGGCATGCTAATCTTCGGTGGTGAGCTCAACGATTTCGCGCGACGGCTCATGTATATCGTGCTCGTTGCGGGCATCCTGCTTGGCGCCACCAACATCGTCGGTCTCTTTGGCGCGACCGGTGCCTCGATCGGATTGTCCGACGAGCAAACCACTTCCATGATGCAGAGTGAGGGCGGGGAGGGGGCTCATGGCTGAGTCCCTATCTGGCCTGCAACGCAACCGCATTCATCGAGCGCTGTCGCGTCCGAACCTGCTGATGGGCGCGGACCGGGAACTGGTGCTGATTACCGGTCTTGCCGCAGTCATCCTCATCTTCGTCGTCCTGACGATCTATTCCGCGCTCTTCGGCGTCGCCGTCTGGATCGTCGTCGTCGGGCTTTTGAGGATGATGGCAAAGGCGGACCCGCTGATGCGACAGGTCTATGTCCGCCATGTCTCCTACAAGCATTACTACAAGGCGACCTCCTCGCCCTGGCGCCGGTATTGAGGGGAACGCATGGTTGCTCTCAATCGCTTCCGGGCCACCGGCCCATCCTTTGCTGATCTCGTCCCCTATGCCGGCCTCGTCGACAATGGCGTGCTTCTGTTGAAAGACGGAAGCCTGATGGCCGGCTGGTATTTTGCCGGGCCGGACTCGGAAAGCGCCACCGATGTTGAGCGCAACGAACTGTCGCGGCAGATCAATACGATCCTGTCGCGGCTCGGGAGCGGCTGGATGATCCAGGTCGAAGCCGTTCGCATCCCGACATTCGACTATCCGTCTGACGATCGCTGCCACTTTCCCGATGCGGTCACGCGCGCGATCGACGCCGAGCGACGGTCGCATTTTGCGCGCGAGCAGGGGCATTTCGAGAGCAAGCACGCGCTCGTCCTCTCCTATCGGCCACTGGAGTCCAAAAAGACCGCGCTCAGCAAGTACATTTATTCGGATGAGGAAAGCCGCAAGAAGACCTATGCCGACACGGTCCTCTTCATCTTCAAGAACGCCGTCCGCGAGATCGAGCAGTATTTTGCCAACACCCTTTCGATCCGGCGGATGGAGACACGCGAGGTTACCGAAAGGGGAGGGGACCGGCTCGCACGCTATGACGAGCTGCTGCAATTCGTTCGCTTCTGCATCACCGGCGAAAACCATCCGATCAGATTGCCGGATGCTCCAATGTATCTCGACTGGATTGCGACGGCGGAGCTCGAACATGGTCTGACGCCAAAGGTCGAGAATCGTTTTCTCGCGGTTGTAGCGATCGACGGTCTGCCGGCCGAGAGCTGGCCGGGGATTCTCAACAGCCTGGACCTGATGCCGCTCACCTATCGCTGGTCATCGCGCTTCATCTTCCTCGACGCGGAAGAGGCACGGCAGAAACTCGAACGCACCCGCAAAAAATGGCAGCAGAAGGTCCGGCCGTTCTTCGATCAGCTCTTCCAGACGCAAAGCCGGTCGGTCGACCAGGACGCCATGACGATGGTCGCCGAGACCGAAGACGCGATCGCGCAAGCATCGTCGCAACTTGTCGCCTACGGCTATTACACGCCCGTCATCGTTCTCTTTGATCACGATCGCGAAGCGCTGCAGGAGAAGGCTGAAGCGATCCGCCGGCTGATACAGGCCGAAGGATTCGGCGCAAGGATCGAGACACTCAACGCCACCGACGCCTATCTCGGCAGCCTGCCCGGCAACTGGTACTGCAATATCCGCGAGCCGCTGATCAACACCAGCAATCTCGCCGATCTGGTCCCGCTCAACTCGGTCTGGTCGGGCAACCCGATCGCGCCATGCCCATTCTATCCGCCGAACTCGCCACCCCTCATGCAGGTGGCGAGTGGCTCGACGCCGTTCCGGCTGAACCTCCATGTCGATGACGTCGGTCACACGCTGATTTTCGGGCCAACTGGCTCCGGTAAATCCACACTTCTTGCTCTGATCGCAGCACAGTTCCGGCGCTACGAAGGCGCTCAGATCTTCGCCTTCGATAAGGGAAGTTCGCTCCTGCCACTGACGCTCGCCGCCGGCGGCGATCACTATGAGGTTGGTGGAGACCATAACGAAGAGGGGAGAGCGCTTGCCTTCTGCCCGCTATCGGACCTCGCGAGCGATGCTGATCGCGCTTGGGCAACCGAATGGATCGAAATGCTGGTCGCCCTGCAGGGCGTTGCTATCACCCCAGATCATCGCAACGCGATCTCGCGGCAGATAGGATTGATGGCCAGCGCAGCCGGACGGTCCCTGTCGGACTTCGTCAGCGGCGTCCAGATGCGCGAGATCAAGGACGCGCTTCATCACTACACGGTCGACGGCCCGATGGGCCAGCTTCTCGACGCGGAACAGGACGGCCTTTCCCTCGGCGCATTCCAGACCTTCGAGATCGAGCACCTTATGAACATGGGCGAGCGCAATCTTGTGCCCGTGCTGACCTATCTCTTTCGGCGGATCGAGAAGCGTCTCGACGGCTCCCCGAGCCTGATCGTCCTGGATGAGGCCTGGCTGATGCTCGGCCATCCGGTGTTTCGCAGCAAGATTCGCGAGTGGCTCAAGGTGCTGCGCAAGGCCAACTGCGCCGTCGTGCTCGCGACGCAATCCATCTCAGATGCCGAGCGATCCGGAATCATCGACGTGCTGAAAGAATCATGCCCGACGAAAATCTGCCTGCCGAACGGCGCCGCAAGGGAACCTGGGACGCGCGAATTCTACGAACGGATCGGCTTCAATGAGCGACAGATCGAGATCGTTTCGAACGCGATCCCCAAGCGCGAATATTACGTGGTCACCCCTGAAGGCCGACGGTTGTTCGACATGGCGCTCGGCCCCGTAGCGCTCAGTTTCGTTGGTGCATCCGGCAAGGAAGACCTGAAGCGCATCCGCACGCTCAATTCCGAACACGGCCGCGATTGGCCAATCCACTGGCTTCAAATGAGAGGAATCCACGATGCCGCATCGCTGCTCAACTTCGGATAAATTGCTCGCCAGCTTGGCGGCGGTCGTATTGACAATTGGCATTGTGAAGCCCGCTGAGGCTGGCACCGCCACTGGTGCTGCGACCGAATGGACGCAGGTCCTCAATAATGGAGAACTCGTATCCCTCGTTGGCCAATCCGGCGAGCAAATCCAGAACCAACTCACCCAGATCAGGCAACTCACGCAACAGATCGAAACACAGCTCAATATCTACCAGAACCTACTGCAGAACACGGCGACCCTTCCGTCGCATATGTGGGGGCAGGTCGAAAGCAACCTCAATCAGTTGCGCAGCATCATCGACCAGGGCCAGAGCATTTCATTTTCGATGGGAAATGCCGATGATGTGCTGCAGCAGCGCTTCCAGAGCTATTCAAGCCTCAGGACCAACCTGCCGAACGCCGAAAGCTTTTCCTCCAGCTACCAGACGTGGTCCGATACCAACCGGGACACAATCGCCAGCACACTGAAGGCGGCGAGCCTGACGGCCGACCAGTTCGATAGCGAGGAAGGCACGATGTCCTCACTTCGGTCGATGTCCGAGACGGCCGATGGGCAGATGAAGGCCCTCCAGGTTGGGCACGAGATCGCCGCACAGCAGGTCGCGCAGATGCAGAAACTGCGCGGTCTCGTCTCCCAGCAAATGACGATGATGGGGACCTGGCTTCAGGCCGAACAAACCGACAAGGACCTGGCCCAGGCCCGGCGGGAGAAATTCTTCAACGCCGAGGTCAAGAGCATTCCGGAAGGTCAGAAGATGGAGCCCCGCTGGTGAACCGCGCCGTCGTCATTGCCCTCGTTGTGGTTGTTGCCGCCGTTTCAACTGCGGCGACGGTGCTGATCGTCAAATCCAGGGACACCACGAAACCCCCGCTCACTGAGGAACAACGCCCCGTCAGGGAGAAATTCTTCGGCTCGAACAAAGAGCTGCCGCCGATCAAGGATGGCCAGGAGATGCGTCCAAGATGGTGAAATCTAAACTTGAACTGTCATTCCTCATCGCGGGTCTCCTGTGCCTCGTCTTGGCAGCTCCCGCCTTCGCACAACAGGGACAAGTCCTGACCGAACTGGAAAATCAGGTCTCGACCGCCGCCAAGGGGTGGGAAACCACCATTATGGATGCGGCGAAATCTCTCTTCTGGATCCTGGCGACCATCGAGGTAGGGATTGCCGCCGTCTGGCTGGCGCTGCAGGCCGCGTCGCTCGACAGCTGGTTCGCGGAGCTTGTGCGGCGGATCATGTTCATTGGCTTTTTCGCCTTCGTGCTCACCCAAGGGCCGACCTTTGCCCGAGCGGTCGTCGACAGCCTCTTTCAGATTGGAGCGGGCGGCGGATCGGCGTCGCCTGCCGAAGTGTTCGACGCTGGTATCCGGGTTGCCTCGCAAATGTCGCAGCAAGCGCAATTCGGCGTGTTCGAGGACAATGCGCTGGCGATTGCGGCCGTGTTGGCGATGGGTGTCGTCGTCATCTGCTTCTCGCTGGTCGCAGCAATTTTCGTGTCGGTCATGGTCGAGATGTATGTCGGCCTGCTCGCCGGCATGATCATGCTCGGGCTGGGCGGCTCATCCTACACCAAGGACTTTGCTGTCCGTTATCTCGTCTACGCCTTCGGCGTCGGCATGAAACTGATGGCATTGGTGATGATTGCAAAGATTGGATCCGAGGTCCTGCTGGGTCTTGCGAATGCGCCAACTGCCTCCTCTGACCAGTTCGTCACGACGTTGGCGATCGCCGGCATTTCCGTCGTGGTTTTTATCATTGCCATGTATGTGCCGAACATCATTCAAGGAGTCGTCCAGGGCGCCTCCGTATCGGGCGGGATGGAAGCCATCCGTCACGGCGGCCAGGCCGCGTCCTTCGCCACAGGCGCGGGTTTCCTTGCAGCCGGTGCGGCGGGCGCGGGGTTCGCGGCAGCTCAAAGCGCCCGGGCGGCGGGGTCGTCGGTCGCCGGCGCCATGCTCCGCGGAATTGGCGCGGGTATCGGTTCTGCCGGGCAAGCGGCAGGCTCGGCCGCAAAGGAAAAGGCCATCGGCTCTCCCGGCGCCTATGCGGGATCGATCCTTGGCCTCGCCAACGCCAAGCTGGACCAGAGTCGCACTGGGCAAACCGGGCCAAAACCACCTCCCGAGCGCAAAGACTAACAGCAATGAGAAAGTGATCAATCGATGGCAGCGAACCGCGCCCCTGAAAACCCGTACCTCGCCGCACGCCAGGAATGGAATGAACGATACGGCTCTTACGTAAAGGCCGCCGACGCATGGCGCATTGTCGGCATCCTCGGTCTGACAATGGCGGTCATCGGCTTTAGCTATTCGATGTACCTGAGCACTCAGGTCAAATTGGTGCCTTACATCGTCCAGGTCGACAAGCTTGGAACCTCGGTGACGTCAGGGTTCCCCGAACAGATCGAATATGCCGATGTCAGGGTGGTGCGCGCCACGCTCGGCAACTTCGTCACCAGCTTCCGTTCGATTACGCCGGATGCCGTGGTGCAGAAACAATATATCGATCGGACCTATGCGCTGCTTCGGACCTCCGATCCGTCGACGCAGAAGATCAATGACTGGTTCCGGAGCAACTCACCGTTCGAGAAAGCGAAGTCGTCGACCGTTGCCATCGAGGTCAACAACATCGTGGCTCTCTCGAACCAGACCTATCAGATCGACTGGACCGAATACGAACGCGACCGGAAGGGCAAGGAAATCGGCACGCGCCGGTTCCGCGGCATCGCGACGGTCACGCTCACCGCACCGCAGGATGAGGCCACCATCCGCCTCAATCCGATCGGTCTCTATGTCCGGGATTTCGACTGGACAGCGCAGCTTTAAGGGCAGGGAATTTCTCAATGCACAGAACAGGATTGATCGCAGCCGCCGGCTGCCTGGCCACACTCGTCGTTGCGAGCGGCGCTGAGGCGCAAAGCATGACAAACAACGAGATGAAGGGCACCAACATTTCGAGGAAGTGGCGTGGCACGCCTGGCCTGGTGACGACCGGTCCGGATGGGAAAGTCATTTTCCTGTTTGGCGAAACACAGCCGTCCGTCGTCTGCTCGCCTTTGCAGGTCTGCGATATCGAATTGCAAGGCGGCGAGATCGTCCGCGATGTGCTTGTCGGTGACACGGTACGTTGGAAGGTGGAACCGGCGACCTCGGGCGCCACCGGCGGGCAGGCGATCCACCTGATTGTCAAGCCGTCGGAACCAGGTCTCATCACTTCGATGGTGGTCACCACGTCGCGCCGCACCTATCACATCCAGCTAAAATCCCATCCGAGCCAATACATGGCCCGCGTCGGCTTCGAATATCCGGAGGACGTCTCGACCAAGCTCGCCGACATCAATTCCCGGCTGGAGACCGGCGGCATTCCCGGCACGGCGCCCGACAAACTGAATTTCTCCTACTCGGTGAGTGGCTCGGCGCCCTGGAAGCCGAAGCGGGTCTATTCGGATGGTGTGAAAACCTACATTCAATTCTCGAAAACGGTCTCGAGCCAGGATGCACCGGTGCTGTTCGTCGTCTCCGGCGGACAGAACCGTATCGTCAACTACCGAATGAAGAACGACATGATGATCGTCGACTATGCGGTCGACAAGGCGATCCTTGTCTCGGGCGTCGGCTGGCGCCAGCAGAAAATCACCATCCGGCGGGGAGGCTGAACCATGCGCAAGCTTCTCGCCGTCATCATCACCGCCACGCTGCTTTCAGGCTGCCAGACGGCCGAGGACGGATTGACCACCAGTTCCACCCCCGTCGCCGTCACCGGCCCCGCCGCAAGCGCCATCGCCGGCGACATGGCGAGCCGGCTCGCCGAGCAGATCGGTCCAGCAGGCACGACGACGCTCAAAATGGAAAAGGACTCGTCCGACTTCGCAGCGGCACTCGAGGCTGCGCTAAGGGGCTGGGGCTATACGGTCATCACCGACGGCAAGGTTGGAAAAGATGTCAAACCGGTCGAACTCGCCTATTCGATCGATGGCGCCGACGGTCAGGTGCTCGCACGGCTCTCGACCCCGTCCGTCGCGCTTGGGCGGGCCTACACCGCATCGGCGGCCGGTGCCACGCCGGCAAGCCCGCTTTCCATCATGCAGCGGAATTGAGGGGAGGCGAGTATGGTCCAATCGCTCCAGCTCGGCGCCTCCAATCAGGCCGACGAGCAGAAAGGCATGCGCCGTCTCAATCGGCTGCCGATCATCATCGCCATCGTCATCATCGCGCTGTTCGTCGGCGTGGTCGTGATCGGACTGTCGTGGCGCGGCCTGCCGTTCAATCGCAGCAACGATATCGACAGCGCCTCGAATGCTCCCGCGACCAATTTCGGAGACCAACTCAAGCGCGGCGTCACTGACGGCATTATCGGCGAACCGGTTGAGCGCGAGGCATTCCAGCCAACGCCCGCCGTCGAACAGAAGGTCGAAAAGGAAACACCTGTCGTCGACCGCCGGCCCACGGAAAGGCAAGAACGGCGGCCGAGGCTCGAATCCGAAGAGGAATGGAAAGCCCGCCTGAAGCGGGAGCAGGACGAACAATATATCCGCGAGGCCCAGCGCCAGCGGATGGCCCGGCTGCAGGCGCGGGCAACGGCTTTGGACTCGCCATTGAAGGTCGATATTTCCGATGTCGAGAAGGCCGCCAACAACTCCACGGACACTGGCCGGCAGACGACGGCTGCGACGGCCAACAATGCCTCTGACCTCTACGCCGCTGCCATGAAATCCGGGCTCATGGGCCAGAACGTCGATCCGAATACCCAAACCTCGAAGGAGGATTTTTTCAATCAGGACATCAAGGATCTCGGCTATCTGCCGAACCAAGTGGTGCCGCAGATGTCGCCCTTTGAACTGAAGCGTGGCTCGGTCATTCCCGCCACCTTGATCACCGGCCTTAACTCCGACCTGCCGGGGCGCATCAGCGCACAGGTCAGCCAGAACGTCTATGACAGCGCCACCGGCTATCGGCTCCTCATCCCGCAGGGGGCCAAGCTCTTTGGTCGTTACGATTCCAAGGTGTCGTTTGGCCAGGAGCGCGTCCTCGTCGTCTGGACCGACCTCATCTTTCCGAATGGATCGACCCTGCAGATCGGCGGCATGGCCGGCACGGATGCCGAAGGATATGGCGGCTTCAAGGACAAGGTCGATCGGCATCTCTGGCGCACCTGGAGCTCGGCAGCTCTTGTCGCGCTGATCGGAACCGGGATCGACATGTCGATGCCGGAGAGTTCGACGCTTGCGACGCAGGACACGGCGTCCGATGCAGCCAGACGGAATTTTGCCGAAAGCTTCGGTCGAGTCGCAGAGCAGACGATCTCGAAGAACCTGAATGTGCAGCCGACGATCCAGATCAGGCCCGGCTATAAATTTAACGTGCTCGTCGACCAGGACATCATTTTTCCGTCTGCTTACCGCAAGAACTAAAGGAAACGCCAAGCCCGCAGGAGGTGCAAATCTGCGAGTTGCGCTGGCTGTAGAAATGGTGCCGGATGGTCCTGTTCAACGCACGAAAGGATAGGCGATGACAGTAATGGATTTTGGCGATTTGCCGGATGACGACCCGGACCTTCTCGAAAACACCGCTTTGCCGAAGCAGTTTATCTCGCGCCTTCGAAAGGCGTTTTTCACCCGGCTTTCGGATTTCGACGACATGGACGATATCCAGATGCTACGCGAGCCGGGAATTAACTGGCGTATCATCAAAGCCGTCAGATCCGAGCGGGCGCGTATTGATGCCAAGTGATCTTGTCGCTTGAAAAGCGCTGGCAGTTCTAGGATTTGGGGCGTGTGCAAACGGGCCGGTGCCTTATATCGCGTTCTCTTCAGTAAATAGCACTCGCGTCAGAACACGGTTTCCATGGCGAACGGTTCCTTCGCCCGAAAAAACTTTTCTTGATTTGTCATCTTTTTGAGGCAGGGAGCCTTGAAAGCTCCCCCTTTATGGGTAGTGCTAACGTACACGGCAAGAGGGACTGCTTTGCATCAACCAAGCACCGCCGGTTGCGGAGCTATCGTCAGTTGGCGATTAGCAGGTCCGCCTTTTGCCAAACGACGATGCCCATCATCCAGCGTCTCGGCTGGCAAATAAAGGACCGCGTTACGGGTCAAAACATAGGAGAAGCGTTCGTGGACGGAGAATTTCGCTCGCTCGTTGATATGCTGGAAGTCGCGCAAGACGAGGCCATGGTCAAGGGAGCCCTCAGGCAGTTCACGCGTTCCTGCGGATACGAACGGTTTGCCTATCTCGAAAAAGAAGGCGCCCAGATCAGGACATTCAACTCCTATCCCAAACCATGGGAGGGTCTTTACCTCTCGGCTGACTATTCCAGCATCGATCCCGTGGTGACGGAAGCGAAGCGCAAACGGGACGTTTTCTTCTGGACCGCGGAGGATTGGCCGGCCCGCGGTTCCTCACCGCTCAGAAAGTTTCGCGACGAGGCGATCGGCCACGGGATCCGCTGCGGCATGACGGTCCCTGTGGAAGGTGGTTACGGTGCGTCGATGATGCTGACCTTTGCATCCTCCGAAAGAGAAGTGGACGTCCCGGCCGCGTTCGACTCGAGGAGAGCAGTCCAATTGGTGATGATGGTTCATTATCGATTGAAGATGATTGCTGCCAAAACCGCCATCAATCCAAAGCAGGTGCTGTCGCCACGCGAGATGTTGTGCTTGACGTGGGCGATGAAAGGAAAAAACACACTCGAAACTGCCGCTGTGACCGGCATCAATTCGAGGACCGTGCAGCACTACCTTGATAAAGCCCGTGCCAAACTGGGCGCTGAATCGGTGCCGCAGCTTGTGGGAATCGCGAAAGATCGCGGGTTGCTAAGCTCTAATTAGCGTTGTCCAATGGGACGTCGGGGATGTAGCCAAGCGCGTCGATGATCTGCGACAGCTCTTCCTGCTGCGCTTCGGATTTCTTCTGACGGGCAATGTATTCGGCCTGCAGGTTTGCCAGGACGTCGCTCGAAGACGAAGGATCGCCGCTCGCGCGAGTCCATTCCTCGTAGACAGCCTCATCCGCGGCGAGCAGCCGGCGGTGTTCGTGTATTGCCGACACCGCCAATTCCTCCAACGCTTCCTTCGGCATCGAACAGAACCGCGGATCCCGCTCGCTCTTGTCGGTCTCCGGGGACTTCGCATCGTTCATTCGTTTTTCCTCGAAACTCATTCCTTCACCACTTGAAAACGATGCTTTGGTCCCGCACTGTGCGGCCGCGCTACAGACTATCATACGACCAACATTGCAAAAGTCCGTCGAAGATCGATCACCGCCCAATATCACAAGTCATGTCGAATCGGAACTATAGTTCCTAGAACAATAATTCCGATTCAGGTTCCGCTCACGTCATGGATCTCAACGAGGTCATGGCGATCAATTTGCGTCGAATACGTCATGGCAAGAAACTGACGCAGGAGGAACTGGCACACCGCACAGGCCTGAGCGCACGCCATATCGGCGCCATCGAGCGCGCCGAGATGTCGGCTACCCTCACGGTCCTCGGCCAGATTTCAGAAGCGCTGGGCGTCGAACCCGCCGAGCTTGTGACCAAATCGAACTGATCTGCAAATCGCGCCCGTGGTCGACTGGATTTTAGGGTTCGGAGGCGGTTTCCGCTCCGAAGCCGATGTGCATCGATCGATTGGGACAGCTCGACCACTGAGATTGAGCATGGGTCAAGGCTTTACACGAGCGGCGGGCCGCATTATATATTCTCCACAAGGAGAATGATTATGGCCAGCACATCACACGCCTACACACCCGCCGAGGCGGCGGCTGTCAGCGAGATCGCTGTGAAGTCGGTGCACAATGCGATCGACAAGCGCATCATCGAGACTCATCTCGTTGGTAGCAGGGGTCGAGCACTCACCGATGAGGATCTGCTTCGGTTGAAGCTCTGGTACGGCGTCGGATCGATCTTGTCTGCCGAGCGCCGCAAGCGCCTATTCGATACGATCGACCAGAACCCCGATGCCGAAACTGTTAGGGCAGACGATTATCTCATTATCGACGTTGCGCGAGCACGAGAACAACTGGCCGCGCGGGCCGAGGCGCTTCGAGAAGCCGAACGACTGATTGAAAGCGTGAAAGGCGTCGTGGGCGGCGAGCCGGTTTTCAAGCGAACCCGTGTTCCCGTGCGAACGATTGCCGCGATGAAGACCCAAGGCGCAAGTACAGCGGAAATCGTTGAGGGCTATCCTTCGCTCACCGAGCGCATGGTGGAACTTGCCGAGATCTGGGTTGCGGCCCATCCCGCCAGAGGACGTCCGAGGAAGCTTTCGGAGCAGGGCCTGAAGGTGAAATCCGTGAAGCGCCTGATCCTTCGGAACGAGAACGTCCCTAAAACGTCTGGCTCGACCTCGTGAAGTTTCTTATCGATGAATGCCTTCACACGTCTCTCGTGGCCGTGGCTCAAGAGCACGGCCACGATTGTTTCCATGTAAATTGGCTGGGACTGAGCGGCGAGACCGATTGGAACCTAATGCCTCGGATTATCGAGGAAGATTTCACCTTCGTGACGAACAACGCCCGCGACTTCCGGAAGCTCTATGCCAAGGAAGAGCTGCATGCGGGTCTGGTGATTATCGTCCCGCAGGTGCTGCCTGTGCTGCAACGAGAATTGTTTGCCCTCATATTGCAGGATCTGGCAGGCGCGCAGGATATGGTCAACGCAGTCATCGAAGTGACCCTCGACGGAGAGGAAGCGGTTCTCACGCGCTATTCGCTTCCGGAAGTATAGTCACCTTCCAAGGAAATCATTTTCCTCCGATCCTCGACAGGTCGATCCGCATCTCAGCTGACCCAACGTTCTCGCTTTTCTCGGCGCCTTCAGTGCTTGTATCCGCAGGAGGTATGTCGCTGCTCGCCTCGGCCTCCTCTGGAGGCAATACATTGTCTATCGTCACGCTTTTTCTCGGATCCTCCGCCTGGAACACGCTCACGCCTTCGAACTCGCCGGTCTTCCAGGCGTAGACAGCGTCCTCGAAGATCTGAGGGAAGACGTCATCGCTCTTCGGATTGCCGTACCATTTGGCAACGATCCGCAAGACCTTCGCGAACATCGCCGTTCCCTTGCGAAGGTTTTCGCAAGGATCGACGAGATCAGCCTTTAAGTCGGCCGTATCCTTGACGCCGACACCCGCAGGGAACTGTGTCAAGCCGACGCGGACCACTGCCTGGCCGACATACTGCCGGACGATCGCCATGGCCTCGTCCGGCGTCATCGCCTTCGGGACGAGGATCAATCGGCCACCCGATTTGACCGTGACGGCAAGCGGATCGTTCGAGCCCGCAGCGGTCACGAACTGTTCGACGATTGCCGGCTTCAATGAGGGGTCGGCGCATTGTTGGATCAGGGCAGCGTCGAGCATGAGGTCTCCTCGGGCTTCAGGTGTTGAAGGAAATCAAGAGGGGCTTATCGAACAGACGCGCCCAGGCTTCCGCATTGGCGCGTTGGATGGCGACGATGGATGTCCCCTTGGTCCACCAGCCGTTGCCGACGGCGACAATGACGTCCGGATCGTGGAGCATGGATTGGAGAACGGGCCAGACGATCAGTTGCTCGTAGCAGATCAGCGGTGCGACCCGAGCATCAGCGACCGCCACTACCGGGTCCGCGATGAAATGCGCCCGCGCGCCACCGCTCTGACCCAGCAGGGGACGCCAAGGCTGCCACATCGAGCCCGGGACCGGCATGCGCTCGCGATAAATGACGCGAGCACCGTTACGGGAGAGAGCGACCAGAACATTATCGTATCCGCCCGTATCGACGACCGCAGCGCCGGCAATGACGGTGACGTCAGTGCCTTGCAGCCCATTTACCCAGAGCCGCTCGACGGTCGGCGTCCAGAAGCCCAGGGCGCTCTCGGGGAGGACAATGGTGAGGGCGCCGCCGGATGCTCGATCCTTCACCGTGGCAATCAGATCACGGTGGTGCCTAATGCTGACGTCGCGACCGAGTGAAGCGCCGAATTCGAGATCGACGCCCCGCCACGCTTCCGTTAGCTTCGGCTCGTCCCAGGTTGCGGCGGACCAGATCCAAAAGCCTGCCAGGACAATCGCGACAGCTGGCCACATGCGGGTTACGAGGCCCATGAGGCCGGCTGTCGCGGCAAGGAGCCCCCACCATCCCCATCCCGGAAACAGCACGCCCGCGGCCGTGATCGGATGCGCCCAGCCGGTGATACCGATTGGCGGAATGGCCATGAGCAAGACTGCCGCGAGGTAGCGAAACGGTCGTGTACGTTCGCATCTCGTCCAGAACATTGCGTGGACACCGACAAAGCCCAGCGATGCGCTGAGCCAGAGCAGCAGTCCCGGCCAGAGGTCGGAGGAATAGAAGGTGGCAACGCCCTGCGGCAGACCGCGTGATGCAGCGAGGAAATAACCGGCGGAAACCGCTGCGGCCGCCAGTCGTGACCGCGCAAGCGCCCAGAGGGTTGGAAACGTGCATGCGAGCGGAAGGAAAAGGACGTGACCGCTCCACGCCACCGTTCCGGCGATGATTGAAGCGGCAATCAACAGGACCGGCCGAACGCGCTTACCGCACATAGGTGAGCACCGGTTGCGCCAGGCCGAGGATGCCCGAAACGGGAAGGGGACCGAAGTAGCGGGAGTCGTAGGAGCTACTGTACGGTGAATGGAGGAAGACGCTTTGTGCCGGCACGGCGCCGCCGAAATACGGCACCATCGGCCGACCCTTGCCGTCGCGCTGAGCCAGATCGGAGAAAGGGATCGCATGCCCGTCGATCGTTACGCCCGCACCGATTTCGACATGCTGCCCGGGAACCGCGATGACCGTCTTGATGAGCGGAGCGACCCCGCCCGGGCAGGTTCCGAAGCGGAGATAGCCACGCGCTCTGGCCTCTCGCATGACAGGCGTTTGCGGAGGGCAAATGAAGACGAGATCGCCTGCCGATACCACTCGATTGAGCGCCGAGATGCGCCATATCCCGAGGGGCTCGCTCGGCGTCAGGTTGATGCGGTAGCCGCCGATCTTGGCGGCAGCGGCACTGCCCCCAACGACGGTTGCCGCCACCAACAAAAGCACGACGGCATTCGATCGTCGCGCAGGTCGCATCCGACGTACAGAGACTTGCGCCGTCATTTCAGGGACAGTCCCTGGCTCTTTGTCTGACGCAGGGTTTCCGTCTGTTTCAAAGCCTCCGTCGTGCGCTCATGCGCGGCCAGCTGCTGCGCGGTCCGCATAAAATTCCATGCTGATTGCACTTCGGCCCTCTGTCCGGCCGTCATCCCCGCGGTGACGGTGTTAAACGTCTGTCCGTTGGTGCCTTTTGCGGCAAGAGGCAGGAAGGTCCGCTCGCCGAAACGCTCCGATACAGCTCTCGCAAATCCCTCGAGCTCCGCCTTCACCATTTTGTCGGCAAGCGCATATTCGAGACCGGCCGGCAGGTCGTTGCGGTCGATCGCATCGCGCACACGTTCGAGGGTCTGCTTTGCGTTTGCCGAGAGCGCCGGAATATCGATGGACACCTTCAGACGGACGGCGCGTTCCTCGACCTCATATTTGCGCTCCGCCTCTGCACGCTGGCGCAGATAGCGTTCCAGATTTCGAGCCAGAGCCGGCGCGTTGGTCAGCGCTGTTGCCCGCGCCTGCTTGTCAGTGCCGCTTGCCAGTAGACCGGTCTTGCCTTTCAAGGCGCCGAAGCTTTCCGGTTGATCGCGGATCCTGCCGATGGTGGCATTCGCCACCGCTCCATCCTTCAGCAGTGCGTCGACGTTGATCGCCTTGAACGCGATTCCCGGCTGCGCGTAGACGAGGTGGAAACGGGTCGAAACCTCCTCCCACTGTTTCTTCAAACCGGGATCGGCTGTGACCTTGTCCTCCACCGCCTGGTCGATTGATTTTGCGAAGGTGGTGATGCCGGAAACCATGGGTCTTGCCTTCCTGACAGTGTCATGAATTGGGGATTTCACAGAGTTGATGATGAGCCCGAGCTTGGCGGCGACCGCGGCCAGCCGCGCACCAAGATCGATGAGCTTTTGCTTTTGCCCAACTGTCCATTCCAGCCGATCGCGGAGGAGCGTGCGGGCCACGTTGACGAGATTGAGACCTCGAGCCTCGGCGAAGCGAAGGGCCTGATGGTAGAAGGGACCACCAGCGTAATCGAGGGTCGTTTCCTTGGCGTTCCTGCGCGAGAGGACTGGGATCAAGCCGCCGGCCTTGGCGAAGGATCTTCGGCCGTAATAGACGGCCAGGTCCTCACGATGACGAGTCATGGCGACATAGGTGAGGTGGCGATCAAGAGAAAGAGAACCCAGCACCTTGACCCGATCGACCGTGGCGCCCTGGCTTTTATGGATCGTCGTGGCATAGCCATAATCGAGGTTGTTGTAGAAGCGTTGTTCCACCAGCACCTGGCGCGCAAGCTCGCCATCGCCAACCTGCGCGACGATGCGGCCCGGCCCGGTCTCAACGACCTTGGCCAACATGCCATTCTTGACGCCGAGCGATCCTTCGTTCTTGAGGAACACGATCTGGTCGCCCACGGCAAAATTGCGATCGCCGTCCGCCGTCTTGAACATAGCTCCCTTGTCGAGAACCCCGCGCTCGATGAGTTTGATGCGCGCCATCTGGTTGAGCATGCGAACGTCCCTGCGCAAATGAGCCAGGATCAGCGACGTCTTCGCCGGATCGTAATCGCGGTCCCAGGCGGCGATGAGGTTGTCGACGGCGTCGGCCTTCAGATCCCACCCGATCACCTTGCCATTGGCACGGTAGGCGTCGACTGCCTTGCCGACGTTGCCGCGCGCCAGGTCGAGCGAGGCATCGCGCATCCATTGCTGGCGCTGGCGATAGATGGTTTCGAGTTCCGCATACCCAATGCGATCGGAAATCGCCCGAAACGCGGCGCCTGCTTCGATCGGTTGGAGCTGTTCGGGATCGCCGATGAGAACGAGCTTGGCGCCGGCCTTCGTCACCGCTTCGACGAACAGCGCCATCTGCCGCGACGACACCATGCCGGCCTCGTCCAGAACGAAGACCGTCTTGCTGTCGAGCTGGTTTCTTCCCGCATTCCAGCGAAGCTCCCAGGACGAAAGTGTCCGAGAAGGGATTCCCGCTTCTTTCTCCAGCCCTTCGGCCGCCTTGCCGGCAAGTGCGCCACCGACGACCCGATAGCCGGCCGCCTCCCAGGCTTCGCGTGCCGCCTTCATCATCGTCGTCTTACCGGCGCCGGCGCGGCCGATCACCGAGGCAATCCGCTCGGCTCCCGCGACGTGCTCGATCGCAGTTCTCTGCTCATCCGACAGGCGGTCATGACGGGCAAAAGTCGCGGCGAGCACCGGATCCCGCACGCCATGTGACGACCGTTGCGATAGCCAGACGGCGCGATTGGCCATCTGCGCTTCCAGCCGGATCATTTCCCGCGTCGTGTATTTGGCGGGCAATCTGGAACCAGTGGCAAAGTCGATCCGCTCGCGCTCAAGGCGGAACGTGTCGGGATGCAGGATGATCCGGACCATGAGGCTTTGGAACAGGGCGGGATCGTCGATATAACGATGCAGGATCTTGGCGACATCACGCTCGTCGAAGACGCTCTTCTCACGCGTGATCAGGTCGATGACGAGTTTTGGGCTCCGGTCGATCCGTCTCGCGTTTTCGGCTCTGCGCGCATCCTGCAGTTCGATGCGCTCGAGCTCGACCGGCTTCGTAGCAACATCGGCTTTCCGCTCGATCGCTTTGGTCCCGACGCCAAGGTGGATGGTCGGTTCGAGATCGATCCCCTGCTTTTCGAAGGAGCGGCCGTCGACGCGAAGGTCGAGACCGGCCAGCGCCAGATGCCTGTTCTGGCAGGCAAACCATCCGTCGCGAAACGCGTTGAAATCGTCGATGCCTCCAGCCCAGAGCTCATAGACGATCTTGCCGGCATCGTTGCGGATCGGATTGCCGTCCGGTCCAAGCAGCGCGACCTTCTTGGCGCCGAAACCGTCTTCGGTCAGCGGCCGCAAGGTTGTCATCAGATGAACGTGCGGGTTGCCCGGCGCGTCATGATAGACCCAGTCGGCCACCATGCCGTTCGACGTGATGTGCCGTTCGACGAAATCCCGCACGAGCGCGATATTCTGCTGAGCGCTCAGTTCGATCGGCAGAGCAATGGTGACGTCCTTGGCAAGCTGCGCATCGGAGCGCTTCTCGAAATCTTCGACCTTGTTCCAGAAGGCTTCGGAAGCACCGGCGACCGAACGATCCGCGATCATCGTTCGCAGCCATTCGGGAGCGTCTGCGGGAATAACGAACTCTTCGTGCAGTAATCCGTGCTTGCGAGTGTAGTCGATCGTTCGAGCCTCGCGCTCGTAGTCCATCTTGGCACAGTGCCGATAGGCCGCCGACAGGACCGCGCTGCGGCCGGAGCCACGGGCGACGACGCTGACAGAGAAATGGGGGACGGCCACGGCGAGTTATTTCCCGGTTGCGAACCAAATCAACAGGTTCGTCGGGAGCGGCAGGCCCGGACAGGGCCTAGGCAAGGGCGTCGCGTCAGCGACGTATAATTGCGCCCTTCGGATCCGCTCCTTCGGAACGGCCGGGATCATTCACCAAAGCTTGCGCTTTGGCGATTGTAGGATTCACAGTAGTGCGTTCCGCACTCTCCTCCCTGAAACTGGCCTCGTATGACACGCTTTCTCACCCAAGGGAGACAGACCGAATGAAGAAGCCATCCTCGAAGATCCGCGACGAAATCGCCAAACTCCAGGAGCAGCTCAAGGCTGCCGAGACCCGCGAGGCCGAGCGGATCGGTCGGATTGCCCTCAAGGCTGGACTTGGCGAGATCGAAGTCGACGAGGCCGAGCTGCAGGTAGCCTTCGAGGAACTGGCGAAGCGGTTTCGCGGAGGTGGGGTTCGCACGACCGGAGGGAAGAGGGGGGCTGGCGTCGGCGAAAGCAGTACACCCTCCACGCAGAACGCGGCTGGCACGGCTCCGGGCGGGACTGCTGAGGCTTGAGCGGATGGCGCGCACAACCACATCCGACGCCCGCAAGAAGGACACGCGGGAAAAGATCGAACTTGGCGGCCTGATCGTCAAAGCGGGTCTTCGCCACGAGAAACGCGCGCTTCTGCTGGGCGCCCTGATCGAGCTGAGCCAACGGCTTAAGGCCGACGAGACCGTACGCCCGCGGCTGCTTGCGATCGGAGCGGAGGCCTTCAAGACAGATGGATAGGATCATGCTCTTCATCGTACCTGTCGCGCTGATGTTCCTGCTCACGATCGGATTGACCGGGATCGAACACTGGCTGTCCGGCTTTGGAAAGACGGAGGCTGCTCGGCAGACGCTCGGCCGCGCCGGCATTGCCCTGCCTTATGTCGCCGCGGCGGTCATCGGCAGTGTCTTCCTGTTCGCGAGCGCCGGCGCGATCAGGATCAAGACGGCAGGATGGGGCGTCGTTGCCGGCGGTGTAGCGACAATCGTTGTCGCCATCGTTCGCGAGGCAATCAGGCTGTCGGCATTCGGGAACCAGCTTCCGGCCGGCAAGTCGATCCTTTCCTATGTCGACCCCGCGACGCTGATCGGCGCGGCGGCGGCAGCGATGTCCGCCTGCTTCGCCCTACGTGTCGCGCTCGTCGGCAACGCGGCCTTCGCCAGTGCTGAGCCCAAACGCATACGCGGCAAGCGGGCGCTCCATGGCGAGGCCGACTGGATGAAGATGCAGGAAGCGGCAAACCTGTTTTCGGACGCTGGCGGCATCGTCGTCGGCGAACGATATCGGGTCGACAAGGACAGCGGAGGAACGCGCGCGTTTCGCGCTGACGATCCCGACACATGGGGCATCGGCGGCAAGCCACCGCTCCTGTGCTTCGACGGCTCGTTCGGCTCATCACATGGCATCGTGTTCGCCGGTTCCGGCGGCTTCAAGACGACGTCGGTGACGATCCCGACGGCGCTCAAATGGGGCGGCTCGCTGATCGTCCTCGACCCGTCGAACGAGGTTGCCCCGATGGTGTCAGTGCAACGAGGCAGCGCGAACCGGGATCTATTCGTCCTTGACCCGAAGAAGCCGGAGACCGGCTTCAATGCGCTTGATTGGATCGGGCAGTTCGGCGGCACCAAGGAAGAGGACATCTCATCCGTCGCTTCATGGATCATGAGCGATAGCGGTGGCACGCGCGGCGTTCGCGACGACTTCTTCCGGGCCTCGGCCTTGCAATTGCTGACCGCAATGATCGCTGACGTTTGTCTCTCCGGCCATACGGAGAAAGAGAACCAGACGCTTCGCCAGGTTCGCGCCAATCTCTCCGAGCCGGAGCCGCAGTTGCGCCAACGCCTGCAGGAAATCTACGACAATTCGGATTCGGATTTCGTCAAGGAGAACGTCGCGGCTTTCGTGAACATGACGCCCGAAACCTTCTCCGGCGTCTACGCCAATGCGATCAAGGAAACCCATTGGCTGTCCTATCCGAACTACGCCGCGCTGGTTTCCGGAAAGACGTTTTCGACGGGGGATCTTGCCGAGGGAAACACCGACGTCTTCATCAACATCGATCTCAAGACCTTGGAGACGCATGCGGGCCTCGCGCGCGTCATCATCGGCTCGTTTCTCAACGCGATCTACAATCGTGATGGGGTGATGCCGGGCCGTGCGCTCTTCCTCCTCGATGAGGTGGCGCGGCTTGGCTATATGAGGATCCTGGAAACCGCGCGCGATGCCGGTCGCAAATATGGCATCACGCTCGTCATGATCTACCAGTCGATCGGGCAGATGCGCGAAACCTATGGCGGTCGCGACGCCGCCAGCAAATGGTTCGAGAGCGCGAGCTGGATCTCGTTTGCGGCGATCAACGATCCGGAAACGGCGGACTATATCTCACGCCGTTGCGGCATGACGACAGTAGAGATCGATCAGGTCAGCCGCAGTTCGCAAATGAAGGGATCGTCGCGGACGCGATCGAAACAGTTGGCCGCACGACCGTTGATCCAGCCGCACGAGGTGCTTCGCATGCGCGCCGATGAGCAGATTGTCTTCACGGCCGGCAACGCGCCGCTGCGATGCGGCCGGGCAATCTGGTTCAGGCGCGACGACATGACTGCGTGTGTCGCAACGAACAGGTTTCATACGAGCGGAAAAGTACCGGGCGCGCGGATCGAGCCGGCGGTGAGCGCAGCGAGCAAGGCTGATCCAGAACAATGAAGAGTATCGGAGAAATCAGCGTGAGCGCCGCCCAAAGGGCGGGATTTCGGGAATTCGCGTCGTGCGAGGGCGGGAAACAGCGCAGCCGCAGGAGCCTCAACATAGTGGCCCGAAGGGGAGGCGGGACCGACTGCGCCCCGCATCTCGCACTCCGCCTAAGTCCTTCACCCGTAAACGTCGATGAAACCGAAGCCGAGATATGTTGGGGCTCACAGGAGACGAACGAGAGTGACGAAATCGAATGTGGTTCCGTTCAGAAAGCCGGGCAAGCCCGGCAGAAGGAACGATCGAAATCGCTGGCAGGGAAGGTCACCTCGACCTGCACCGTGCCACCTGCGCAAACCACTGATCGTGATCCTCTCCGCCATTCTCATTGCTGGCGGAGGATGGCTTGCGTATGGAGGCTCCGCCGACCTCTCGAGCGTCTTTGCTTTGGCCAAGACACCGACATCAGATTCCCTGTCGGCCGCGTTTTTGATCTGCGGCGCTGATCGCCACGTAAACTGCGTCGTTGACGGCGACACGTTCTGGTTTGGCGGGGAGAAAATCCGCATCGCGGATATCGACACGCCGGAACTCAGCCCGCCTCGCTGCGAGGCCGAAAGGATCAAAGGCGAGGCCGCGAAAGCACGCCTGCTGGCGTTGCTCAACGGTGGCAAGTTCTCGCTTTCAGCCGGGCCGCGCGACGAAGACAAATACGGCCGCAAGCTCCGTACCGTCACACGGGCTGGGCGCTCGCTTGGAGAAACTCTCGTTGACGAGGGCCTTGCCAGGCGCTGGGACGGTGCGAGACACGGATGGTGCGGCTGAGACCCGCGAGAGGATCGTCACCCGAATGGGCGGAGACCGTATGCGGGCTCCGTGAGCTTCGGCGAATAGAGCCGTGCGCCGGAGGCGTCTCGCCCAAGCTTGTCCCGGCCTTTCCAATATCATCACCGATATGAATCGATCCCTGCCGACTGATTCATAAGTGTCGTTGGACCCGGTCCCCGAGATCAGCGATTCTGATCTCATGATCTCGCAGCCCTATCAGCTCTATGTCGAACGCTCAGATGCCTCCAGGAACATGGCGCGCTACTATGCGATGTCGATCGAGCCGAACCTGTTCGGGGAGGTCTGTCTGTTGCGGAAATGGGGCCGCATCGGAACGCGGGGACAAATGATAGTCCATCATTTCGGTCGGGAAGAGGAAGCGGTCCAACTGTTTCTCGATCTGCTCCGACAGAAACGCAAACGCGGATACCGGCCCCGCGCCCTGACGACGAACTGAAACAAGGCCCACCGAAGCGGGCCTTGAACGCGCCTCATCGGCGCCGGTTCCAGTCGGTTCCGAAGGTTAACTCGATCTCGACGAAGAATGGGATCTTGATCGCAAGCTTCAAGCCGAGCTTCCCCTTGCGCAAGAAGTGGCTGATCACCTTGCCAAGGGCGCGGAGCCTGCGGCCGGTGGCGGCGAGAAATTGAGCGAGTTGTTGCATCGTGTTTCTCCTTTCGAATTGCGGTCATCGCGGGGGATAGGCGGCAGACCGGAAAGGAGGGACGCACCCAATGGCCGCAACGAAGTGGAGGACCCGGAGCCACCTGAATTTTGTTTCGCCAGGAGCCGCGCCGCGGCGGGGAAAATTCTGTTGCCGCCAGGTTGCGTCCCGACGAATGGGCTGCAACATCCCCGATGAGAGATGACGGTGGTCGAAAGGAGAGGTGCAAACTGGTCGCCATCGCTGCGATCGCGACGGTTCGTCAGACATGTCAGGCGAGGGGCCGCTTTCAGCCCGCGATGAATTGGAATGCACTTCAGGAATGATCACGACCCTGTGGACCAGGTGTGAACAGTGCGAGCCGCACAAACGGGGATCCCGGTTTCCCGGGTGATGTCTTTGATGATCGGCGCAAGGGAGCCAAGTTTGTCGTCGGTGAGCGCGATCAGCTCCGGATAGTCGATGTCGATGCCGGTATAGTCCGCCGTCAAAGCATTGACCCAATCACCGCCATTGATGCGGTACTCGTGCGTGTCGAAATCGATTTCGAGATCGTCCAGCAAATTGACAGAAAAGCGCCCGAAAATCTCGATCTCCCCTTCCAACTGATATGCAGCAAACTCATCGTCTCCGGCGAGAACGCTTCGCTCCAGCGCCATGATGGTCCGGACGCGATCGGTTGCTGCCTCGAGTTCCTCGACTAGGCGATCATGAAGCTCTCGTGAAACCTCGGTATCGCAGCCGAAGCGGTTTGCGAGGACGACGAGCCGGAAACCGGCAAGCTTGGTGTAGAGCATGATGTTCTGATCGGTGGTCATGATGTGATCTCCTTCGCTGATGACGGAGATCGGCCACTCTGTTGCAAAGAGGGGTCAGGGACCGCGGGGACGCGGCTCGCAAGCGGGGGAACCGATTTTTTCGGGAAGCGCAGCGGCGGAAAAATTGGGGGAGACCGCGCTGTCCTTGACGCCGGATTTGCTGGAGTAAAATAGGACGCCATAGAGAGAAGAGACCCGCGGCCTCGAAGGGGACGCGACCGTATCCGGCGTGAGCCGGCGGGAGTGTCGAGGGATGAAATCCCTGACAGCCGGACCGGCCGGTCGATCCGGTGGTCCGGCTCGTGAGGTGGTAAAAAAGAGCGCCCCTCAGAAGGGCGGCTCGGCTTCGATGGCACCGTCCTGTTCGGCAAGCATGACGGCCAGATCGGCCTGGGCGAGCTGAAGCTCGGCCTCGATCTCGCGACGCTCCGCAGCGTCCAACGCATTGTTGAGTTCGGCACGCAGTTCGTCGATGTGCTGTTCGATGGTCATCGTCTCATCTCCTTGAGTTCGTGAAAGACGACGACGCGGGGCGGGACGGGATGGCGGGGTCAGGGATCGCGCACGCGACCGCCAGCGGCGGCGGGTGGGGGAGCCGATTTTGTTGGAGCGGCGGGAACCGCAGCGGAGGCAAAATTGGGGGGTAACCGCCCGTCCTTGAAGCCGCCATGCCGGCACGTCATACTTGCTCAATCTGAGCAGACATTTCCGTTCCCGTATGGCACCCGAAAAGCCGGAGGCGGGCTCGATGCCCGCTGCCGGCTTCTCAATTCCGCCGATTGGCCCCGCCTTGCGGCGGGGCCTCGCCCGGATCTTAGTCCCGGTTGGGGCGGGACCAGATCAGCTGGTAGCCGTCCTCGCCTTCGACTTCGGTGAGGGTTGCGTAGATCGGAGCGGGGAAGCTCGGGTCGTCCAGCTTGACCGAGAGGTAGTCGCGGTCCTGCTCGGAGCGCTTCTGCCAGGCCGCACCGAGCTCGACGTTACCGGCGTAAATTCGGTAGTGCGGGCCCTTGTCGGAGGGGTTTTCGATGCGCGCGATGCGGGCCTTGACGTTGAGAGCGAGCGTGCGGATCGAGCCGTTGAAGCCGTTTTCGGTGGAGGTGAAGGTGCCGATGGTTGCCATTGTGGTGTTCCTTTCGTTGGTTTCGGGCCGCGCCCTTCGCGGCCTCGATGGCTGTCGCAAGGATCGGAGACGATCGGACCGCACCCGCAGGGACGGAATGGAATGGAGGGCGGCCTGGAGAAACTTTGTTGTTTCGTGAGGAATGGCGGCGACCTGGGGTCCCCACTCGATTTGTCGAGTGGGGTGGGTTCCGGCAGGGGAAGAAAGTTTTGGATGGCCGTTGCGGTAGAACGATCAAGGCGAAGCCGCTCTCCGATCAGACATGCCTCATCGAGCCCGCGGAGGACGTGGCCTATGCCCAGGGATCCGAGGACCGCCGTGATGGCAACGTGCCACCGCCTCACCCAAGCGGAACATTGCTGTGGTCAAACCGTTGGTCTGTTCCAATGTCGGCCGCTAATTCGGTGGCGACGGACCGGCCGGCTTGGGAGTTGCCTCCAATAATCAACCCGGTATCGTGTGCTCGCGATTCGTCGCCTGGAGGATATATGCGTCAGCAGACAAAGCCGTTTACCGTCGAAATCAAGCAATCGCGAAAGCTTAAATCGACCGACCGCAAAACCTCGATCTGGGGCAAGCTGGACCTCACACCAGAACAGGAAACGCCGACGGATAGAGAGCCGAGAGAGGCGTCGGCCATTGGCGGCGACAATGACCGGCTCTGATTTCTAGGCGGCGACTTTTTCCTGGGCATCAGCAGGCTGCAGATCGTGCAGGAAGGTGACTGCCCGCTGCGCATGGGCCGCCGCCTGAAAGATCGCTCGCTTGTCTTCGGAAAGCACCTTCAACCACGATGCCAGGTACGAGGCGTGATCGGGCCTTGGGTCCAGTTCCGGTGCGATGCCGAGGTCGGCACATAGGAAGCAACTGCCAAGCTCCGCGATCAGTTCCTCTCGGGCCCGCTCCGTTTTGTCCTTGGCATAACGGCTGAGATCGCGGCCGACACGATCCGGATGCGCAGTCCAGTGGCAACTTTCATGGCTGACCGTGGCAACGTATGACTCCGCATCCCGAAAGCTCTCGAATGGCGGCATCTGGATGTGATCCGTAACCGGTGAATAATATGCCTGTGTACCGCCGTGGCGGATAACGGCACCCGTGTTTCGGAAGAATCGGTCGGCCTTTTCGATCGGTTGGACAGGATTACCAACCGGTGTCGGTCGATGGTGATAATGGTCGGGCAAACCATCGATCTGTTCGACATTGAAAACAGTGTATGCTTTCAAAAATGGGATTTCGCGATCGACCGCACCGCCGCCGCCATCGGCTTCGGTCTTGGTAAAGCGGCTGGCGAAGACGACGGTCGACCCGGCCTCGCCTTTGCGGACAGCCGCGCCTAGTTCGATCGATTGCTTGAACGTCATCCAGATCGGCGATGAGAAGCCGCGCGCCATGCCTTCCGACCATAACAGGAGAACGTTCACGCCCGAGTAGGGCTGTCCGTTGTGCCGGAGTGGGCGAGTGATCCGCCCCTGAAGGTTGCGGTCGTGCCACGGCTTCATCCACGGTTTGACGCCACGGGCCAGGTCGTCGACGAGACGGTCGGTGATCCGGCTGTAGATGTCCACACGTTGCGTTTCCTGTTTCCTGCTCATTTGCGCCTCCATTTTCCGAGGCCGCGCCGATCGCGGCCCGTCACGGCGGTCCGAGGGCCGGGGCGGAGGGACGGGCGCACGCGAATGCGCCGAAACGTATGTGGAGGAGGGCGAAGCCCTTGCGGCTCAATCCCCCGGCCCCGGCAGGACCGAAGCCGGACGGGTCCGCGAGGGCGGGCAAGTGATCACCTTCCTTCTTTCGTTTTCCTTCGGCATGCGAAAGGCTGGCTCCGGAGAGCCAGCCAACGGTCGGAAAAAGAAGAAGAGGCGGGGCCGAAGCCCCGCCGTTGCGATCAGTCGAAAGCCGCCAACTGTGCGGCGGCGGCCTTGCGGTCGAGCGATGCGCCGGGGTTTTCGACCGGGCGATCGAAGGGCTTCCAGGCTTCGCCGACGATCTGCTCGTAGGCGGCGACCGCGCCTTCGGCGGCCATCCTGAGCGAGTGGGCCTGAACACCCATGTCGGCTGCGAATTCGCGCTTGCGCTGGGCCGCGCTGTCGTAACCGACCGGACCGTCGAGATCCTCGTCGCGTGCTTCATTGGCCGCCTTGGCGGTGGCGTCGCGTGCCTCGCTTACGGCACGGGAGTAGAACTGTCCGGCGCCATGGGCGGAGCCGACATAGGCGCCGACGATGCGCTGGAGGTGGATCTGCATCGCCCGTTCGCCAAGGCCTTCGGACAGGCTCTCGGCCGTTTCGATGATCAGGCGCTCGTGCAGGTCGCGGATCCCGTCGCCGTCGATCACAGCCGTGCCGAAGCTCTCGGCGATCGCCATCGCCTGGGCGGCGTCCGGGCAGGTGAGCCGGACCATTTCGAGTGTGGCGCCCTTTCGGAGCTGCACAACGCGGGCGGAATGGCGGGATTGGGTTGCGGGCTTTGCCATGGGCTTGTCCTTTCAGGTTCCTCCGAAGCGGTTCCGGCCCTTGCCGGTTTGCCCTTCGGTGCGGTCGAAAGGAACCGGCGGTAGACGGGCGTTTCAGGGTCCGGGCCCGCCAGGACGAGCAAAGCCGGGATGCGTGCAAGCAGGGCGAACCGCCCTCGCGAGGCACGCGGCCCTGCTTTGCGAAGGACGGCGCGGTCCGGCCGCCCGGCGGCGCGACAGCGGCCTTGAAACGGACGGCCGCCGGTTCAGACCGCAGCAAAACCGAAGGGAGGCCGGCGAGGAGTCCGACAGTGGAAGTCATTGAACAGGAAGCCCTCAGCGAACCGCAGCACTCGGCCCTCACCGGAGGCAGGCAGCCGCTCGTGGAGTGCCACTGCGCGGATCCGGCTCACACGCAACCGCCAGAGAGGCGGTCGCGGCATTGGGTATTGCAGGGGCTGAGCTGGACGCAGGAGCCCTGCACACTGACCGGCGGATCTGGTTTCCGGTACGTCCGGCTGGCACTCCGAAGCTGCCTTTTCGTCAGGGCACGGCTTCGGCAGACGATAGGAGTGAAGCCAGGACGGACCGTGCGAATTGCGCAGGCGCCGCAACGTTCCGCCGTCGTCATATGGTGCGCCACCCATCCAGACATGGTTGAGAACGCTCTTCCATCGCCGGCCGTGCTTGGCGGCATAAGCGTGGATCACCTGCACCTCGTCTTCAGTCAGCGGCGGCAGCTTTTCCCGCTTGGGCCGCGTTGTGGCGATCTTGCTTACCGGAGTCGGCGTTGCCTCCTTTTCGGCAATCAGCCTGTTGAGTTCAGCGACACCGGCCTTGAGGCATTCGGCCGCGTCGAGATGTTGGAACTGGATCCAGAATGTAGTCCGCTCCTGGGGTGAGGAGCCGATACCGGCGCGTCGCTCCAATTCGCCTATCGTGCTCATGGGTGTTCACCTCCCCCGGAGGAGTCGCTCCCGCTTTCTGCGGGATTCGAAGTCAGCCGGCGGCACGTCAAGAGAGCGGTGATGGCGGCGTCCTGCCGGGAAAGTTTGCGCGTGAGCGCATCGACCTCCGGCTGACGCTCAGCGGTCAGCGCCGCCAGCTTCGACCGATACCGCTCAAGGAAAGCGCCTGATGCCGGTGCCTTGCCCCGGCGGTAGCCGAGTTGACGCCGGCCGAGCAGCGGAATGAGCGCTGTCATTCGCCGCGTAATCTGCCGGTCGATCAGATCGAGCTGATGCTGCGTCTGCCGCCGCGCCGCTTCCATGCGGGTGAGTTGTGCGGCGTGTTTTGCTGAAACGGACATCATGCGAACCTCCCACACCAGTTGGCGAAGCTGGAGGGTCCGTCATAGGCGGCATGTATCGTCTCATCGATGACGAAGCCGAACCGCCCGACCGCGTAATCGTCGCTCGGCACCAGGAAGCGGCGCTCCTCCGCCCGCTCGCCGCGCTTTCCACCCATGGTCGCAATCACCTCGGTCAAGCCGGGATGATGATCGGAACGGAGTGCTGAGATGACGATCCAGTCCAGGGCATGCGCACGCGCGAACTCGCGCCGGTCCTTCTCCTGGGATTCGCCGGGCGCAAGCGAACGACCATAGATCGCTTCCCAGACATCCGGCCAGGAATCCCTGGCCGTCTTGTCGGCGCACTTCCGCTCATAGCGCGTGAACAGATCCGGAAAGGTCAGCGCCACGATCGCCCAGGCGGCGTCTTCCTCGTACCAGCCGCCATCCGCTCGCAGCAGCGGATGGACTGCGGCGTTGCGGGCAGCTGACAGCTTAAAGCCGCCATGTCCGGCCGTGGTATGGGAGACAATCCCGTCCGCATAGACGGTGGCGCCCTGGGAAGCTCCCCAGGGAGTGCTGCAATTCATGCGGACAGCCTGGCGAGCGAGTTCTCGAAGCTCGCGGCTATGGTCGGCCTGCTCGATCATCCGGTTTCGGAAATCGGCTTCGTCCTCGACGGAACCATGATGCGAATAGAAGTCGTCGCGCTTGAGATCGGTGAAAGGCCTCGACACGCGCCAGGCACTGGCAAGGTAATGCCGACCATCGCGCGCCGGCACCATGGCGAAAACGAGATCGCCGATACGCGCAACGGATAAACCGTCGGCACTGCGACCAAACTCCGCCCCTGACGGATCAGGGGTGGAAAGTTGGGAAGGTTGTGAGAGGGGATTCATGCCGCTACCCTCCCTTCGACATGATCGGCGGCGACCTCGTCGGCGGTCACCTCCTCGAGCACGGCATTGGGATAGCCGTGCCGGCTCAGCCATTCCTCGGCGGCCTGCGGATTGGTCGCCAGGTGGACCAGCTCCGCATTGACGCCGGCGCGATCAAAGACACGGACGGATCCCAGCACCGGGCGTTCGATGATCTTGAAGGTCAGTTCGCTTTCGAGTGAGAACGTCCGATGGATGCGGATGGCAATGACCCCGTTTCCACCGAAATCGCCCTCATGCAGCGTAAAATCCGGTGACAGGCTGACATTGCCGATGCCGCGCTTACCCAGCTTGCGGATCAAACGACCCTTGCTGTTGCGGTTTTCCCAGGCTGCCAGTTTCTTCCTGTGGCGCTCCGGCGGGCGCGGCGTGCCGTCCGACCATGCAACGAGGGAGCCGATCGGGGCGAGATCATAGATCAAGGACGCAGACATGCGCTTTCTCCTTCAGGTTTTGCGGATAGTGAAAACGAAAGCGCCGCCGGTGATGGCCGGCGGCGGGATCGGCGAAGATGGATGTGGAAACGCGGCTATTCCGCCGCGATGCCGTAGGCGGTTTCGTCCTCATCCGACTGGCTTTCGGATCCGCCTTCCGGATCTCCGAACTGTGTGACGTCCGGATCAACAACGTCTGACGCAGGGACATCCTCACTGGTGTCTGAGCCACCCGCATCACCGTCGCGATCATCGTCGTGATGGTCGGCCTGCTTGACCAAGTCGGCGACGTCCTTCGCATCAGGCGAGAAGAGGGCCGCCGGATGCACGAACTGGACGTCCTTGAAATGATCGACAAGGGCCGCGCGGGTTTCGCGTACCCGGGCACGGGGAAGCACATTCGCCTCCTTCGCCGCCGCCTCGAGCGCCTGACGCGACAGGCACACGAGGAAGTCTTCCGTGCCCATGTTCGGGAGGAAGCTGTCGGCGCCGATCGCCTCGCCGGCGATGCGCGAGACCACGCCGCTGTTCGAGATATTGCGTCGGCACGACAGGACCTCGACCAGGATGGACCGGGCGACGACGCGGAGCGTGGTAACGTCGAACGATAGACGGCCATCTTCAGATAAGAGCCGGGCAGCGTGGCGTTGCATGCGCTTCGTCCCGAACACGTTGTCGTTGGCGCCGGAGTCGACACGGACGTTTTGGCCGGAGAAGGCGAGCACGAGCAAAGCCATCAGCATATCGTCCTCGATCGGCGCGCGGCCGAGCGCCTCGTGCAGCGCGTCGGTGCGAAAATCGCCAATCATGTCCTGACCCTTCTGCGTAACGTCGGGTCGCGCCGTCGAGACCGAGATTGCTTCACCATCGGCTCCCGTCGAACCGTCGGCAGAGGTGCCGGCCTGCCCATTTGGCTTCCGGACTTCCGGCATCCGGTAGTGGATCGACTGAACCTTGCCCTCGCGATCGAGATACATGGCGGTGTTGTCGCCCTTGCCGGGCTTGCCGTAGACGCGCTCCGCCTTCTTGGGCAAGTCCGGCTGGCCATAGTTGTTGACCTCGACGAGTGATCCCTTCTTCGGCAGATTGCTCGTCATCCACTCCTGCTGCGCGCCGAGGAAAGCCTCGACGTTGGTCGTATAGCGGCTATCCTCGTCGGCCGGCGCAAAAAGGTCTTCGACCCACTCAATGCCGTAGGCTTCCCGCAGATCGTCACCGAAGCTGGCGTCCTTGGCATACATCCGCTTCTTCGAAAGTGCGTTGGCAACTGACCACCACGACGCCGTCTCCCCCTTCTTGGGCTTGTGCGCCTTCCACACTTCCTTCTGCTCATCGAGCGCGGCTGCTGCGATTGTGCGCAGTTGCTGCTCGGACGGCATATCGCCTTTTGCCATGTGGTCCAGCATGGCCGGCAGAACGTTCGCGAGGAGTCGGAGCTTGCGGATCTGCCGCACCGGCAGGGTCAGGGCGACCGCGATGGCTTCCTCGGTCCAGTCGAGCGCGACGAGACGTTCGATCCCCCTCCATTGGTCGACGGGGTTCAGTGGCTCGCGGGCGATGTTCTCGACCATCGACCGCATGGCGCCGTTGTCGTTGGCGGCCTCGACTACCAGGACCTCGATCTCGTCGAAGCCGGCGGCAACCGCCTGGCGCCGGCGGCGATGCCCCGCCTCGATGATGAACCCATTGCCGCCGTCACGCTCCGGGAAGACGACGGGCGGCTGGATGATGCCGACGGCCCTGATCGTCGCCAGCAGCAGGGCGTCCGCCTGCGGCGTCGATTTGGACTGGCGCGTGTTGTCGGGATTGTCCTTCAGCGCACGCGGATCGACCTTCATGAGATACATGGGATGCTCCTTTTCCGGGGATTTTGGACGCGGCCTCTGCCGGTCCTTCCTGTCTTCATTCCTTCCTGAAGACACCTTCCGGACCGCGGAGCGGGCGGCCGGGGGCAACT
The DNA here is from genome assembly GCF_054558365.1 of Rhizobium sp. No.120. Taxonomy (NCBI): domain Bacteria; kingdom Pseudomonadati; phylum Pseudomonadota; class Alphaproteobacteria; order Hyphomicrobiales; family Rhizobiaceae; genus Rhizobium; species Rhizobium sp. No.120. Next base: position 145,326 of record NZ_BAAJNQ010000013.1, read on the forward strand.
GCGGTCGAGCATCGCTGCCGCGAAGGACGAGCGGGGCTGATAGCCCTGCGAAGAACGAGTGGCCGGGATGCGGAGACGGCGGTTGAGCGGAAGCGGCGACCGGCGGACCGATCTGCGACCGGGTTCCTCTTCTTCTTTCTCTCCCCTCCTTTTCGCCTCGCGAAAGGAACGAGCGCGTCAGCGCTGGATGCGATGGGACAAAAAATGGGCCAGCGGAAACCGCGGCCCATGAAGTGTGAAGGTCAATAAACCTCCAGAGGGGAACAGCTGGTGCGGCGGAACTGGGAGGAGACCGCCAATGCATCAGCTACGTGCAGTATGATCGTTTTTTGACCAGATGGAAGACATTTATTGTGCAATGCAGCTATGCATATGCTGCGTTGCACCCATACAGTCATATTTCTCGTTCGACGGCAGCCTCATGCCGCCTGCGCGCCCGGGTCGCTGTCATTGCGTGTCTCGGCAGCAAGCGTCTCGTCGACCTCCCGCAGTTGCCGGCGTTTCTCGGCGAGTTCCTCCGCAAACGCGAACGCAGCTCCCTCGCGCGAGTGATAGGAGGCGAGGCCCTTGTGGGCGTCTCTCAACCGTTGGCGATAGCGTTCCCGCTCGCCGTCAAAATCGTCAAGCGCATGCTCGAGGCGGGATATGGCGCCAAGCGGCGTCACGGTCACGGCCAGATCGATCTCTTGGGCCCCACCGGTACGCTGGAGGAGGGTCGCGTAGCGATACCCGTCGCCCTTGCCGAAGCGCTCGCCGGAATAGACGAGATCGAAGCCTCCGATCGAGGCGATGACGATCTCATCCTGCTGCTGAAGTTGAACAAGCGTGAGGATTTCCTTCATCAAGGCGCGGCCGGCGGCCTTCCGCTCGTCGAAAGGCTCACCGACGACAGTCATGGCGAAGGCGTCGGCCGAGGTCGGAACAAGGCGCTCGATATCCTTGCCGATTTCCGCAACCCGCCGCTCCGAGATCTCGATATCGCGTTCGGCGTCACGGATCTGCCGGCGAACCGCATATTGGTCATCGTCATGAGCGGCGCGCAGCCGTTCGAGACGGGCGATGTCCGCCTCGAGACCCGCCTTCCGCATCAACCGCTCGTCGCCGGAGGCAATGGCCTTGGCCATCGCAAACTGATTGGCCGCGCCTTCGCCGAGATCTTCGAGCCGCCGGATCGAGGTGTCGCCGGAGAGTGCTGCCGCGATGAAACGGGCCTTGCGCTCGTTGTTCTGCCACATCGAGGCATCGAGCGAGCCTTGCGTGGCATAGGCGAAGATATCGACTTCATCGTGCTGGTTGCCCTGGCGCACGATCCGGCCCTCGCGCTGTTCAATCTGTGACGGCAACCATGGGACATCGAGATGATGCAACGCCTTGAGCCGGAGTTGGGCATTGACCCCCGTCCCCATCGTCTCAGACGAGCCGATCAGGAAGCGGACCTTGCCGGAGCGCACGTCGCCGAAGAGCCGCTGCTTGGCCTCGGTCTTCTTGTAGTCCTGCATGAAGGCGATTTCGGATGCCGGAACACCCATGCGCACGAGCTCGTCCCTGATCCAACGGTAAGCGGAAAAACCGCGGCTCTTCTCGACATTGATTGTGCCGAGATCCGAAAAGATCATCTGCGCCGCACCTGAGAGATCGTAGGGCTTGCCGTCGGGTCGCACAAACGTGCTTTGCGACGTCTCCTGCCAAATGCGGAAGGCGTTCTGGACGAGCAGGTTGAGCTTGTTGTCCGGCTCGTTGTCATTGTCCGCGTCGACCAGGCGGAGATCGATGGCGGCATGGCGCCCGTCGGTGATGACGGAAAGCAGGATGTCGTCGCCGGGCTGCGCCGGCCCCTCGCGCATCTCGATCGCCTTGATACGGGCGTCGAGGACCACCTGGTAATTCTTGAAGGCCTGGGTCGGCTTGGCCGTCAGGATCTGCCGGCGGCCGGTCGAGAGATCAGGCACCTTGACGTAGTCGCGGAGGTCCGCGGGCATCACCACGTCGGCGAAGGACCGGAACATCGCGATCAACTCCGGCACATTCACAAAGGAGGCGAAGCGGCTGACGGGCTTGTATCTGCCTGATGGCTGGATTTCGAGTTCCGTCGTCGTGTCGCCGAAGGTCGAGGCCCAGGCGTCGAACTCGTGCAGGCCGCGCTCGCGCAACGCGTCGGATCCGAGCAGCCGCTGGACCGAAAACATTTCGCCGAGCGTGTTGGTAACCGGCGTGCCGGAGGCGAGCACCAGCGCGCGGCCGGAATTTTTGGTCTCGATGAAACGCGCCTTGACATAGAGATCCCAGGCGCGCTGCGAACCGTTCGGATCGATGCCCTTCAATGTCGACATGTTCGTCGCAAAGGAAAGCTTGCGGAACTCCTGCGCCTCGTCGACGACGATCTGGTCGACGCCGATTTCGGAAATGGTCAGCAGATCGTCCTTGCGGGTGGAGAGCGCCTCCAGTCGCTCCTTCAGACCCTCTTTCAACCGTTCGAGCCGCTTTCGGGACACACGGTCCTCACTGTCGACTTTGGTCAGCAGTTCCTCGTAAAGCTCCAGCTCATCCTGGATCATTTGTTGTTCAAATGCTGACGGGACGGCGATGAACCGGAACGCCGAATGGGTGATGATGATCGCGTCCCAGGTCGCGGTCGCCGCGCGTGACAGGAACCGGGCGCGCTTGTCCTTGGTGAAATTCGTCTCGTCGGCGACGAGGATGCGGGCGTTCGGGTAGAGCGCCAGAAACTCGCGCGCTGCCTGGGCCAGGCAATGGCCCGGTACGACGAGCATCGCCTTGGCGATCAGCCCGAGCCGCCGTTGTTCCATGATCGCGGCAGCCATCGTCATCGTCTTGCCGGCGCCGACGGCATGCGCAAGGTAGGTAGAGCCCGACGAGATGATGCGCCAGATGCCGCGTTTCTGGTGCCCATAAAGAACAAAGGCGGCAGAGGCGCCAGGGAGCTTGAGATGGGAGCCGTCAAATGTTCGCGGGGCGATGTTGTTGAAACGGTCGTTATAGACCCGCGCCAGCCGATCGGTGCGATCAGGGTCGGTCCACACCCAGTTCTGGAAAGCCTGCTTGATCTTCTGCAGCTTGTCGCGGGCGGCTTCGGTATCCACGACATTCAGAACCCGACGCTCGCCGTCCGCATCCTTGAAGACGTCGAAGATCTGCGGCACGCGGCTGTTCAGCGCATCGGCAAGCAACTCGCCGGCGTGCCGTCGGTCGGTGCCCCATTCGGATGTGCCAGCGGCCGTCCATCCGAGCTGCCGCGCCTCGACCGTCCATGAGCCGAGTTCCGGCATGTGATGGATCCTGATCTCCGCGCCCATCGTCTCGTGGACGAAGTCGACGATATCGGCTGCCGGGATCCAGGGTGCGCCCAGCCGAGCGGTGATGTCAGACGGTCGAAGATCCGCGGGCTGCACTACCTGCAGCGCTCGGACGTTTCGCCCATAGTGGTCATCCAGTGCGGCGGCAGCTTCCGCGACACCGAGCTTCGTGCGCACGGCGCCCGAGAGATAGGCGTCGGAGGTCTGCCAGGAACCGTCGACCGGATCGCGGAAGACCGTGTCACCAAGCGCATCGAGAACCGCATCCGCATCGCAATGCAGAAGCTCGGCGATATGGTCGAGGTCGATGCGACCGCGCTCGTTCAGCACGACCGCCAAGGCATCGGCTGCCGAGGTGATGATCGGCGGGGCAGGGGGCGCGATAACCCGCTCCGAGAAGATGGGACCAGGTTTTGCCGTGTCGGTCTCGAGGTCATAGTCCTCGATCGAGGCGACCAGCCAGCAATCGGGATCGTCGCGGAAGGGCTGCAGGTTGGGCTGGCGATGGGTTTCGCGCACCTCCGCGGTTTCGGGATCCTCGGTCACCGAAACGGTCGTGTGGTTGATCGGCCCGAAGTCGCGGACGAAGCTCGACCAGGCGATCCGCAATCGCACCTGCAGCTCGCGCCACGGCTTGTCGGTCTCCTGGGCCTTCAGGACGTCACGCACGGCATCGCGGATCGGGATCAGTTTCTTGATGATGCGGACGTGCTTTTCCGAAAGTCCCTCGCCGCTGCGGGCCTTGCGAACCTGCACCGTGACCGGCTCGCCGTCGACGACCTGCATGAGGCCATGCCTGACATCGACGAAATAGCTGCCTTCGCGTACCTTGGCATTGTCGGGACGAAGATGAACAATCTCGCCGAGCTCGTCCTCCAGATCGATGTCGATGGGAGTGGGCTCGCCGTCATAGATGTCTTCCGGGAGAAGAAAGATGGCTGCCGTCAACGCCGCCTCGAGCTCCTCACCCGCGCATGGCCGGCAGGTATAGGTCTCGCCGAAGGGACCGGAGGTCAGGGCATGATCGCCGAGCACGAACTCCGGGTGCTCAGCGAACCATCGGTTCACGCGGATTGCGCCCTCGTCCTCGGCAGCCGGCCGCACCTCCTCCAGGTCGAGCCAGGAAAGGTCGCCTTCCGTTTCACCTGCCTTGCGCTTGCGGAAGAAGAGAATGTCGACGACGACATCTGTGCCGGCCTCACGCCGAAAACTGCCTTCGGGCAGACGGATCGCGGCAATCAGGTCGGCGGACTTGGCGATGTGCTCGCGCGCGGTACTATCCACCTTGTCCATCGTGCCGGCGCTGGTGACGAAGGCGGCCAGGGCACCCGGTTTCAGGAGATCGATCGACCGGGCGATGAAGTAATCGTGCAGCCGGAGACCGAGCGAACGATAGTGCCGGTCGGAGCGCACCGTCCGATCGGAAAAGGGTGGATTGCCGATGGCAAGATCGTAGATCGCGTTGAGATCGCTACGCGCGAAATCCCCGTTGATGATGCGCGCCTTCGGCTGCAGCAGTTTCGCGATGCGCGCGGTGACGGAATCGAGCTCGACACCAGTGACGTAGCTCACGTCGCGGTATTGTTTCGGCATCAGCGCCGGAAACAGGCCCGTTCCGATCCCGGGCTCCAGCACGCGGCCGCCGCGCCAGCCGAGCCGTTGCAAGCCCTTCCACATCGCGCGAATGATGAATTCGGGGGTGAAGTGGGCATACTGCGTGCAGCGGGCGAGCGACGCGTATTCGCCGTCGCTGACGGCCGATTCCAGCGATGTCCCAAGATCGTCCCAACCGTCACGGAAGTCGGGTTCGCCCGGCCGCCGGAACATGCCGTTTGCCAGCTCGCCAGCGCCGAAGCCGGTGAAGCGGATCAGCCTTGCTTGCGCTTCCGGAGTTGCGGGCAAGCCCAGCTTCTCGAGTTCGTGTGCCGTGAGGATAGCGGCAACGTTGATGCGCGCCCGTTCCTTCCAGGTCGCGGCGAGCGCGCGATCCCCGTCGTCGAGATAGAAGTTGGTGCGCTCACCCTGCTTTCGCGGCAGCGGCCGGTTGGCCGTTGGCAGAACCCGCGCGGGCGTCGGAGAGGGCGGGGTCGGATCGGGCTCATCGTCGTTGGCGGCGAAACCGCCGAACGCAGTGACGCCAAGACCAAGCCCTGATGACAATGCGCTGCTGCCTGATAGATCGAGGGTGAAGGGATCGTTGCTCATCGAAAGCTCCTTGCGAGCGAGCGTCATCGAGCCGCCGCAAGGGCAGTCGAGGAAACGCGAAGGGGTGTAAGGGGCCGCCGCCTGCATGGGCGGTGCGGCTACGGTCGGCCGAGCGCTAGTCGCGCCCGATCAAGATCAGCTGCATGGTGTCGCCCGCGAAAACGATGCGGAGATGCGTGGCATCCGGGCTCGCCGCCATCATCGCCTCCAGCTGCCCGGCATCGAGGAAATCGACACCGTCGTCGCCGCCGAACGTCCGGCGCTTGACCTCGAACCAGTCGTCGTTGGTGGCTGGATTGCATTCCTCGGCATAGACGACGAAGGGTTTCTGGCCGCCGGCAAGCTTGCCGTTCGAGAGAAGATAGACTCCGTGATCTCCGACCAGCCACAAACCCGGCTGTTCGCCCTTGCCGGGCCTTAACCCATATAGGGGTTGCGAAAGCCGCCATTAGCTTCGGCATCGGTGCGCCCGCGCGCGATCACGTCGCGCACGGATGCAAGCGGAAAGGTGAGCATGGTTGCACCTCTCAAGCCGCGATCGGCGAGGGGAGGTGGCGCAGTTGTACCGGCAGCTTGGCGGCGATCTCGTCGTCGCTGAGATCGTCCAGCAGCTTCAGAAACGTGCCGCCTTTCCCGCCGTAGAGCATCACCGTGCGCTTGCCGCGCGAGGCATCTGGCCAGCGCTCACCGGCATAGCCGCGATAGTCGTCCGCCGTGCTGCTCCAGATATGCTCGAGGCGTTCCTCGCGCGCCATGGATCGAACCGGGCGGCTCTCGTGCTCGATAATCGCAACGCGCATGGTCTCAACGGACGGTCGATCCGAGAGGTCGCAATAACCGTGGAAATAGCGGATCGCTTCGTCGATCCGCAGCGCAAAGAAGACACTCGTGACCGAACCGGTCAGGAACTCACGCATCGCGAACATCGAACCGCGAATCCAGAGCGGCGGCAGGATTTCGAACATATAGTCGTGCTCGGCCTCGCCGATCTCGAACCATTCGCCGACGTAGAGCGGCGTGGCATCGCCGCCCCAGCGGTTTGGCCGTTGATGATGACGGTCGAACATGCGGAACATCTGCGATCGATTTGCGATGCCCTGGAAGACTTTGCGGATTGCGGGAGAGGGGGTCATCTGCGGCTCCTTCGGAGGTTTCGGACCGAAGCGCGGCACTGTCCACTCGACCTTGCCTTCCTCTTCAGTCCTTCATGACCCCTTCCGGGCCGCCGGCATCGCAGCTGCCGGGGTCAAGGGCCGGCTTAAGCCGGGCGAAGCCTCCCTTGACGCGGGCGGCGCGCATGCGGCACGCCTTCTCCTTCCTTCTTTTCCCTCCTTCCCTTTTCCCTGATTTTCAGGACCTCGTTCCAATCCTGCTTGGCCGGCCGAAGCCGCGTCCAGTCGCAGCCGGCATCGACGGCGAGCGTCCGCAGTCGCTCGGCAAACATGTCGCCCTGAGGATTGGCGTCGGTCGCCGCAACCATCTGGACGCCAGGCCGCGCAGCCAGCTCCCGTAGAGCTGCCTCGGTCGTCGGCGACCATCCGCCGCCAGTGCTGAGATAAAGCGTGCCCTCCCGCAAACCTTCCAGCGCCGCGAGGCTCATGGCGTCGATCGCGGCTTCCGTGACAGCCAGACGTAATGCGCTGTCCGAACCGAGGCGGAAAAGAACCTTCGTTCCTCCGGAAGCAAAACCCCGGTAGTGCGGACCGCGCGCCTCCCAACCGGTCAAGACCCCGGCATGGTCCCTGTGCGCCGCCCACATGCTGCCTTGCGGACCCTCCCGCAGAAGGTCGCCTTTGATCGCCGTTGTGAGCAAGAAGGCTGGCAGACGGCGCTCGCCATTAAGGTATCGCCATGTCGCGGAACCTGGCCAGGGACGGCGGCGAGCCTGCCAACGATCGGAAAGAGAAAGGTCACATCTTTCGCCATCCCTTGCGGGCTGCCAGTCCTGTCCCGTGATCCGAAACCCGACGAGATCCGCGACCCGTTCGGCGCCTTCGAGAAAACCGACACGATCGAGATGTTCGACGAGCCGGAACACATCGCCTTTCGCTTCAGACAGAGGATCGAACCATCCGCGTCCTTCGTAAGTGACGATGATGATCTCACCGCCGCGCCGGAACTTGACCGCCCGCCGCGTGCTTTCTTTCGCGTCTATTGCAAACCCGGCATGCTCCAGCACCGCCGCACAACTGACCTGCTCGCGCAGCGCTTCAATCTCTCTTCTCTTCATTTTCTCTTCCGATCGCCCAGCGATCGGCCTCCATAATCCTTGCCTACCCGTCCGTTCACGGACGCCTTTCGGCAGGCCGCGAAGAGCAAAGACCGCAAGGGCGCGGACGCGCAATTGTCGGATCATGCAAGCTGAATTGGCCGCGGCGCAGCTTCCCTTGCGGCCTGCCGCTCGCAAGCGGCACGCCAAGGGCGCAATGCCGGCTCAATGGGCCGGCCAGGGCATGTACTCATGCACGACCGCCAGGTTGTCGTCGGCGTCGATCTCGTCGGACGGAAGGACGCCGTATTCGCCGTCGACCTCGAAGAGGGTGACCGGGACCATCAGGTCACGGGAGAGCTGGAAGGCGTGGGACTGGGCGAGAGAGAGATCGTGCGACATATGAGAGGCTCCTTCGGGAGCGGGCCAATTCCCGCTCGATGGCTCCTCAAAAGGCACGGGGTCCGGGCGCGATCACCGCGACGCGAAGCGGAAGCGGCCGCAGCTTGCTAGCGGACCCCTTGTGGGTTGATCGCGGAAGATCCGGAACCGGGCCAGGACGCCATCAAAAGAGAGCGGGATTGGCTTGCTTCGTTTGAGCTCTCAGCCTCATCCGATCGCTTGCCCCTGTTACCGCGCGCGTAGCACATCGACCGCGTATCTCGGTCCAGCCGACGATGCCAATCGTCCATCTACCGTGCCTCGCTTCCGAAAGCCGGTCGCGCGACAGCGAAAACTTCAGCGCATCCTCACAGTTTCCGACGGCGTTTCGCCGAACGCTTGTTGATAAGCCGCAGCAAACCGCCCCATGTGGGTAAAGCCCGCACTTCGTGCGACGTCGGAGATTGGCAGAGAGGTTGTGTTGCCAAGCAGAGTTTTGCGAGCAGCTTCCAGGCGGATCGTTCGCAGGTATGTCAAGGGTGTCGTTCCCTTGAACTGCTTGAAAGCGCTCTGCAATGCCCTCACGCTCGTCCCGATCTCGCGCGCTATTTCAGACACCGCAAGGGAACGCGACAGGTTGGCATGCATGTATTCGATCGCTCTCTTTACACGCCATGGCACGGCCGGCGAAGTCGACTGCGCAACTCGGCGGAGGTAGTTGTTAGGGACAGCTCTCAAAAGTGCGATCATCGTTGCTTGGAACAAGTGCTCGATCGCCGCCAGCGGGAAGCTATTTCCCTCGGAACCATCAATGCAATACCAGACAAGATTGCCAAGTGCCGCCAACCTCGAACCACTTACGGTTGTCAGGTCGACAACGCAGTCAAATTCGACATCATCTACAACCGGTCCCTCAAGCAGCGCACTAACTTGCCGAATCATTGCCGCCTTCTCGAATGCCAGCAGGACGTAGCTGCCGCGCTCGAGTTGAATGAACTCTCCGAGCCGGGTGGAACTAGTTATAAAGCCCCTGGTTCGCGTCGGAGAAACAAGTTTTGCGGCACTTTCTGTTTCCGAAGCGGGCAGACAAAGGGCGTAGGCGTCAGGCGCAGCATCGAAAGGTGTTTTCGCCCAGGAACAGTTCTTTCCCTTCCATGCTCTGAACCGGCCGACAATATAAAGCTTTCCTTCGACGAAGATCTTTTGGTCCTGTGGTTCAGCTTCGGAGTAAAGAAAGGGCGTCCCACCGGCCTCCGAACAACTGTCGGCGTTGGATGCCCCCATCCCAAAAGCAGGGAGCCGAGCATAGCGCAATGGATCCTCCAAAATCAGTAGTTTGCAACACGGACCCAACACCCATCCCCGGCGGGCAGCGCCTCTGGACCGCTCTCTCCAATCTCCAATCAATCGGACTCGGAAAGGTTTGCCCTCTCTAGTGCCTGCTCGATCGACGCTGCCCCGAGCGAAGCACAGGCATTCTCCAAGTGTTGTTCGATTTCGACCAAGGCTTTTCCTTCAAGCGAAGCGATTTCTGCGATGGTCCTGCCGCGAGCAATCCATCGAAGGCAGGTTTTTTCAAGTGGTGAAAGTATCCGTTCCTTCATGACAAACATCGCACTTAGTTGCCCCGCGGTCGGCGGCAGGTGTGGTAGGGGACGGCAGCATCGACGTCGCGATGAAAGCCGAGACGGCGGCGCCCCGAGAAAAAGTGGCTGCCGTCGGAACCTATGCGACGGCAGCCGAGGTGCCTCGGGAGGAGGCTGGGAATTCGTAATATCTACCGCATGACGTATGTTATGATATAACATATCGCATAATGTAGTTTATGGAACTGGACGGTGATTTGAGCAGTGTTGCTTTGCCTACAACTGAACTCACAAAAGCAAAAATGTAACACACAGCCCATTTCGGAATTGCAACGGCCAATCAAACGAACTAGTTCGTCGAAGCATCGTCTTTCAAAGCGCAGTTTTCAGTCACTCACCAAGTTTCACTGCCAAAACCTCTGAACTTTATATTCGACCCTGCCCGTAGCGGGCGGCTACGACGCGAGCGAGATGGCCTAGGTGGCGGGAGCGATCCCGTTGGAGGTGCGTGCCGCGCTTGCATTGTTTGGCGCGGGCCTTTCCTGCCACAAGGCGATCGTATCGAGCTCCAACTTTTCGGGGATCCCTTTTTTCATCGCGAATTCCCCGCTCATGCCAGCGCCGGTAGCAACTGGTCGATGCTCTTCTTGGCGTCGCCGTAAAACATGCGGGTATTGTCCTTGTAGAACAGCGGGTTCTCGATGCCGGAATAACCGGTGCCCTGACCACGCTTGGAGACGAACACCTGCTTGGCCTTCCAGACTTCGAGCACCGGCATGCCGGATATCGGCGAGTTCGGATCCTCCTGGGCGGCAGGATTGACGATGTCGTTGGAGCCGATGACGATGACGACGTCCGTCTCAGGGAAGTCCTCGTTGATCTCGTCCATCTCGAGCACGATGTCGTAGGGAACCTTCGCCTCGGCCAAGAGCACGTTCATGTGGCCCGGCAGACGGCCGGCGACCGGGTGAATGGCGAAGCGGACGTTCTTGCCGGCCGCCCGCAGCTTGCGGGTCAGTTCCGAGACCGACTGCTGTGCCTGCGCCACAGCCATGCCGTAGCCCGGCACGATGATGACACTGTCGGCATCGTTGAGGGCTGCGGCTACGCCATCGGCATCAATGGCGATCTGCTCGCCGGTAATTTCCATCGCCGGACCCGTGGTCGCGCCGAAGCCACCGAGGATGACCGAGACGAACGAGCGGTTCATCGCCTTGCACATGATGTAGGAGAGGATCGCACCCGATGAGCCAACCAGCGCACCGGTGACGATCAAGAGGTCGTTGCCGAGCGTGAAGCCGATGGCGGCGGCCGCCCAGCCGGAATAGGAGTTCAGCATCGAGACGACGACCGGCATGTCGGCGCCGCCGATGCCCATGATCAGGTGGTAGCCTATGAAGAAGGCGAGAGCCGTCATGACGAGCAGCGTCCAGGTGCCGGCACCATTGACGTAGAGCACCAGCAGCACCAGCGAGAGCAGTGCGGCGCCCGCGTTGAGCAGATGACCGCCCGGCAGCTTCTTTGCCTTGCCGTCGACCTTGCCGGCAAGCTTGCCGAAGGCGATGACCGAGCCGGTGAAGGTGACGGCGCCGATGAAGACGCCGAGGAACACCTCGACCTTCATGATCGACAGTTCCACCGGCTCCTTGTGTGCAAGGATCGCGGCAAAGCCGGTCAGTGCAGAGCGGGCCGCCGCATCGAGGCCGGCAACGTCAGTCGCTTCGATGTGGGCGTTGAAGCCGATGAACACGGCGGCGAGACCGACGAAGGAATGCAGCGCTGCAACCAGCTGCGGCATCTCGGTCATCTGCACGCGGGAAGCGACGAAGTGGCCGAGCACGGCACCACCCGCAATCATCAGGGCGATGATGAACCAGTTGCCGACATCAGGTCCGAAGACCGTGGCGACAATGGCAAGGCCCATGCCGGTCATGCCATACCAGACGGCGCGCTTGGCGCTTTCCTGGCCCGAGAGCCCGCCGAGCGAGAGGATGAAGAGAACGGCTGCCGCAATATAGGCGGCCGTTACGATACCGATCATCATGATGTTTACCCCTGCCCGATCAGGATTTCTGGAACATGGCGAGCATGCGCCGCGTGACGAGGAAGCCGCCGACGATGTTAATCATGGCGATCAGCACCGAGAGCGCCGCAAGCAGCACCACCAGCCAGTTGCCAGACCCGATCTGCAGCAGAGCGCCGAGAATGACGATGCCGGAGACCGCGTTGGTGACGGCCATGAGCGGCGTGTGCAGCGAATGCGAGACGTTCCAGATGACCTGGAAACCGACAAAGCAGGCGAGCACGAAGACGACGAAGTGGCTCATGAAGGCCGGCGGCGCAAAGGCACCGACGGGAAGCAGCAGCGCCGTGCCGATGGTAAGAAGCGCCAACTGGCTCTTCGTCTGGGCCATGAAGGCCGCGGCCTCGATGGCTCGCTTTTCTTCCGGCGTTGGTTCCTTCACCTTCTCCTTTGGTTTCTGCGCCGCGATCGCGGCGATCTTCGGCGGTGGCGGCGGATAGGTGATCGCACCCTCGAAGGTGACGGTCGCGCCACGGATGACGTCGTCTTCCATGTTGTGGACGAGCTTGCCATCCTTGCCCGGCGTCAGGTCCGTCAGCATATGCCGGATATTGGTGGCATAGAGCGTCGATGCCTGCGCGGCCATGCGGCTCGGGAAATCGGTATAGCCGATGACGACGACGCCGTTGTCGGAGACGATCCGCTGATCGGCAACCGTCAGCTCGCAGTTGCCGCCGCGCTCGGCGGCAAGGTCGACCACCACCGATCCCGGCTTCATCGCGGCCACCATGTCGGCAAGCCAGAGTTTCGGCGCATCGCGGCCGGGGATCAGCGCCGTGGTGATGACGATATCGATCTGAGGCGCAAGCTCGCGGAACTTGGCAAGCTGCTTCTCGCGGAATTCCGGTGAAGAGGGCGCCGCATAGCCGCCTGTTGCAGCGCCATCCTGTTGAGCGCCCCCCTCACCATCGGCAAAATCGAGATAGACGAATTCGGCCCCCATGCTCTCGATCTGTTCGGCGACCTCGGGACGCACGTCAAATGCATAGGTCTGGGCACCAAGCGAGGTGGCGACCCCGATCGCAGCAAGACCGGCGACGCCCGCACCGATCACCAGGACCTTGGCCGGCGGCACCTTGCCGGCGGCCGTCACCTGGCCGGTAAAGAAGCGGCCGAAATTGTTGCCGGCCTCGATCACCGCGCGATAGCCGGCGATATTGGCCATCGACGACAGCGCGTCCATCTTCTGGGCGCGACTAATGCGCGGAACCATGTCCATGGCGATGACGTTGGCGCCCTTCGCCTTGGCAAGCTCCAGCAGCTCGGCATTCTGGCCGGGATAGAAGAACGAGATCAGCGTCTTGTCCGCAGACAGATACGCGCCCTCGCTCGGTTCGGGCGGCCGTACCTTGACGACCACATCTGCCGAAGCCCAAAGCGCTTCTGCCGAAGGCGCCACCTCAACGCCTGCGGCGCGATAGGCATCATCGGAGAAACCAGCCGCAACGCCAGCACCCGTTTCGATGATGCTGCTATAGCCAAGTTTCGCAAGTTGCACCGCGCTGTCAGGTGTCAGCGCCACACGCGACTCGCCCGTATTGATCTCCCGAGGTGCCCCAACCTTGTTTGACATACTTATTATTCCTCTCGAAATTATCGGTTTATCGCGTGGTAAGAGGTTTCTTTGTTAATCTTGACAGTCCATCCAAGCCACTATCGTGTCGGGGATGGCGTCGGAATTTCATCTCACACATCATCAAGTGGGTATTCCCATAAATCCTAATTCTTCCAGAGGTGTATTATCAACTTTGGCAGCGAGGCTCGCGAGGTAATGCACGGCCTCCGAATTCGTCGGGCGCATCCAGGCCGCTTCGCCGGTGACGACCGAAGTTGACCTGTCGAAAGGGGTCGTGCGACCCCGCAATCGGCGCGGCATTCAAGCCGTCGGAAACACGGCCAAGCGGATGATCAAGGTTTGGACTTTCTAGTGGCACGATCACCTTGGCGCGCGGACCACCGATTGCTGCGAGCGCCCAACCGAGCCAGCGTCGGGGTGGCATGGCTATGTTCAATAGATAAAAAGCACATCTCTATCGTGCCATGTCCCGTGTTTATTCCATTCTTGAATAATTAACAATGCTGAAATTGTCAACCTCATCAAGAATTGTCCACGTACATGGGGATTCGTAACGGAAATCTTTTATGCTATTGAATAATTAATCCGAGGTCCGCCATGGTTGGACACCAGCAGAGGTTAATGGCCGGAGGCAGTATAACCGAAGCCGCCGGGCGTACGTCCAAAGAACTTGCTGCCGCCCCGGCAAGTAACACTCCTCCACTGGACGGAAGGCGTCATGAAACGGTTCTTCCCTGCTGCCGAAAAAGCAGCGGATGAGCACTTGGTTGACGCCCGCCCCGTTGGTAGTGTCGATGTGCGCCTATCCAGGCGCTGCCAGCCGGTCGCGCGTGGAATATTGGAGGGCGCCGCTTTCGCGATTGTGGAGAACCTGGTGAGCCGTGGACAACCGAACTTATAGGACGGCCTTCCGCTCATGCGGGCCGATCTTCTCATGCATCATGACCGGCTTCCTTCTGGTGTGAGGCACCCCCACGCAGTTTGCGTGCATGAGCGCCGTCAGCGCCTGGTGTGTTTCCTCCGGCCAATGCAGGGTCCCCGCTGCCTTCCCGGGCCGAAAACAGATCGAACTGATATGTCATGGACTGGCGGGGCTGGATATCTCTCCGACTCGTTCCGTGAGAGACCAATGCTGCGCCCATTAACGCAGATTGTGATCACGCAAGAGCGTCTTTCGACAATCCTGCCAAAGCCTTCAGGCTTGCAAGATCGACGTGCGGGACCGGTAGGCTGCGCCAACAATCACTCGCAGATCGATCCTCGAGGGATTTCTAGAAGTCGATTAGAGGAAGCACCAGAATAACTGCAGAAAATCAGCGCCCTTTGGACAGCATCTCACGGACTTGAACGAGCCACCGTGACCAGGGGTGCCACGGATACGACCGCTGGCCGGTATGGAGCTACGCGGACCTCGTGCAAAGTCAGCTCGACGAGCCCTACTCTCACCGATTTTCGTCCTTACCGTTCGCTGACCTCCTCACACGCCGACGATCCGTCCTGACTTTAGCTCATCACCTGCTACGCTGCAGCCAGAGCGGAATCCTTGTAATCTTCGTTCTTGGTCGTCATTGAAGGTCACCATGGTGGGCGCGAAAGCCTCGACTGCCATAGCGGTCCCACGCCGGGCACGGACATGAGGCGGGCGGTGCTCTGCGCAGTGGATGATCACGACGAACTCGATCCTCCAGATCGACATAGCTGAAGAGTTCACCCGCCCTCACATCGCCGCCGCGCATGCATGACTCCAAAACTCGACGTGAGTGAAATCACGGCGAAAGCCTCCAGGCCAGTTTCTTTTTAAACAGCCTGCTAGTCTTACTGCGTCACAAGTTTGTAGGTTCTAGCGGCATTGATCCTGGTGCAGCATGGAAATCTCTGAAGGTTGGGACTGAGTGCGACGGTCAAGTGCCTACGGACGGTTGCGATCGAATTTGGCGTGTGTCGTTCGGGTCGGATCGGGGGATCCGCGGAGTCGGTAACCTTCGGGAACGTTAGGTTCCGGGCGGTTTTTGGTTTTGATCGGCGCTGAGGGGGGAATCTTCTCCCTTTGGGAGATGAGGAATCCGTTAGCGGCAATGCAAAGGCTTGCATGATGATGGAAGCCGCGCCAGCCGCGCCCCCTCGTAATGGCCGAGCCCGAGTTCCTGCTTGAGGTCCTGATAGTCGCGCTCGATACGCCAGCGTAGCTTGGCGGTGCTGACGAGCGTTGCGAGCGAAGCGTCGGCGGCGAGAGTGGAGAGCCAGTACTTGAGCGGCTCGGTGTCGCCCTCGGGCCATTCGATCAGCAGCCATTCCTCGGCACGGGGGCAGTCAAATTGTAACCCCTGGAGGCGGGCCTGACGCGCACGGCGGCAAAGCGGGAACTGAGATCGGTGTTCGTTCCTTCCCGCCAGCCAATGGTCTGCCAGGCTTCGTGCGGCAGCTCCTGTGCCATCGCTTTCACCGATATCGGTCTGTGTTCAGGACTGCGACGCATCAGCGGGGTTGGCCAACCCTTTCCACGCCAGGGCTTGGGCTGCAATGGTTCCTCGCTGGGTCGCCAGACACTAATAAGTGTCGGTTGCCACGACATAGTCGAGGCCGAGCGCCGACAGGCCGGTGCGGAATGCGCCGTCCGCGCCATAGCCGGCGTCGGCCAAAACCACGCCGGGCGCAACTCCGTCCGCTTGAGCGGCGCGGATCTGGTCGAGCGCGATTGCGGGCTTCGTCTGGAGCGCGACGCTGTCAGGAATCTTCGCCTTGCGCCGCCGCGCGGGATCATCGGCCCAGATCTCGGACAAATACAGCCGATAGGCAATCGGCGAGCTCGCCGCGACGTTGGCGATCGAGAGGCTGCCCGCGACCTGGCAGTTGTCCTGCTTGCCGAGCTGGCCGCAATATTGCCGCGCAACCCCGACCGAATGCTTGCCCTTCTTGGGGAACCCGGTGTCATCCACGATCTAAGCCTCAATACGCCCATTCTGCTCGATCAGCGGCAGCACCAAGTCACGAACCCGCGCCAGGAGAGCCTCGTCAGACACGGTTGGCCGATGCCCGCGCTGGCGCCGTCACCGCCGCCAGAGCCTCGACACTCTTGCGGTCCACCGGCAGCATTAGTCCGAGGCAATAATCGTTGAGCGGCTCCGCCCGATCGGCGTGCCCGATCACATCGACCGGCTTATGGACATAAGCCGCAAAGGCTGCTTCACTTCCCATGCTCAGGCCATTCATCTCAGCGTTCTCCTGCTGACTACGAATCGCTTACGCTAGCACAGCATTGCTCAGCGAGAATCCCAGGATTTGTGACTCAGTAAGACTAAGCAACCGGATATCGCTCCGCCGAGCCGACTTCCGCCGCCGAAGAGCTCCCAATTGCGCTCAACTTATCCATATCGCGCACTGTTCGCGCCCGGCGACCACAAATCATTCGGAACGATCTGGACTGCAGATCTGGACTGCATAGGCTGGGATAACTACGTCGCGCCTCCGCATTGCGGATAGAAAACAAACGTTGATGGAGACTGAGATGAAAAGGCACTTACTCGCCGCTTCCTTCGCGGCTCTGCTGGCGACGCCGGCCCTTGCCACCGAATGCACGCCGATCACTAAAACACAGGTCGAGCATCTGTTTGATCGATGGAACGCCTCTCTATCGACGCTTGATCCCGAAAAGGTCGTAGAAAATTATGCAGCTGATGCCCTTCTTCTGCCTACGCTTTCGAACAAACCACGCCTGACCCAGAAGGAACGCGCCGAATACTTCGCTGAATTCCTGCAAAAGCATCCCAAGGGGGAAATCGACAGCCGGACGATCAAACTCGGCTGCAACGATGCCATCGACACGGGCATCTACACCTTTACGTTGAAGGACGGCACCGAGGTCCCTGCGCGTTATACCTTCACCTACGAATTCAAGAACGGCAAATGGCTGATTTCGTCGCATCATTCTTCTGCCATGCCTGAAAGAGAGCCTAGCTGAGCTTTTAGGGAGTGTCCGAATCACCGACACTCCCGCCTCCCTTTGCAATCAGAGAACGGGCGCCGAACCTTTAACCTCCTGAAGCAAATATAAACTCGACGATGAATCCTCTCCAGAAACCGAGTTGATATGTATAGTTATGAAGTCATTGCAAATGCTCATCGAGCGCGTCATCCTGTATAGACGCCGGATACTCGTTATTTTTTACTTTGGATTAGCTGCAGCGCTGGCGCTCTATAGCGTTTCATTCGGATTGAAATTCATCAATCTAGCGGGTTCTGTTTTGGATGCCAGCGCAGAAGACATGATCCTGTCTATATTATGGCTGATTGATGGCGCATTGGTCGGCGGGCTGATCGTTATGGTGATGATTTCTGGCTACGAGAAATTCGTAAGTCGATTTGATGAAGCGGAGAAACACTCCGACCGCGAGGTCTCGTTCATGGGTAAGCTTGATTCCGGGAGCTTGAAGATTAAGGTCGCTTCATCCATCGTTGCTATCTCGTCGATACATCTGCTTCAAATTTTTCTGAACGCGGGCCAATACGAGAGCTCCCAGCTCGTGGTATTGACCGGTATACATCTGGCGTTTGTGGTGTCCGCTTTGCTGATGGGGCTGCTTGAAAATATCATGAAAAACACGCATAGCTTGCATCGCATTGGCGCTGCAGCATCCCCTCTTGAGTAGAGAGCCAAGATTGCTGTGGGGCGACCTCGCCATCATCCGGGTGGCGGGCGGATCGAACTGAGCGCGTTCAACGCAGCGGGCGAAAGCCCGCAACGTGCCGGCGTGTTTGCTGAAAAGAGTAGCCGAGCGAGTGGCGCAGTTCGATGTAACCTTCGGCCTTCTCACGGAGGAATTCTGCGACTGAGAAGAGGCCCATGATGTCGCCGAGCGCCTGCGTAATCGTATCGAAGCTGCGAGCGGCTCGCTTTCGCAGAAGCGCTTTGAGTTTTGAGAATGCTATTTCGATGGGGTTCAGGTCCGGCGAATAAGGCGGCAGGAAGAGAAGCCACGCCCCTTTCGCCTTGACCAACTGTTCGGCACGCTCGCTTTTATGGAAACCGACATTGTCGAGGATGACGACATCGCCTTTTGACAACGTCGGGGCAAGCTGGGTGTCGACCCATGTTTCGAAGATGCGGCAGTTCATCGGCGCATTGACGATCCATGGCGCGCTCAGCCGCCAGCGAGGGCATCTGAACGCAGGCGGACAGCACGATGGCATTGACATCGCTCGTGTCCATCGAACGGACAATGCCGGGCAGCTTCATCGGATCGTGTGCGGCCACCGCGAGGTTGTCGGAAATTTCGAGCGCGCGCCATACGCTGACCTCGATGCCTTCGTTGCGGATGTAGTCCACGACGAGCTCAGTGAGCGGCTTCATGTAAGGCGCGACGAGCGCGATTTTCTTCGCGCCCATCGCCTGGATGCCCTCGACCAGCGCACCGGCCGACGTCACCACTGGTGCGGGATTGCCGTTGTCGACCGTCGCCTTGTGCAGGCGCTCCCGTGACTGGCGATGGTAGCCATGCCCCATTGCCATGATTGCTACCAGACAGGCATAACCCATAACATCGACGCGCGCGTCCGAAAGTTCGAGGGGCAATGGTCGCTGTCCCTGTGGCCTTCAATTCCTCGGCGGTTACATGCTTCATCCGCATGCGGGAGGAGTGAAAAGTGAACCGCTCTGGCGACACGAGTTCGCGAGCCCGCAATAGTGCCGGTATTTTCGTTTCCATCGTGATGTTGGAGCTCGGAACGATCTGACCAATACGAAAGCGCTTCATTTGCTGGACCCTTGTTTCGAGTAGGTTTCACCACATTAATTATTCATACCGTGAAATATCAAGACAAGGTAAGCCCCAAAACGCCAAATGCTTTCATTATTCCATCCGGCCAGAGAGAGTTTTGGGTGGCCTCAAAGCGATTTGCGTCAACAGATTGATTTAAAAGTTATTTTCTCAAGTTTCCCAGCCTCATCGCCCGCCTTCCGCGCTAACCTTTTATTAGAAACGGCGACATCTGAATGGCGCGCAGAGATTGAACGGTGCTTGCCGTATACCCAGTCGTAATATAACTTTGAATAATAAATTCGGGCGCTTGAGGAGGCGATCTTACGGGCTTCACAAGATCGCGACTGCCGCATCGGCGAGCCCGTCACCGATCACGGCATGCCGTCATTGAGGGGGAATTTGCATGGAACAAGAAACCGATTTCGACGTCATCGTGCTTGGTGCCGGCTTCGCCGGCGTCACGGCGGCCCGCGAATTGAAGAACAACGGCCGCAAGGTCGCCGTGCTTGAGGCGCGAGATCGCATCGGCGGGCGCGCCTGGACGTCGGACCTCGACGGCCATAAGGTTGAGTTGGGCTGTACGTGGATCCACTGGTTCCAGCCCTATGTCTGGGCAGAATTCGTTCGCTCCGGCCTGAAGCTGCATGAAGATCCCTGGTTGCCGCCGCTCACCATCTGGGTAGACGGCAAGCCGCAGGACATCGAGTTCCGTGAGTTCCGGGCGATCCTTCAAAGTGCCTGGAAGAAATTCGCCGGCGATACGCCGGATGGTCCGCGCATGGACAGGCCCTACAGTCTCGAAGCGATCGCAGAGGCTGAGGAACTCGACACGCTGAGCGTTCAGGACGTACTCGACCGGATGGGCCTATCGCCGCTCGAGAAAGCAGCCTTCGCCGCTGAGGTGAGTGCCCAGACGAACGCGCCGCTGGACCAGTCCGGATACCTGTCCCAGCTGCGCTGGTGGTCCATTTCCGGCTGGGATATTGGGCTGATGATCGATTGCCTCGCCCGCTACAAGGTCGACAGTGGCGTTACATCCCTCATCACCTATATGGCGGAACGCGCCAATCTCGACATCCGCCTCAACTCCCCCGTCGCCGACGTGGTGCAGGACGAGCGCGGCGTCACAGCGACGACCCGTGACGGCCGTCGCTTCACGGCGAAGAAACTAGTCTGCGCCGTCCCGATGAACTGTCTGAAAAACATCCGGTTCACGCCGGCGCTTGCGCAGGACAAACTAGTCCTTTCGCACGAGGAACATGCCGCAAAGGGCATGAAAGTACTGTTCCGCACGGAAGGCGAAGCCACCGGCCATGCCGTCATCGCTCCGCCCGGCACACCACTTAGCCTCCTCAACCCCATCCGTGTAGAGGGCGAAACCCGCATCTACGTCGGCTTCGGCACGGATGGCGCGGCTTTCGACCCGAAGAACCTCGACGAAGTCAACGCGGTGCTTGCCAGCCTTCACCCCGAATTGAAGGCAGTTTCGACCACCGGGCACGACTGGGCAAACGACGAGTTCTCACTTGGCACCTGGCACATGGCGCGGCCGACACAGAACGTGCGGATCGCAAAGGCCTTCAAGACGCCGGACGGCCATGTCCATTTCGCGGGCGACTATCTCGGGCGAAATTGGGTAGGCTTTATGGACGGCGCAATCGAGTCCGGCCTGCTAACTGCGGACAAGGTGGAAACTGAAATGCGCTCTGCCTCAAACCCAACGTCCTCACGTCGCTTTAAGGCGCCGCCCGGTCTCACTGGCTAACGCCGCATCGAGTGAAGCCACTCTGCCTTGATCATATCTTAATTTTCGACCAGGAACTGGCATGCCAAAGAAACCGCTATTTTTCCACATGCTTCCTGAGATGGAGAAGCACTATTGTATGTCAATGGCCGTTCGTGCCGGCGATTATCTTTTCATCGGTGGCCTGACGTCCACAGATGACGAGGCAACGAAATCCATGCCGACGACCCGGCCGCGCAGATGAAGCGGATCTACGAGATCCTCGGCAGCACCCTGCCAAAGTCCGGCGGCGCGCCGCGCGATGTGGTCAGCGAAACCATCTACTACAATGTCAGTGTGGACGAGTTCAACGAGACGCTGTTCCCGCATCGCCAGGCCTTCTACGGCGAGGAGGGGCCCTCGGTCGCGGGCATGGAAGTAGTCGGCTTTACCAGCCCGGCGATCCGCGTCGAGACGACGGCCGTCGCCTATCTCCCCCAGTCAAACTGACACGAGGCACTGTGATCATGCAGGCTCACGGATCAGCGCCCCATTCGGGAAAATCCTTCTGGCTGCATGACTACGGCATGTATGCCCCGAACCATGCCGTGGATGGGCGGATCGATTGCGATGTCGCCATCATTGGCGGTGGAATCGCCGGTATGTCCACTGCCTGGCATGCGGCGAAGGACGGTACCGGCCGCATCGTGCTGATCGAAGGCGAGATCGTTGGTTTCGGGGCCAGCGGCCGCGCCGCTGGCTGGATCATGCCGCAGTTCGGTATGGATCAGTTCACTATCCGCCGAAAATACGGCCTCGAGCGCTCGAAGGCGGCGTTCGATTACTGTCTGCGCGCGATGGTCTATACACGCGAGATCATCGAGAGCAACGGGCTCCAGTGTGACTACCGGCATCCGGGTCTGATGCGGGTGGCCTTCGACGAACGCTGGGTAGACGACGCCCGCGCCCTGCAGGCGATGTATTCCGAGTTCGGCATGCAGGGGCTGCAGTGGATGGACGGGCCTAGCTTGCAGGCGGAATTTGCCGGCAATCCGAATTTCAAGGCGGCATTGTTCGATCCCAATCTTGGCCTGCTTAACCCCTGCAAGCAGGTGCGCGAACTGAAACGCCTCGCGGAAGCCGCCGGCGCGCGTGTCTACGAAAACAGCCCCGCCATTCACATCGAGCGCCTGGCATCGGGCGTCCGGATCGTCACTCCGCGCGGGGAGATTCTTGCAAGCACGGTGGTGATCGCGACCAACGCTTTCACCCACATGCTTGAAGGCCCTGTCGGACGCGAGTTACGCCGGTTTCAATCCCCGGTCTTCGCACGAGGCGCGGTGACGGAGCGCCTGACGCCCGCACAATGGCAGGCGATCGGTTGGCAGCGCGGCAATGCGATCGAAAGTACGCTCGACCTGTTCCACTACATGGCGCCCACCGCCGACGGTCGTATCCAGTTCTACTGGATCTATTACGGCGGGCACTCGATGTTCGGCGAAATGGAGCCGACGGCCAGCGCGGAGGGCGGAGAAGTTTCACTGCAGCATCTCAAGCGGATTTTCCCGCAGTTGAGCGATATTCGCATCGCCCAGACTTGGGGCGGGCACATGTCCGGGACGATGGACCTGGTGCCGCACCTGACGACGCTCGGCGACCGGCGCGTGATCTATGTTGGCGGGTGCTGGGGCCATGGGCTGGCGATCAACCATCTGCACGGCCAGACCGTCTCGCACATGCTCAACGACGTCAGCAGCGACCTCACCGATTTCTGGATCGTCAACCGGACGCCGCGGAAATGGCCGCCGACCCCTTTTGACTATCTGGGCAAGGGGCTGGCTTGGAGCGCGCTGCGGAGAAAGGCTCGCCGGCAACTGGTGGGCTCCATTTTCGAGGCACCAGAATGAGGTGCACTGCCTAAAGGCAACATACGAAACGGTTGCCGGAGAAGACATCATCTATTTTATAAGCCGATGCTGTGCAAAATTCACATGTTCGGATAGACCGGGCCTTCGCCGCCCTGCGGCGGCACCCAGTTGATGTTCTGGTTCGGGTCCTTGATGTCGCAGGTCTTGCAGTGCACGCAGTTCTGCGCGTTGATGACGACGACCGGCTTGCCGTTCTTCTCCACCCACTCGTAGACGCCAGCCGGACAGTAGCGCGTCGACGGGCCGGCATAGATGTCGTGCTCGGAGCGCTTCTGCAGGCTCATGTCCTTGACCTGCAGATGCACCGGCTGATCCTCCTCGTGGTTGGTGTTCGACAGGAACACCGAGGACAGACGATCGAAGGTCAACACGCCATCGGGTTTCGGGTAATCGATCTTCGTGTGCTTTGCTGCCGGCTCGAGGCTCTGCGCATCGCTCTTGCCGTGCTTCAGCGTGCCGAACAGCGACAGACCGAACAACTGGTTGGTCCACATGTCGAGACCGCCGAGTGCCACGCCGATCGCCGTGCCGAATTTCGACCACAGCGGCTTGACGTTCCTGACCCGCTTCAGGTCCTTGCCGATATCGGTCTGGCGCCATTCGTTCTCGATCTCGACCGGCTCGTCATTGGCCCTGCCCGACGCGATCGCTTCTGCCAGTTTGTCAGCCGCCAGCATGCCAGACAGCACCGCATTGTGGCTGCCCTTGATGCGCGGCACGTTGACGAGACCGGCCGAACAGCCGATCAGCGCACCGCCTGGGAACGACAGCTTCGGCACCGACTGGTAGCCACCCTCGGTGATGGCGCGAGCGCCATAGGACAGCCGCTTGCCGCCTTCAAAGGTGCCGCGGATGGCCGGATGGGTCTTGAACCGCTGGAACTCCTCGAACGGGAAGAGGTATGGGTTCTTATAGTTCAGGTGCACGACGAAGCCGACCGCGACGAGGTTGTCTTCCAGATGGTACAGGAACGAACCACCACCGGTCTTCATGCCGAGCGGCCAGCCGAACGAGTGCTGCACCAGGCCCGGACGGTGGTTCTCGGGCTTAACCTGCCAGAGCTCTTTCAGGCCGATGCCGAACTTCTGGACGTCGCGGTCTTTCGACAGATCGAACTTCGAAATCAGCTGCTTGGCGAGCGAGCCGCGCACGCCCTCGCCGATCAGCGTGTATTTGCCGAGCAGCGCCATGCCGCGGGCGAAGTTCGGTCCCGGCTCGCCGTTCCTCTCGATACCCATGTCGCCGGTGGCAACGCCGATGACGGCACCCTCGTCGTTGTAGAGCACTTCGGTTGCGGCAAAGCCCGGATAGATTTCGACGCCGAGTTCTTCCGCCTTTGTCGCCAGCCAGCGACAGACGTTGCCGAGAGAGACGATGTAATTGCCGTGATTGTTCATCAGCGGCGGCATCAAAAAGTTCGGCAGGCGGATCGAGCCGGCCGGGCCCAAGAACAGGAAGTGGTCGTCCTTCACTTCGGTCTTGAACGGACGGTCGGCGTCCTTGCGCCAGTCCGGCAGCAGCCGGTCGATGCCGATGGGATCGACGACGGCGCCCGAC
>NZ_BAAJNQ010000014.1:0-120709 GCF_054558365.1 Rhizobium sp. No.120
TTTACAGGCGAAGGGGATCACCCCCTGCATTCCCGGTCGGAAATCCCGGACCACGACCATCAAATACGACAAACGCCGCTATAAACGGCGCAACCGAATAGAGATCATGTTCGGGCGTCTCAAGGATTGGCGGCGTGTCGCTACCCGCTACGACAGATGCTCAATGGTCTTCCTCTCTGCCATCGCTCTCGCTGCAACCGTTATCTTCTGGCTCTGATCAACGAGTCCTGAACCTAAGGTGTGGTGAGTTTTCACCTTAAGTAAGGATGGCCGCTGTATCAGGTCGCTGCCTGCAACTGGCAGAGTTCGACTTTGGCCTAGTTGCGATGATCGGCGTCATCCTGCTCATCGGCATTGTCAAGAAGAACGGGATCATGCTCGTCGACTTTGCAATACAGGACGAACGCGATGAAGGCCTCGACAGCCGGGACGCCATTGTCAAAGCTGGGCAGATGCGATTTCGCCCGATCCTGATGACGACGATGGCTGCTCTTCTCGGGGGGCTTCCGTTGGTCATAGGGCATGGATCGGGTTCCGAATTACGCCAGCCACTCGGCTACGCCATCGTCGGCGGCTTTCTGGTCAGCCAGTTGCTGACTCTTTATACAACCCCGGTCATCTATCTCTTGCTCGACAGGCTTCGCAATAAACGTAGCAAGAGCGCTGATGGCCAAATCGAAGTTAATGCCGAGGCCGAACATGTGGCTTACTACGGCGCCGACTCATAAACTCTGGTACCATATCCTTGCGGCGACGAGCTTTACGGCGGCTAGGTAATTTTCCGGCCGCTTGTCATACCGGGTTGCGATGCCTCGAAACTGTTTGATCCTGTTGAGGAACCGTTCCACGAGATTGCGTTGTCGATAGACCCAGCGCGAGAACACGAAAGGGCCCTTGCGGTTTGTCTTCGGCGGAATATTGGCCCAGGCCTTTCGCTCGGCGGCCTTGGCTCGGATGGCGTTAGTGTCATAGCCCTTGTCGGCAAGCAGGATATCTCCTTCACCCAGTTCGTCCGTCAACGCGTCGGCCTGGGTGCAGTCGGCGACCTGACCACCGGTCAGACGAAGCGTGGCTGGCCGACCTTCGGCATCGACGAGCGCGTGGATTTTGCTCGTGAGCCCGCTGCGGGAACGTCCCATGCCACCATCGTCTCGATCCCTTTTTTTCCTGTGGCCGCGTGCTGATGAACGCGAACACAGGTCGAATCAATCATGACGATGTCGCCGTCATAAGCCTCCGAAACGGCTACAAGAAGACGATCCCAGACACCGGCCTTCCGCCAACGCACGAAACGGTTGTAGCAGGTGGTTGGCGGTCCATAACGTTCAGGAACTTCCGCCCACGGCGAGCCGGTTCGGAAGCGCCAAAGGATGCCATTCAGGACTCGCCGGTCATCGACACGAGGAACGCCGCGAGGCTTGTTCGGCAGTAGCGGCGAAATAACTGACCATTCGTGATGCGTGAGTTCGTAGCGACGACGCGTCATCAAAGGCCTCCTTAGGTGGGAGTCTTGAATCAGAGCGGACCATAAACGACAAGCAATTTTATGAGTTTACGCCGTAAGCAAATGTCTCGAAGCGATCGCTTCGGGCCGATTTCATAATAAAGTGCCATTTCTCGAAACAATCCAGCCTGATTACCGGTCAAGGACGGGCAGCCGAACCATTTGCGGACCCTATACAGCCATTTGACAATCCAAGACTTAAAGTCACTGCACGCTTTTTCTGCGATTGATTTGGAGGGTGTCTTCAGCGAGTACGAGGCTTGCTGGCGGCGATCTATCCTCATCACCAGCAATCACGGCGGATAAATATTCGAGAGCGTTCGAAATTCCGTTCATTGTGTAAGGCTTCTCGATAGCACCAAGGGCACCTGCAAAGTCGGGCGGCAGTTTCTTGATATTGCCGCTGACGAAGACATACGGGATTCTCCTTACAGCGAGCGCTCGCCCAAAATCGATCCCCTTCGGACCGTCCTGCAACTGGATGTCCACAAATGCAAATTCCGGGGGAGACGTTTCCAAAAGTTCCAGTGCTTGAGCGCCACTTGCCGCTTGTCCGACAACCGTATGACCGGCAGCCTCGATCTCCCATTGGAGCTCCATCGCAAGCAACATTTCGTCTTCAACGATCATGACTTTCAAGGCAGTATTTCCTTCTAGCTTTCAATCCGTAAAGTGAGGTCCACGGCTGTGCGCCGCCCTTCGCACTTTCGCTCGATTGTAGCGCCTACCTGAAGCGCCGACCTCTCCAGAAGCACCCGACTCAATTCTGCGCTGGCCTCATCCGGGGTAACGGGTTCTGATATATCCTCCACCCTGATGAGGAGGCATCCGCTGGAGTGTTTGACGGCAACATGAATGTCGCCTCCGCTGTCCCTGATCCCACGGCGGAGCGCGTCGCCGACCAACTCATTCATGATAAGTGCAAGGGGCGACGCCTTCGCCGCCGGAACATAAACCGGCGAAATATCGAGTGTCAGTCGTATATCATCACGCTTGATAGCTCCGAGCAGGTCCAAAACGAGCTCATACGAGAAATCACCCAAATCAAAGCGAGTGACGTCGTTGGTTGTAAAAAGCTTACGCTGGACAATGCTTATTGCTTCGATTCGGTTGAGCACGGACATCAGGGCATTTTGCTGGCCATGGTCCTTCGTCAACCTCAATTGCATCTTGACGATCGAAGCCATGGTCAGAAGATTGTTTCTGACCCGATGATCAACTTCGTGAACCAACAGGGTCTTTGCCGCAAGTGCGGCGCGCAAATCGTTAGTGCGATCTCTGACCTCTTCTTCGGCTTGATGACGGGCTGATGCCAGATCCGCTTCCCTGCTTTTGATGTTCGTAAAATCGAGTTGCGAAGCGAAGAAATAAATAATCCGACCTCGGCGGTCCCAAACGGGGCTGATGAACAATGCATTCCAGAACGCGCTGCCATCCTTCTTATAGTTCAAAATGTCGACGGAGACGCCGCGTCCGCCGGCAAGTGCATCGCGGACGGCAGCGACAGTCTCCCGACTCGTCCCTGGACCTTGCAAAATTCGACAATTGCGCCCGATCAATTCGTCGTTCGAATAGCCCGTTAACCGTTCGAAGGCTGCGTTGCAAAAGATGATCGGATTGTCGGGTTGATTGGGGTCAGTAATAATCATCGGCATACGCGTTGCTTTGAATGCCGCGGCGAAAGGGTCTTCGCTCGAGTGGGCCGCTACAAGCCGTTCACCCGCTTGCCTTGCCTCTTGTTGATCCTGATCTCGGTCCATAATACTCGACCCTTGCTTAGAGGAGCGAAATTGGGGATAGCCGATTAATTTCAACAGGATTAGCCGTTCGAATGATCGAACAAATCCTCCGATACGTCACTTCGATATATGACTATCTCTAATATTAATTCTTAGCTCCTATCTAAAACAAAGCTTACATCCGATTTTTTATTCTTTCAAAGCGTCCCTGTATTGACCTTTCGATCAGAATTATTCCGTCTCAGCCCAAATACTATCGGCGCTGCTCTCTGTTGAACTCCATAACCGAAATGACTGGAACGAATTATTGTTCCGAACAAACGATTTGACGCCTCCTGAGCACTCGGTCAAACACAATCAGATGCCGGCGAAAGGCCCGAGCAACCTTCCAAGAAGCCCCTTAAAGCGGACATGTCCTTCGATAGCGGCCAGGGATATGCATTCACCGTCGCTGCCGATCACTGGGCTATGATCCGTCTCATCATCACCCTCGACGAAGTCACCCGGCTCGTAACGATTATTGCCATCCAAAAACGATCCTTTCAGCACCTGCGTCACCTCGAGATCCGTGTGCCCGTGCGCCGGCATGTGCTTATTCGCTTTTACCTTCAGCAGGATCACCTTCGCTTCTGGCGCATGAGGCACGCGAATACGGCTAAGCCTGACTCCTGGCCCTACGGGACGCCAGGGACCAACTTCACAACCAGCTAATGGGCTCGGAAGAATGATGCCATCGACGGAAGGCTGTGAGCGACGCGGCGCGATATGTGTGGGATTCCCGTCTTGATCCAAACGCGCAAGCGTTTGTTCAAGAGCCCGAGGAGAAAGCGCCTGTGGTTCCGTCCGGATCAGCATCTCCCCGCCAACGACCTCGAATGTCGCTACACGCCTCTGACAGAAAGGGCAGCCACTCAAATGAGCGGCAACGACGAGTGAAGGACCGGCCGGCAACGTGCCTGCAGCAAAACGCAGGAGTGTCTGATCGCTGGGATGATGCTTGTTCGTCATAATGTTTCTTCCAGCATATCCCTAAGTTTTCCAAGTGCACGCCTGATACGAGACTTTACAGTGCCAAGCGGCAAATCCAATTCCCTTGCAATTTCAGAGTGAGGACGATCACGGAAAAAGGACAATCTGATGATCTCTTCCTGTTCGGAACTCAGCGCTTGAAGCGCGGCGCGAACCTTTTCCTCATCCGCCCTGATGAACAAAATCTCCTCAGGCGTGGGTTCAGCGGCCTGCATGACCCCAGTTTCGTCACCATAAGACTGATTTGACCATTTGGATTTCCGCTGAAAATCAATCCGCAAGTTTCGGGCGATCGTGAAAATCCATGTCATCGCACTGGCGCGCGCCGGATCGAAATAAGTGGCCTTGCGCCAGACCACAAGCATCGCCTCCTGGGCGATTTCTTCAGCAATTTCAGCCGTCGAGCCCGAGCGCATCATGAACGCCTTGATCTTGGGCGCTGCAAAATTGAAGAGCTCAGCAAAGGCCTGACGATCCTGACGAGTTGCTATCGCCAGAACAAGTTGATTGACCGCTTCGCGTGACAACGGATCGTGCTCATGCAAAGTCGTCACCGCTCGTCTCCTTTCGAAGGAGATGATGCTGTTCTGTTTGCCACGGCTATCGATAGGCGGTGCTGAAACATACATGCGCTTTCTACGATGGGCAATGCCGCTTGGATCCCATGATCCGATCCAGAAAAATCCACGTATCAGATTTGAAGAGCAGGAACAAAGGCTTCAGTTTGGCAAACGCCGTGCAGGAAGCGGGCGAGAAGAGAGATCATGATGCCGCGAAAAACAGTGAACCAACAAAAGCCTTTGGTGAAGGCCGGCCTCGCGGTGATCCCGGTCATCTTAACCCTTGTTCTCGGTCAGTGGGCGACCTTGCCGAACATTGAGGGTTGGTACGCAGGCCTTGCCAAGCCCGCTTTCAATCCACCGAATTGGATCTTTGGACCGGTCTGGACCTTCCTTTATGCATCTATGTCCTTTGCAGTCTGGCGCATATGGATACTTCCAGGTGATCAACCGCAAAAGTCGGCGGCGCTCATTTGCTTTTATCTGCAGCTGGCGCTCAATGCCGCATGGTCATGGGCGTTCTTTGCGCTCCATAGCCCGCTGCTTGGGCTTATCAACATCGTTCCGCAATGGATTTTAATCCTCCTCACAATCCTCAAATTTCGCCTTCTCGACCGAATTGCTGCTTACATCCTTGCGCCTCTCGCTGTTTGGGTTGCCTTCGCGATAGCGCTCAATTTCGAAATTTGGCGGTTAAATCTTTGAATGTGCAAGCTATCGCAAATAGCACTTGTCCCCTTGATCCTCAGCCATGTGTAAGAGATCCGAGGAGGCGCGCCGTTATCGATTGCCCACAACCGGCGGCAAGACCTGAGAGGACTGTGCCCCAAAACAGATCGGCTAGCGTCAAAACAGTCGACCAGTTCTTGAGTGTCGCCTGATTTGTGAGATCATAGGTAGCATAAGCCGTAAAGCCGAGCATCGCCCCGCACACTATAGCAGTCTGGATCGACTCCCCGATCAGCCCCGGGCGAACAGCGAGAACGGTAAGTCCAAATGCATAAATCAGGTAGAAGGCAACAGCTGGCACCAGTCGGAAGTCCGCTGCCAGCATCTCTGCCATTACAGGCCTATAAAGACGATCGGTCATGCTGCTCAGCCAGATAAAATCGATAGCGACGAACACGACCAATGTGACGACATAGGCGACGACATAAGTTTTCACCACATTCTCCATAGCGGCCTTCCTTTAGTCGATCAGCGGATGCGTGTCCAATCGACACCCCGGCAAATCAGGCCGGCAATAACGCAACCCCTCGTGGACATACGATCGCCATCCACTTTCACTGTGATCCTGTAGCTCAAATCACGTTGGGGATCGAAAGCCTCACCGGAATAGAAGCCATCTTCATCGGGCTTGATCGTCATCACCAGCTTGTCACCAGCCCTTTCGCTTTGCGTTCCCGGCTTGATCCAGGTATTTGTTGCACAGATGTCCGATCCGCAGGGGGCAACTCTCACTTTGGCATTGCCATCTGCCCGAGCCCATAGGCCCTCGATTCCGGCCGCTTGCGCATTAGTTGCTGACGCTGCGGCCAGATAAACAATCGCTCCAATCATCGCTCTCATGCCTGGATCTCCTTTTAACCGCCGACCGACCTTCATGCGTGCTCAAGTGTATAAAGTCCGACGTCGATGCTCCCCTCCTCAAAGCCGGCTTCGCAATAACAAAGGTAGTAATGCCAAAGGCGCCGGAATCGCTCGTCAAAGCCCAGGGCCGCAATGGTCGGCCAGCGCGCATGAAAACGGGTGCGCCACTCAAGAAGCGTCCGTGCGTAGGATTGGCCAAAATGCTCTCTTGCCGCGAGCCTGAAGCCCGCCTTTGCAACAGCTTCCTCCAATGCGGGATCGGAGGGCAGAAAGCCACCGGGGAAAACATACTTCTGGATGAAATCGGAGCCGCGCCGATAGGCATCAAAACGCTTTTCATCAATTGAGATCACCTGCAGCACAGCCTTGCCACCTGGTCTCAAACAACGTTTCAAGGTTGCGAAGTATTCCAGCCAATAGGCTTCGCCGACTGCCTCGAACATTTCGATCGAAACGATCCGATCGAACTGACCTTTAAGATCACGGTAATCTTCCAGGCGCAGGTCCACCAGCTCTGTCACGCCGGCATTCGCGGCCGTCTGCCTTGCCCAGGCTAGCTGTGAGGGTGACAAAGTGATACCAGTCACCTTGGCGTTGGCACGGGCCGCCATGAATACGGAAAGAGCACCCCAGCCACAGCCGATTTCCAAAACACTCTGGTTAGGATCGAGCGCAAGATTTTTGAGGACTTGCTCAAGCTTTTTTTGCTGGGCGGCTTCGAGAGTGTATGTTGAATTGTCAAAAATTCCCGAGGAATACAGCATCGTGGGGTCGAGCCATTGGCTGTAGAAATCGTTGCCGAGGTCGTAATGTGCCTCGATATTACGGCGGCTGCCATGCTTCGTATTGGCGTTGAGAAGATGTTTTGTCCTATTGAAGAGCCGCATCGTCGTGCTGCCTTCGATAGCCGGAGCTAACGCCTCGATGTTTTTAGCCGCGAAGCGGATGACCGCCGTCAGATCGGGAGTCGTCCAGTCCTCATCAAGGTAACTCTCCGCGAAGCCTATATCTCCCGCAAGGATCAGGCGAGGCAACAGGCGCCAACGCCGCATGTTGATGACAGCCTCCGGCCCTGGTTCAGCGCCGTACTTTTCGACGATCTGCCCTGATGGCAACGAAATCTTCACGTGGCCGTAGCGAACGTCGCGCAACAAGCTCATAAGAAGGCGGCCGACAAGACCAAACCTCTCAGTGCTATGGGACGCACGCATCGAAGCGCCGGAGAATTCGTCAAAATGGCTCATGAACTTCAACCTTGGAATTGCGTGTTTTCCCGTCAGCGGGAGATGGGCGAACGAACGAAACAGGACTTTCGGGAGGAAGGGGGCGTATGCGCAAACCGATACCTTTGAGCCAGATCTTGAGCGCTTCCCAATGAATGCCTCCGACAACACGAAGTGTGAGGAAAGGGATGGAAAAAAATGCCTTTAGCAATGCGCCGTCCGTAAGCTCGCTGCGACGGGCTAGGTGCCTGGCTGTGAGTAGCGGCCCATCGCGATCGAAAGTCTCGATTCGGATGGAAAGAACGTCGGTTGGGGGCGACACACGGAACTCATACCGCAGATCCATGTCCATAAAGGGCGAGACGTAGAAGGCCTTGTCGCATTGCTGAATAATTTGCGATCCGTCGTTCGCCTCAACCGGGATCATATACCCATGGCGCTCACCGAACGTATTGTCCACTTCCCAGAGGATGGCTTTGAGCGACGCATCCTTCGAGTAACAGAAAAACACACTGAGCGGATTGAAAGCCCAACCGAACAGTCGCGGCATGGTCAGCAACCGCACCGGACCGCCATCCGGCTCAATCCCGGCGCGACGCATACTCCTCTCGATCTGCTTCTTCAGATCGTCCCCTGATCGATCGCCCCTATCCTTGCGATAGAAGGAAAAAAGGTTGAAACGATCGATGGAAAGAAGGCGGAGCCGCCGATCGATCTGGTCAAGCTCATCGAGATCGAGCAACAGGGAATAGATGCTATAGCTCAGCTTGTGCTGCCGCGGCCTTACACGAACATGCGTGACCAGGCCGGGGAAAAGCGCGGATTGAAGGTCCGCACTCATGCGGGAACCTCAACGTCCGACGGCAGCCTGGCGAAGCGATCAATCGGCTTGCGCACTATCCGGGAACTTTCCTGCGGCACCTGCCAGGGTCGCCGCAAACCGCCAAGATCCTCGGCAACCGCAAGGCCCGCCTGAATGCCGTCCTCGTGAAAACCCGCGCCGAAATGCGCGCCGCAGAACCAGGTATTGCGAACACCTTGAAGCGACCATATTTCCTTCTGTGCGCGATCGGTCAGGAGATCGAAAACGGGATGTTCATATGTCTCACGGGAGATGACGGTTTCATCCTTCGGCGCTCGTCGCGGATTAAGCGTGACGAAGGTCGGCGGTGCCGCATCCAACGGCTGCAGCTTGTTCATCCAATAGGTAATGGAAGGCTGAATTGGCCCATCCCGCGTATCGGCCACATAGTTCCAACTGGACCAGGCCGCCCGTCGCTTTGGCATCAATGCCACATCGCCATGCAGAACCGCCTCGTTTCGCGAGTAGCGGAAAGCGCCGAGAATGCGGTTCTCTTCGGGACTTGCATCCACAAGCATACCCAGCGCCTGATCGGCATGGGTCGCGATCACGACATCGTCAAAAAGGCTGCGGCCGCCCATGCGATCTTCAAGTTCCACGCACCGTGGTCCACGTCTTATCGCCTTCACTGGCGTCGACAACCGAATCCGGTCGGCAAAGTGCGTTGTCATGCGGGCAATATATTCGCGGCTGCCACCCTTTACGGTGCGCCATACAGGGCGGCCCCATAGTTCCAATAGCCCGTGATTACTGCAGAATTTCACGAAATTTGCTGCCGGATAAGCGCCGACCTGCATCGCAGGCGTAGACCAGATCGCGGCAGCCATCGGATAGAGATGGTCATCGCGAAAGGCACAGCCGTAGCCGTTGCGCGAGAGATAATCATCGAGCGAAATGCCGTCCATGTCGTGCAAGTCCCGAGGCGCATTACGGTAGAAGCGCACCAGATCGCGCATCATCGACCAGAAGCGAGGGCTGACGATGTTTGATTTCTGCGCGAAGAGACCGAGCCCTGTACCGCCGGAATATTCATAAGTGCCATCGTTCATAGAAACGGCAAAGGACATATTGGAGGCAGCCGTCGGCACGTCGAGCGCGCGGAACAAAGCCGTCAGATTGGGATATGTAACCTCGTTGTAGACAATGAAGCCGGTATCGACGGATACAGGACCCGCGGCGCTTTCGAATTTTACCGTATTACTATGGCCGCCGAGCCGATCACTTGCTTCGAAGACAGTCACATCATGACGCTTTGAGAGCAGCCAAGCTGCCGAAAGCCCCGAAATACCGCTGCCTATGACCGCAATGTTCAGGCGGCGGCCGCCGTTTCGATCGTCGTGATCCATAAAAACCCCTCGTCTCCCGCAATAAGCTCTTGGCTTTCAAGATAGATACGGAGGGTGGCGGCGGCTGGTTTCGTAAAAGTTGAGATTTTTTCGAGCGCTATGAAACCGGTTCCAAAGATCGTCCGTAATAAGGCGTAACCTCATAGCAGAGGATCAATGCGAGCAACGGATGGATTGGCTTCTTCTGATGATCATTGCAGGCGGCATATCGCTGGCCATGACCGGTGCCTGGATCGCGCAGCGTGCAACCGGCAAGAGCGGCTGGATCGATACCATTTGGTCTGCAGCTGTCGGCTTGGGCGGCTTCTTAGCCGCCGTCTCAGCAGAAGGTCCGTTCGCGCGCCGGATGACGGTAACCCTGGTCGTGGCAGCCTGGGCGCTGCGGCTCGCCTGGCATATTGGAGCGCGCACAAAAGGCGGTGGTGAAGATGCACGATATGCCAAACTAATGAAAGACTGGGGCGCCAGCGCCAGCCTGCGGCTGTTTATCTTTCTGCAGGTTCAGGCGCTTGCGGCCTTCGTCCTCGTATTCGCGATCTATCTCGCAGCGATCAATGACAAGGTCTATCCGGCAGTAACGGATTTCCTTGCCACCATACTTGCCACCGTAGCCCTCGCGGGCGAGGCAATCTCGGATGCGCAGCTATCTCGGTTTCGTCGAAGGCCGGAAGCGAAGACCGAGATCTGCGAAACGGGGCTATGGCGTTATTCTCGCCACCCCAACTACTTTTTCGAATGGCTATTCTGGTGCTGCCTGCCGCTATTTGCCATCGCCGGCTCGCCCATCAGCCTTTTAGCGCTGCTCGCGCCGGCGTTGATGTACTGGCTGCTGGTGCATGTCTCCGGAATTCCGCCACTGGAAGAACATATGTTGCGATCGCGCGGTGATAAATTTCGCGCTCTACGGCAGCGCGTGAACGCCTTCTTCCCAGGTCCACGCAAATCCGAATTCGTTCCTCAAGGAGAATAGCCGATGAATATGCTGGCATTTGCGATCAATGCTGCAGAGCGCGCGCCGCTTACAGACAGTATGACGCTAGCTGGGATAGATTATCTGTGCGCTCGCACCAAACACCGTCTATCGGCGACTTCGCAAGACGCGGAAAATTTGTTTGTCGAGGCGATGGGAAATTATCCGGTAGCGACACACACCGACGAGGCCAACCGACAGCATTATGAAGTACCGGCCGAGTTCTTCAGCCTCACCCTGGGGCCTCAGCGAAAATATTCCTGCTGCCTTTACCCAACCCCCCATACCACGCTTGCGGAAGCCGAGACTTATGCACTTGCCGAAACTGTAGAGCATGCCGAAATCAAGGATGGAAACAGTATCCTGGAACTGGGTTGCGGCTGGGGTTCACTGTCCCTCTATCTTGCACAGCAATTTCCCAATTCGCGAATTACATCGGTGTCAAACTCCACCTCACAACGCGAATACATTCTCGCCATGGCGCAAAAGCGCGGCCTCGGCAACCTTGCCGTCATCACCGCAGATATGAACGACTTTACGACCAATGAACGCTTTGATCGCGTGGTCTCGGTCGAGATGTTCGAGCATATGTCCAACTGGCGCACCTTGATGGAGCGCGTCCGCGAGTGGCTCAATCCGCATGGTAAGCTTTTCCTCCATGTCTTCACCCACAAGGACCGCTCCTACCGCTTCGATCACCAAGACCCGGCCGACTGGATCGCGCGTCATTTCTTTACCGGCGGCATCATGCCGGCACATGATCTGCCGCATCGCTTTGCCGACCTGTTTTCAGTCGAACTGGAATGGCGCTGGTCCGGGACGCATTACCGACGAACGGCGCTCGACTGGCTCGCCAATTTCGACCGCGAGATCGATCGCATCCAGCCGATCCTCGCTAAAGTCTATGGTCGGGACAGCGCGCTCTGGCAGCGCCGCTGGCGGCTCTTTTTCCTCGCCACCGCAGGCCTATTCGGCCATGACGACGGCCAAATCTGGGGAGTAGGCCACTATCTTTTAAGGCCAAAGGGATGAGGCCGCCGACGCTGGATCCAAGGACTAGGGCAACGCTCACCATTGCCTGGGTCATCATAGGCAATAAACCTTTCTACCCATTTTATGTCTGGTGGCTGGTTGGCGATGGCGTCGGAACGTCGGCTATAACGCTCGCTGCGATTCCCTTTTTTCTGGCGATCCCATTGATGGCTAGAAGATCTCGATTCAGTGCCCGGTTGGCGCTGCCAATGATCGGCACGATCGACACAGTATGCGAATCCATCCTTTTTGGAAGAGCGTCTGCCACACTTCTATTCCTTGCACCCTGCATGGCGCTGACACTGGTCTCGTTCCAACCCGATGAGAAATGGTGGCAGCGGGGCCTTGTTTGCTTCATCTTTGTCTGCTTTGCGATATGCTGGTGGAGGCTTGAGGAGCCGGTCTTTCCGTGGACCAGCGATCAGATCACAATACTATCGAGCATCAACGCTTTTGCGGTGGCCAGCCTGATGACGCTTATCGGCATACGCTATGCCGGCACATAGCCCGAAATACATCTTTCTAAACGAGCTGAAATCGCGCAAAGCGCTGCGGAGCTCTTCATGGAACGTGCGCGACCTGAAGCTCTTGATGGGATATGAACGCGCAGTTCCTATACAAGAAGCTCGATAGATCAGATAGTTATGCTTCTAAAGCGGCTTCGCAAAAGTATCGAATACCTCTCTCGAATGCAGCCGTATCTCAAATCCACCATCTTCTGAGATCCGCCCAATTCACGGCCTGCGGCAGCGCAGGTCCTTTTGCCCGTCAATATCTTTTCAGGCTTTAAAACTATGACTGCTCTGCATGGTGGATGCATCTGAAAAATACAATTTTAAGTTACATCATCCACTGGCCAATCTTGGTAGGGCGGCGCGCTTTGGTAGCCACCAATTATTGCACTTTCGACAACGCATTCGAGATAAATGTTGCAATTGCCGACGGTTGGAACTTGGCATCATTATCACTTCACAAACGCCATCTGAGCCCTATCAAACTGCCCTTATAAATCGTCAGGATATATCAATGACCTCGCCATCAATTGGATCGAAATTCTTTTTTACTGCCGCCACTGCAACGCTGCTGGCTGCCTCTATTGCACAAGTCCATGCGACCGACCGTAGCGTAGCGGTTGGCGCCCAGTACGACACCACCCATGTCTATGTCCCAGTGGTTGATGTGGATGCCTTTGCAAGTAGTTTCGTCACCACCTTTGGCGGCGCGTCGACCAAACAGGTCGTCACCACGGTCACTCCAACCCCGAGCAGCACCACCTCGCAGCTTGTTCGAACTCCCGTTGGAGCGGTGTCACTTTTTGGGTTCAAGACGCCGATCCCCTACCCCTTCGGACTTGAGCGCACCGGCTATCTCGTGATGGATATGGACGAAGCGATCCGCCAAGCGAGGAATGCTGGGGCCTCGGTCATTGTTGACAGCTTCCCCGATCCGATCGGCCGCGATGTCGTCATCCAATGGCCAGGCGGCATCAACATGCAGCTCTATTGGCACAGCGAGGCCCCGCATTACGCAAGCCTCGACGCGGTTCCGGAAAACAGGGTCTATATATCGAAGGACTCCGTCGACGCCTTCGTTCATGACTTCCTCGCCTTTTCCCACGGAGAGGTTGTTTCGGACAGCAGCCAAGCGCCTGGCATAGAGATCGGCCGCCCGAATGATACCTACCGCCGCGTCCGCGTCGTATCGAACTTCGGCAACATGACGGTCCTTGTGACCGATGGGCATCTTCCCTATCCCTATGGCTATGAGACAACCGGCTACGAGGTGAAGGATCTGAGCGCGACCATCGCAAAGGCAACCGCCTCTGGCGCGACCGTCCTAGTTCAGCCTTACCAATCGGACAAGCGGCAGGCTGCGATCCTCCGGTTTCCCGGCGGATATATTGCCGAAGTCCATGCACCACTCGCCTCGCAATAAATCAATCGCCCGAACCCACTTGAACGGCACACAAGAGACCAATCGGTCTTGATTGCAAGCGGTTTCCATACTCGCAATAGTCCTTCTTGGGGTCATCTGCCTCGGTCGCATAGCCAGCATCTAGAAGGTCAACGGCACTTAGCCTTACCTCACGGCCAACCAACGGCAAAGCCGGCATGGCAGTTCTTGCCAGGCCGGTTTAAGCCGTTCCGCGCATCGACACATTCCCGAGCGCCGTTGATTACAAATCTTGTTTGCAATACTCGATGTCAATGAATTGCAATTCGTGAAATAATGAGATGAATGACTATAAGGTCCTGAAAACGTTTCTGCTGGCTGCTGAAAAGCGCAATTTTGCGCAGGTTGCCCGCGAGCTTGACCTGACCCCGGCGGCTGTCACGAGAGCGATCGCAGCGCTTGAAGACGATCTTGGTGTGCAGCTTTTTGTACGCACTACTCGTCAGGTATCGCTGACGACCGATGGGGCGGTGTTCGCCGCACAGATCAAGCCGGCTGTCGAGGCGCTCGAAAATGCCCGCAAAGACGTTCGCAATGCTCATAAGGCCGACCAGGGATGCTTGCGGATCAGCGCGCCGACCTGGTTCGGCAAGGCGGTATTGCCACCAATCCTTTCCGGATTTCGGCGACTTAACCCGAAAATCAGCTTTGAGATTTCCTTGTCCGACGGGCTCGTGAACATTGTGGACGATGACTACGACTTGGCAATTCGCATCTCGTCGCAACCGTCCGACAAGTTTACGATCTGGCGCAAGATTCGTGTAGTTCCCCGCATTCTCGTCGCAGCACCGGCAAGCCGGTATGCCGAAATACAGCATCCGAGCGAGTTGACGTCCGATGATTGCCTTGCCTATAGCGACGAGAGCCGCGGCGAGAACTGGGTACTGTCGGATGGCGTGTCGAGTATGACAATCTCTGCGGGCCGGGCGTTCAGCGCCAATAATGGCGAAGTTCTTGCGGACATGGCCGCCGATGGAGCGGGCGTGGCGATGCTGCCGGGCTTCCATGTTTCGGAGCACCTGAGAACCGGTCGTCTGGTTCACGTACTGCGCGGATGGGCGCCGGCCGATTTGTGGCTGACGCTTTACTATCCACCCTATCAGGCTTTGCCACCCCGAATTGCTTCGTTTTCTAAATTCTTCGAAGAGCAGGTTGCTGCTCACATGATGCCGTTGGGCTAGCGTGGCTACTAATCTTCAGCGCACGACACGACGTACGGGCTCTTACTTGCCTGGAGGCCAACTATTTCTTCTGCGACCAAAGCCTGCATACGCCACAGGTTACGGTCATGGATGCCTTCGGCGCGAAGATCGACGATCGTCTTATGAAGATACTCAGCACAGGAGCCGCCTTGCCCACAGGCCCTAGCAATGAGGAAAGATGCCTGCTCTGCCGGGAGTGGCCTTGTCAGACCAGCACGCTTCGTGCTCGCCCAAAATGTGAGAGCTTTGCGAACGCCCGCCTTGGTTCGCACCGGGAGCCACCGCAGCATATCCATGACCTCGCGATACTTGATCTCGCGAGCTACGAGCGCACGCAAATCTTCTCGTCGCCGCTCAGCTGATAATTCAAAGACGATGCCGTTGCATTGGCCGCCGCGCTCAAGGACCATCATCAGTCCAGGCTGGTCACTGGTTGCCCGCCAGCGCTCGATCTTCAGAGAGAACGACCTGTGCCACCCATGTATAGTGGCGCGCTCTCGACTCGCCGGTTCGAATTCAGGGTTCCAGATCAGCGATCCATAGGCAAATACAAAAAGAGGATCATCGCCTGCCTCGCTTTCGATTTGCCGGACCAGCTCGTCGAGCTCTGCTTGCGAGAGCGGCGTCCACCCCGGCTCCGGACCATCATCGCGAACGTCCCTGATGGTCACTGCAACAAGTTCGGGTGTCAGCATCATCATCGCATGTTTCGCTTCAGGACAAGGTTCTTGTGCAGTTGGCCGCGGCAGGTTTTCACCGCGGCCAACTATCAGGTCAGGACTGAACGAACACCAGCAGGTCCGCATTGAGCAGGTCGGCATTGACAGTCAACATGCCGTGCGAGAAGCCGGGATAAGTCTTGAGTGTGCCGTTTCTCAGAAGCTTGATCGCCTTATGGGCAGAGTCTGCGATTGGAACGATCTGGTCGTCTTCACCGTGCAGAATCAGCGTTGGAACGCTGATCGCCTTTAGATCTTCAGTCTGGTCCGTTTCTGAAAATGCCTTGATGCCATCGTAATGGGCTTTGGCCCCGCCCATCATACCCTGACGCCACCAGTTCTGTATCACGCCTTCCTGAACCTTGGTGCCATCGCGATTGAACCCGTAGAACGGACCAGCTGGGACATCTCGGAAAAACTGGGCGCGGTTTCCCGCGAGCGCCGAGCGAAAGCCGTCGAAGACCTCCATTGGCAGACCTTCCGGGTTATCGGCAGTCCGCAGCATCAGCGGCGGAACGGCCGAAACAAGAACCGCCTTGGCGACGCGGCCCGCTTTCTGACCGTGCTTGGCGACATAGCGTGCAACCTCACCGCCGCCCGTTGAATGGCCGATATGAATCGCGTTTTTCAAGTCAAGGTGTTCCACAACCGCGAAGGCATCTGCCGCATAGTGGTCCATGTCATGGCCATCAGCTACTTGAGAAGACCGACCATGGCCGCGGCGATCATGCGCAACAACGCGATAGCCCTTGGAGAGGAAGAAAAGCATCTGAGCATCCCAATCGTCGGACGACAATGGCCAGCCATGATGGAAAACGATCGGCTGCGCATTTTTGGATCCCCAGTCCTTGTAGAAGATTTCCGCGCCATCCTTGGTGGTAATGGTAGACATTTCCGTGGTTCCTTCATTCGCTTTGATGGAAGCATCATTTGCTACCGACATGGTAGCTCAGGCGGTGCTCTGTTCGTCTGATGTCCGGATATTGTCGTCGCTCACTGTGGATAACAATTGCAGTAATTCTTTCTACATTATTGCATTTATTGCAACGATTGCGCACTCCGATCCCGAATACATATTGTCTGCCTCGCTTAGATTATCGACTGGTATTGTGAGCTCGAAGAGGAACCGCACGCAGCGCTCATCCGCGACGATTGGAAGCCAAGTTACCTGGCCAACGCGACGCCCCTGGAAGATGTATCTGAGATCTTTGCTCTGTGGGGCGCGAAGGACTAAACCCCGACGCTGACGAGGCGATATGAGCAGGGGATGGCAGGCTTCCAGGCAGTCCCGTCAACCGCCCCCTGTGCGAAGTGAGGGCGAAAGCAGTCGTCCCGCATTTGGCTACAACGCCACAGTTAAAGATCCCGACCTACAGTCAACAAAATTTGATCTGTAATGATGTGAAGGGATGCGAACCCGCGGTCCGCCGGCCGGTTGAAACTAACGTATTGAAATAAGGCGACGATGTCCGCACCCCTCCGCAGTGGCCGGCGTGCGCCGTCTTGCAGCAGTTGATGAGATACGAACCTGAGGTCCATTTGTTATCGAAACCGTCGAAGTTTCGAGATTGCTTGAGTCTGGAGACTGAAGCGAAATTCTCACGCGCTAACGCCACAATGCCGATATTGGAACAGCGGACAAACGTTCCCCGAAAGGGATCACCCTGTCATGGTCGTACAAGACGATACCCGAAACAAACTTTTCTCCAGATGCTTCGGCCAAAATTCGCAACCCCGAAAAATCGGAATTCGAGACGGTTGCTGCCGCTTTTATCTCAATACCGACGATCCGCCCTCTTCTATCTTCGATGACGATATCGACTTCGTTCTGCTGCTTGTCCCGAAAGTGCGAAAACTCGAAGCGGGTTTGCCCACCGCTGGCGAGTTTGAGGATCTCCCCAAAAACGAAAGTCTCCAGCAACGCCCCGAACTGACCCCTGTCGTCGCGGAGGCGCTCGAGAGAGAGGTCACGAAGGGATGCGAGAAGACCGGAATCGAGGAAATGTATTTTCGGTGTCTTGGTCAGGCGTTTCAGTTTGTTGGAAAACCAAGGTTGCACGGTTCGAGCGAGGAACAGGCTCTCGAAGATTCCGACGTATTTTTGCGTTGTGATGTGGTTCATCCCGATGGCAGCCCCGATCCCGGAATAGTTCACGAGCTGGCCCGAATGCTCTGCCAGAATGCGTAGCAGTCGCGGCATTTGAGCAATCTGCTCGATTTGCGCGATATCGCGAACGTCGCGTTGAACGATCGCCTGGATGTAATCCGCATACCAGTCCTGTCTGCGGCTCAAGGTTTTGCGGCCCAATGCCTCGGGATATCCACCGGCCAGAACCGCAGCCATCAGGTCGTCTCCGACGATTGGTTCTCCGGCCTTTGCTTCGTTTTGAAAGGCGTCACGCAGGAAGCTGCTGCCGGCCCTTCTGATCTCGCTTTGCGCAAGCGGCAGCAATCGAACGACCTCCATGCGCCCTGCGAGCGAGTCTGCCACGCGTGGCAGCGTCATAAGATTGGCTGAACCGGTCAGGAGGAAACGCCCTGGGCGCTGGTCGGTGTCCACACTCTCCTTGATCGCCAACAACAACTCGGGAGCGCGCTGAATTTCATCGATAATGGCGCGGTCCATACCCCTTACAAAGCCAACTGGATCCTGTCGCGCTGCCTCCAGGGTCGTCCCATTGTCCAGCGTGTAATACTCCATCCCCTCGTTGGCCATCTTCCTGGCCAAGGTCGTTTTGCCTGATTGTCGGGGACCTACGATCAAAACGACTCGCGTGTCTGACATGGCGTCGGCAACGCGTTGCTCAACGAGCCTTGGATACAGCGCCATAGCTTCATTCCATTGGTGACCGTTTGAAACTACAGCGCTGACCAATTGAAAGTCAAGTATTGACCCATTGAAAGTCACGTCGCGACCGATTGAAACAGCAAATCAAAAGTCGGTGGCATGCTAGATAGCGATATGAGGTAGGCGAGAGGCCATCGCATCCCCAAGCTCACCAGCTTTTAACAACGGAAATAATGCATGCTCTTGAAGGGATATGAACCAACGACCCTGTTGTCCAAAAGCCATGCGTTTGACGTTCCCCAATATCTAATGTCGGCTTTGATGGAATGACCGGATTCGGCCGACAAGCTTCTTCGTGCGAGAAGCTAAAGTCGACATTCAACCAAGAGAGCAAGATCCCTAACACAACCTCCAGGCGTCACTCGCAAGCAGTGTCTCTCTGGCCACTTCCCAGGCCAATGCTTGTTCAGGCATTGTTCTTTAGCGGATGCCGACTCTCTTGCCTAAGAAATGCCAGTCGCCCAGCTAGCGATGAGTTTCTCAAGGTCGGCGGCTATCCGAAAGACTGGGACGCAAGTGCAAATACGATCGGAGAACCTGCGTCCGAGCCTCCATAGGAGGCGCTCTCGGAAGACACCATGGTGGTCACGGTGTCAAAGACTGACATTCCCGTTTGCTGGATAAAGCTGGCGAACAGCCCGGCACCCAAATGGGTGTCGAGGCGCAGAAAACTGCCGACATGCGCTAAGACATGCGGATGAACCACGGCGACCGCGTCTTCCTCGCAATAAGCGACGACAGGGCCGACGACGTGGCCCCGGCCAAACCGGCGCCGCATGGAATAAGCCATCAGCTTGCCATTGTCATAAAGACCGT
This sequence comes from Rhizobium sp. No.120, assembly GCF_054558365.1. NCBI lineage: Bacteria > Pseudomonadati > Pseudomonadota > Alphaproteobacteria > Hyphomicrobiales > Rhizobiaceae > Rhizobium > Rhizobium sp. No.120. Next base: position 19,394 of record NZ_BAAJNQ010000014.1, read on the forward strand.
AGCAGATGGAGCTTTCGAACAATCGCTTGAGATGCCGATAGCGCAGCGTGCCGAAAGCAGGCTCATCTAAGGCCGCAACCGCATCCAGGTCGCTGCGTTCGAGCCGTCTCAGGTCAAGTCCCGACCTGATATCGCCCGCTTGAGGCACGGATAGAATTTCCCCCTGACACTGAAAGACCGTCTGCTTTGGCTTAAATCCAAAAGTTGCACATATGCGGCGCGCCGCTCTTGTCGCATTCAGCCGTATCCGTTCATGCTGGCATTCTTCCAGCATCCGTTTAACCAGCCACTCCGCCGTACCATTTGTCTGCAGGCGCGGTGCGGTGATCAGCATGCCGAATGTGGCGAAGTTCTCTTCGTGCGGGAACCACATGGTCGAACCGGAAACCCTGCCGATTTCGTCAAGCGCCACAAAGCCATGCCCGACATCTAGTAAATGCTGCCAATCCTGAGAGCGATGAGGCCATCCGACAGACATCGAAAGAGCCTGAAGTTGTGATAGAGCGATGTCTGCAATGTCTGCCAAACGCATTTCGAATGCGTCGACATGCAGTCTTTCAGGTACCTTCGTATCCATTCGTGATCCAGCCGCCATCCGATCCTCCCGGCTGCATATTCGCTCATGCCGGCATCATGCTTTGGCGAGCTTAGCCGAGACTCAACGAAACATTTCACTGCCTATGCAAACGGCAGCGCAAGAATTCACCGTATGATCCATACTTTCGGCAGGTATTCTACTGATTGAGGCTTAACCTTCCTTTGATCAAGACGTCGCTTGCACAGACGAGGACGGCAATCGGAGATTGGCAACAGCCATGCAGGCATCGGATATTCTGGCAAAACTGGTCGGCTTCGTTTCCGTCGTCGGGACGCCCAATACCGAGATTGTCGAGTGGATCGGCGCCTACCTGAAGTCCTTCGGCGCCACGGTTGATATCCTTGCTGGCCCCGAAGGCGACCGGTCTAATCTCTTTGCGACGATCGGTCCCCACGATATACGCGGTTATGTCCTCTCCGGTCACATGGATGTCGTGCCGGCCAACGAGGTGGGATGGGCGAGCAATCCCTTCGTGCTGCGGGCCGATGGAGATAGACTCTATGGCCGCGGCACCAGCGATATGAAGGGCTTTCTGGCTGCGTCTCTAGCGGCCGTACCAATGCTCGCCGCAAGCCCTCTGATACGGCCGATCCATCTAGCCTTTTCCTATGACGAGGAAGCAGGTTGCCGTGGGGTACCGCATCTCATTGCGCGCCTGCCGGAGCTTTGCGAGACGCCACTCGGCGTCATTGTCGGAGAACCCAGCAACATGCAGGCCATCCTCGCACATAAGGGGAAATCAGCCGCCCGCATCATTCTGAAAGGACGCTCCGGTCATTCCTCGCGGCCCGACCTCGGCCTCAACGCAATCCATGCCGCCGCCGAGGTTTTGCAGGCCGCCGTTTCGGCCGCGCATTCTCTTGCCCAGGGGCCATTCGAAGCAGAGTTCGAGCCGCCTTATTCATCGATCTCGGTCGGCACCATTCACGGCGGACAGGCCCTCAATATCATTCCGGATCTCTGCACGCTCGAAGTCGAAGCGCGGGCAATTTCCGGCGCAGACCCGGCAGCACTGCTCCTGCCGGTGCGCGAGGCCGCTGCCGCGCTTGAGCGTCGGGGCTTTCAGGTGCAATGGGAGGAGCTGAGTTCTTACCCCGCCCTTTCCCTTCCGCGGACAGCTCCCCTTGCCGGTCTGCTGACGGAGCTGACAGGCATCGATCCGCTGGCAGCGGTTAGCTATGGCACTGAAGCCGGGCTCTACCAGCGTACCGGCCTTGAGGCGATCATTTGCGGTCCAGGCGATATCGCGCGCGCGCACAAGCCGAACGAATTCATCCTCACGCACGAACTCGACGCCTGCCAAGCCATGATCGAGGCTCTTGGCCGTCGTTGCCTGGCGTGATGCCGTGAGACCGAAGGATAGAAGCCTATGACGTTCCTCTTCAATTCGGATGCCCGCCGCGGCCATATCTTTCAGCAAGCCTTCGCCCGCGAGCTGCCGGATCTCCCCTTCTCCATGGATCCGACGTGCGTCGACCCTGATGCCGTACGCTATCTGATCACCTGGACGGTTCCGGACGACTTGCCGCGCTACCGCAATCTCGAAGTTCTGTTTTCAATCGGCGCCGGCATCGACCAGTTCGATACGGCACATGTCCCCGATCACGTAAAAGTCGTGCGTATGGTCGAAGACGGCATTACCCGCATGATGCAGGAATATGTGACACTTGGCGTACTCTCCCTCCACCGCAATCTGCCGGCTTATCTCAGCCAGCAGCACCGTCAGGTCTGGAATGCCTTGCCGCAGGTTCAGGCCGCCGAACGCCGCATCGGTGTGCTGGGGCTCGGGAACCTTGGCCAGGCCGTGCTCGAAAGACTGAAGCCATTCGGCTTTGTGCTTTCCGGCTGGAGCCGCAATCAACGCGAGCTGGAGGGCGTTACTTGTTTTGCCGGCAGAGCTGGACTCCAGGCCATGCTTTCCGAGACCGATATTCTGATCTGCCTTCTGCCGCTGACCGACGAAACCCGTGGCTTTCTCAATGCCGATCTCTTCGAGAAACTGCCGCGGGGTGCAGGTCTCGTGCATGTCGGCCGCGGACCGCAGCTCGTTTCGGACGATCTCCTGGCCGCCCTCGATAGTGGTCGGCTTGCCGGCGCCGTGATCGATGTCACCGATCCCGAACCGCTGCCGCCCGGACATCCATTCTGGAACCACGACCGCATCCTGCTGACGCCGCATATTGCAAGCATCACCCAGCCGCACACCGCCGCACGCGCCGTCATCGACAACATCAAGCGGATCAGGGCGGGCTTGGCCCCGCTCGGCCTCGTCGACCGCCGCCGCGGCTACTGATCTCAAGCCCGAAAGGAATACGATGTCCCTCCTCAAGACGATTGATCCCAACCCCTCCTTTGCGCCGCGTGAAAACACTGTCGCTGCCGAGCGGCTGATCTCCGGCGATCCGAAGCTCAAGACCTGGGCGCAGGACGTTGCCCGCAACGAGACGGTGCACACCGGCGTATGGGAGGCCACACCCGGTGTCAGCCGTTCGATCAAGGGCGAAACCTTCGAATTCTGCCATATCCTCTCCGGCGTCGTCGAATTGACGCCGGAAGGCGGCGAGCCCGTCCTCTATAAGGCGGGCGACAGCTTCGTCATGAAGCCGGGCTTCGTCGGAATCTGGAAGACGATCGAAACGGTCCGGAAGATCTACGTGACCGTCACTCCTTGAGATCCCCAGCACGGCGCGGTTTCCAAGTCCGTGCCGTGCAGCCCTTGCCAAAGAATACGCTGTCGGACCGTCTCAAAACGGGTTTTTCCGCCGTGGCAGCCGACGCGATCGGATCAAGCTACTTCGCCGATCCTATAGCATCTCGGTAAATTGACCGGAGGTATCATTATGGACCTGAGCTTCGATCCCGATAGTCTTTCGCTCCCTGTCGGGCATTTCATCGGCGAGCATTTCAGCGCCGCGAACGGTGTCATTCCGATGCACCGCCCTTCCGATGGCAAAGCCTATGCCGAATGCCCGATCGCGGACGCCTCCATCGTCGACCAGGCCGTTCAAACCGCCAAGGCCGCGCTGAAGCGAAGCAATTGGGGCGGCGTCCGCCCGCGCGAGCGCCTGAATGTCCTGCACCGTTGGGCCGACCTCATCGAACAGGAAGCCGAAACGCTGGCGAGGCTGGAGGCTGTCGCGTCGACGCGACCCGTCGGCCAGCTTGTCGATGGCGACATCGCGATTTCGGCAGAGCAGATCCGCTTCTTCGCCGAATTCGCCGACAAGGAAGGCAGCGACCTCGTGCCGACCGACGACGGCAATATCGGCATGATCATGGCGGAGCCCTATGGGGTGGTGGGCGCCATCACGCCCTGGAATTTTCCGATCAACATGGCCGCATGGAAACTTGGCCCGGCGCTGGCTGCCGGAAATGCCGTCGTCCTGAAGCCGTCGGAAATGACGCCGTTTTCATCGATCTATCTGGCAGAACTCGCCGTGCGCGCCGGCCTTCCCGCCGGCCTGATCAATGTGGTGCTGGGTGACGGCGTGACGACCGGCAACGCGATCACCGGCCATCCCGACATCGCCAAGATCAGCTTTACCGGCTCGACCCGAGCTGGATCGGCCATCATGGAGAATATCGCCCGCACGGGCATAAAGCCGATGACGCTGGAGCTCGGCGGCAAGAGCCCCCAGATCGTCTTTGCGGATGCGGACCTCGACAAGGCGGCCGCGGCCGTTACGGCCAGTATCGTCGGCAATGCCGGCCAGGCCTGCGTCGCCGGATCGCGTCTCATCGTCGAGAAAAATATAGCGGCCGAACTGATCGACGCCATCCGAAACCGGATGAAGGGCGTTGCTCCCGGTCCCACCTGGGATGCAGCAAGCCGCTACTCCCCCATCATCTCGGAGAAGCAGAGGCAGCGTATCGATGCGATCGTCTCCGCCACCATCGAAGCCGGCGCAGAATGCCTTGCCGGGGGCGCGATCATGGACGCACCGGGCTATTTCTACGCGCCGACACTGATGGCCGGAGTCGATCAGAACTCTCCTGCCATCATCGAGGAAATTTTCGGCCCGGTGCTTACGCTCCAGACATTCGAGGACGAAGAGGAAGCCCTGCAACTTGCCGATCATCCGAGTTATGGGCTTGCCGCAGGCCTCTTTACCCGCGACCTCTCACGCGCCATCCGGCTGACCCGTTGCTTGCAAGCCGGTACCGTCTGGGTCAATCGTTACAGCCGCTCACGTGACCACATCCTGCCGACCGGCGGCTACAAGCAGTCCGGTATAGGCAAGGATCTCGGCCGCGAGGCATTCCAGGCCAATCGCAAGAGCAAGAGCGTTTTGATCAGTCTTTGAGGACAGTGAACATGAAAACCTACACGATCGCGTTGATCCCGGGTGATGGCATCGGTCGCGACATGACCGCCGCTGCCTGGTCGGTTCTGCAAAAGGCGGCTGGCAATAGCGGCTTTCTGCTCGACGGCACAGAATTTCCCTGGTCCTGTGCCTTTTACAAGGAAACCGGCACCATGATGCCCGCCGATGGCATTGCAACGCTGCGCGGTTTCGATGCCATCCTGCTCGGAGCCGTCGGCTGGCCCGCCGAAGTGCCCGATGCCGTATCCCTGCACGGGCTGCTGCTGCCGATCCGCAAGAATTTCGTGCAATATGCCAATATTCGCCCGCACAGGCTGCTGCCGGGTGTTCAGGGACCGCTCAAAGCATCGGCCTTCGACATTCTCTGCATCCGCGAAAATACCGAGGGCGAATATTCCGGCGCGGGCGGCCGCATCCATCAGGGCACATCAGACGAAGTTGCGGTCGAGACGTCGATCTTCACCCGCAAAGGCGTCGAGCGCATTCTGCGCTTCGCCTTCGAACAGGCGAGAGCCCGGCGCGGTAAGCTCGCTTCGGTGACGAAATCCAATGCCCAGAAACATTCGATGGTCTTCTGGGATGAAATCACCCGGCAGCTCGCGCCGGATTATCCGGACGTCGAGGTCACGAGCTATCACATTGACGCCATGGCCGCCCGCATGGTGATGGCGCCGGAAACCTTCGACGTCGTCGTCGCATCCAATCTCTTCGGCGACATCCTTACGGATCTCGGCGCAGCAATCCAGGGTGGCCTCGGTTTCGCGGCGTCGGCCAATATCAACCCGGAGCGGAGCGCCCCCTCGATGTTCGAGCCTGTACATGGGTCCGCGCCCGATATTGCCCATCTCGGCATCGCCAACCCGATCGCAACGGTGTGGTCCGGTGCCATGATGCTCGAATATCTGGGCGAACAGGCTGCGGCAAATGCCGTCATGGCGGCGATCGAAGCAACAACCGCAAGCGGCATCGGCACGGTACCGGGCAAAGATCGGACCGATGCAATCACCACAGCACTGCTCGCCACAATCTGAAGTCTTATCGAGGGTCTGAACATGCAAGATCTGAAAATGCCATCCCTGTTCCGCCAGCAGGCGTTGATAGGTGGCGACTGGCTTTCCGCCCGCTCGGGCAAGACCGTTGCCGTGATCGATCCGGCAACCCAGGCGGTCATCGGAACGGTGCCGGATATGGGCGGGGATGAAACCCGTGCGGCGATCGAAGTTGCCGAGGCGGCCTATGGTCCCTGGAAGAAGCGCACGCTCGCCGAGCGCGCGACGCGGCTGGAAGCCTGGCATGATCTGATGCTCGAGCATATCGATGATCTCGCGCTCATCCTGACGACCGAGCAGGGCAAGCCGCTCGACGAAGCCCGTGGCGAAATCCGCTACGGCGCGTCTTTCGTCAAATGGTTCGCCGAAGAAGCGCGCCGCATCGGTGGCCAGACCATCCCCTCACCGACCCCCGACCGCCGCATTTTGGTGCTGAAGGAGCCGGTTGGCGTTTGCGGTATCATCACCCCTTGGAATTTTCCGAATGCGATGATCACGCGCAAGCTTGCGCCGGCGCTCGCGGCCGGTTGCACGGTCGTGGTGAAGCCTTCCGAATTCACCCCCTACTCGGCTCTGGCGCTCGGCGTGCTTGCGGAGATGGCCGGCATCCCCACAGGCGTCATCAATATCGTCACCGGCATGCCCTCCGAGATTGGCGCCGAGATCCTTGCCAACCCCATAGTACGCAAGATTTCCTTCACCGGCTCCACGCCCGTCGGCTCGCTCCTGATGCGCGGCGCCGCGGCCAGTATCAAGCGGCTTTCCCTCGAGCTCGGCGGCAACGCCCCCTTCATCGTCTTCGACGACGCGGATCTCGACCTTGCCGTGGAGGGTGCGATCATCTCCAAGTTCCGCAACGGTGGACAGACCTGCGTCTGCGCAAACCGCATCCTGGTCCAGGCCGGCGTCTACGACGCTTTCGCCACGAAGCTCGCCGCCCGCGTTGACGCCATGAAAGTCGGACCGGGCACCGAAGCCGGCGTTGCGATCGGTCCGATGATCAACGAGGCGGCGATCGCCAAGATCAACCGCCATGTCGAAGACGCGCTTTCGAAGGGCGCGACAATTGTGACAGCCGAGCGAGATCTGCCGGCCGGCCCGCAATATACCGCGCCGATCGTCCTGACCGGTGCCACCACCGCCATGCAGCTCGCCGCCGAGGAGACGTTCGGACCGGTTGCGCCGCTCTTCCGCTTCGAGACGGAAGAAGAGGCCATCACTATTGCCAACGGCACGCCCTACGGGCTTGCGGCCTATTTCTACACCGAAAGCCTGAAGCGTGCCTGGCGGGTGGGCGAAGCGCTCGAATTCGGCATGGTCGGCCTCAATACCGGCTTGATCTCCACGGAGGTCGCACCGTTCGGCGGGGTCAAGCAATCGGGCCTCGGGCGTGAAGGCTCGCAGCTCGGCATCGAGGAATATCTGGAAACGAAGGCCTTCCACATCGGTGGCCTTAACTGAGGTGTGGCGTCTCGGACTGAAAAGAGGGGCCGCAAACGCGGCCCCTCTTTTATGCTGCTGATTTCGTTGCGGCCCGCCGCCTGCTTATATCACTGAAATCTGTCGAGCGTTTTGTAATACAGACCGACCAAGGGCAGAAACCAGGGTTTGCCGAAATGGCCGGGAACGGCCGGCCAATCGAGTCCCTTGAGCGGATTGCGGTCGGGTCTTCCGAGAATCGCATCCGCAATGGTCATCCCAAGATGCGTGGAAAGCTGCGCGCCGTGGCCTGAATAGCCCATGGCGTACCAGATACCGTCATGATAGCCGGCACGCGGATAGCGGTCCTTGGTGATATCGACGAGACCGCCCCAGCAATAGTCGATCTCAACCTCGGCGAGCTGGGGGAATATGCGGGCGAGGCTTTCGCGCAATATCGCGCCGCTCCTGGCGTCGGAACGCTGGTCCGATGTTGCGGAGAAGCGGGCCCGCCCTCCGAAGATCAGCCGGTTATCCGGTGACAGGCGCCAGTAGTTGCCGATGTTCATCGTGTTCACGCAGGTGCGATTGCCGGGCATTGCCGAGGCTACTTCCACATCCGTCAAGGGCCGGGTCGCGACGATGAAACTGCCGACCGCCATGATGCGACGGCGGAAGTAACCGAAATTGGCTGTCGTATAGGCGCCGGTTGCGATCATGACCTGGTCTGCCGTGACGGTGCCTCTGCTGGTCTTCAGCACGTGCCTGCCGCCGGAATGGCTACGCTCCATCACGGCAGCGCCTTCCACGATGACCGCTCCGCGTCGCTTGGCAGCCTCTGCCAATCCGGCGACATAGCGGCCCATATGCATCATGGCGCTCTTCTTCGACAGCATCGCGCCATGAAACGGCGAACCGATCTCATTCTTGAGATCGGCGGCGGACAGCAGCGCGGTATCGGGATCGACCTCGGCATGCACCGCTTCGAAATTCCTGGCCAGGCCTTCGAAATGCTGCGGCTTGGAGGCAAGCTTCAGCTTGCCCGCGCGGCGGAAATTGCAGTCGATCCCCTCTTCCGCAATAATCGCTTCAAGCGTGTCGATCGAAGCGTCCAGCGCGTGATAGAGGGCGATCGCCCGCTCCTTGCCCAATTCCGCCTTTGCCGCAATGTAGCTATGCGCCAGGCCGTTGTTCAGATGACCTCCATTGCGACCGGACGCGCCGTAGCCGACGGTCTCGGCCTCCAGGACAAGGACCTTCGCGCCCGCCATGGCAAGCTGCCGGGCAGCGCCGAGCCCGGTGAAGCCGCCGCCCACGACGACGACGTCATAATGCCCTTCGACCGGGCCGCCAGCCGCTCCCGCAAATCGGGGCGCCGTGTCATGCCAATAAGAAGAATATTTCATCTGGCTGCCCCTTCTCAGAGCCCCACGACGCCGGGCAGACCGGAAATATCGGCGATTTCGACATAGCCGTAATAGGGATTGGCTGGCTCATGACCACGGTTGACCCAGACCTTGTTCTTGATGCCGAGATCATGAGCCGACATGAGATCGTAGCGGAAGGAAGACGAGCAGTGCAGGATGTCTTCCGGGCCACAACCAAGCATGTCGAACATGTATTCAAAGGCCTGGAAGCGTGGCTTATAGGCATTGGCCTGCTCAGCCGTATAGACGGCGTGGAAGGGCGCACCGAGCTTTGCGACGTTTGACATGATCTGGCTATTCATCGCGTTCGACAGGATGACGAGCGGAATTTCCTTCGCCACCTTGGCGAGGCCCGCCGGAACGTCGGCATGCGGCCCCCAGGTGGGAACGCGCTCATAAACCATCCTGGCATCTTCCTCTTTGAAGGCAACGCCATTGCGCTTGCACGTCCGCTCGAGCGAATTATGCACCACCTCCGCATAAGGCTTCCAGTCACCCATGATCTCGTCGAGCCGGTAAGCGGCGAAATTCCTGATGAACTGCAACATCGCCGGCTCATCGAGACGATCGCCATAGAGGTCCCGGGCAGCTTCCGCCATCTGGAAATTGGTCAGCGTGCCGTAGCAGTCGAAGGTGATATATTTCGGCCGGAAGGTGGTCATGCGCTTCGTCCTTACGTGCTGCCCCTCGAGGCGATTGGTGGAGAACACGATAATAGGATTGCTTTCGGCACCGGAGCCTACTGATTTTGCGAGGTTCGGAGCAGAAAGTTTCGTATAGCGGCGCTCGTTTGGCATTTGCTTGCAAGAACGGCCGATAAGGACGCCTCGCACCTCCGCTTTCGCAACCGCCGTTAGCGAGGTAACGGCATAAGATGCGGCAAGGGCGAGCCGCAACGGCGAAAGATACCGTCCAGGGCATCGCCTTCAGATAATCTTCCGGCTGCGACGCTCCGACACTTGGACAAAGAAATGCGAGGAGCGTCATGCAGGAGCGACAGATAGAAATCAGGCCTTTCGGTCCCGACCATTTGGATGCTGCCGTCCGCCTGTCGCAGGAGGCCGGCTGGCCTCATCGCCTGGAGGACTGGAAAGTCGCCCTCGCCCTGAGCAAAGGTGTCGTTGCGATCGCCGCTGATGACGAGGTCGTCGGTACCACGTTCCTGACGCCTTATGAGACCGACTGCGCGACGATCAACATGGTGATCGTCGCTGCAAGCATGCGCGGCCGCGGGCTGGGGCGGCGCCTCATGGAGGCCGCTTTGGCTCTCGCGGATAGCCGCCCCCTGCGCCTCATCGCGACCGCCGATGGCCTACCCCTCTATGAAAAGCTGGGATTTCGCCAGACCGGCGCCGTCGTTCAGCACCAGGGCCTTGTCGCGGCCGTTGCGAAGCCGGCAAACACCGAAGCGGCGACCAAGGCCGATATCCCGGCAATCACAGCGCTCGACCGCGAGGCTTTCGGCGCCGACCGCTCCGCTCTCATTACGCGGTTTGCCGATCTGGGTGAATTCGCCATCATCCGCCGCGACGGCAAAGTCGCCGCCTTCGCCTGCCTTCGTCCCTTCGGCCGAGGCGAGGTCGTGGGGCCGGTCGTCGCCCCAGACATCGAAGACGCGAAATCGCTCCTGTCCCACTTCATGAGCCGGAAAGCGGGTGCCTTCCTGCGCGTCGACACCGGCGCGGAAACCGGTCTTGCACCGTGGCTCGCCAGCCATTCGCTTGTCCATGTCGGTGGCGGCATCACCATGGCGAACCCCGTTATCAAGCGCAGCAATTCCTCGACAATCGTTACTTTCGCCCTCGCCAACCAGGCGCTCGGCTGATCCGGAGAAGACCATGTACAGCAATTCCCTCATCGAGCTCGATCGTGCCCATCTGGTGCATCCGGTCGCCTCCTATCGCGGCCATGAGCAGCAGGGCGTGCGGGTGCTTTCATCCGCCAAGGGAGCGACGATCACCGATGCTCAAGGCCGCCAGTTGATCGATGGCTTCGCGGGTCTTTGGTGCGTCAACGCCGGCTACGGTCACGAAACGATCGTGGAGGCGGCGGCTCGCCAGATGCGCGAGCTTCCCTATGCGACGGCCTATTTCGGCCTCGGCAGTGAATCGGCCATCCGCCTTGCCGCCGAGCTCGCCGAACGCGCCCCCGGCGACCTCAACCACATCTATTTCACGCTGGGCGGCTCGGACGCCATCGACAGTACCGTCCGCTTCATCCGGTACTACTGGTTCGCGCGCGGCCGACCGCAGCGCGATCAGTTCATCTCGATCGAGCAGGGCTATCACGGCTCTTCGACGGTCGGCGCCGGGCTGACCGCCCTGCCCAGCTTCCATGCCGGCTTCGGCGTTCCCCTCGACTGGCAGCACAAAATTCCGTCGCCCTATCCTTATCGCAATCCCGTCGGGCAGGATGCGAACGCCATCATCGAAGCGTCTCTCGCCGCACTCAGGGCGAAGGTCGAGGCGATTGGCGCAGACCGGGTCGCCGCCTTCTACGCCGAGCCGATCCAGGGCTCGGGCGGGGTAATCGTCCCGCCGAAGGGCTGGATGAAGGCCATGCGGGAGCTCTGCAAGGAGCTCGACATTCTCTTCGTCGCCGACGAAGTGATTACCGGCTTCGGCCGGACAGGCCCGCTCTTTGCCTGTTCCGAAGACGAGATCGTTCCCGATTTCATAACAACGGCAAAGGGGCTCACCTCCGGCTACGTTCCGATGGGCGCCGTCTTCATGGCAGATCATGTCTACCAGGTCATTGCCGACGGAGCGGGAGCCTCTGCCGTGGGTCACGGCTACACCTATTCCGCGCACCCCGTCAGCGCGGCCGTCGGGCTGGAAGTCTTGAAACTCTACGAAGGCGGACTGCTCGAAAACGGCAAAAAGGCCGGCACGAGGCTGATGGCCGGCCTCGAGAGCCTGAGAGATCATCCCCTGGTGGGCGATGTCCGCGGGCGCGGCATGCTGGCAGCGATCGAGCTGGTCGTGGACAAGGCCGCGAAAACGCCGCTGCCGGCGGAAGCCCAACCATCACGCCGCATCTTCGACCGGGCTTGGGAAAACGGCCTGGTAGTCCGCGCCTTCGCCAATGGAGTGCTGGGGTACGCTCCGCCGCTTTGCTGCACGGACGCCGAGATCGACGCAATCATCGAACGAACGGAAAGGACGCTTGATCAGACGCTCGAAGATCCCGACGTCCGTCGGGCGCTCAAGGACTGAACCGGCCGAGGGCCAGGATCGATATACCGCGTGCAGGCGTTTTTCAGAATTTTGTGCCGCATCGCTGGTCCGATTCGGCGCAAACGGCGCGGTCGAAGTGCCAAACTTATTCTTAATGAAGGTCCATCCCGGCAAATTCGGGCGCGTCAGAAAACAAGTGGACCTGGGAACAGCATAATCTTCCGCAAGGCCGGCACCCGGTGCCGCAGCAAATAGACTGGGGTAAGACATGACCAAGTCATTGGCAGAATTCAAATATATGAGCTTCGACGTTGTCGGAACGCTGATCGACTTCGAAGGCGGCCTGAAAACCTGCCTCAATGAAATTGCGGCCGAAACGAAGGTGACGATCGATGGCGAGGAGGCGCTGGCGCTCTATCGCGCCGCGCGCTACGCCGACGATGCCGATCTGTTTCCAGACGATCTCGTTCGTGTCTATCTCGCCATCGCCCCAAAACTCGGTTTGCCGGCCGAAGAGGCCTATGGTCGGCGCCTACGCGATTCCGCCAGGCAGTGGAAAGCCTTTCCCGATAGTGCCGAAGCCCTGGCGCAGCTGGCCGGCAAATATCGGCTGATCGCCATGACGAACGCCCGTCGCTGGGCCTTCGAACATTTCTCGGCGGAACTGGGGCATCCGTTCCACGCTGCCTTCACCGCCGACGATACCGGCACCGAAAAGCCCGATCCGGCCTTCTTTCACAAGGTCTTCGACTTCGTAGCCGGCGAGAATGCCAGCAAGAACGACATTCTCCATGTGGCGCAGAGCCAGTACCACGATATCGGCGTATCCCGCCAATTGGGGATGACGAATTGCTGGATCCAGCGCCGTCACGCGCAGGCCGGATATGGCGGCACGATCGAACCGGCCGAATTCACTACGCCGGACTACCACTTCAAATCCATGGCCGAGCTTGCAGAAGCCGTGAGGGCGCTGGAGGCGGCCTGACCAGCCGTCATCATCGCCGCATCCAATAAAAAGCAGACTGCCAACCAGAAAAAGGGGAATGACATGAACGACAAGATCATGAACTGGACTGCCTCGGATGACGCGATGGTCGAGAACGCCATTCGTCGAGGCGCCACCCGCCGCGAACTTCTCACCATGCTTCTGGCAGGCGGTGTCGCCATGTCGGCGGGCGGTCTGGTGCTCGGCCGAGCATCGAATGCCGTCGCGGCTACACCCAAATCCGGCGGCAATCTGAAAGCAGCCGGCTGGTCTTCCTCAACCGCCGATACGCTCGACCCTGCCAAGGCATCGCTGTCGACGGATTATGTGCGCTGTTGCTCGCTCTACAATCGCCTGTCCTTCATCGATAAAGCCGGCGTGACCCAGATGGAGCTCGCCGAAAGCATCGAAAGCAAGGACGCCAAGACCTGGACGGTCAAGCTGCGCAAGGGCGTGACATTCCACGACGGCAAGGAGCTGACGGCTGATGACGTCGTCTTCTCACTCAAACGCCATCTCGATCCCGGTGTCGGCTCGAAAGTCGCCAAGATCGCCGCGCAGATGACCGGCTTCAAGGCTGTCGACAAGTCGACGGTCGAAATCACGCTCGCCGACCCGAATGCCGACCTGCCGACCATTCTCGCCCTGCATCACTTCATGATCGTCGCCAACGGTACAACAGACTTCTCCAAGGGCAATGGCACCGGCGCCTTCGTTCTCCAAACCTTCGACCCGGGCAATCGCTCGGTCGTGGTGAAGAACAAGAACTACTGGAAGTCCGGCCAGCCCTATCTCGACTCGTTCGAATTCTTTGCGATCAGCGATGATAATGCCCGCGTCAATGCGCTCCTTTCGGGCGACATCCACTACGCCGCGTCAATCAATCCGCGCGCCATGAAGCTCATCGACGGGCAGTCAGGCTTTACGTTGTCGAAGACGACCAGCGGCAATTATACCAATCTGAACATGCGCCTCGACATGACGCCGGGCAACAAGAAGGACTTCGTCGATGGCATGAAGTCGCTCGTCAATCGCGAGCAGATCGTCAAGTCGGCCCTGCGCGGCCTTGGCGAAGTTGCCAATGATCAGCCCGTTTCCCCCGCCAATATCTATCACAACAACGATCTGAAGCCGAAGGCCTTCGATCCGGACAAGGCGAAGTTCCATTTCCAGAAGGCCGGGGTACTCGGACAATCCATCCCGGTGATCGCCTCGGACGCTGCAACCTCGTCGATCGACATGGCGATGATCATTCAGGCTGCCGGCGCCAATATCGGCATGAAGCTCGATGTTCAGCGCGTCCCCTCCGACGGCTATTGGGATAATTATTGGCTGAAGGCGCCGATCCATTTCGGCAACATAAATCCGCGCCCGACGCCCGACATCTTGTTCTCGCTCCTCTATGCCTCGAACGCGCCCTGGAATGAAAGCCAGTACAAATCGGAAAAATTCGACAAGATGCTCATCGAAGCGCGCGGCTTGCTGGATCAGGCCAAGCGCAAGCAGATCTATGCCGAAATGCAGGTGATGATCGCTGAAGAAGCCGGTACCATCATCCCGGCCTATATCTCGAACGTAGACGCGCTCTCGAGCAAGGTGCACGGATTGGAAGCCAACCCGCTCGGTGGCATGATGGGTTATGCAATGGCGGAGTATCTGTGGCTCGATGCCTAGCGGCCGCTGAACTTCCCCGGGCGGCGCGAAGTCGTCCGGGGACCTCCGTCTCGCGAACGCCGTTCGTTTCGTAGATCGCCGTAGGAGCATTGCCTTTGAGATCCGAGGTCTCCATTCTTGTCCTAAACCGGCTCGTCATCGCGCTCATCACCTTGCTGATCGTGTCATTCGCCGTCTTCTTCGCAACGAGCATGCTGCCGGGAGACACCGCCTCCATTCTGCTCGGTCAGGCAGCGACGCCGGAAGCGGTTGCCGGCCTGCGCAAGGCAATGCATCTCGATGAGCCTGCGATTCTGCGGTTTCTGGAATGGCTCCTGGGCCTGATGAAGGGCGATCTCGGTATTTCTTATGCTAACAATATGCCTGTCGCGGAGCTGATCGGCCGCCGGCTGGTTGCGACGCTGGAGCTTGCCGCCATCACGACGCTCGTCTCGGTCCCGCTTGCACTCCTGCTCGGCATTACTTCCGCCATGCTGCGCGGCTCCTATTATGATCGAATTGTCACGATCGTCTCCATCGGCGTCATATCGGTACCTGAATTCATGGTCGCAACGCTTGCAGTGCTGTTATTCGCCGTCTATCTGCGCTGGCTGCCGGCGCTCTCCTCCGTCAACGAGGCGCATACGGTCTTCGATCTCCTGAAGATCTACGCCATGCCTGTCATCACGCTCACCTTTGTCATCTCAGCCCAGATGATCCGCATGACCAGAGCGGCTCTGATTGAGACGCTGAAGATGCCCTATGTGGAAATGGCCCTTCTCAAGGGCGCCTCGCGCGGCCGCATGGTATTCAGGCACGCATTGCCCAATGCGCTGGGGCCAATCGTCAACGCAGTCGCGCTGTCGCTCTCCTATCTCGTTGGCGGCGTGATCATCGTCGAGACCATCTTCAATTATCCGGGCATCGCCAAATTGATGGTAGACGCCGTCGCGACCCGCGATCTCCCCCTCATCCAGAGTTGCGCGATGATCTTCTGCCTTGGTTATCTCCTGCTGATCACCATGGCCGATATCGTCGCAATCCTCTCAAATCCGAGGTTGCGATGACCACGAACAGCTTGGCTTCCCATACCCCTTCCCTTCTTGGCTACAATGTCAGCCTTGTGGGCATCGTGGCTTTTGCCATCATCCTTGGCTGGACGATCGTCGCCCTGTTCGCGCCCTATATCATCCCCTATTCAGTCGGCGATATCGTCGATACCGACTATTTCGGCCCTATAAGCCAGCAATTATGGCTCGGCTCGGACTATCTCGGCCGTGACATGTTCTCGCGCGTTCTGATGGGCGCGCGCTATACCGTCGGCATCTCACTGGCCGCCGTGGCACTCTGCTGCTTTTGCGGCGTGACGCTGGGCATGATCGCCGCGGTTATTGGTGGATGGTTCGACACGATCCTGAGCCGGTTTCTCGATGCTTTGAATTCGATTCCAAGCAAGCTTTTCGGTTTGGTCGTTGTTGCTGCCGTCGGCTCGTCCATTCCGGTGCTGATCATCACGCTCGCCGTCATCTATACGCCCGGCGCCTATCGCTTTGCCCGCGCGCTCGCAGTCAATATCAACACGATGGATTTCATCACGGTTGCCCGCACCCGCGGCGAGCGGGTCGGCTACATCATCGGTTCGGAAATCCTGCCGAACATCATCCGTCCGGTTCTGGCGGATTTCGGCCTGCGCTTCGTCTTCGTCGTTCTCCTCTTGTCCGGTCTGTCCTTTCTCGGCCTCGGCCTGCAGCCGCCTTATGCCGACTGGGGAGCCCTGGTTCGTGAAAACATCGGCGGCCTGCCCTTCGCAGCACCCGCGGTGATCGTGCCTTCCTTCGCCATTGCCAGCCTCACCATCAGCGTCAACCTGCTGATCGACAACCTGCCGCGCAAGATCAGGGACAGGAGCGCATGACGATGGCCAATCTGGTTGAAATCAGAAATCTGAGGGTCGAAGCCAAGACCGACTCCGGTCGCGTCGTTGAGATCATCAAGGGCGTAAGCTTCGACATTGCCAAAGGCGAAATCGTTGCTCTCATCGGCGAAAGCGGCTCCGGCAAGACGACGATTGCGCTGACGCTCATGGGGCATGCGCGCGAGGGCTGTCGCATCTCCGGCGGTACGATCCAGGTCGATGGACAGGACATGGCCGCCCTTTCCGAAAACGAACGCTCAAAGGTCCGCGGCACAACGGTCGCCTATATTCCGCAAAGTGCGGCGGCCGCTTTTAACCCGGCGACGAAGATCATGGAGCAGGTGATCGAGGTCACTCGCATTCACCGGCTGATGCCGCCCGAACAGGCGCGCCGGCGTGCGATAGAGCTCTTCCGTGCGTTATCGCTTCCGAACCCGGAAACAATCGGCGAACGATATCCGCATCAGGTCTCGGGAGGCCAGTTGCAGCGGTTGGCCGCCGCTATGGCTCTGATCGGCGAACCGAAGCTTGTCATTTTCGATGAGCCGACGACCGCACTCGACGTGACGACGCAGATCGATGTGCTGAAGGCGTTCAAGTCCGTCATCCGCACCGGCGACATTGCCGGCGTCTATGTTTCACATGATCTGGCAGTCGTCGCACAGATCGCCGATCGGATTGCCGTGCTCAAGGGCGGTGAAATCCAGGAGCTAGCGAAAACCGAGGCGGTCCTCACACGGCCGAGCCATCCCTATACGCGCGAGCTGCTGGCCGCCTTCGAGCCGAAGCAGGTTGCTCGCGACAGCAACACAAGCGGAGCGACTGCATCCGTGCTTAGGATCGACAATCTGGTGGCGGGCTATGGCGATATGCAGCCCAACGGCCTTCCGGCGGTTTGCGCGGTTCAATCCGTGAGCCTTGCGGTGGAGAAAGGCAGAAATCTCGGCATTATTGGTGAGTCCGGATGTGGAAAATCCACACTGGCGCGCGCAATCGCCGGCATATTGCCTGCAGTGTCAGGCACCATCGGCTTCAACGGGAGCGAGATGAACCGCGCCGCAAAGTTGCGCACGCGCGACCAGTTGCGGGAAATGCAGATCGTCTTTCAATATGCCGACACCGCACTCAATCCGGCAAAATCGATCGCCGATATTCTCGAAAGGCCCCTGGCTTTCTATCATGGGATGGACCGCAGAGCCCGAGCGGCCAGGGTCGACGAATTGCTCGATATGGTGCGATTGCCGCGAGCGCTTCGCTATCGCTATCCGTCGGAACTGTCAGGGGGACAGAAGCAGCGCGTGAATTTTGCGCGCGCGCTCGCAGCCGAGCCGCGCCTGATCATTTGCGATGAAATCACATCCGCGCTCGACACGGTGGTTGCAGCGGCGATTATTGATCTGCTTAAGGAACTGCAGCGTGAACTGCATCTATCCTACATCTTCATCAGCCACGATCTGTCGGTGGTCGAAGCGATCTGCGACGAGATCGTCGTAATGTATGGTGGCAAGAAAGTTGAGCAGATCACGCGCGAGGCCGCCGATGCGCCTCGCCATCCCTATTCCCAGCTGCTGTTCGGATCTGTTCCCAAGCTTGATCCGACTTGGCTCGACAATCTCGTTCAGGACCCGGAGCTCAAGCGCGAGTATGGCCACGGCTAGCCGGGCACAGCCCGAAAATGCCATTGGACGCTACATGGGAAACAGGCTGGTCAAGGGCATGTGCGCCTTGACGATCGGCGACTTGAGCACCACGAAGCTGAAATACTTGTCGATGCCGATATCCAGGTCCGTCAGGCGCTCCATGATCGTCTGATATTCTCCGATACCAGCCGTCACGAACTTCAGCATATAATCATAGCCGCCTGAAACGAGGTGGCATTCGATGACCTGATCGACCTTCTCCACTGCCGAAAGAAAACGCGCGAAGTCGATCTGCCGGTGGTTCTTGAGCGTGACTTCCGTAAAGACCGTCAGCGTCTGGCCCAGTTTGCCGATATTGATCTGGGCAGAATATCCCTCGATATAGCCTTCCTGCTGCAGCTTTTTGACCCGCATCAGACAGGGACTCGGCGATAGATTGACCAGCTCCGCCAATTCGACATTGGTGATGCGGCCGTTCTTCTGAAGTTCGTACAGGATCTTGACGTCGATACGGTCGAGCTTCATCGGCAAATCTTTCCCTTATATCGCGGCATTTTATGCTGCAAGGTTTTCAAGATTGAGCATAACACCATGCTCTATCTTGTCTATTTCATTCTGCATGAATCCACCCGGCACAATCAGCCGCCTGGTTCCCCATGAGCAGAATCTTATGCTGCATGGCGCGGTTGTGCGGCAGCTTCATGTCCCATCATTTCGCTATGCTGTCGGTTCGATAGGAGACCCGCATCCATGCCCGCACCGCTCACCCTTGTCGAAAACTCTCCCGAATTGCCGACGTCAGCCGATGTCGTCGTCATCGGGGCTGGGATTGTCGGCGTTTTTGCCGCGTATTATCTGGCAAAGCGGGGCCTCAAAGTCGTTCTCCTTGAAAAAGGCCGCGTCGGCGCCGAACAATCCAGCCGCAACTGGGGTTGGTGCAGACAACAGAACCGCGATGCCCGCGAGCTGCCGATGGCGACGAAAAGCCTCGAGCTTTGGGATCAATTCGCTGCGGAAACGGGTGAGGACACCGGCTTTCGTCGCTGCGGCCTCCTCTATCTGAGCAATAGCGAGGAAGAGCTTGCCGGATGGGCGCGCTGGCGCGACTTTGCCCGCGGCGTCGGTGTGACCACGCATATGCTCGATAGCATTCAGGCCAGCGAGCGCGGCAGGGCGACCGCTCGCGTCTGGAAGGGCGGCGTCTTTTCCCCGACAGATGGCATCGCCGATCCGGCCAACGCTGCACCGGCGGTCGCTCGCGCCCTGATGAAGTTGGGGGGCTGCCTGCGCCAGAATTGCGCGGCGCGCGGCATAGAAACCGAAGGCGGAAAGCTTTCCGCCGTCGTGACCGAGAAAGGCACGATCAGGACGAGGATTGCCATCCTGTCCGGCGGCGCCTGGGCATCGTCCTTCTGCCGCCAGCTCGGCATACGCTTTCCGCAGGCGTCGATCCGCTCGTCGATCCTTTCGGTCAGCGCCGGCGACGGCGAGCTCCCGGATGCTCTCCATACCGCGCATGTTTCGGTGACGCGCAGAGGTGACGGCGGCCATACGCTCGCGATCAGCGGGCGGGGCCGTGTCGATCCCACGCCGCAGACCCTGCGGTTCGGGGCACAGTTTCTGCCAATGTTCGTTCGCCGATGGCGCGCGCTCTCTCTCGGCGGCTTCGAGGGCTTTCGCAGCGGCCATGAAAACCTGTCGCGCTGGCATCTGGACCAGCCCACGCCGATGGAGCGAATGCGCATCCTCGATCCGGCCATCGATAGAGGCACGATCCAGCTTACCTATGACCGTGCGCGCGAATTGCTGCCTGCCATCGCAAACCGCCGCATCACCGCAAGCTGGGCCGGCTACATCGATTCGACCCCTGACGGCGTGCCCGGTATAGGCGAGATCGCATCCATACCGGGCATCGTGCTGGCCGCCGGTTTCAGTGGCCACGGCTTCGGCATCGGTCCTGGAGCCGGCCACCTGATCGCCGATATCGTCACCGGTGCCACGCCGATAGTTGACCCGAAACCCTATCACCCCGACCGCTTCCTGCAATCCGCATGGGGCAAGGTAGCCGACTTCTGAAATGGGTCGCCCATGCTAGACTTCGCCGGCGACCGAACCAGACCAGATGGATTTTCCTGATGCAGGCCCGTCAGCTCGAAGTCTTCTGCATGCTCATGCGATCCGGAACGGTGACCGGCGCTGCCGCCATGCTCAACATCACGCAGCCGGCGCTGAGCCAGATCCTGCTGCACGCGGAAGACCAGCTGGGGTTCAAACTCTTCAACCGCGTGCGCGGCAAGCTGGTCCCGACGAGGGAGGCCGAAGAACTGTATCCGGAAGCCGAGCGCATCTTTTCCGAGCTCGGAGCGCTTCGGCGCCGAACGACCGACATGCGCTTCGGGCGGACGGGACTGATCAGGATCGCGGCTACGACACCGCCTGCCATGTCGATCGTACCCAAGGCGCTTCTCGCCTTCAGGACGACCTATCCGGATATCGTCGTCCGCTCGCTGATCGCACCACTGATCAACGTCGTCGATATGATCCGCAATGGCGATGCCCCGCTCGGCATCGTGATGAACAACATCGCGCGGCCCGGCATCGACGTCGAAACGCTCGGATATGCCGAACTCATCTGCATCGTGCCGGAGGGGCACCATCTTGCCGCGCGCGACAGCATCACCTTCGCCGATCTTCAGAACGAGACGCTGATTTCCTACCGCGCGGATACCTTCCCCGGCCAGCTGCTTGCCAATGCCGCAGCTTCGGAAAACCAGGCGTTCAATCCCGCGATCGAGATCGACATCTCCATTACCGCCTTGCCTTTTGTCCGCAACGGTTTCGGTGTCGCGATCGTGGATGGTCTGCTGCCGTGGGAACAGTTTCCCGGCCTTGTGCGCCGGCCGCTGCTGCCGCGAAAGACCGTCCCGATCGCGCTGCTGACCAGCCGGGACCGTCCCCTGACGGGCAGCCATCTTACGATGCGCGACTATCTGCGCCAGGCCTGCGCCGGCGTGTTGAAGGATGGCGAAGTAGCGCCGGAGTAAAATCGCGTCGGCATAGTCGAACCGAACTCGGTCACGTGTCGTTTATCCAGGATCCGATCGGCAGCGGACGAGCAGGCGCCTGCTCGCGCAGACGACCGACCTCGCAAACCGGGACTCCCGCACGCTGCGCAATCAATTCGGCGCCGGCGAGCTGACAAAACCGTCCCTGGCATCGTCCCATACCCACACGCGACATTGACTTTACCCGGTTTGCCTCACCTCCGGCATAGTCGACGCCCTCACGCAGATCGCCGGCACTGATGCCTTCGCAGCGGCAGACTATCGTTTCATCGGGAACGGATCGAACCATGCCGGCGGGCCAGGGAAAGGCGCGGGCGATGGCGCGAGCAAAGCGTTCGTAGCGGGCAAGCCGCTGGAGATCCCGTGCCGGATTTGGATAGGGCAATCCCATATCGGCAAGGCAGGCGCTCGCGGCAAGCCGCCCTGCAACTTCTGCGCCATCGGCGCCAAGAATACGCAAGCCGTCACCGGCAAGATAGACGCCATCGGCGGCTCGGCCCATTCGATCCGCCTGCGGCAGCCACTGGGCCCAGCCCGGATCGTAATCGAACCTGCATTGGGCTAGGCCGGCAAGCTGCGTTTCGGCTCTCAGGTGCCAGCCAATGCCGACCAGATCGCATTCGGTATGATGATCGCGCCCACCGGCATCCCGCCAGCGAACGGCCGTCGGGCCACTTTCATCGCTGACGATATCCGTCAGTGTCACGCCTGCGCGATATATCAGGCCGAGTTTCGCCCGCATCGCCAGACCTCGCAGGACCAGAGCCGGCCTTGCCATCATGCCCGGAAGCGCAAGGATCTGGATTCGAACGGAAGAGGTATCGAGAACGGCCGCAACATTCGCACCCGCCTTCAGAAGCTGGACCGCAACGAGGGTCAGCAGCGGCCCGGATCCCGCGAGAATGATCCTTCGCCCCAGAGCGACGCCCTGCGCCTTCAGGGCGATCTGCGCAGCCCCGAGGCTGTAGACGCCGGGTGCCTGCCAGCCCGGCAGCGGTACCAACCGGTCGGTTGCGCCGGTCGCGAGTATCAGCCTGTTATAGGCGAACTCCCGACGACCGGCTGGAGTCAGCACCTGCAGCACATTGGCGGCGAGTGCCATCGCTGAACTTCGAGGATGGTATTCGACCTCCCCGCGAGCGACCATACGATCGAAGAGGGAATGAAGGGCAAGGGCTTTGCCGGCTTCCGATCCATAGAGCTGCTGGGCTGACCGCGTAAAGCCCTCCTGGGGACGGCGATATATCTGGCCGCCGGCCCTCATCCCCTCATCGATGACGACGGGCCGGATACCGGCGGCCACCAGAAGCGCGGCTGCCCGTATGCCCGCCGGACCAGCCCCGATAATCACGGTTGCCTTCCGGTCATTCGTCGTCATGGCCAATCTCCCGGTGCCTGAGTCAGCAGGGACATGCCGCTCGCGACGAGGGTCGAACAGGCGCGCAGGCGGGTTCCATCCTGTTGCCAGACCCAGCAGTCCTGACAGGCGCCCATCAGACAGAAGCCTGCTCGCCCCTCCGGCCCGAATTCGGATTGCCGAAGAACCGGTGAGAATGTCAGCATGGCCGTCAGCACCGTGTCGCCGGCCAGGGCTTCCCGTTCGATCCCGTCAAGCAGGAAGTGGACGGGTTGGCGGCCCTGCTCGGCGAGGCGGACGATGCGCCCCGCGTCTCCAGCCGGACGCACACTTCTGCTCATTCGGCCGCCTCTCTGTTTTCAAGACGAACCTCCGGCATTTCCGGGAACCGGGCGCGAACATCGGCAAAAGCAGCGGCGACGCCCTCATATCCGGCACGCCCCTTCATTCGGCGGAAAATCTCCGTCTTGGTGAAGAACCGCCAATGGATCGGAAGACAGGCGAGAATAGCCGTGAGCAGGTCGTAAGCAGCTGATGTCCACTGCGCCTCGTAGCCTTCACGCTCATCACCGTAGTGAAAGTGGGCCGTTGGACTCGTGCGCGATGCCCTGAGCCGGGACGTTTCGGCTTCGTCGACCTTGCCGTCGCGAATGACCACGCCATAATCGCGCTCGGCCACTTCAACGGAAACATAGCCGCGCTCCACATCCTGCAGCACGCGCCAGTCCTCGCGCTCGAGTGGATTTCCGCGGCCGCCGCCTCCGGCCGAACGGATCTCGAGTACGTCTCCCGGCTGGAGGACGGCAGTATCGATGTTGCCGAGGCGACGAAAGTCCTCGCGCCCGGGGTTCAATACCATATCGGAGAGCCCTGCCGCCTTGCCGCCGAGCAGCCCCCAGGGGCGGAAGAAGCTGCGGTCGCGGTTGCGAGCCGTGATCCGGCTTCCGGGCGCGAACACGCGGAACGCCATTTCGGTCGCAAGGCCTCCACGCCAGCGGCCGGCACCGCCGCTGTCTCTGGCAAGCCCGTATTTGACGAACTCGATCGGCACTTCCGTTTCCGTGATTTCGATGGGCGTATTCTTCAGATAGGCAGCATCGGCGCCCGAACCGTTGGTCCCGTCACGATGCGGCATCCCGCCGCCGCCGCCGACCACCGGATTGACGGCGGCGATCACGCTGCGGCCCGTCCGTTCGTCCGTGGTCATGACGTTGACGATGCAATTGTTGCCGGCCGGCGCGGCGGGCAGCAATTCGGGAACCGCCTGGCAGAAGGCGCCGAAGATCACCGACCGCAAGCGCGCGCAGGTGAGCGAACGCATGCCGACTGCCGCCGGCGGTACCGGATTGAGAACGCTCCCCTGCGGCGCAATGCAGGTAAAGGGGCGCGTCAGGCCGGTGTTGAGCAGGATCTTGGGGTTCAGGGTGTAGAGAATGTAATAGACGCCGACCAGCAGCATGGTGTGGCGCGGATCGCCGCCCGAGGGAACGTTGAGCGACGAGCCGAGCTGCGGATCGGAGCCGGTAAAATCGAGGATCGCCTCATCACCCCTGATCGTCAGCGTCAGCTTCAGGCGGCATGGATTGGCCTCGACGGAATCCTCGTCGGCATAGTCGACGAAT
Source organism: Rhizobium sp. No.120 (assembly GCF_054558365.1). Taxonomy (NCBI): domain Bacteria; kingdom Pseudomonadati; phylum Pseudomonadota; class Alphaproteobacteria; order Hyphomicrobiales; family Rhizobiaceae; genus Rhizobium; species Rhizobium sp. No.120. Next base: position 43,625 of record NZ_BAAJNQ010000014.1, read on the forward strand.
TCCCAAGTGCCATCCGGCATTGTCCGCAGGAGATCACGCGCCTGCGCTTCGGCGTGATCGAGAAGCGCGTCTGCGCCTTCCAGAAATGCCTGCTTGCCGAATTTCTCGACCATGGCAAGTATCTTGCGCTCACCGGTGTTCAGCGCCCCGACGAGCGCCTTGATGTCGCCGATGTTGAGGTCTGGTTTACGCACATTCGTGGTCATGATTTTCAGGATGTCTTCGTCGAAGATACCTTCATTGACCAGCTTCATCGGCGGGAAGCGAATGCCTTCCTGATGGATCTCCGTCAACGCGCGCGACAGGGAGGCCGGCACGGCGCCGCCCATGTCGGTATTGTGGATATGCCCGCCGGTCCAGGCGATGATCTCGCCCTCGTAAAAAACCGGCTTCCAGAGGTGCGTATCGGGCGCGTGCGTGGCCACGAAGCAGGAGTAGGGATCATTGGTAAAAGCAACGTCGCCCGGCTTGTAGTCCCCGATCATTTCGATGGCCCGGGTATAGGTAAGTCCCGGATACCATGTCGCGCCGAGGCCCATCGGCACGCCGAAGGTTTCGCCCTTGCGATTGATCAGCATGACGGTGAAATCCTCCGTCTCCTTGACGAAGGCCGAATGGGCCGTCCGCTGCAGCGTATAGGCCATGTTTTCGGCGGCAGCCCTGGTATGGTTGGCAAACACTTGAAGGTTCGAACGGTCGAACATGGGCCGTTACTCCGGAAAGGTGAGATGAAGGTTCTGGTGGCGATCGATCGTCACCTGCGTGCCGGCGGGAATGGCGAAGGTCGTATCGTCCTGGGCCACGACGGCAGGGCCGCTGAAGCGCCCGCCGGAATGCAGCTGGTCCCGCCGGTATAGTGCGATCCATTCGAACGCCTTGCCGGTATAGACCGGTATTTCGCGTTCCGGTTCGGCCATGCCGGCAATCTCTTCGAGGTCGACGGTCGTCTGCAGCGCCGGTCCGGCGCCGATGGCGGACAGACGGAGATTGACGATCTCGATCCTGCCGTCCGGATCGGCAAAATCATAGAGACGGGCGTGCATGGCATGGAACGCCTCTTCCATTGCGGCGAGATCGCCGTCCTCCACCCAGGCCGGCTGCAGCGGCACTTCGATTTCAAAGCTTTGGCCGACATAGCGCATATCGGCGGAAATCCGCAGTTCGGCAGGCCCTTCGTGCCCCTGATTGACGAGCCAGCTTCGCCCTTCGTCCGACAGCGCCTCCGAAGAACCGCGCAGCAACGGCGCGGCTTCTGGCGACAGATGCGTGAAGACCGTCTTGATGAAGTCACCGCGCAGATTCGCGACCAGACCGCCGAGAGCCGATACAACGCCCGGACGCGGCGGCCCGATGACTTTTGCCATGCGGAATTCGCGAGCCAGGAACGCGCCCAGCATGGGGCCGCCGCCGCCGAACGGCATAAGGGTAAACTCCCGCAAGTCGACCCCTGCACGCGACGCTAGCTTTTCCACCTCGACGAACATCTCCGAGATCGCGATGTCGAGAATGGCCTGGGACACCTCTTCAACCGAGCGCCCGATACGCTCGGCAAGCGTTGCGACGGCCGCACGTGCCCGCCCGACATCGATCTGCAACTGGCCATAGGCCATCTCGCTGTGCCCCAGCCAGCCGCAGACCGCCATGGCATCGGTCACGGTCGCTTGCGTGCCGCCCCGGCCATAACAGGCGGGACCGGGCATCGAGCCGGCCGATTCCGGCCCGACCCGCAAGATGCCATGGGCATCGACGCTGGCTATCGAGCCTCCGCCGATACCGATGGAACTGACGGAGACCGAGGGAATATGAAGCGGGAACTCGCCAATCAGCTCGCCCGTCCCGAATTGCGGCTCGCCGTCGATGATCAAGGCGAAGTCTGCGGAGGTGCCGCCGATGTCGAGGGTGAGGACATGCTTCTCACCGGCCAGGCGCGCCAGCCAGGCGGCGCCGATCACGCCCGAGGCCGTGCCGGAAAGCAGCATCTGGACGCAGGAACGCTTTCCTTCCGCCGCGTTCATCACGCCGCCGTTCGATTTCGTCAGCAGGGCCGGCGCCTTCACCCCGCGCGATGCGAGCTTGTCTTCGAGAGCCGTCAGATAACCCGAAACCCGCGGATGGACGTAGCCGTTGAGGATCGCGGTCGTCGTCCTCTCATATTCGCGGATGACCGGCCAAACTTCCGAGGACGTGAAAACGAAGAGATCGGGGGCGAGCTTTTCGACTTCGTTCTTGACCGCAGTTTCCTGGGCATCGTCGCGCCAGGCATGCAGAAAGGATATGATGATGCCCGCTGCACCCTTGGCCTTTGCCGCTGCGACCGCCGTGGCAACCACTTTCATATCAGGCGCCTGCGTTTCGCTGCCATCGGCCCGCAAGCGAGCGGGGATGCCGAAGATCATGTCCCGTGCGATCAACTGTTCCGGCCGCGAGCAGAAGAGAGAATAGACGTCAGGCATTCTCAGCCGAGCGAGCTCGATGACATCTTCAAAACCGGCATTCGTCAGGAGAGCAAGCGATACGCCACGTCTTTGGATGACGGTGTTGATACCGACCGTGGTACCATGAACAAAACGGCTGATTGCCTCCGGCTCCAATCCCTCGCGCTCGGCAAGCAACGAAAGCCCGGTCATCAATTCCGCTCCCGGATCATCGGGCGTCGTCAGCACCTTCAACGAAGCAACGCGACCGGAGCGGCTTTCCAGTGCGCAGAAATCGATGAAGGTGCCGCCGATATCGACGCCGATCTTCCAGTCCTGCTGCGAAGCCTCTACTACCTGCCTTGCCGCATCCGCCATGTCCGTTCCTTTCCATTGCCTTTCACGAAACTGGCATGGACGGATCGGAAAGGTCCAAGAGCGAAAACGCCAAATGTCATAAGCCGGACTTATGCTCTGACGACCGGCAAAACCCATAGGCCGGACTTATGGGCATCGCATAATCCCGACTTTGACAGCGCCGAGCGGGGTCGGACAGGATGGGGACTGTTTTCAGCCTCTGGAGATCCTCGATGGACGCTATCGTGCTGGGCGGCGGCCTCATGGGAGCTGCCTCTGCCTTTTTTCTCGCCCGGCGTGGAGTCCGCGTGACGCTCATCGAACGCAACCGGATCGGAAGCGGCGCGACGGTCGCGTCATTCGGCAATATCAGGCGAAGCGGCCGATATGTTCCGCAATTGCCGCTTGCTCACCGCTCCCTCGCTCTGTGGCGACAGGCCGAGATCATGCTTGGGCGCGACGTGGAATTCCGCGCAACTGGCCACCTAAGGCTGGTGTTCGGCCAGGAAGGACTTACAGCTATGCGATCCTTCATCAAAGAGGCCCGCCCATGGGGACTGGAACTGGAGGAACTGACCGCGAAGGACGTAAGGTCGCGCTTTCCTGGCCTTGGTCCAGAGGCAATCGCGGCATCCTTTTCCCCGAACGATGGAAGCGGCAACCCGCGCCTTATCGCACCGGCCTTTGCGAGTGCCGCCCGAAAACTAGGCGCCGACATCGTCGAAAATGTCGGCATCGGGGCCATCAGAAAACGTGACTATGGATTTCAGGTGGAAACGTCGAAGGGCTCGCATGAAGCCTCGATGTTGCTGAACACGACAGGTGCCTGGGGTGCGCGCGTCGCGGGCCTGTTTGGAGAGACAGTCCCGATTACTGCCAGAGGCCCGCAAATGGGCGTGACCGAACCTCTCCCCTATCGAATTCTCCCGGTCGTCGGCGTCTGGGCGCATGATCACGGCGGCGGCTACCTGCGGCAGGTGGAGCGGGGCAACATCGTCTTCGGTGGCGGCGCCGAACGCACCGACGTTTCACTCGATACTGGATACGCCAAGGCGGATCCGGCGCGCTTGCCGGGCCAGCTCCGGTCGCTGCTGCCGATCTTGCCGGCGCTGAAAGAGGTCGCCGTGATACGCACCTGGTCGGGTTGCGAGGGTTATGTCGAAGACGGCCTTCCGGTGATGGGGCCGTCGTCGACGACGGCTGGACTCTTCCACGCGTTCGGCTTTTCCGGCCACGGCTTCCAACTCGGACCCGGTGTTGGCGACGTCATGGCGGAAATCATGGCGACAGGGAAAACGGACATTCCCCTGCAGGACTTTCGCATCCAACGCTTCGCAAAGCGGAATTGACTTTCAAGCCGTTATGCCTCGATGGCATCCGCCACTTCGGTCTCGTCGATAGTCAGTGGCGCAGCCGCATAAGCATTTGTGAAATACGGCTCTGTTGCAAAGAATCCGTTCATGCGGGAAAGAGCGGCGGTGATTTTCAGCGAGACTTTTGATGAGCGATTTCAAGTGGCGGCATTTCCAGGGCGACGTGATCTTGTGGGCGGTTCGTTGGTATTGCCGCTATGGGGTGAGTTACCGCGATCTTGAACAGATGATGGGCGAGCGGGGCGCCGCTGTTGATCATTCCACGAGCTATCGCTGGGTCCAGAAATTTGGGCCGGAGATCGAAAAACGACTACGCTGGCATTGGCGGCGCCCGCAATCAACAAGCTGGCGGGTCGATGAGACCTATGTGAAAGTTCGTGGCAAGTGGACTAACCTGTACCGGGCCGTCGACAAGTTCGGCAACACGATTGACTTCTATCTCTTGCCCACCCGGAATGCCAAGGCCGCCAAACGCTTTCTTGGCAAGGCCTTGAACGGCCTGAAGGATTGGGAAAAGCCGACGGTCATCAATACCGATAAGGCGGCGACTTACGGCATCGCGATTTCGGAACTGAAGGCCGATGGCAAATGCCCAACGGAACCGACGCACCGGCAGGTCAAATACCTGAACAATGTCGTTGAGGCAGATCACGGCAAGCTGAAACAGCTGATCAGGCCCGTGAGATGTTTCAAAACGTTGAAAACCGCCTACGCGACGATCAAGGGTTTCGAGGTGATGCGGGCTCTACGCAAGGGCCACGCCGCGATCCTCAACTTGACCGGCGACGTCCGTGGCGAAGCTCGCATCGTTGAACGCGCATTCGGTATTGGACCGAGCGCGCTCAACGAAGTTATGGCAATCCTAACCCAGAACCTCGACGCAAAAGCCGCGTGACCGAGGCGCAGAAAGCCCTCTCTGGGACCAATCAGGATTCTTGCAACAGAGCCCTAACCAAAGTGTTTCGGCAAACCGAACCTCTGTGCATTCAAGCCGATGTGCGCTTGTTTTCACCAACATTGACAGTCCCTGCGCGTCCTGTATTCTGTTATAAAATTCTATATAACACAATTGTGGAACATAATTGGGAGTGTATCGATGAAGTTAGGACTCGGATTCCTAGTTGCGGCTGCTTTGGTTGCGGCGCCCTCGCTGCTGATGGCCCAGGAAAAAGGTGGCGTCATCAATGTCGCGACCATCGGCGAGCCACCAACGCTCGATCCCATGACCTCCACCGCCGATCTCGTCGGTATCGTCACCCAACATATCTTCGAAACACTCTATACCTTCGACAAAGGCTGGAACGTCACGCCGCTTCTTGCCGAGAGCCTGCCCGAGATCAGCGCCGACGGCAAAACCTACACGATCAAGCTCAGGACCGGCATCAAGTTCCATGACGGCAGCGTCATGACCTCCAACGATGTGGTCGCCTCGCTTAACCGCTGGATCAAGCTGGCATCGCGCGGCAAGCAGGCGGGCGGCTTCATCGAATCGATTGCCGCCCAGGATCCGGCGACCGTCGTCATCAAGCTGAAGCAGCCCTATGCCCCCCTCACCTCGCTGCTTGCTTTCAACAACTCCGCCGCCATCATCATTCCAGCCAGCAAGCAGGCGGATACGATGACCGACTTCATCGGCACCGGTCCCTATATGCTGAAGGAGCGCAAGCCCGACCAATATATCCAGCTGGTGCGTTTCGACGGCTACAAGCCGCGCGATGGCGAGAGCAACGGTTACGGCGGCGCCCGGCATCAATATCTCGCCGAAATCCGTTTCGTCCCGGTGCCCGATGCCAATACCCGCGTCGAGGCGGCCATTTCCGGCCAGTATGATTATATCGACAGTCTTCCGGTCGAGTCCTTCGACAAGCTGAAGTCGGCTTCGGCGACCCAGCCGCTGCTCCTGAAGCCGTTCGGCTATCCGGTCTTCGTCTTCAATACCGCCGACGGCATCACGAAGAATGTCGCGATCCGCAAGGCGATCCGTCAGGCACTCAGCATGGAAGACATGCTGGCGGCAGCCTTCGGCAGCACGAATTTCTACACGGTCGACGGCAACATCTACCCTGCTTCCTTTACCTGGAGCACGGATGCCGGCGTCAAAGGGAATTACAATGTCGCCGATCCGGAAGGTGCTGCAACTGCCGCCAAGGCGGCAGGCTACAAGGGCGAACCAATCCGTATCCTGACCAGCCGCCAGTACGAGTTCCATTACAAGATGGCGCAGGTTGCAGCCGAATATCTGAAACAGGCGGGCTTCGCGGTAGACCTTCAAGTCGTGGACTGGGCGACGCTCACGCAACGCCGTGCCGACAAGGCGCTGTGGGACATCTACATCAGCCACAGCCCCTTCCTGCCGGAACCGGCGCTGATCGGCACGCTGTCGCCAAGCTCGCCCGGCTGGTGGACCAGCCCAACAAGCAAGGCCGCGATCGACGCATTCAACACGGAGGTCGATCCCAAGAAGCGCATCGCGCTTTGGGCGAACGTTCAAAAGACCATCTATGACGAAGCTCCCATGATGAAGATCGGCGATTTCAACGCGGTTGCGGCGATCTCCACCAAGCTTCAGGGCGTCAACCCCGCGCCATGGCCCTACTTCTGGAACGCGTCGATCAAGAAATAAGCCTCCCAAGGCGCTCGGGCGCCGGTTGTGGCCGGCGCCCGTTCCCGTCCGTCTGCAGACCTAGAGCAATTCCAGAAAAGATGCGCAGCAGTTTTCCGTCCGGAATTGCGAGAGAGCAAAGAAATAGAGTGGCTCCGCCGGTCGAAGAAAGGCGAAACCACTCTGGGAACCGACGCAATGATACGCTACATCCTTCAACGCCTTGCTGGCATGATCGTCGTGATGTTTCTCGTCGTCACGATCGTCTTCGTGATCGTGCGCGTGACCCCCGGCGATCCGGCGGCCGTCATGCTCGGCCCGGATGCAACCGGGCAGGATATTGCCGAACTGCGCACCCGGCTTGGCCTCGACCAGTCCATCTTCGTCCAATACCTGTTCTATGTCGGGCAATTGCTGAAGGGCGATCTTGGCCAATCGATCTTCCTGAACATCCCGGTTTCCTCCGCACTTCTCGGACGTGCCGAGCCGACCTTTTTCCTGACGTTGTTCTCGCTGCTCATCGCAGGCGTCATCGCGCTGCCGATCGGCATCTATGCTGCCTATCGGCGCGGGTCGTTCGTCGATCAGGCTTCGATGGCGATCGGCATGGTGGCGGCGAGCATACCGAGCTTCTGGCTTGGCCTTATCCTGATGCAAATCTTCGCGGTTCGCCTGGGGTTGTTTCCGGTTTCCGGCTATGGCGGACCGGGCACAAGCTTCCTTGATCGCATGTATCATCTGACGCTGCCGGCCGTCGCACTCGGTCTCGTCTCCTCGGCGCTGATCCTGCGCTTCACCCGCGCATCGATGCTCGACGTGCTCGGGGACGACTATATCCGCACCGCCCGAGCCAAAGGGCTGATCGAACGCCGCGTCGTCCTGAAACACGCGCTGAAGAACGCGCTCATACCAATCCTGACCGTTCTCGGACTGACAGCCGCCGTGCTGATTTCCGGCGCTGTCGTCACCGAGACCGTCTTTGGGCTGCCGGGTATCGGAAGCCTCGTCGTCTCGGCGGTGCTGCGCCGCGATTATCCGGTCATCCAGGGGGCTCTGCTGGTCATCGCCGGCCTCTACGTCCTGATCAATTTTGCGATCGACATGCTCTATCTGCTGGTTGATCCGAGGGTACGCTACTGATGGCCGATATCGCAACCAATACACCAAAACAGGCACAGAGCGAGCGAAGCAAGTTCCTTCGCCGGCTTCTGAAGCGCAAGACTGTCGCTGCCGGCCTCATTGTGCTGACGATCTTCGTGCTGCTTGCCATCCTTGCCCCATGGATCGCACCCTATTCGCCCTCGAAACTCTCGATCGTCAATCGACTGAAGCCCCCAAGCGGCGTTTACTGGTTCGGTACCGATGAATTCGGCCGCGATATCTTCTCCCGCACCATCTACGCAGGACGATTGTCGCTGCTCGTCGGAGCTGCCGTCGTCGCATTATCGGCGGGGATCGGTGTCACGCTGGGTCTTCTTGCCGGTTTCTTCCAGAAGCTCGACACGCCGATCGCCCGCCTGATCGATGCGATGATGGCATTTCCCGATATCCTGCTTGCCATCGCGCTCGTCGCAGCCCTCGGCCCATCGCTGACGACGGTCATCGTCGCGCTGTCGATCGTGTACGCACCGCGGCTCGCCCGCATCGTCCGCGCCTCGACGCTTGTCATCCGCGAACTGCCTTACGTGGAGGCCGCCAAGGCTCTCGGCATCTCGACATTCCACATCATGACGCGGCATGTGCTCAGAAACCTTCTGTCGCCGATCCTGGTGCAGGGTTCGTTTCTCTTCGCCAGCGCCATGCTCGCCGAAGCCGGGCTCTCGTTTCTCGGCCTCGGCGTAAGCCCCGAAATCCCGACCTGGGGAACCATGATCGCCGCCGGCCGCCAATATATCGGCCAGGCCGACTGGATGACCTATTTCCCAGGCTTTGCCATCATTCTCTCCGTGCTCTCGCTGCAAATGGTCGGCGACGGCCTGCGGGACATGCTCGATCCAAGACTTCGAAAGGACCTGTAAATGACCGGTGAAAAAGCGGCCAAGCCGCTCCTCCTCACCAATGTGAAGCCCATGGCTTTCGGTGGCGATGCCACCGCTGGCGTCATCGACATCCTTATCGGCGCCGAAGGCAAGATCACCGCTTTCGGCCCGCAGCTTGCGGCTCCCAGCGATGTCGAGCGCGTCGACGGCAAGGATGCCTGGATCTCGCCCGGCTGGATCGACCTGCATGTTCATATCTGGCATGGCGGCACTGATATCTCGATCCGCCCGTCCGAGTGCGGCGCCGAGCGCGGCGTCACGACGCTGGTCGATGCGGGTTCGGCCGGCGAAGCCAATTTTCATGGCTTCCGCGAATATATCATCGAACCGTCCAGGGAGCGCATTAAGGCCTTCCTCAATCTTGGCTCGATCGGCCTTGTCGCATGCAATCGCGTCCCCGAACTGCGTGATATCAAGGATATCGATCTCGACCGCATCCTGGAATGCTATGCCAAGAACAGCGAGCATATCGTCGGCATCAAAGTGCGGGCCAGCCATGTGATCACCGGCTCCTGGGGGGTCACACCCGTCAAGCTCGGCAAGAAGATCGCCAAGATCCTGAAGGTGCCGATGATGGTGCATGTCGGCGAGCCGCCTGCGCTCTACGACGAAGTGCTCGAAATTCTCGGACCGGGCGATGTCGTCACCCATTGCTTCAACGGCAAAGCCGGGTCGAGCATCATGGAGGACGAGGACCTCTACAATCTCGCCGAGCGCTGCGCCGGCGAAGGCGTCCGGCTCGATATCGGCCATGGAGGCGCCTCCTTCTCGTTCAAGGTCGCGGAAGCAGCGATCAAGCGCGGCTTGCTGCCCTATTCGATCTCGACCGACCTGCACGGCCATTCCATGAATTTCCCCGTCTGGGATTTGGCGACCACCATGTCCAAGCTGCTCTCGGTCGGCATGCCGTTCGACAAGGTGGTGGACGCCGTCACCCATGCGCCGGCCTCTGTCATCAAGCTTTCGATGGAAAAACGGCTGTCCGTCGGCGAACGAGCCGATTTCACCATCTTCGATCTCGTGGATGCGGACCTCGAGACGACCGATTCTAACGGCGACGTCTCGCGCCTGCAGAAGCTGTTTGAGCCGCGTTACGCAATCATAGGCGCGGAGGCGATCGCCGCCAGCCGCTACGTGCCCCGCGCCCGCAAGCTCGTCCGTCACAGCCACGGCTATTCGTGGCGCTAATCAAACACCAGGCTCGCATAGCAGGAGCATACGTGAACACCTCCCCAACACAGGCCGCTTCAGCAGCGCAAACACCTTACCAGCGACTGGCTGCGCTTGGCATCGAGCTGCCGCCGCCGCCATCGCCGATCGCCAATTTCGTGACCCATGTCCGCGAAGGCAACGTGCTCTATCTATCGGGTCAAGGGCCGCGAGAAGCAGACGGCCATCTCCATTCCGGCAAAGTCGGCGGTGATGTCGGCGTCGACCGGGCTTATCAGCATGCGCGGCTGACGGGCATCAATCTTCTTGCCGTGATGCATGACGCGCTAGGCGATCTCTCCCGGGTGAAGCGAGTGGTCAAGCTGCTCGGCATGGTCAATGCCGTGCCGGATTTCGAGGATCATCCAAGCGTCATCAACGGCTGCTCGGATCTCTTCGTCGAAGTCTTCGGCGAAGCGGGTCAGCATGCCCGCTCGGCCGTCGGCTTCGGCTCGCTTCCTGGCAATATCACCGTCGAAATCGAAGCGATCGTATCGCTCAACGACTAGTTTTTGCGCAATTCCGGACGCAAAACCGCGTCGCGCTTTCGCCGGAATTGCTCGAAGGAGGACGAATTCAGTGGTTGCGCCAGCCCATCAGCTTTTCGATCCGCTCGGCAGCCGCGCGCACCTGTTCGCCATAGTGGTGGCCGTCGGAAACGGCTTTCTGTTCGGGAAGCACGATCGAAATAGTCGCGACACATTGACCATCCCGGTCAACGACCGGCGAGGCGATACAGGCAACCGCATAATCGGACTCCGCCACCTGGATGGACAAGCGCTCGTCAAAGGCTTTGCCCGCGGCGTCGGAAAGCACGCCTGCATCGACCTCGGCCCGACCGGTCGGCGAGGTGCGGGCACAGCGCTTGAAAAGCTCGATCCTTTCCTCTTCGGGCAAATGCCCGACCAGCAGCCGACCCGAGGCAGTCCAGTTGAGCGGCACGCGCGTTCCGACGCGAGAAGCAACCTGAAAATGGCTCGGTCCGTCCGCCATCGCGAGCACCAGCATGCTGTCGCCGTCGCGGCCGCAGACTTGCACCGTCTCGCTCGCCTGTCGGCAAAGATCGTGCATTTCGCGGGTGGCGACACTCATGAAATCCAGCGACCGGGCATAGGCGAGGCCGTAGTGGTAAAGGCGCGCCCCCAGCCAGACGGAGCCGTCGGCATTGCGGCCAAGCATGTTCTTTTCGACCAGGTCGTCGATGATCACATAGACGGTCGAAAGCGGTGCCTTAATCGCCTTGGCAATCGCGTAGGCGCCAGCCGGCGCGCCGGTTTCATAGAGATAATCAATGACCTGCAGCGCGCGGTCGATGCCGCTGACGCGCGAACGGCGCGCGCCTTTGGTTTCCCCTTCTCTGATGGAATGGGCGTCTTCAGGGCGTGCGGCGGGTAGGGTCTTGGCGTCCAAATCAACGCTCCTCGTGAGATTTCGAGAAGCTATTACATTACTATGGCATAACTGTCGATGGCAATCGGCAGTCGTCACTTTGGAGAGATAGAATGTCCGATGATATCCGTAGCAAGATCGGCCTGAGGCCCCTCATCAACGTATCAGGCACCATGACGAGCCTCGGCGCGTCGATCGTCGTGCCCGAAGCCATCGCGGCGATGGCGGCGATCCTGCCGCAATTCGTCGAGATCAACGACCTTCAGCGCAAGGCCAGCGCCGTCATCGCCCGGCTGACGGGTGGCGAGGCGGGCTTCGTGACGGCATCCTGCTCCTCCGGCATCAGCCTCGCCGTCGCCGGCGCCATCACCGGCAACAACCTGCTCGCCATAGAGAAGCTGCCCGATTCCGCACCGGACAAGAACGAAGTCATCGTGCAGATGGGCCATGTGGTGAGCTATGGCGCCCCCGTGGATCAGGCGATCCGCCTTGCAGGCGGCAAGGTCGTGCTGATCGGTCAGGCAACATCGACACACCGCTTCCACATGGAAAACGCCATAAGCGAGAAGACGGCGGCAGCTGTCTATGTCGTATCCCATCATGTGGTCGATTACGGCCTGCTGCATCTTTCCGAATTCGTCGAGATCGCACATGCCAAGGGCGTGCCCGTCATCGTCGATGCGGCGTCGGAGTACGACCTCAAGCTCTTCCTGGCGCGGGGCGCCGACATCGTGCTCTATTCCGGCCATAAGTTCCTCGGTGGCCCCACCTCCGGCATCGTCGCCGGCAAGAAGGAGCTGGTGCGCAACGCCTTCCTGCAGAACATGGGCATCGGCCGCGGCATGAAGGTCGGCAAGGAAAGCATCTATGGCGTGATGGCGGCACTGGAAGCCTGGGAAAAGCGCGACCATGCCGGCATCCGCGAACGCGAGACCAGCTATCTGAACCTGTGGAAGCGGACTCTCGACGGCCGCCCCGGCGTCACTGCCCTGATAGAGCCCGATCCCACCGACAACCCGCTCGACCGCATGCGGGTCATCATCTCTGCGCCGGAGGCGCATATCAGCGCCTGGGATCTTGCGGCAGCGCTTGCCCGCGGCAACCCGCCGGTAATCGTCCGCGACCATGAGGTGGAGCATCACTATTTCTATCTCGATCCATGCAACCTACATCCTGGCCAGGAGACCATTGTCGCGACCCGGCTTGCCGAGGAACTCGACAAGGCGCGCGCCTCCAACGAGATCATCGCGACACCGATCGAGAACCGCAGCCGGCATCGCTTCGACGGCGTGCTGAACTGGCCGGACTGAGCTGTGACAGGGATCGCAAGAAGGGAGCATCCATGAGCACGTCGCAGGCAAAGGCCGCAGAGGCCGCCGAACCCATCCTCTCGGTCGAGAACCTCACCACTTCATTCCTGGTGGACGGCGCATGGAGACCCGTCGTGCGCAATGTTTCCTTCTCGGTCGCGCCGGGCGAGACGGTGGCGATCGTCGGGGAGAGCGGCTCTGGCAAGAGCGTCACCTCGCTCTCGATCATGCGGTTGCTACAGAGCGATTCGAGCCGCGTCGAGGGCAAGATCATGCTCGGCGGCCGCAACCTGCTTTCTCTTCCCGAGCATGAGATGCGGAAGGTGCGCGGCAACGACGTGTCGATGATCTTCCAGGAGCCGATGACGTCACTCAATCCGCTCTTCACCATCGGCGACCAGATTTCAGAGGCCTTGCTCTGCCACAGGGACATTTCGGCGGTCGACGCCAAGGCCGAGACGATCCGGCTGCTCGAAAAGGTCCGCATTCCCTCGGCCGCCTCGCGCTTCGATGAATATCCGCACCGCTTTTCCGGCGGCATGCGCCAGCGCGTCATGATCGCCATGGCGCTCGCCTCGAAGCCGAGGCTGCTGATCGCCGACGAGCCGACGACGGCGCTCGACGTCACGATCCAGGGCCAGATCCTCGACCTCATCAAGATGCTGCAGGATGAAGAAGGAACGTCCGTCCTGTTCATCACGCATGACATGGGCGTGGTGGCGGAGATCGCCGATCGCACGGTCGTCATGTATCGCGGCGAGCAGGTGGAGACAGGCGCGACGGCCGACATCTTTCATCGCGGCCAGCATCCTTATACCCGCGCGCTGCTGTCGGCCGTGCCGGTACTCGGCTCGATGCAATCCTATGAACGGCCGCTGCGCTTCCCCGTCGTCAAAACGACAACAGGAGAATCCGACACGCCTGCCGAGGTGCCCGACACGGTCGCAAAGGAAAAGCCGGTTTTGCAGGTGAAGAACCTCACCAAGCGCTTCGACATTCATTCGGGCCTCTTTGGAAAACTCAGAGGCCGGGTACATGCGGTGGAAAACGTCTCGTTCGATCTCTTTGCCGGCGAAACATTGTCGCTTGTCGGTGAATCCGGATGCGGCAAGTCGACCACCGGGCGCGCCATCATGCGGCTGATCGAGCCGCAATCCGGCTCCGTCATCGTCGACGGCCGCGATGTGCTCTCGCTTGGCAAACGTGACATGCGCGAGATGCGCAAATCCGTGCAGATGATCTTCCAGGATCCCTTCGCCTCCCTTAATCCCCGCATTACGGTCGGGCAGGCTATCGCCGAGCCCTATCTCGAACACCGGATGGGAACGGCAAGGGAGGCAAGAGAGGTCGTCGCCGATATGCTGCGCAAGGTGGGCCTGACGCCTGACATGGCAAGCCGCTATCCGCACGAATTCTCCGGCGGCCAGCGCCAGCGTATTTGCATCGCCCGTGCCCTGGCACTGCAGCCGAAAGTGATCGTCGCCGACGAAAGCGTGTCTGCGCTCGACGTCTCGATCAAGGCGCAGGTCATCAACCTAATGCTCGACCTGCAGCAGAGCCTCAACCTTTCCTTCCTGTTCATCTCCCACGACATGGCCGTGGTCGAGCGCGTCAGCCATCGCGTCGCCGTCATGTATCTCGGCGAAATCGTCGAGATCGGCCCGCGCGCGGCCGTCTTCGGCAATCCGCAGCACGACTACACGAAGAAGCTGATGGCGGCTGTTCCGGTGCCGGACCCCGATCGCCGACGCGAAAAGCGCATGGCGACGAGCGACGAATTGAAGAGCCCGATCCGGCCCGTCGATTATTTCGTTAAGTCGCGCGAGTATCGAACAGTCTCTTCCGGCCATCTGGTTGCCCTCTGATACTTCAAGCCGTTCGGTCGGAAGCTCCCTTCCTCACGCTGAATACCGGCCGCATCCGCGACGGTTCTGTCGCAAACTCTAGCTGAGGTCGCAAAGGCGGGTGGAGTGTCACACGGCGCTCATGCGGCAAGGATTTCGAACTGCCTGGCAATGGAGGGTGTCGGATCGTAGGCAAACGTCGCCTGTCGTTTGCGCATCATATGAACCATCTCGATGCCCGAGAGGATAATCTCGGCAGTTTTCGTTGATTTGAAGCCGAGCATGGGCCGGACGCGGCGCTTGATGCGCCGATGATCCTGTTCGATGCGGTTGTTGAAATACTGGCTCTTGAGGATTTTGATTGGCTTCAGTGCTCGTCTCGATTAATCTCGCAGGCGGTTTTCAAGATCGCAAGATCGGATGGCCTCGTGATTGGTCTGGCTGCCGTCGATGACGATACGTTCCGGCCTGCCATGGCGCTGCAAGGCCTTCCGTAAGAAGCGTTTGGCCGCCGGCAGGTCACGGTTTTCGCTGAAGAAGAATTCGACCGTATCGCCAAGGCTCTCGATGGCGCGATAAAAATACATCCATTGGCCGCGGACCTTGATGTAGGCCTCGTCCATTTGCCACTTTCCAGTGACGCTCCTCTTGCGTCGGTTGAACAGGTCCAGCAGCTCAAGCGAGAAGCGCACGACCCAACGATGTACAGTTGAATGATCGACGCTCACGCCGCGCTCGGCCATCATCTCTTCCAGATCACGCAGGCTGAGATTCTAGGCAAGATACCAGCGAACGCACAGCAAGATCACGGATCGATCAAAATGGCGGCCTTTGAACATGTCAAACTCCCACGAAAAAGGAGCAAGCGTCATGCAGCAAATGACCTTTCAAAAAAGTTTGCGACAGAACCATCGGACGGCGACTGAACCTGCCCGCGGTCAGCCTCACGCCCGATGAGGCGAAGCGTCGCCTGAGTTGGCTTGCCGCGTTCGCCGCCTACGACAACCCGGCCTCCAGCCAGCGGACCCAGGAACGGCTGGGATGGCGACCGACTCATCCGGGTCTACTGGCCGATTTGGACCGCGAGGCATACTTCCGCCCTTAACCGCCTTCCCGGATGCATGTCCCGCTGGCTAAGCGTCCGCCAACAGGGCGAAACAGCTGACTCACAAGGTGAGTCGCGCAGCAACTCGAGGAGCATATCGAATGAAGGCTCGGCGCGTCATAATTCATACGAGCATCCTACTTGGCCTCTTTTGCCTCACCACACCATCGCTGTCTGAAACTATCTCCCTTCCCAAGGACGTCCGCGCATTCATCAGCCGCCGGGAAGACTGCGATCATTTCCGTGGCGAGGCTTCTCCCGATAAAGATCGTCAGGCGCAAATAGACAGGGAAGTGATCCGACTTTGCAAGGGAAGCGATATCGAACTTGAGCGCCTGAAGCGGCGCTATTCCAAAAACAACGCTGTCCTGGAGGCCCTCGATATCTTTGATCCCGACTTCGAGAGCGGTAGCTCTGCCATTGACCCCTGATCTATCGCAGCACTCGTTTCCAGTCTGATCCGAACCATAAGCGCGCGTTGCGAAGAGCAATGCGGCGCACGAACTATTCATTAGCGCTTCTGTCGATAGATGCGGGTCACGGCCGTGGCCCTTGCTCGCGTGATCGGAAAAGACCTCATTCAAACTTTGCTTGGTTGGGGCGCCTATTGGACTAACTTTGCGGTTCCTTGCTCTTGAAAGGGATCGAAGCAGACCCCTCTGATTATTTCTAATGTACCGTGTCATGTGCCTTTCAAGGGACACGCATTTATTATGAAGCTTTCACCGGTCGCCTGCCGAATTTCTCGTGTAAAGTAAAACGAGATTATATTTCAGTGGGTTAGATTTAATTCAAAAATGCGAACTCGACTAGAAGTGCCGCATTCATGCGCATCACTGAAGGCATCTCAAAACCAGCATATTGACATTTGTCGAAAGCAATTCGAATATTGTCAAAACTGATGCCGAGCGATGGTCAACTGCATCGTCGAAGCTCGTTCCGGTATCAGGAATGCGGAGGAGAGAGTGGAATTCCTGCTTGAGGTAGAGGGACTGAAAAAGTCCTTTGGCGGCGTCGCTGCATTGCGCGACGGGCGCTTTCGTTTGCGCCCCGGTTCTGTCCACGCTCTCTGCGGCGGCAACGGCGCCGGCAAATCGACTTTTCTCAAGATCCTGATGGGCATTCACAAGCGCGATGCCGGCTCCATTCGCCGCCGCGGCAAGGATGTGGATTACGCCAGTCCCGCCGAAGCGCTCGCCGCCGGCATTGCCATCATCGAGCAGGAGCTCAGCCCCATCCCGCACATGACGGTTGCGGAGAACATCTATCTCGGCCGCGAGCCATTGGCGCGCTTTGGCGGCATCGATTTCAAGACAATGAACCGCAACGCGCAGGCGCTCCTCGACCGGCTGCAGTTCAACATCCGCGCCACGCAATTCATGATGAACCTCTCGGTCGCGCAAGTTCAGCTGGTCGAGATCGCCAAGGCGCTCAGCCACGATGCCGAAGTGATCTTCATGGACGAGCCCACCTCCGCGATCGGCGAGAAGGAAGCGCAGCAGCTGTTTGCGACCATCGAGCGGCTGAAGGCTGAAGGCAAAGGCGTTGTCTACGTCTCGCACCGTCTGTCCGAAATCTTCCAGATCGCCGATTCCTACACGGCCTTTCGCGACGGGTCCTATGTCGGCAGCGGCGCGCTTGCCAATATCGACCGGCCGGGCCTCATCCGCCTGATCGTCGGCCGCGAACTTGGCGAAGAATACATCAAGACCAACGTCCCGACGGTAACGCCGGGGCTGGAAGTCGCCGGGCTTACAGCAGAGGGCAAAGTCAACGACATCTCGTTTACCGCTCACAAGGGGGAGATTTTCGGCATTTACGGCCTGATGGGATCCGGCCGTACCGAGATCTTCAACTGCATCTTCGGCATCGATGCCGTCAGCAACGGCCAGATCAAGCTTGCTGGCGAGCCCATAACCGTGCGCCAACCGGCCGAAGCCATGCAGCATGGCATCGCCTTCGTCACCGAAGATCGCAAGCTGACCGGCCTCAACCTGATCGATAGCGTTCGCAACAATATCTGCCTTGCGAGCCTACCCGAAATGAGCCCCAATTTTTCGATGGATCGCCGGGCCGAGGCCAACGCCAGCCGGGACATGATCCAGCGCTTCGGCATCAAGGCTGCACGCGACCGCATGCCGGTCTCCGGCCTTTCGGGCGGCAATCAGCAAAAGGTGGTGCTCGGCAAATGGTTTCTGCGCAAGCCGAAAGTGCTGCTGCTCGATGAGCCGACGCGCGGCGTCGATGTCGGCGCCAAGCGCGAGATCTATCGCATAATCTGCGACTTCGCCGCCCAAGGCGGCACCGTGATCATGATCTCATCCGAAATAGACGAGGTTCTCGGCATGTCGGACCGCATCCTGGTGATGCGCCAGGGACGGTCCGCCGGAATTCTCAAGAGGGAGGAGGCCGACGCGCAATCGCTCGTGCATCTGTCGACCTGAACACAGCAGGCACGAAGCTCAAAAGAACGCGTCCGGCAACAAGAGGTATATGCAATGTCCGCCACTGACAATAATCCGTCCAATTCCTGGTTCGGCTCGGACCGGCGCCGATTGATCATTCAGGAATACGGGATCTTTCTCGCCTTCCTTCTGCTCACAGCTGTCCTCTCCGTTTCGAACCAATACTTCCTGACGGCCGGCAACATCTCCAACGTGCTGCTGCAGACCTCGATCAACGGGGTGCTGGCAATCGGCATGACATTCGTCATCCTGACGCGCGGCATCGATCTTTCCGTCGGCTCCGTGGTCGCACTCACAGGCATCGTCAGCGCCAGTTTCGCGACGACCTCGGCGACGGCCGGGATCATCGGTGCACCCTACCCGCCTTATGTCGCACTCGTCGTCGGCCTGCTGGTCGGTGTCGCCTGTGGCGCCGTGGTCGGCCTTATCGTCTCGCGCTTTGCCGTTCCCGCTTTTGTCGCAACGCTCGGCATGCTCTCTGCCGCCCGCGGCCTGACGCTGATCTATGGCGGCGGCAAGCCGGTTCCAGCTCTCACGCCTGACTTCCGCTGGATCGGCACCGGCGGCATCCTGTCCATCCCAATGCCGGTCGTTCTGCTTGCCATCGTCTTCATCATCGCCTGGTGGGTCCTGAACCGCACCCGCTTCGGCCGCTATATCTATGCTGTCGGCGGCAATCCGCATGCAGCCGTTACCTCCGGTATCAACGTCAGCAAGCTGCGCTTCCTCGTTTACCTCATTTCCGGTGGCCTCTCCGGTCTGGCAGGCATGATCCTTGCGGCGCGCACCGGCTCTGCTCTGCCACAGGCCGGCATCGCCTATGAGTTGGACGCGATTGCAGCCGTCGTCATTGGCGGCACCAGCCTTTCCGGCGGCGTCGGCCGCATCACGGGCACGCTGATCGGCGCGCTGATCATCGGCGTCTTGAACAACGGCCTCGATCTCATGGGCATCCAGTCCTACTACCAGCAGGTCCTCAAGGGCGCGCTCATCGTCGGCGCCGTCATGCTCGACCAAAAGAGAAACCTGGGCGGCTGAGCCCGAAGACATTCCAGCGTCCACACTCGGAAAACCCAACGGCTCGTCAAGACGACGGCCGGACTTTCAACGGAGGAGACCTATAATGAAGAAATTATTGATTGCACTTGCTGCAGCGACAGCAATTCTGGCCTCACCTGTCCTCGCCCAGGACAAGAAACTGAAAATCGGCGCGGCTCCCTACGGCCTGAATGCCGAATTCATGCAGATCTGGTCGGCAGCGCTGAAGGAACACCCCGCCGTCAAGAATGGCGATGTCGATCTGACCATCTTCGACGGCCGCTATGACGCGCTCGTGCAGCAGGAGCAGGTCAACACGATGATCACGCAGAAGTTCGACGCGATCATCTTCGTACCGATCGATATCGAGGCCGCAGCAACCGCCGTACAGGCCGCCCATGACGCCGGTATCCCCGTCGTCGGCTCGAACACCCGCGTCAATTCCGATCTGCTGACTGCTTATGTCGGTTCCGACGACACGATCTCCGGCTACATGGAGGCCAAGAGCGTCCTCGACAAGATCGGCTGCAAGGGCAATGTCGTCATCCTCGAAGGCCCGATCGGTCAGTCCGCTCAGATCTCGCGCCTCGAAGGCAACAAGAAGGCGCTTGCCGAGTGCCCGAATGTGAAGGTGCTGGAAGACCAGACCGCTAACTGGTCGCGTGCTGAAGCCCAGACCCTCATGGAAAACTGGCTGACCTCTCATCCCGGCCAGATCAACGGCGTCATCGGCCAGAACGACGAGATGGCGCTCGGCGCGATCGAAGCGATCAAGGCTGCCAAGCTGAACGTCAAAGACTTCGCCATTGCCGGTATCGACGGCATCACCGATGCGCTCCATGCCGTCAAGGCCGGTACGATGACCTCGATCCTGCAGGACGCCAGCGCGCAGGCTCAGGGCGCCCTCGATCTGGCGATCTTTGCCGCCAAGAAGGGCAACTACAAGCCGGAATCCAAGATCTGGGAACAGTATCCGGCCATGCCGTTCAACGACGGCAAGGACAAGAACTACAATGTTCCGTGGACCCCGGTAACGGCCGAGAACGTCGACAAGCTGCTCGAAACCCGCAAGTAGGACCAATGTGGCGGGGCGAACCATCGCCTCGCCACACCCCGAAAACAGAGGCTTGAAAAAGATGACCGAGACATCCCCAGACATTGATTTGAACTTCCCGCTTTCAGGCAAGACGGCGCTTGTCACAGGCGGCGGCTCCGGCATCGGGGCTGCGGTCGCGGCTGCATTCGCCTCCAAGGGCGCGAAGGTCGCGGTTCTCGATATCAATGTCGACATGGCGAAGACCAAGGCATCAGAAATCGGCGGCGGCGCTGAAGCATTCGTCTGCGACGTGTCCGATCCGGCCTCGGTCGGCAAGGCCGTCAGCGATGTCGTATCGCATTTCGGCGGCATCGATATCGCCGTCAACAGCGCCGGTGTCGTCTTCCTTGCTCCCGCCGAGGATCTGCCGCTCGACTATTGGGACAAGACGATCAACATCAACCTCAAGGGAACGTTCCTGGTCACACAGGCTGTCGGTCGCGCGATGATCGCCGCCGGCAAGGGTGGCAAGATCGTTAATCTCGCCTCGCAGGCCGGCACGGTCGCCATCGAAGAGCATGTAGCATACTGCGCCTCCAAGTTCGGCGTGATCGGCATGTCCAAGACCTTTGCCGCCGAATGGGGCAAACACGGCATCAACGTCAACACCATCTCGCCGACCATCGTGCTGACCGAACTCGGCAAGAAGGCCTGGGCCGGTGAAAAAGGCGAAGCCGCCAAGAAGCGCATCCCGACAGGCCGTTTCGCCTTCCCGCAGGAGATTGCAGCCGCGGCTGTTTTCCTCTCCTCGCCCGGCGCGGACATGATCAACGGCGCCGATCTGCTGATCGACGGCGGCTACACCATTCTTTGAGTGCAAGCGCTCGACAATTTCGACAGGAGAGACCATGCAGCGGTTCATCAACAATCCCGATGAAGTCGTTGAAGATACTGTAAAAGGCTTCATCAAGGCGCATTCGGATATCGTTCGTCTGGCAGACAATCCGCGCGTCGTCGTCGCCAAGGATGCGCCGTATGCCGGCAAGGTCGGCGTGGTCACCGGCGGTGGCTCCGGCCATGAGCCGGCCTTCATCGGCTATACCGGTAAGAATATGCTGGATGCGGTCGCAGTCGGCGAGCTCTTTTCGTCCCCAACGGCCAAGAGCTTCCACGACGCCATCCGCCAGGCCAATGGTGGCCGTGGTGTTATCTGCCTTTACGGCAACTATGCCGGCGACAACATGAACGTGAGGATGGCGACGAAGCTTGCCGCCAAGGACGGCATCGAAGTCGCGACCGTCGTCGCCAACGACGATGTCTGCTCGGCACCACCGGAGGAGCGCGAGAAGCGCCGCGGGGTGGCCGGCGAAATCTTCATGTGGAAGATCGGCGGCGCCAAGGCTTCCAAGGGTGCGAACCTGGAGGAAGTACGCGTGACCGCGCAAAGGGCGATCGACAACTGCCGCTCCGTCGGTATCGGCCTTGGTCCCTGCACCCTGCCCGCCGTCGGTCATTCGAATTTCCAGATCGAACCCGGCACGATGGAAGTCGGCATCGGCCATCACGGCGAACCCGGCGTTCGCGTCGAGCCGCTGAAGACGGCAGCGGAGATAGCCGAGGATATGTGCCAGATCGTGCTCGATGATCATAATCTGGCCGCTGGAACGCAAGTGGCCGTCCTCGTGTCAGGCCTCGGCGCGACACCGGTCAACGAGCTCTACATCCTCAACGACACGATCGAGACGAAGATCTCCGAACGGGGATTGAATATCTACAGGACCTATATCGGCAACTACTTCACGTCGCTCGAAATGGTCGGCGCGACGCTGACCGTGATGGCACTCGACGAGGAGCTGAAAGAGCTTCTCGACGTCGAGGTCGAGTGCACGACGCTGCTCTGAGGGAGACGCACGCATGCAGACATTCAACAATGCAACATCGGGCGATATCGTCTTGGCGATGGCCGATCGCATCGTCGAGAACCGCGCCTATCTCAGCGAGATCGACGGCAAGATCGGCGACGGCGACCATGGCGTCAACATGGCCAAGGGCTTCGGAATGGCCGCGGAACGCCTGAAGGGCAAGAACCAGTCGCTGTCAACCTCGCTCGATACGCTGGGCACGGTGCTGATGACCGAGATCGGCGGCTCCATGGGCCCGCTCTACGGCGTCATGTTCACCGAGATTGCCGAAAAGCTCAACGGCATCGAGGCCATCGGTAGCGCAGCCTATAGCAAGGCGCTGCATGCCGGGCTTGAAGGTATCCAGTCGATCGGTTCCGCCAAAGTCGGCGACAAGACGCTTTTGGACACGCTGGTTCCGGCAATCAAGGCGTTCGATGCTGCGAATGCAACCGGCAAATCCTTTGCGGAGGCGCTCGATGCTCTGGTTGCTGCAGCCGAGGCCGGCCGCGACTCCACCCTCAATCTCGTTGCCAAGATCGGCCGCGCCAGCCGGCTGGGCGAGCGCTCGCTCGGCGTTCTCGACGCCGGTGCGACTTCCTGCGCCATCATCCTGAAGGAACTTTCCCTCGGCGCTCGCGCACGACTGCAATAACAGGGCTCTCCCAAGGCTGCGCGATCCCGTGCTCCACCACGGGGTCGCGCGCCGCCCTCCCTCAAGAAGAAGCATTTGCAAACATGCGTCATTGCTTTCATCTTCTGGCGAAAACGGGAAACAGTGAATCATCATGACAGGCAAGGCATCTTCGGTCGGCAAGAACAGTGCAAGCAAGGCGGGCGTGCCGGATGCGACCGATAGCATGCCGTTGCGCTACGGCGACGACCCCTATGTCTGGGCCTGCTGGCTCTATTACGAAGATGGCAAGACCCAAAGCGACATCGCCGAGATTATGGGCATTTCGCGGGCGACCGTGAACAGCTATCTCGCCGATGCCCGCAGCCGCGGCATCGTCAATATCTCACTCGAGCCCTCTCGCCTGAGTTCGCTCTCCATCGCTCAAGAACTCAAGCGCCATTTCGGCCTGCACGACTGTCTCGTGGTGCCTAGCGACGACGGTTCGCGGCCGCTTATCGACCGCCTCGGAACCGCCGGCGCGCAGGCCATCGCCCGCCTGCTGAAATCCGGCGATACGCTTGCCGTTGCCTGGGGCCGCACGGTTCTCGCGGTCGCGGAGCAAGCCAATGTGCCGAACCTGCAGGATGTTACCATCGTCCAGGCAACCGGTGGCACCCGTGCACTCTTTGCCTACACGCCGGAACTCTGTGCCAGTGCCTTTGCCAATGTGACAGGCGGCAGACTGATCAATATTACGGCCCCTGCGATCGTTTCGGCTCCTGAAGTTCGGCAGATCTTGTTGCGCGAACCTTTGGTTGAGGATCAATTTGCTACCCTTGCCAAAGCCAACAAAGCTATCTTCGGCGTGGCGTCGTTGCGGCCGAACTCGACGGTTCACAGCAGCGGTTTCTTTGAGTCCGTCTCCCTGCAGGATTATCTGGCCAAGAATGCTGTTGGCGTTCTTGCCGGCCGTTTCATCGACACCAAGGGTCTGCCGGTTGCAGGGCCGCTCGACGACCGCACCATCGGCATATCCCTCGACATGCTGAAATCCATCGGGCTACGCATCGCCGTCGCCGGCGGCTTCGACAAGGTGCCCGCAATTCTCGCCGCCTTGCGCGGCGGCTATATCAACGTGCTGATCACCGATGCAGCCACCGGGCGCGGCATTCTGAATGCCGATGGTGTCACCGAGTTCGATCAGAAAGCCCAGCAGCGTCCGAAAACCGACAACAGCATTGCCCTGCCCAGCAGCTATCGAACGCGTATCAAGAAATTCCTCAACAATCCCGACGATGTCGTCGACGAGATGCTCGAAGGCATCGTCAAGGCACATGCCTCGCATATCACGCCGATCAAGGGATCGAACCGCGCGCTGATGGCGCGAACCGGCCCGAGGCTGGGAAAGGTCGGCCTGGTGATTGGCGGCGGTACCGGGCACGAGCCTAGCTTTCTTGGCTATGTCGGCAAGGGGCTTGCCGATGCCGTTGCCATCGGCAACATCTTTTCCTCGCCTCCGCCAACCCCCATCCTCGAATGCGCAAAAGCCTCGTCTGGCGGCGAAGGCGTGCTCTTCGTCTATGGCAATTATGCCGGCGACGTCATGAACTTCGAGATGGCCGCCGAGATGGCACAGGAACAGCAGATCGACGTTCGTACGGTGCTAACCACAGACGATATCTCCTCCTCTCCGATCGAGGATCGCGAGGGACGACGCGGCGTTGCCGGCAATTTCTTCATCTTCAAGATCGCGGGCGCTGCCTGCGACAAGGGCCTGTCGCTCGATGCCTGCGAAGCAGTGACGCGCAAGGCCAATGATCGCACCTTCACCATGGGCGTTGCGCTCGAGCCCTGTTCCCTACCGCAGACTCGACGCCATAACTTCGAAATCGGGCCTGACGATATCGAATTCGGGATGGGCATTCACGGCGAACGCGGCGTGACCCGCGAGAAGATGATGAGCGCCGACGAGATTACCGATCGGGTGATGGACCGGATATTCTCCGAAATGAAGCCGATTGCAGGCGACCGAGTGGCTGTGCTCATCAATTCTTTCGGCGCAACGCCGCTGATGGAGCTCTATATTCTGTTCCGGCGCGTCGAGCAGAGGCTGAGCGCGAAGGACATCAAGATCGAGGCAAACTGGGTGGGACATTATTGCACGTCGCTGGATATGGTCGGCGCCTCCATATCCATCCTGCATCTCGATCAGGAACTGACTGATATGCTCTACCATCCGTGCGACACCTTCGCGCTTAAGGTCGGATGAAGTTATAAAAACGTGCCCGGCGACAATAGACATGGCCGGGACCGGGAGGAAGACGATGTCGGAAGAAGCCGCCCGATGCCTGGGCACCATGTTTCAGCGCATATCGATCGCGATCAATGCCGAAAAAGATCGCCTCTCGGAGCTGGATGGCGCAATTGGCGACGCCGATCACGGCATCACCATGTCTCTCGGCTTCATGGCGGTGAACGCGGAGCTTGCAAAGCTCGATCTTGCGCAGGCATTACCCTCCGAAATCTTCTCCGCAGCAGCCTCCGCCTTTCTGGATGCCGTCGGCGCATCGACCGGCCCGCTCTATGCCACCGCTTTCCGCCGCGCTTCACAGTCATTGAAGGCGGACGAATCCTTATCGCTCGCCTGCCAGGCAATGATCGTCGACGAGATGCGGGCCGGCATCCAGCAGCGCGGCAAAGGTCAGCGCGGCGACAAGACCATGCTCGACGCCTGGATCCCTGCTGCCGAGGCGGCAATCGACGCCAAGGCGAATTCGCACGAAGTCGTGACGATGTGGAATTCCATCGTCGACGCTGCCGAAGCTGGAGCTAATTCGACAAGCTCCATGGTGGCCGCTCGCGGTCGGGCCGCTCGGCTGGGAGAGCGGTCCCTTGGGCATATCGATCCCGGTGCGGCTTCGGCCGTGATCATTCTGCGTGCGATGCGCGATACGTTTGCAAGCTGAGCTGAGCACTAAGTAGCTGTTGAAGCTCCGAAATAGCCCCGATTTCGACAAACGGAAGGAGCCTCATGCCCCTCCACCGCGGCCGCTGATGCGCCTGATCATAAAACGAATCGAGCGACAGTCGACATGGGCGCTCGAACTCATCGAATCTTCCAAACGCCCTGTCTGCAACTTATGCGATCTCATGGGGCGGAACAAGCGCTTCCCGCGCAACAAACGACCGGTGCTAGTTTGTCCGCTACAAAAGAGGAGCCATGCCGCGAGGGTCTTGCCACTTCGAGTGATTTTTGCAGATGCCGCTAACCTACCTGTTCCAGCCGGCCACGTCGCTGGAACTTCCCTGGCCGGTGCGGGTTCTCCTTCCCACAGAAGAAGGAGGAACATCATGACCGACGAACTCAGTGCTGGCTTCACAGGGACACCCGTGGAACCGCCGACGGGTGCACGGAAAGTCGCAAAGGACGCGAGGGACGCTGTTGTCCGTGAAAGCACCGCCGTGGTTGCGGGCGCCGTTGAGCATCCGCACACAGCGACCGGGATTGTCCTCACGATCGGCGCCCTCGCCTTCGCGATTGGCTACGCTCTCGGACGCGATGCGTCGTTAAATGATTCTCGATGGTGGTGATGGGAACTGGTGGCGCGCCTAGCGCCATTCGCGTAACGGCATATCGTGTGAAGTCATCGATTTCGCCCTTAGCGCTCTTGAGAGGTTTCGAACCACTGGTATCTGACGGGGCTTGCCTGCTCACTCGCCGAAAAACTGCTATATGTTATAAGGCACTCGTATGTCCGGCATTTCGCGAGGAAAATCCTTCGTGTTTCGGGTGATCAGCAACATCGAGTGGACATTGGCAGTTGCCCAGATAATAGCATCTGGGAGCTTGATGCGATGTAGTCGCCTTAAAGATACCGCTCGTTCGGCGATGGCGTCGTCGACAGCTAAGACCGCGAAACCCGCCAAGAATGCGCGCGTTCCGATCGCCACCTCTGGCCTAGCGCCTACGAGAACCTCCATCCACGTAATGATGCTGATTGCCTTTTCGTGGTATCGTGTCAGTTCGTCTCGCGCTTGCGGTACCGCATTGAGATAGTCGATCAAGATGTTAGTGTCGAAGAGAGACTTTACCATTCGCCGCGCAGGCTCTCCTGATACGTCAATCCATCGATTTGCCGATCACCCCAGAGCCCGAATGCATCCGCTGCGCTTTCGGTATTGTTCCTTGCCAGAAAATCATCAATCGCCTTGCGGATCAGGGCTGCCCTTGAGACTTTTTCCCGCTGTGCCAGCCGATCCAGCGCTTTGACTTCTGGGTCGCCGATATCCACCAATGTTCTCATAAGAAACTCCGATATATGATATCGGCAATATATATCATCGCTGATCGGAATCTTCAATGGCGCCCTAGCCGGCTCTTTTGCAAATATTCCGCTGATGCCCGAAAGAGCGCTGTCAATTTGCAGCGAGACTTTTGATGGGTGATTTTGAATGGCCCCATTTTGAGGGCGAAGTCATCCCTTAGGCGGTCCGCTGGTATTGAGCCGCTGGCAGGCCAGTGGCGCTTTACCTCACACGTGATTGGTCAGTCCCTGCGGCCTACTTTAGCGAGTGTCGTTTCGGACTTTCAATACAGCAACGCTACCCAATCAAGCCAATCAAAGTTTTCTCCTCTTCAATAAGCCCTTTACTCGCAATATCCGTGGGTATCGCTTGCCGGCTCGCTCGGAAGCTTCTCATAGGGCAACAAACAATTTAAGTTCGCGCTGATCGTTTTCGTCGGATGGGCCATGACGTCTCAGCTGGACATGTTTTCGGAGAATGCACTGTCCGTCCGCAAAGCGTCGGCGCCAAGCCTGCGCGTTCGGCAGGTCGCAGCAGCGCCCGACGAGACTGAAATGGTGCGGATCCTGGAAGCAACCGGGCGCTATCAGATCTTGAGAAAGCTCGAAGCTCGCCCGATTGCCGCTGTTCCCAGGCCTGGCTATCCGCTCCGAGGCGTCATCCTCGACACCGAGACCACAGGGCTCGACGCGAGGAAAGATGAGATCATCGAAATCGGGCTGGTCGGCTTCACCTTCAATGAGGACGGCGAGATCGGCGATGTCACCGGCATCTATGGCGGACTGCGGCAACCGAGCATTCCGATCCCGGCCGACGTCACCCGGCTGACCGGCATCACCGACGCCATGGTTCATGGCCAGATGATCGACATGCCGGCGGTGCGTGCGCTCATCGAGCCCGCCGATCTCGTCATGGCCCACAATGCCGGCTTCGATCGACCGTTCTGCGAAGCCTTCTCCCCGATCTTTGTCCGCAAGGCCTGGGCTTGTTCCAATTCCGAGATCGATTGGAATGCCAGGGGCTATGAGGGAACCAAGCTTGGATACCTCATCAACCAGAGTGGGTATTTTCATGTCGGGCACCGGGCCGTCGATGACTGCTTTGCGCTGCTGGAGGTATTGGCACTTTCTCAGGGCGATAATAATCAGACACCCTTTGCCGAGCTTTATCAGGCAAGCCAGCGCTCGCGCGTTCGCATCTTCGCGGAGAACTCACCGTTCGACCTCAAGGATCGGCTGAAGGAACGTGGATATCGCTGGTCTGATGGTAGCGACGGCCGGCCGAAATCCTGGTGGATCGAAATCGGCGAAGAGGCCACGGAAGACGAGCTTCAGTTTCTGCGAAACGAGATCTACCGCTGGGAAGATGCCGACCCGCCGGTTCAACGTCTGACGGCATTCGATCGGTTCAGAGGGCGGAGATAGGTTCAGCTGCTCGGCTGCAGCCAATAGCCCAATTCTGTCTCAGCACTGCCGACGCTTATGGCCAAGGAGCGGCGGCGCCCGCAAACATATAATTTACCCAACTTACACGAAATAAAACAATACGCCCGCTTTTGCCCAGCATCGGTCCTTTTGACCACGTTCACCGCTCAGAAGCCTTTCGCAGCGGTTAACTGCGTTCCTTTGCAAACATTTGGAATTTTGCGGCTAATCTTGACCAACGAGACACTATTTCTGAGGAACATCCGTTGCGGCTTTCACTGGCATGCTTCATCGCGACAGCAGTGGTGGCGGTATTACAATGGATTCCATTCACCGGCATTTTCCTCATGTTTCTGATGGCTCCCTTTTGGTCGGTTATCCTGATTAACGCAGGATTTCTAGCAATGCTCTTCGAAGCCATTATGGGTCATATTCCGCGATGGGCGGTCATCATTCCCCTGCTCTATTTCGGAGGCTATTACACCGAAACGGCTTTCCAGCACATCGAAGTTGACCGAGAAATCGCGGCATTCGCTTCGCGACCTATCGATCGCCTCAAATTCGATCGCAAAGATGTTGCGATCAATGTAGATCTTTCAGGTGATGAAATCGGAGCCAATCTTCTCACGCGCTACGGAGTGCCCACCGTCATACGTGGTGGCATCGGCAAAGACGGACTCGCTGATGTCTATCGATTGAAGCCCGACTGCACACCTGACCGCCAAGGCATCTCCGCTAGATCCGATCGTTACGCATATCAACGACGCTCTCTCCTCTTTGATTCATGTATCGCGCACCACCGAGAGGCCTATGCCGGGCCGATCGTGAACATCAAATTTGGCGAAGATGAAAGGGCGGGAGACAGCACCGTAGCAGCCAATCGGATCGTCCTGGCTGCTCCGAACGGAAATCAGGTCGCGATAGACAACGGTTGGTATTCTCCGCTCTCGTGGTTTCCGATGCCGATCATCGGCTGCGGCCTGAATGACCAGCCACCCGCGTGGAAATGTGTCGCGTATTTTAATCACGACCGGATACCTGTGCCGCTGTCGGCGGACGGCGTTCGGGATCCGACAACTGCAATTGCTCGGGCGCTTGGGCTTGAAGGGGAATAGCGGCGCCTATTAGAGAACACGGAGTTTCGTTTAGGGAAGACCCGTCTGAAGGCCAAGAACCAGCTTTTGCGTGACGAGATCGCGCGGCTGAAGGACCTGCCGCCACGCCCGCCGTTTCGACCGTTCATTATGGAGAAAACGACTGAGGGCGCGAACGATAGGTCGGCGGGCACGGGGCGATCATGCGGCGCGTGTTTCGCTCAATTTCACAGTGTAGCCACACCGCTTTAAATGAGTGTGGACGGGCTCGGCATTTAGGCGATGATCCGTGACAGCCGTACCATGACTCTCGCCATGGTACGGGAGATTGGCCCGTTCGCTGCCGGCAACCAAAAGGATGAAACCGATGAAATGTCGGGCGAAGCGGCTGCCCGAAAGTTAGTCTTTAGTGCTCTTGACGGGAATCGAACTATCAACCCGCAATTTCCGGCACGCAATCACTGTTTTTATGATGTAGGCCACTAAAAATAGCTCGCGATGAAGGCTGGGACAACGAAGCTTGGCGCCAGTGGACGTAGTGCCCTTTGTCAAGACTTCCGTGAGTCCGGTCGCGAGCCAAGAGGCGGTTGATCGCGGCGTCTAACCGGGTGTGGTACTAATTGATCTACCGTTATCTCATAGGCATCGCCGGAAGAAGCGTGAGGATATGGACAGGAGGACGGAATATACCTCGGCACATTACAAAGATGATTTCGCGGCATTGCAATAGTTAATAACGCGCTGCAATATGACTGTCACAGATCTCTGCGGTCGGGGTTCGTGCGATGAGGATTTGTATCTATAAGTCGGAGACAGCACCAGAGCTGACCCTCCTGCTGCGAGAAGGATTGCCCCTCCCGCCCGACACCAGAATAGACAAATGGACGAAAATCAAGGTCGTCACAGATGGGGAAATGAGATCAGACCTTTTGGTTGAGATTGGTGGCTCCGGATATGCGTTGGTTCGGCTTGGCGCGACTAGACGACATTAGGCGGTAGCACCCATCTTGCTGTCGCGTTATCACCAAACGACCGTGGCACCGCGGGGCTTCGCCTGCTGGAAAGACGTACACTTGGCACTCACGAGCCGATCGGCGGCAAATTATCCCCCTCGAATTGAAAGCTCCGTTGTTGAATTGATTAGGCCTTGATATTAGAGCCAGCGGATCGTCTATCCGTTGCAGTGACAGCGGCAACGCCCTGAGCGTTATTTGCCATGGTCGGGCTGGACCCGACTTCCAAGCCGCCGCAACGCCGAGAGCAATTCGGTGGGATCGAGCCGGTTGCGATAATCGATATCGATTGCCGCCAGCACCACTTTACCGAGCCGGTCGATGACATAGGTGGCAGGCACCGGGATCATCCACTTGCCAGGTTTGCCGGCGTTAACGGTCCGATTGAACCATCGCCAAATGAAAAAGTGGGTCAGATTCTCGCGATACTCAAAAACCTGCCTGAAAAATCCTCTTATATTCATGGTGGCGTCCGCAGATATGTTTCAGCGGCCGTCATAGTCCAAATGCTCGCGCATTACCGCGGCACTTACCCGCATTTGATGATGTTGCTTACCGCTGAAAGAAGAGCACGCACGGCTGGCGATTCAGAAGAATAATAGATCGTCTGGGCTTCTCTTCGGGTTGAGACGAGTTGCTGCATTCGCAACCGTGATAAGTGCTGCGACACTGACGATTGGCTTAACCCTACATGAGATGCGATGGCGCTGACCGAAGTTTCCCCTTGGACAAGAAGCTGCAAAATCTTGAACCTTATTGGATTTGCTATTGCTGACAGTAGCGCGGCGGAAAATTGAGCCTGTTTTTCGTCCATTCCGGTCACGTCCCTTCGTTCACTCTCAGCAGTTAGCATTGCCAGGATCGTCGCATGCGGCGGAAATTATCTCCTCGCGTATCCGATGGGACTATGATCGATATCTCTATCAGTTCTGATCGCGGCTATCGGCAATAACCTTGTCGATCAGACCTTCATTGCGTCGGATGAACTCATCGCGCGACAGTCCGGAAGCACGCCACGCCGACTGCAGGCCGGAATCTCTGTCAAGCCATTGATCGCGCGTTTGGTGATCGATCTTATGACGCCGAGCGTCCTGTGATCCATGCGATGCTCTGTCATGATCCTTGGACATTTTAGAATCCTCCATACCAAGTTATGCACTCTTGTCTGGCTTACGACCCCACAGCACACGTTGATCAATGGCTTCCTGTGCCCATCTCTCAGCCTCCTTACGAGCCTGCTCCTTGTCAAAACCGTGGAGATTCAACCGCTCTCTGCCGCCATTAATGACATCGATATCATTGTTATTCAGCGTGCCCAAAGTTGCTTCGATTGCGCTCTTGACGGCCTTCCAATTTTTCTCAACTCGATCCCAGCTCATTTCGGCTCCCTCAATTCCTTTAAGTATTAAAGCGTCCGATGCAGAGAAATTAAGATCGAATGCTTTGCAAAATTACATAAGCAAATGACGTGCCATTATATTAATCTATATAAATCAATAGCTTAAATCATACACAATATCTGCGAAGGACAATTTATCGAAACTGGCACGGCCAAAATGTCCTAGGACAAGAACTCAGGCGGCCATCATCTTTGGACGCGACCTTCCTTCCTGGAAAAGCATGACTGCGCGTAAAGCCGCACCTCGTCGCCAGCTTCGCTTCCATTCTCTTATATTCAAGTCTTAGACGAGCTCTCTGAAGAAGCTTGCGACAACTTGATCATCGTCTGTTGCGCCATGGTCGAATTGGCGATGATGATCTGCCGCTGATCGTCAGTTCGAAGAAACGTATAGCCGAGCGAGATATCCTCCACCTCACCCACTTCGAGGCCTGTCGGAGCCTGTATTTGCAGGCGATCGCCACGTCGGAACGGCTTGTAGAGAACAAGACTGATCCCGGAAACAAGATTTCCCAGGGTGGCTTGGGCAGCAAAACCGACGATCACCGACGCCAAGCTTACACCGGCAAGCAAGGCGGTGCCGAGCTTGTTCAAGGCAGGGATCAAGTGGGCGTAAGATGTCGCCAACAGCACCCAGATCAGCAGGACCGCAAGATGGCTCAGAAACGAGAGGGTGATCTCATCGACGCGGGCAGTCTGATCATGACGCAGCACAGCCTGGAAAACTTTTCGCACAAGCCAGGACAGAATCAGACCCTGCGCGATAAAGAACGCGGCCAGCAAAAGAGCACCCGAAATTCGCTCCGGACTTAAGAATTGCATCATCGACAAAGAACGTTCCATTGTTGCCATTCGGTATCGAAACGATCGGGAAATCACATAGGCTCGATTTCAATCGCCACACTAACTGCGCCTGAAAAAGTTCACGTCAATCCGAACACCCGGCTCCATTGCCGGGAGCTCGCTTGGCAATCGGGCAAAGCCTTCAGCCATTGCAATCGCCGAAAGGCTGGCGGATGAGCCTTGTCCCAGAAACACGATAAGCGGAAGGCCATTCGGATTGTAGCCCGCGATACGAAACGGCACGAATTCAGTTCGATCCACCTTCTTGGGATAAGTAGAGGCCGAGAGTGCGGGAAACCATTGTGTGTCGAATTCGCGCATGGCTGCCATTTGGCGCAAGGCAGGGAAAACGATGTATCGCAGGCAGACCAGCGCTGCATTCGGATTCCCGGGCAGACCAGCAAAAAGGCTGATCCCGATGCGGCCGATCTTGAGGGGTTTGCCGGGCCGCATCGCGACCTTCACGACATCCAGCGAGCCGCCGCTTTCAATCACCGCGGCCGCAACGTGATCCTCGTCACCCGCGGAGACGCCGCCAGTGGTGATAATCGCGTCGTAGTTCCGTGCGGCCTTTTGAAGGATCTCTGTTATCAGTTGTCGATTGTCTCGAACGATGCCGATCTCTTCCACCTCGATCCACGCATGTTCCCGCAACATTGCGCTGACAAGAATCCCGTTCGAATTATAGATCTGGCCGTCCCCGAGTGGCGTGCCAGGAGTCCTTAGCTCAGATCCCGTGCATAGGACAGCGACGCGAATTTTTCGGAACACCTCGACACTCGCAGCGCCAGCTCCAGCAAGAAGTGCCAGGCGCTCAGGCGTCAGCACATCGCCAATTTCGAGCAAAGTCTGTCCCTTCTCAACGTCTTCCCCTGCCCTTCTGACATTCTGTCCGGGTCGAGGCCGTTCGAAGATAGTCACGGTATCGCCCGTGCGCTCACATCGTTCCTGCATGACGACCGTATCGAAGCCTGGTGGAAGGGCTGCTCCAGTGAGGATGCGGATGG
This sequence comes from Rhizobium sp. No.120, assembly GCF_054558365.1. NCBI lineage: Bacteria > Pseudomonadati > Pseudomonadota > Alphaproteobacteria > Hyphomicrobiales > Rhizobiaceae > Rhizobium > Rhizobium sp. No.120. Next base: position 77,408 of record NZ_BAAJNQ010000014.1, read on the forward strand.
CTCGGCAAGGGCCTGATTCTGGTCGGATAACTGTACCCGCGGCAACCGTACCGATAATCGGCACTGTCCACGGACCGGAGCCAATCAATTCGCCGGCGTTGATCGCATAACCATCCATAGCCGAATTGTCGAACGGTGGCACTGCGGTTTCAGCTACGGGCGCCTCTGCCAATATTCGACCCGCTGCGGCCAAAAGCTCGAGGTGCTCCGTTTTCATTACTGGCAGGACGAGTGCAACTGCCTTGGCCGCGGCCGCGTCGGGACTAATCGGCACGCTGCTATCACCGGTAGAGCAACTCCTCAGATAAGTCGTCAAATCGTCATCCACGCAAACACTTCCACAAGGGTTCGGCCAACTTCCGCACAGGTCAGCTATCAGTTTTCAGGATGAGCCGAAGCAGGAACGCGACGACAGCCAGGGACATCACGCTGGCAGCCCAGATCGCGATCATCCACCCAAGGCGCTTCCAGATCGAAGAGGTTTCAGCCGGCATCAGTGATATCCGTGCACGCCCGCCTTACCGCGGAAAACCCAATAGGCCCAGGCCGTGTAGATCAGGATGATCGGGATGATGATCATCGCTCCGACCAGCATGAACCACTGGCTTTGCGGTGGTGCAGCGGCATCCCATATCGTTACGGACCGCGGCACGATATAGGGATAGATGCTGATACCGAGCCCGGCAAACCCCAGCAGGAAGATCGCGAGCGCCATGACGAACGGCACCCGCTCCATGCCGCGCTTGAGGCTCCAGAAAAATAGGGCAGCGGAAATCACGACGAGAAGCGGAACCTGCGCCGTCAACAACACTCCCGGCATGGCGAACCAGCGGCGCCAATAGTCGTAAGTGAGAAAGGGAGTGGCAATGCTCACCGCCGCAAGCGAAACAAGCGTTGCGACACCGAGCCAGAAGGCCAGTTTGCGGGCATGGGCTAAGCTGGTGCTTTCCGTCTTCCAGACCAGCCATGAAGCCCCGAGCAGCGCATATCCGATCACCAGCGCGACACCGGTGAGGAGACTGAAGGGGCTAAGCCAATCGAGCCACCCGCCGGCATAGGCCTGATTTTCAACATGGACTCCCTGCAAGATAGCGCCCAGCATGATGCCCTGCGAGAACGCAGCCACCAGAGACCCGAGGGAAAAGGCAGCATCCCAGAATGCTCTATGCCGGGGATGACGCCAACGAAACTCGAACGCCACACCACGAAACACCAATCCCAGCAACATGGCGATGACAAGCGGATAGGTAGCCGGCAGAATGATCGCATAGGCGAGCGGGAAGGCCGCAAAGAGCGCTCCTCCCCCAAGCACAAGCCAGGTCTCGTTACCGTCCCAGACGGGCGCGATCGAGTTCATCGCCTGATCGCGCTCATCGCCCACAGCAAATGTCGGGAACAATATGCCGATCCCAAGGTCGAAACCATCCATGACGACATAGGCAAAGACCGCGAAACCGATGATCATGGCCCAGACGATGGTGAGATCCAGATATTCGGTCATGATCAATCCTCCAAAGGCAGCGCGGCGCCGAGACTTGGGGCGGGCGTGATGCCGGCTGCGCGCTGCGGCACCTGGGGCGGCTCGCCTTCATGCGGTTCCGGTGGCTTGGACATCAGCCGCAGCAGATAGAAAATGCCCGATCCGAAGGCAAAAAAGTAAACGATCACAAAGGCCAGAAGCGAAACCGCGATGGCCGGGGCAGCAAGCGGCGAATGGGAGTCCGCCGTGCGCAACAGCCCGTAGACGGTGAAGGGCTGACGGCCGACCTCAGTCGTGACCCATCCCGCGATTACGGCGACAAATCCCGCCGGCCCCATGCACACGGCGGCGCGATGCAGCCAAACCCATTCGTAGAGCTTCCGTCTGTAACGGGCGAGAAGGCTCCACAGGCCGATGCCGAGCATCGCAAATCCGAGAGCCACCATGATGCGGAACGACCAGAAGATGATAGGAGCCGGTGGCCACTGATCAGGCGGAAAGTCGTTCAGTCCCTGCATCGGCGCGAAAGGATCATGCTTGAGGATCAGCGATCCGAGATGCGGAATGGCAATCTCGTAGCGTACCCGCGCTTCCTCATTGCTCGGCAGGCCGAAGAGGATCAACGGGGCGCCTTCGGCATGTGCTTCATAGTGGCCTTCCATTGCGAGGATCTTGGCCGGCTGATGTTCCAGCGTGTTGAGACCGTGGGCGTCTCCGGCGAAAATCTGGATCGGCGTGACGATCGCGGCCATCCACATCGCCATCGAGAACATCTTCCTGGCCCCGCGATTGGAATAGTCCTTGAGCAGATGCCATGCTCCGACACCGCCAACGACAAAGGCCGTCGTCAGGTAGGCTGCCAGCACCGTATGCACGAGGCGATAAGGGAAACTCGGATTGAATATGATCGCCAGCCATGATCCTCCCGGCACGAACTGTCCGTTCGCATTGATCTCAAAGCCGGTCGGCGTGTGCATCCAACTGTTGACCGAGAGGATCCACGTTGCCGAAATGAGCGTTCCGAGCGCCACCATGCACGTGGCAAAGAAGTGTAACCCTTTGCCGACCTTGTTAATTCCGAAGAGCATGACCCCCAGAAATCCGGCTTCGAGGAAGAATGCCGTGAGGACCTCATAGGCCATTAGCGGACCGATGATAGGCCCTGCCTTTTGAGAGAATACGGACCAGTTGGTGCCGAACTGATAGGACATGACCACACCGGAGACCACGCCCATGCCGAAGACGACCGCGAAGATCTTCAGCCAGTAGCGGTAGAGATTGGCATAGACACCGTCTCCCGTTCGCAACCAGAGCGCCTCGAGCACCATGAGGAAACTCGCAAGCCCGATCGAAAAGGCCGGAAACATGAAATGGAACGAGACAGTGAATGCGAACTGGGCTCTCGCTAAAATCACCGCATCTAGGTTCTCAAACAACGTCCGTCTCCCTGGCTAAGATCGGTTCGAAAGTGCCTGCTCCTGATAGTTGACTATGCAGCCAATACCCTGACAGGGATGGACTTCGCTGCCGGAGTACCGCTGATCTTGTCGTAATATTCGAGCGGAAGAAGCGGGTTGAGCTCCGGGTAATAGCCGGCAACCGAGCCCCGCGGCATCGGATAGTCAAGCACCGTGAGACCATCGACCCGACGCTGCACGCCGTCTTCAGTGATCGTCTCCAAAGAGACGCGTGCGCCCGCTTCGAGGTTGCGTTGCTTCCGATCGTCCTCGTTCATGAACAGGACCATGCGGTCGTTATAGACGCCGCGATAGCGATCGTTGTAGCTGTAGATGGTCGTGTTGAACTGGTCGTGTGAACGCACTGTCGCAAGCCTCAGCATAGCCGGGTCCGCGATCGGTGCATTCACTTCCAGGCCAGGCAGCAGAAGAAAGTTCGCCTTGCCGTTCGGTGTCGGCCAGACAAGCCGGCGCGGCGGAACGTCCAGGTGGAAGCCCTTGGGATTTTTGATCTTCTCATTGAAGTCGGTATAGATTTCGGGATAGACGGCGGCGATCTTGTCACGGATAAGGTTATAGTCCTCGATATAGCTCGCCCACGGGATCTTGCTGTCGGGAAGCGTCGCCATGGCCATGCGGCATACGATCTCCACCTCCGGCTTCAGGTGCTCGCCGGCCGGAGTCAGCACGCCACGCGAGGCCGTAACGTTCGACATGGAGTCCTCGATTGTTACGAACTGTTCGCCGTGCGACGTACGGATCCACTCGGATCTGGCGATGACCGGCAATATGAGCGCTTCCTTCCCATGTACAATATGGCCGCGATTGAGCTTGGTGGTGATGCCGACGGTCAGCGCCAGATTGCGCATTGCCGCGTAGGATCGTTCGGTGTCGGGGATCGCGCGAACAAAGTTTCCACCCATGCCGATGAAGACTTTGGCGGTCCCATTCTCCATCGCCTCCACCGATTCAACCGTATGATGGCCGTGCTCGCGGGGCGGCTCAAAGCCGAAAACGTCTCGGACTTTGTCGAGATAGTCCTGCGTCGGCTTTTCATCGATCCCGACTGTACGATCGCCCTGGACATTCGAGTGTCCGCGGATCGGTGAAATGCCCGCTCCCGGCTTTCCGAAATTGCCCTTCAGCAGCAACAGATTTGCGACCTGCTGCAACAGACGCGACCCATCCTGATGCTGGGTGAGCCCCATGCCGTAGCAGATCATCGTTGCTTTCGAACGGATATAAATTTCGGCGCAACGGCGGATCTGGTCTTCATCCAGTCCCGACGCCCTGACAAGTTCGGGCCAATCATGGGTCATCACCTCGTCGCGAATGGCGTCGAGACCAACCGTGTGCCTGGCGATGAAGTCATGGTCGAGGATCGTCTGGCCCTTGGCCTCGCGCTCGAACATCACGCGCATGATGCCTTTGAGGAAAGCGAGGTCGCCGCCGATTTTCATATGGACGAATTCGCTGGCGATCGGAGTGGAGCCGAATGTCGCCATCTGGATCATATCCTGAGGTTCGGTGAAGCGTATCAGCGCACGTTCCGGCATGGGATTGACGGCGACGATCGGAACGCCGCGCTTTCGTGCTTCAACGAGATTCGTCATCATGCGCGGCGAGTTCGTGCCGGTGTTCTGGCCGATAACGAAGATCGCCTCGGCATGTTCGAAATCCTCGAGAATCACCGTGCCCTTGCCGACGCCGATCGCAGGCGGCAGACCGCGGCTCGTGGGCTCATGGCACATGTTGGAGCAGTCCGGGAAATTGTTGGTGCCGAACGCCCGGATGAAGATGGCGTAGAGGAAGGCCGCTTCGTTCGGTGTGCGCCCCGAAGTATAAAATTCGGCCTGATGCGGGCTCTCGAGCGATCTGAGATGCTTGCCAATCGTTGCAAAGGCGGTGTCCCAGTCGCAGGGCACATATTTGTCTGTCGCGGCGTCGTAGCGCATCGGCTCCGTCAAACGGCCCTGCATCTCGAGCCAGTAGTCCGACTGTTCCATGAGCTCGGAGACCGTGTGCTTGGCGAAGAAGTCCCGCGTGACCCGGAATTTGGTCGCTTCATGCGCCAGTGCCTTGGCACCGTTTTCGCAGAATTCGAGCGTCTTCTTGCAGTCAGCATCCGGGAAGGCGCAGCTTGGACATTTGAAACCACCAGGCTGGTTCATGGCAAGGAGCGCGCGCGACCCCTTGGTCACGACACTTTGCTCCAGCAGCACTTTCGCTGTCGCAGCCGCGGCCCCCCATCCACCCGCCGGATGGTGATAGGTTTTATACTCCGCTTTCTTGTCACTCATAGCCCACACTCCGCCGCTGTATCACTATTGCCAGTAGAACACGTTATCTCCTTGTTTTCCATGGACAATTTGTCTCGCCCCCAGGGACAATTTGTCCATTTTGCGGTGGGTTCTTCTTGCTAAGCCTTTGACAATGCTATCCAACCGAAATGGTACGGTTCTTGCAGAGCGAACCTGGTGCGAGACGCGAGATGTTTCGCTCTCCCTTGCTGCAGTGAAGTCACTCGTCTTCGCCGCAAAACGCAATTCCACAGCAATCAGGCCATGGCAGTCAGGTAAGACATGATCGTCCGAGAAACCCCGAACCTGCTCCGTCTCTTCCTTGAGATTCGAGGATCGGTGATCAGACGCATCTATCCCCGCGTCCTCATCGTCATGTTCATGTCGGCGATCGTCGTCTGGGCGCACACGCGACACCCCGCGCTGGTTCCGCTGGTCGACGGGGCTCCATTTTACCTGATCGGCCTCACACTCTCCATTTTCCTCGGGTTTCGCAACAACGCCTGCTATGACCGCTGGTGGGAAGGACGAAGGCTCTGGGGTCATCTTATCGCACATAGCCGCGATCTCGCCCGTCAGACGATCATTTTGCTGCAGAGCGGCGATCAAGCGACCAGAGAGCGTGAACGGCTGATCCGGCTGAACATCGTCCTTGTCGAGGATCTGGTACGCCACCTGCGTTACGGAGATCGGTTAGGCGATAATGTCGAAACCCTGCTCTCGAATGAAGAAAGAGCCAGGCTCCTCAAAGCATTCAATTCGCCCAACTATATCCTGCAGTTGATGGGTGAATGTCTCGCCGCCCTTTCCGCTAAAGGCTACCTCACGGACATTGAATTTAGCATCCTCGACCGCACGATCTCGGGCATGAACGAAGTCATCGCTGGCTGCGAACGCCTTCGCAATACGCCGGTTCCCTACGGCTACACGCTTCTGCTTCACAGAACAGCTTACCTCTTCTGCTTCCTCCTGCCGTTCGGTCTCGCCAATATGCTCGGACCGATTACGCCGCTGGCCGCCGGCATCATCGCCTACACATTTTTCGGGCTTGATGCTCTTGGGGATGAATTGGAGACGCCATTTGGGACCATGCCCAATGACTTGCCGATTGCTGCGATCGCCAAGTCGATCGAAATTACCTTGAGAGAGGCTTTGGGAGAGGAAGATCTTCCGGAAATGCCTGTGCCGGTGGAATCGATCCTTCTCTGATGCTTTGAAGACTGCGGATGGATGTCATCCTGCATGGGTCATGCCTGTGCATCGGCCGCCGCTTTCTGCCCCGCGAAAATCCATTGAGCGAGGATAGCTTGCCTCGTAAAACCCGGGAGGAGGCAAGCCGCTCCATAGTCACATCCGCCCTTGGCAGTCGCCTACGCGCTCTTGCCCCCCTCAGCCTGCGCAGGCAGCAAAGCGATCGCCGCTTCGGCGGTCAGCATCCGGAAGGTAAAGCTTTCCTGGAAGTAGAGTTCGACTGCCGTCGCCGAATGGCTGAGATAGCCGATGGAGATGTCCTGGCCGAGATCGAGCTCGAAGTCTCCGCCCCGGGTCGTCAGGACGAAGCCGCCTTTTATTGCAGGCGCCCAGATGATCCCGCCATCGACAACCTTTTCGATATGATGGAACACCGGGTAGCCTTCGTCACTTCCGCCGCTTGCGGCGGTATATTCTTCTTCGCCAAGGACCAGCGCATACGGACCTTGAACGCCCGCGAGACGCAACTGGCTGACAGCTTTCGCAACGACATCGGGATAGTTCTTGAGGCTCGGAGGAAGGTTCAGGGCAGTATTACTGCTGCCCTCACGAATTCCCTGGATGCCGGCCACGGCGAAGCCGTCAAAGACGGCGCGGTCTTCGCTGAAGGCCAGCTTGCGGGCGGCCTCCTTGACCGGCGACCAGTCGGAATCCTCCGATCCGCGCTCGACATCGTCGATCGCGGATCGCGAAAGTTCGAAGGGAACGCGCAGCTCGACAACCGCCTTGACGTCACGCAGGGAGGCCTGGACGCCCTCGCCCGGGCTCGTAACCTGTTTAAGGTGCCCCGTGCCGGTGGCGGAAAATTCGGCGCCCTTCGGACCGTCGACATCCACCACACGCCGTGCGGCTAGGTGACGCTTGAGCGTCCTCTTCGCTTCTTCCTCGATCTGCTCCCATGCCTTGGCCGAGATAGGTGCGAGGTGTCTGTGAAGATTGTCCATGTCAAACCTCTTTCTTTAGGGAACCGATCCCGAGGGAGCCGTCCGTATTTTCATTCCGGGGAGCGGAGTTCGTATTGTCTGATTGAACTGTGGAAGCAGCTTCGGCAACCGGTGGAGGGGTTGCATCGGGCTCGACATTGTCAAGAAAGGTTGCCGACGGGACGAAGAAGAGGCTGCCGGTAATCGCCTGGCTGACGTCAAGCAGACGATCGTAGTTTCCCGGCGGACGGCCGACGAACATATTGACGAGCATCTGTTCCATACGCGCCGGGGATCGGGCATAGCCAATGAAGTAGGTCCCGAATTCACCCTTCCCGACATCGCCAAAGGGCATATTATCCCTGACAATATCGAGCTCCTCGCCGTTCTCGACGATCGTCGTCAGTGCATTGTGTGCGTAGCTCGGTTTGACGCTGTCATCGAGCTCGACGTTGGAGAATTTCTTGCGGCCAACGATACCCTCCTGGACTTCGATGGGTATAGCGTTCCATTTGTTCAGGTTGTGCAGGTATTTCTGGACGATCACATAGCTGCCGCCGGCAAAGGCCGGGTCTTCGTCGTCGATGATCGCGGCATCGACCGCTGCCTGATCGACCGGGTTTTCCGTCCCATCGACAAAACCGATCAGATCGCGGTCGTCGAAATAGTTGAAGCCCTGGACCTGATCTGCGGTTGCCACCGCATCTCCAAGCCGCGACATGATCTCCATCGCGAGCTCGAAACAGAGATCCATGCGGGCAGCGCGAATGTGAAAGAGCACATCGCCCGGAGTGGAAACCGCGTGATGCACACCGTGGATTTCCTTGAAAGGGTGCAGATCTTTCGGCCTTTGCCCCTCAAACAGGCGATCCCACGCGTCGGATCCAAAGGCCATCACGCAGGATAATCTGCCCTCCAGATCGCGGAACCCAACCGCGCGAAGCAGTCCGCCAAGATCGGCGCACAGCGATCGTACGGCTCTTTCGTTGTCCGGGCCGGGATTGATGGTCAGAACCAGAAAAATCGCCGCGCGCGTCAGGCGGGCAACAACAGGCTGTGGGATTGGTTTTGTTTCGTCTGCCACCATAATCCGTCCGTTAAATCTTTCAAATGTCGCGCCTGGCATCAGGGTGAGGAATGACATTAACGCACACAGTTTTTGGTCTTGGGATTTCTACCTCAATTTGTAGGAGCGCGCGCCTGTGCCGGCAAGAGCACCGCCCTCGACAATGAGATAGTCCTCACGAATAGGCTTCGCGCCACAATAGTCCTGCAATAATCAAGCGTGCCTCATTGCGATCGATCGCCCCGGGCAGCCGCCACGAGGCAATCGATCAAAAGCCGCGATCACTCATTCTCCGGGACGGGACGGCCTGACCGCTCTTCCTCGAGCGTCACGGCAATATCGGCGTTCGCGGAAAGGCGAACCTTGTCCCCTTCCACGCCCGCGACGAAACCAAGTTCGATGTAATGATGATGCCTCCCCTTGTGAAAAGCGTCGCCGCTGTCGCTTTTGATGAGCTTGATGCGATTACCCTCCAGTTCATCAACGGTCCCGACATGGACGCCATCGGCGCCAATTACTTCCATTCCCTTTTTGATTTGATGACTTGTCACTCTTCTTCTCCTTTGGTGGTGGACTGGGGCCCAGTCGGTTGCACTTGAAACAGCGTAGTTAAACGAGAATGGTACCCGGCGGACGTCCTACTCTTCCTCATCCATGATCTTGACGGCCTTCCCATCGAAAGTGAGCCCGTCTTTCCCGACGGATATTTTCACGGTCGAGTCATCATGGATCTCTCCCCCAAGAAGCAACTCTGCGAGAGGATCCTGGACGTAGCGCTGAATGGCCCGTTTCAGCGGGCGCGCCCCAAAAGCCGGGTCCCATCCCTTCTCGGCAAGCCAGTTCTGCGCCTTCGTGTCGAGCGACAGGCTTATCTTTCGATCGCTGAGAAGCTTCTTGAGGCGTGCGAACTGAATGTCGACGATGCGGCCCATCTCGGTCTTCTGGAGACGGTGAAACAAGATGATTGCATCGATGCGATTGAGGAATTCCGGACGGAAATGAACGCGGACCATCGCCATGACCTCTTCACGAACCACACTCGTCTTTTCACCCTCCGGCTGGTTGACGAGATATTCGGCGCCGATATTCGAGGTCATGATGATCAGCGTGTTGCGGAAATCGACAGTCCGGCCCTGGCCGTCAGTCAGGCGCCCATCGTCAAGCACCTGAAGCAGGACGTTGAAGACATCCGGATGCGCTTTCTCGATCTCGTCAAAGAGAACCACCTGGTAAGGCCGCCGGCGGACGGCTTCGGTCAATACGCCGCCTTCATCATAGCCCACATAACCGGGAGGCGCGCCGATCAGCCGCGAAACCGAATGTTTCTCCATGAATTCGGACATATCGATACGAACCATCGCGGTTTCGTCATCGAAGAGAAATTCCGCAAGAGCCTTGGCAAGTTCGGTCTTGCCGACGCCGGTCGGCCCTAAGAACATGAAGGAGCCGATCGGACGATTGGGGTCCTGCAAACCGGCACGGGCACGGCGCACGGCGGTCGATACCGCGCGCACAGCCTGCGCCTGGCCGACGACGCGCTCGCCGAGCTTTTCCTCCATGTGAAGCAGTTTATCCTTTTCACCCTCCATCATCTTGGTGACCGGCACGCCGGTCCACCGCGATACAACCTGGGCGATGCTGTCGGCGGTTACCGTCTCGCTGATCGAGGAGGTTTCGCTCGCCTCGATGGCGGCAAGCTTCTTTTCCAGTTCCGGGATGGTGCTGTAGGAAAGCTCGCCTGCGCGCTGGAACTCGCCTTTGCGCTGTGCATTCGCAAGCTCGGTGCGATACTGCTCAAGCTCGCTTTTGATCTTCTGCGCATCGGAAAGCTTGCCCTTTTCCGCCTGCCATTTGGATGTCAGGTCAGCCGATCTCTTTTCCAGGTCGGCCAGTTCCTTTTCCAGCGCCTGGAGCCGGGTCTTCGATCCTTTGTCATTCTCCTTTTTCAGCGCTTCCTGCTCGATCTTCAGACGAATGACATCGCGGTCGATCGTGTCCAGTTCTTCCGGCTTCGAATCGACCTGCATCTTCAGGCGCGCTGCGGCTTCATCGACGAGATCAATCGCCTTGTCGGGCAGGAAACGATCGGTGATGTATCGATTGGACAGGGTGGCTGCCGCCACCAGCGCCGCATCCGAAATCCTGACGCCGTGATGCAGTTCGTATTTTTCCTTCAGGCCGCGCAGGATCGAGATGGTATCCTCAACGCTCGGCTCCGGCACGAAGACCGGCTGGAAGCGCCGCGCCAGCGCCGGGTCCTTCTCGACATGCTTGCGGTATTCATCCAGCGTGGTAGCACCGACGCAGTGCAATTCGCCACGCGCCAGCGCCGGCTTAAGCAGGTTGGAGGCGTCCATGGCGCCATCGGTCTTCCCCGCACCGATCAGGGTATGCATTTCATCGATGAACAGGATGATGCCGCCTTCCGCGGAGGTAACCTCCTGCAGAACGGCCTTCAGCCGCTCCTCGAACTCACCCCTGTACTTCGCGCCGGCAATCAGAGCGCCGAGGTCGAGCGCCAGAAGCTTCTTGTTGTGCAGGCTTTCGGGCACGTCGCCATTGACGATACGAAGCGCCAGCCCCTCGACGATCGCAGTCTTGCCGACACCCGGCTCGCCGATCAGGACAGGATTATTCTTGGTCCGGCGCGACAGAACCTGGACCGTGCGCCGGATCTCCTCGTCGCGACCGATCACGGGGTCAAGCTTTCCGTCCCGAGCGGCGTTGGTGCGCGGATCGTTAATGGCGTTGTCGTAGGTGATCGGCAATCGCAATAACCGGTCTCCATCAACGATGCCATTCAAACACAATGCCTCCCGTCGCCATCGTATCGGCAAGATGAAGTTCAAGGTTACGAACTGGGCGGAATACGAAGCAGGCCTTCGTCGGCGTGGCAGCTTTACACTTTGGATAACGCCGGAGGCCTTGTCGTCCTGGCAGGCGTCGAAGCGGACGACGCGCGGTGGACAGCCGCGCTATTCCGATCTGGCGATTGAAACTGCCCTGACGCTGGGGCTGGTGTTCGGCCTGCGGCTGCGTCAGACGGAAGGCTTCTTGACCTCCGTGCTGAAACTGGTCGGCCTGGAGCTCGCTGCTCCCGATCACACGACGCTGAGCCGTCGGGCCAGTAAGTCGACAGTTCCGGACAAACGGCCAAGTAATCATATCCCTGAAAAAGGGCCTGTCCACGTCCTGATCGATAGCACAGGGTTGCAGATCTACGGGGCGGGCCAGTGGCTGGAGGAAAGGCATGGCGCCAAATCTCGTCGCAACTGGCGCAAACTACACCTGGCACTCGATGCCGACAGCGGCGATATCATCGCGCACGTCATGACGGACCAGGATGCCGCCGACGCTTCGCAGGTGGAGCCGCTGCTTGACCAGATCGGCATGCCGATCGGGCAATTCATTGCCGATGGAGCCTATGACGGCAACCCGACCTACGACGCCGTCACCAGGCACAGTCCCGAAGCGGCGGTGGTCATTCCACCCCGCGCCAATGCACTGGAACGACCAAACAGTGATTGCCCAAGTCAGCGAGACCGACACATTGCGGCGATCAACGCCGATGGCCGGATGAAGTGGCAGGTCGCGACCGGCTACGGGAGACGATCACTGGTCGAGACCGCGATCTGTCGTTACAAGTTGATCATTGGCCGCCGACTGCGAGCTCGCTCATTCGCAGCACAGCAGACGGAAGTTGCCATCGGCTGCACCGTCCTCAATCGAATGCTGGCATGTGCACGCCCGAAATCCGTCCGGTGCGGAAAAGCTACCGCATAGCCGCAGCATCAAAGACCGGATTCCGCTCGCACTGCGATCGATGCACCAGCGCCGATCGGCGTTACTTCGGCTTGGGCTAGAGGCGCTGCGGAACGGCTGCTGCAAAGAAGTCGGTCGCGCGGCGCACGCGTGCCGGCACGAACCGACGCTTCGGCCAGACGAGGCTGATGTCTCTGACGTCGTCGAGAAAGTCGTCGAGTATCGTGATCACGTCAGGATGATTGAGCTCATCGGCGAGCGAGACCTTGGCGAAGAGGCCAATTCCGACGCCGGCTAGAACTCCAGCCCGGATCGTTTCGACACTGTTGGACGATAAGTTGCCGCGAACGGGCACGCTGAAACGTCCTTCCGGACCTGCGAAGGGCCATTTCGCCAATTCAGTTAGGCCACCGTATAAAAGGCAATTGTGCTCACTCAGGTCTGCGGGGGACTTCGGCATCCCATGCTTCTCGAAATAGCGACGGGATCCGACACAAACGAGGGGCGTGACCGCCACCCGGCGGACAACCGCGTCTGAGTCTTCGACAGGCCCTACCCTGATCGCCAGGTCGATACGATCTTCCACCATGTCTCGCACGAAATCCGAAAGAACGAGATCCACCTGAAGGGCGGGATAAAGCGACAACAACTCGGGTATCAGCGGTAGGATACGGCGATCCCGCACCCGGTCCGAGCGGGTCGGGTGCTACGCTGGTCGATGCGACGGCTCCAGGACTGAGGCGCCGCCGATCCCGCCGACATTAGCAAAAGGCAGCCATTTACCCTCAGCTCTTCGACGCCGCGTCGCCGCCAAGTCCGGTCTCGAGTCCGGCTCGGAGGATGTTGAGCTCCGCCCGCAGACTTGCGATGCGCTGCGCCCCAAGCCCCGTGGCCAGGTTGATCTCTTGCGGGATAGGAGCTGCCAAGTCCTTTAGGGCGCGCCCCTCGCTGGTCAGGGTAATGCGGACTTGCCGTTCGTCTTCCAGATCGCGCGTGCGTCGGACACGACCAGCCGTCTCTAGCCTCTTGAGCAGCGGCGTCAAGGTGCTGGAATCAAGCAGCAACCTTTGCCCCAATTCCTTAACGGTCAGATCGTCGCGTTGCCACAGCACCAGCATCACCAGATACTGCGGATAGGTTAGCTCCATGGGATCAAGCAGAGGCTTGTATATTTTGTTGTAGGAGTGAACCGTCGCGTAGAGGGCGAAGCAGAGTTGGTTGTCCAGCTTTAACTCGTCATCGGCTGCGGCGGCCTGATTGTTTTCGTGAGACACTATCTTTCGCTTTCATTTTGGTGGCAATTGAGTTGCGTCGCCAAAAATTGCGCATTGGACCGCGACGGATAAGACGGGGATTTTGACAGTCTCACTTCCGCAAAGCGGAAGCAGGATATTGCCCGCGCTCTCTACTGGGGTGGGCTGCCGATCAATTGCGATGTTCCGCTCAAAGGAATAATGTGCCGCCTGACCCCAACTGATTTCCAAAGGGCGGAAGGAGCGATGGATAGATTGGAGGCGATGTCGATCGTCTTGCTGACGGTGGAGAAAGGTAGCCTCACGGCTGCGGCGAAGGCGCTGAACATGCCGCTTCCGACTGTAAGTCGGAAGGTCAGCGAGTTGGAGGCCTATCTCGGCACCAAGCTGCTTCAACGTTCCACCAGAAAGTTGACGCTGACCGACGCCGGTGAAAACTATGTGAGCGGGGTCAGGCGCATCATGGAGGATATAGACGAAGTCGAGCGAGCCGCGTCGGGCGAATATACGACGCCACGCGGCGAACTGGTTCTCACGGCGCCGATGCTGTTCGGACAGATGTATATTCTGCCGATCGTGACCGACTTCCTCGCTGCGTATCCAGAGATCAACGTTCGGCTGCTCCTCTCCGACCAGAACCTTCACCTTTACGACGACCATGTCGACATGGCGGTCAGGCTCGGCGCACTGCCAGACAGCAGCATGATCGCGACCCGTGTCGGCTCCATGGACACCCTAGTCTGCGCATCGCCGGACCTGCTCGCCGCTCATGGCGTACCGAAGCATCCTAAAGATCTAGAGGCACTTCCCTGCGTCGTGTTTGCGGGCCCGTCGACGACCACCTGGTCGTTTCAGGACCCAGAGTCCAAGCAGAAGTTCGAGGTTAACATCACGCCTCGGCTATCGGTTACAGGAGCAGAGGCGGCGATCCAGGCGGCGCTGCGGCGCACCGGCCTGACGCGAGTATTCCGCTATCATTGTGCCGACGAGCTGAGAGCCGGCTCGCTCGTTCAAGTGTTGCAGGAATTCGATGTGGCCCCCATACCGGTTCACCTTGTTCACGCGGCACACGGAATGCTGCCTCTTAAAATGAGGGTGTTCCTCGACTTTGCGGCCAACCAGTTACGCTCGGTTCTGTCTAAGCTGAAGTGAAAGGCAAGATGGCGAACCTTACGCTGGGTGGAAGTTACACTCTTGAAATCGGTGCATTATTCGATGGAATGTAATGCCGCATATTCTCCTCACCGAAGCCGAGGTGGCTCGGAAACAAAGGAGAATGAAAATGGCCCGCATCGCAATCCCCACCATCGACGAAGCCCCCGCCAAGTCTCAGCCGATCCTTCAGAACTACGTGAAGGTGCTCGGCCTCGTCCCGAACTTCTTTGCAATGATCTCACAGTCGCCGGACGCGCTGAAGGCGATCGCAGATATGCATGCAGCGCTCGGCAAGAGCCTCGGCCACAAGACCCGCGAGCGCATCCACGTCATGACCGCCGAGGTGAACGGCTGCAACTACTGCCTCTCGGCGCACACCTATCTCGGCGCCAAGCTCCAGGGCCTGAGCGCTGAAGACATGGAACTGAACCGCGAAGGTCACTCGACCGACCCCAAGGCCGACGCTGCGCTCCAGTTCGCTTACAAGGTTGCTACTGGTCGCGGCCACATCTCGGACGCAGATGTCGAGGCGGTTCGAGCCGCTGGCTTCAGTGAGGCTGAGATCGTCGACATCGTCGCCGAGACCGCGTTCAGCTTCATCACCAACATCTTCAACAACACCTTCAAGACCGAGATCGACGCGACCTTCCCGCCGCTTCAGACCCGTAAGAGCGCGTCTGTTCCGTTCGAGAAGTACCTGACGAACGTCCAGTAAGCAGCGGCGACACCCTTCAACCAGATGCCACCGGCCGGCCACACGTGCCTCTTTTGAGGGACGCGTGTTCGGCTGGGGCACCCTTAGAGACGACTAGCGCTGGCTGCGAACGGACGCATTGCCACTCGGAGCATTTCAATGCCACGCCTCAGAATATCAGCTCGTGACGACGCGCCAGCCGCCAGCAAGCCAATTTTGGATTCCGTTTATCGAACATTGGGCGTCGTGCCCAACGAAGCGCGGTTGCTCGGCAGCAGCCCCGCCGCGCTGGAAGCCTTCACAGCACTTCAGGCGGGCCTTTCCAAGGCTCTCGACGTCAAGACGAGGGAACGTATCGCGATCGCGGTCGCACAAGTGAATGGCTGTGATTACTGCTTGTCGGCACACAGCTACATCGCCACCAACTTCGCGAAACTGGCTCCGGAAGAGATTGCGCTTAATCGTAGAGGCGCATCGAAGGATCTACGCGCTGACGCAGCGGTAAACTTTGCTGCGAAGGTGGCCAGACATCGTGGCCGCGTTAGCGACGAAGACATCACAGCCGTGAAGCGTGCAGGCTTCGACGATGCCGAGATCGTCGAAATCGTCGCGGTCGTGGCTCAAAACGGCTTCACCAATCTGCTGAATACCGTCGCCAAGACTGAGATCGACTTCCCGGTCGTCGAGACCAATTACGGCGCTGAATCTGACGACCAGCAACCACTGCCTTAACCCTGACTCCACTGTGAATGAACCCCAACCTCTTCGAGGAGAACTTCCATGACTACAGTTGTCATTCCCGTCTACGACGAAGTCACGCAGCTCGACTTCACAGCTCCGCATCAGTTTCTGACGATGATCCCCGACATCAAGGTCGTAGTCGCATCGCTTGGCGGCGACCCAGTGACTTCGCAGGGCCTGTCTTTTGGAGAGTTGGCGGATCTTGAAGCCATTGAGACGTGCGACGTTCTCTGCGTGCCTGGGGGGCTGGGCGCCATCCATATGATGGAAAACGCGCGTTTCATGGCTGCGGTTCGTCGCCTGGCGGACGGGGCCACCTATGTGACCTCGGTCTGCTCAGGTTCGTTGATCCTCGGCGCCGCAGGCGTCCTTAAGGGGCGCCGGGCAGCTTGCCACTGGGCGTGGCGGAGCCTTCTGCCCGACTTCGGAGCGATCCCCGACGAGTCACGGGTCGTGCGTGATGGTAATATTATCACCGGTGGAGGCGTGACGGCCGGCGCCGACTTCGCCCTCACACTGATTTCGGAATTGCGTGGCGAAGATGCAGCCCAATGCGTTCAGCTTGCGTTGGAATACGAGCCGGCCCCACCGTTCAATGCGGGCAATGCGCATACCGCTCCGACCCACATCCGCTATTCCGTGATGGCCCAGATGGGCGAGCTGATGGGTGACACACCGAACCGGATGAAGGCGATTGCGGCAGGCATGCGAGGCTAGCGGGATCGGCCCGCCTGTCGCCGCCACCGCGGGGAGCGGGCAGCCTCGATGAGGCTGCCCGCTCCTTCTGACGTGTGACCGGACCAAGCGGTGAACATAAGGCCCAGCGTGGCCCTAGGCGGAAGCGAGATAACGTCCGTTTTTCAGTTAAGCCCTTTGGCTGACAACTGCTCCATCATCCTGCTCGTATATCTGTCCGATGGCGCGTAGCCGCTGTTGCAGCCGGGGCGCGACGAATTCCAGGAACGCCCTGAGTTTCAGAGGCTGGTGCGGACGGGGCGTATGCACGATCTGTACCGGGAAAGGCGGCGGCGCCCAATCGCGCAAGACTGGCACCAGGACCCCGTCACGGACACTGTCAGCTGCCTGGTAGGAAATAATGTAGGCTATGCCGAGGCCAGCGGCAGCGCCGGCGATCACAGCGTCAGCCGTATTTACGGAAAAACGTGGACGAATGATCGCCGTATGTTCGCCGAGGGGACCGGCGAAGGTCCAATCCCGCCATAGCTCCAGCCCCTCGTAGGCGATGCAGTCGTGTTCGGCCAGTTCGTCCGGAGACGAAGGCGAACCCCGTCGAGCTAGGTAGTCAGGACTTGCACACGTCACCCAACGAACCTCGCCGACGCGCTTAGCGACAAGAGCGCTGTCCGGCAACTTACCGAGCCTAATCGCGACGTCGACATGGGATTCAACCAAATCGACTACGCCGTCGGTCAGGGCCAGCCGGACCGTGACCTCGGGATAGGCGCCAAGAAAATCATGGATTACCGGAGCAACGTGCATTTTGCCGAACATGATCGGCGCGGTAATCAGCAGCTCCCCGCGCGGCGCCCGGTACTCGCCCGAGGCGGCCCGTTCGGCTTCAGCCAATTCATCAAGTACGCGGCGAGCAGAGGCGACATAGGCCGATCCGGCTTCGGTCAGGAGCAACTTCCGGCTTGTGCGCACCACCAGTTGCGAGCCAAGCATAGTCTCCAGGTCGGAAACACGGCGGCTGACCGTCGGCAACGGGATATTCAAGACGCGTGAGGCGGCCGTCAGGCTCCCGCCATCCACGGCGGCAACCAAGGTTCGCATGGCCTCAAATCGATCCATAAAGCCTCTCGTAAAGCGGAAGTATGGCTTTCAATCTTAGTGGCTAATCGCAGAATGTGGAAGGCGATACTTCTTTTCTGTCAGCTAAATCGAATGAACGTGGTCAGGAACAATCCAATGTCGCAGATACCGAGGCCCAGTGTGGATGAAGCGCCCTCGCAGTCTCGACCGCTGCTCGCGCAGGTCAAAGGTCGGCTCGGCGTCGTCCCGAACTTCTATCGCGTTGTTGCCAATAGCCCGGCCGCGCTTCAAGGGGTGCTGAGCTTCCAATCCGCGCTTGATTGCGGCGCTTTGGATAGCCTCGTCGCTGAGCGGATCGCGCTGACGGTGGCTGAGGCGAATGGCTGCGATTACTGCTTGTCTGCCCAGACCTTTCGGGTTCGCAAACTCGGCAAGCTCGATGACATCGAGATCACGGCAAACCGAAATGGCGCATCAAACGATATCGTCGTCGATGCGGCTCTTGGGTTCGCGAGGAAACTTGTCCGCGAGCGCGGGCATGTAACGGAACAGGATGTCGACGGCGTGAGACGGGCCGGATACTCGGACGCCCAGATCGTTGAGATCATCGCGCATGTCGCTCTCAACGTCTTCACCAATTTCGTCAACGAGGCGCTGAGGACGGAAATCGACTTCC
The DNA here is from genome assembly GCF_054558365.1 of Rhizobium sp. No.120. NCBI lineage: Bacteria > Pseudomonadati > Pseudomonadota > Alphaproteobacteria > Hyphomicrobiales > Rhizobiaceae > Rhizobium > Rhizobium sp. No.120. The sequence goes on from NZ_BAAJNQ010000014.1 coordinate 95,939, forward strand.
CAAGAATTGGTGCTCGTCGGCCAACCTGACGACCCTGACATTTTGACCTCAACAGCACAGGCGCAAAGGCGCGCCTGTGAAACCTATCGCACACCCTCAATAAGGAGAAAGACCATGACTGTACGTTTCAAGACCGCCGATGTTGACGGCCTCAAGCTCTTCTACCGCGAAGCCGGCGACGCATGCCTACCGACTGTCCTGCTACTGCACGGCTTCCCGAGCGCCAGCCATATGTTCAGGGATCTGATCCCTGAACTCGCCGGCAAATATCACGTCGTCGCTCCCGATCTGCCGGGTTTCGGCCAGACCGAGCAGCCGTCGCGGGACAAGTTCAACTACACCTTCGAGAATCTTACCAAGGTGATCGCTCGCTTCACTGAGGTGATCGGTCTCAATAAGTTTGCCCTGTACGTCTTTGACTACGGCGCTCCTGTGGGCTTCCGCCTGGCGGTCAAGCATCCTGAGCGTATCACTGCGATCGTCACCCAGAATGGCAACACCTACCTTGAGGGCGTATCCAGTGCCTTCGCTCCGGTACAGGCCTACTGGAACGATCCGTCCCAGGCCAATCGCGATGCGCTGCGGGGCTTCCTGGCTCCTGAGACAACGCTGTTCCAATATACCCATGGTGTCGCAGACCCGAGCCTCGTGTCGCCCGACGGGCGCAATCTCGACGACTTCTACCTGTCTCGGCCGGGCAACGATGAAATCCAGCTCGATCTCCTGCTCGATTACCAGTCGAACGTGGCGCTGTACGACACGATCCAGGCCTATCTGCGCAAGCATCAGCCGCCTGTGCTGGCCGTCTGGGGGAAGAACGATCCGTTCTTCATCCCGCCGGGCGCGGAGGCCTTCAAGCGCGACGTTCCGTCAGCGGACGTGCGGTTCGTCGACAGCGGACACTTCGCGCTGGAAACCCACGCAGCTGAGATCGGCGCCTCGATGCGCGAATTCCTCGCCAAGCACGTCGGCTGAGACCGTCACTGCGCGCCGGGCGTCGCTTTTGCGGCGCCCCTGCTTTGGACCAATGAGATGGCGGCATCGCGACCGCCCTAGGAGACTGACATGCAAAACCCCGAAGAAATCGTTCGCAGCTTCTACGAGAGGCTTGCTGCCGGTGATGTCGCCGGCGTCCTCGACCTGATCGCTCCGGATATCCAATGGACGACCATGTGGCACTACAAGGTCAAGGGCCCTGGCCTGGTCGGCATCGTCGATGGAATTTTTAAGCCGCTGATGGCGGAGTGGTCACAGCATTCGCTGGTCCCGACAGAATTCATCGTTGACGGCGACACGGTGGTGTCTCTCGGTGATTTCACCGGCACACACGTAACGACGGGCAAAGAAGCTCGGGCTCGCTACGCGCACGTCTGGACAATCAAGAATGGGCAGATCGCGCGGTTTCGTCAGTACATCGACACCCTGGCTGTGGAAGGGGCTCGGTCATGAGCCGGGTCGCGATCGTCACCGGCGCCAGCAGGGGCATCGGCCGCGGCACGGCCATCCGGTTGGCGCGAGATTTCACGGCGGTGACGCTTGTCGCCCGCTCGGCCGAATCCTTGGGAGAGACCGCCGACCTCGTTCGCTCGGCCGGTGCCGAACCACTCGCGCTGTCCCATGACCTGAGGGAGCCCGAAGCAAGCGGTGCGGTCGTCAAGGCAACGCTCGAACATTTCGGACGTATTGACGCGTTGGCTTGCATCGCCGGCGCGGTCGCCCAGGCCGACCTCTTCGCGCTGACCGACGAACAATGGGACGACGGCCTCGCATTGAAGTTCCACTCCGCGCGTCGTCTCACCATGTCTGCATGGGATGCGCTGAAGGCGTCGCGGGGTTCGGTGGTCATCACGTCGGGAACATCGGCTTACACTCCGAAGGCCTCGCTCGCTGCCGTTGGAACCATCAATGCTGCGATCGTCGCACTCGCCAAGACATTCGCCGATCGCGGCATCAAGGACGGGATCCAGGTGAACTCAATCCTTCCGGGTTCGGTCATGACCGATCGCCGGCGGTCCATGCTGCAGGGATATGCGGATACGCATGGTTTGGGGCTCGACGAGGCGACGGAGAAGTTTGCGGTCGAGATCGGGATCGCTCGCTATGGCGAGCCCGATGATATCGCCAATACTATAGCTTTCCTGTTCGCGCCGGAGAGCCATTGGATGACCGGGACCGCCCTTCGGGTCGATGGCGGGGAATCAAAACTCGTCTGAAGCCATAAACCCCGCCCGCTCGGGTCTCCGTGACCGGGCGGGCGGTGATGAATTGAGGCAATCTACGGTCGGAGCGGAGGTCGCCTGGCCAGATCGATGCGAAGCAACGCCAGGAGATGAACATGAGCCGTCCACCGATACCCCCCTTTACCGAGGAAACAGCGATCCAGAAGGTTCGCGCCGCCGAAGATGCCTGGAACACGCGTGACCCGGCCCGCGTGGTACTCGCCTACACGCCTGATAGCCGGTGGCGAAACCGCACCGAGTTTCCGGTCGGCCGTACGGAGATCGAGGATTTCCTCGTTCGGAAGTGGTCGCGCGAGCTGGATTATCGGCTCATCAAGGAGCTTTGGACATTCACCAGCAACCGTATCGCTGTCCGATTTGCCTACGAATACCACGACGATGGTGGCCGGTGGTTTCGGGCCTACGGCAACGAAAATTGGCTGTTCGACGCCGACGGCCTGATGGCCGTTCGATACGCGAGCATCAACGAACAGCCTATCGCCGAGGCTGAGCGGCGGTTTCGCTGGGCATTGGGCCGTCGCCCGGACGACCACCCGGGCCTCACCGACCTGGGCTTCTGACGGCCTTCATTTTCCAAGAGCGCCAAAGCGCAAACGCGGATTCGCGTGGAGTTTCGCTATGACCAAAAGACTATTCGATCGCATAAAGGGCCGCTTGGCCGCCGCGGCCGCCGTGACATCGGTGGCGCTTGCTCTCGCCACGCCGGTCTATGCTGGACCGCTGGAATCGACCACCCAGACCACGATATATCACCGCGTGCAGGTCGACGGGACCGGTATATTCTATCGCGAAGCCGGGCCTGCCAATGCCCCGACGATTGTCTTGCTACACGGTTTTCCGTCGTCGTCGCGCGAGTTCGATACGCTCATCCCTCTTTTGGCCCCTCGTTATCATGTGATCGCTCCTGACTTCCCGGGATTTGGTCACAGCGACGCACCGGTGGTCTCGGCATACGCGTACACCTTCGACCATCTTGCGCAGGTGATGAATGACCTTCTGACGAGTCTGAAGGTCGACCGTTACACCCTCTACATCCACGATTACGGCGCCCCGGTGGGCTTCCGGATGATGCTGACGCATCCGGAGCGGCTGCAGGCGCTCATCACCCAGAACGGCAATGCCTACCAGGAAGGGCTCGGCCCGAAGTGGTCCCAGATCGCGCAATATTGGGCGAACCCGAAGGGCCATCCGGAGGTGCTCGACGCCTTCTTGTCGCTTGCCGCGACAGAGCAGCGCCACACGGCGGGTAGCGCCCATCCGGAGCGCTACAATCCGGACACGTGGACCGACGAGTTCGCCCACCTTTCACAACCCGGGCAGCGCGAGATCCAGGCGGCGCTGCTGTACGACTATCGAACCAACGTTGCATCTTACCCGACGTGGCAGGCCTGGCTCCGCGAGCGCCGGCCTCCGACCCTTGTGGCTTGGGGCGCAAACGACCCGTCATTCGTGGCCCCAGGCGCCACGGCGTTCAAGAGGGATCTTCCCGACGCGGAGGTTCACCTGCTGGACGCCGGTCATTTCGCGCTCGACGAAAAGACGGACGAGATTGCACGCCTGATCCTCGACTTCATGGGAAGGCACGTCCGGTGAGGTGTGGTGTGCGGCCCGCATGCTGCAGAAACCGAGAGAGCGGCGCTGGGCTGACGGTTCGCAAGACCGGAGACGGCGGAGTGACAGGAGATTGGCGATGAGTTTCTTGGCGATCGGTGCGGAGCGTGTGATTGATCTGACGCACGAGCTGCACGAGGATTTCCCGACATTCATCGGGCAGAAGCAGTTTTCGCGACGCAAGCAGCTCGCCTTCGAAAAGGCGGGCATTAACATCGACACGATCACATCAACGGAGCACGTGGGGACGCATTTTGATGCGCCGCTACATTTCTCCGAAAACGGGCGATCGGCCAGCGAGGTCCCGGCCGCTCAGCTCGTCGTGCCACTGTGCGTCATCGATATCCGTGAAAAGGCGGCAATCGATCCTGATGCCCGGCTGTCTATCTCGGACCTTGAGGCTTGGATTCAACGTCACGGGCCCATCCCTGACAACGCTTGCGTGGCGATGCTGTCTGGCTGGGGAAGGTTCGTCGGCGACGACAAGTTCCGAAATGCCGACGTTGACGGGAAACTTCACTTTCCTGGCGTGGACGCACAGGCCGCTCAATACCTGCTGGACGAAACGAGCGTAATTGGCCTTGCCGTCGATACGCTCTCCTTGGACGCAGGCAACGCGACCGACTTTCCGACCCACCGCATTTGGCTGCCGGCGGGGCGCTGGGGTCTCGAGTGCGTCGCCAACCTCCACGAGGTTCCGCCGCATGGCGCGACGATTGTCGTCGGCGCTCCGAAGCACCGTGGCGGGACTGGCGGTCCGGCGCGAGTGCTGGCGATCAGATAGTGGTTCGGTCGACATTGCCGGCAGATGAGATTCAACGAACGTTCCGCAAAAGTCGATATTGCAGTTCTGCGGATATCCAGCTGAAACTGAATCTGCATCTTCTATATGTGTCAGTGGTGAAGGTGACGCCGCCGAAAGCTGACGTCGTGAATTACAGCTCTTGATGGGAGTTGAACTTCTGGACGGCTATTTCTTCGCGCGTCGATGCCAGAAATCCTCTCCCCTTTTTTGGTTTCGAGAGTTGTTCTCAACGGTCGTTGGTTATGGCTCCAAACCTCCTTACCCGGCCTCCCCTTGTAATCCAATAATTCAGCACGACTTAAGATGTTAGTGACGGCTCGAATTCAGGGCGCTGTCATCAAGGGTGCAAAACCTTGCCCCAACAAAGGAGGATATGATGTCTTCCAATCCAGCAGCCTCGCATCTCGAACCCGCCGGCTTCAAGTTGATCAGGGAAGTCTTAAGATCGGCCGGCCTCCGGGGATCTGAGTCGGACGCGAGTTCCGACACGAAACGTGAAGCCTCGTTCTTTCTGTCAACCGAGTTCCGCAGGGGTGTGAGGACAAAATCGGCTCTCCTGAATTCTCTCGCCAACCGCAAACAATCGTCGACACGAGCAAGCCTTGATCCCCAACCCGAGGGTTGCGCTGTTGATCGGTGGCAAGATGAGGGTGGGCGCTGATGGGAATCTCGTTCCCAAACGAAGCTCGTAGTTTTGACGACAGAAATCGCTGTGTCCGTTTCACCGGATACGACGGGATGTTCGAGATCAAATTCTATCTGGCGACTGAAGTCTTGGCCTGCGAGAAATCGCACCGAAATGCCACCGAGGCAGATTATTTGACGGCGTTCGATGCGTTGCGCCCAAGAATTCTGAAAGCTGCGACCTCTGCTTATTCCAAAGTTCGATCCAGCGCGATTACGCTGGATCTCGCGCATTTTCGTTAAGCATACCGTGATCCTGAAGGATACGATCGTGCATCATCCAGCCAAATCAGCTCCACCGCTCCAACCAGGAACAGCGAAAACTGTGCTTGTGAGCGAGTTTGCAAAAAGATTTCGCCTCGGTCAGGTGGAGGAGAACCGATTGCGGAAGCTCCTGGGCCCAATCGCTAAGGAAATAGACCTCCTCAGAAATGCCGGCAGATAAAGGGATCGGCGGTATTATCGCCGCTTCCGCTCTCCTTGCCCGCCACAGAGCATTCCAGCATTCTCCCCACAGGAACGGTGCCGTCATGAAGACAACAGTGAAAAGCATCGCTATCATTCGACCGTTCCAGCTTCCCGGGATGGCGCAACCTCATCCACCAGGCGTCTTCGAGCTTCAGATTGATGAGGAGCCCATCGACGTCACATGGGAGGCTTATCATACGACAATGACCTTGCTCCTTAGCTCCAACGGGCGCACCGAGGCGTGGCCCGTGTCGAGGGAGGAATTTGAAAAAACGCTGGCGCCGTCTATCGCTCCTTAAGCAACCTCAAGACTCGTCAGACCCGACGAACTGGTAACGGTCGAAAATTTTATCGTGCAAGCCAAGTTTGTCTCAACCAAGGGCAGGATACGACCGGCAAGGGCCGAAACCCATGAGGCCGCTGCATACCCGCTGAGTCACGGATGCTGCGTAATTGTCGCAGCCGAGCCAGGATAAGATCACGGCGCCGCAGACACGTTCGCAGCCCTTGCTGTTTCCAAGATCCGTACGGACAGCGCTGCAGCGGCAATAACACACTCCGATCTCAGGTCACCCCGATCTTAGCGGCGAGATCAAGGAGACCACCATGACAATCGACCGCGCCAGTGTGAGAACAATTCTCAAGCCATGGGGTCGTCTTGATCTCGGGCCATGGGCATCGAAAAACCATCAGGATAGCCCAGTCGGCGAAATCTCGTTTGACTGTGGCGAAGAGGGAGGGCCGGACCGTCTACTCCTCCTGAAGCTCCTGTTTACAGGGGAAACACTGTCGATACAGGTTCATCCCGATGATGCTGCCGCCAAGTCGATGGGGATGAAAAGCGGCAAGAGCGAAGCCTGGTATGTGTTGGCAGCGGAAGAGGGGGCGCAGGTCGCCGTAGGTCTCAAACGGCCACTGACACAGCTCGAATTCAGGAAGGCTGCGCTCGGCGGATCAATCGAGGGCCTTCTCGACTGGCAGGAGGCGGCGGCCGGTGACGTGTTTTATGTTCCGGCTGGCACTGTGCATGCCATCGGTGCAGGTCTGGTCATTGCTGAGATCCAACAACGCAACGAGACGACGTTTCGCATCTGGGATCACGGACGTTCGCGAGAACTGCATATCGACCAAGCCATAGCCGTGGCACGGCTGGAGCCAGCAAGCAGCAGGAAGCTACCACGCCATATCACCGTCGAGCGCGCCGAGCTCATGTCTTGTCCGTTCTTCACCCTCGAACGGTTGGACCTCCCTGCCGACACCGTTTGGGAGTTGACCGCGAGCCGCGAAAGCTGGGCTCTGGTCGTCGCGGGAGGCGGCACAATAGGATTGCTGACAGCGAGGATCGGCGATGGGTTTTTCGCGGAAGCTGATCGTGCCGACATCCGTGTCGGGCCTGACGGAATTGTCTTGCTCATTGCCACCGCAGCGAGCTCGCCCGCGATCGGACTCCTGAGGCAGCTCCCGGCCGAAGGCCGATCGCAACCCCGTTCTGAGCTGGAAAGTGGTCGCCAAGGGCGAAGCGTCATTCCATTCCGCTCGTCAGGAGCTTCGCTATGAATCAGCTCAAAAATATCGCATTCATCGGCAATTCTTTACCACGCCGCTGTGGTATCGCCACTTTCACGACGGATCTGCAGCAGGCCGTTTCGAAATCTCCCGCCCGTGTCGCCACGGCGATCGTGGCTATGACGGATCATGGTCATGTCTACGACTACCCGCCGGAGGTCCGTCTCGCGATAGCCGATAACAACCGCGACGATTATATTCATGCCGCGGACGTCCTGAACGCCGGCAATTTCGACGTCGCCTGCCTGCAGCACGAATTCGGAATTTTTGGCGGCGAGGACGGAGATCATATCGTTGCGCTGCTGTCGCGGTTGAAGATGCCGATCGTCACCACGCTGCACACGGTTCTGGCGGAGCCAAGTCTCGGCCAGCGCCGCGTCCTGAACGAAATCATCGACCTGTCTGCCAAAGTGGTGGTCATGGCGGAAAAGGGCAGGACTTTGTTGTCGGAGGTCTATCATGTGCCGGCCGGCAAGATAGAGGTCGTTCCCCATGGAATTCCCGACATGCCGTTTTCGGAACCGGCAGCCTCAAAAGCTGACCTGGGGTTCGACAGGCGCTCGGTGATCCTCACGTTCGGGCTTCTCTCACCAAACAAAGGCATCGAGGTCATGATCGATGCCATGCCCTTGATCTTGGAAAGTCGGCCCGATGCGGTCTACGTGATCCTCGGAGCAACCCATCCCAATCTCGTACGCGACCAAGGTGAGGCCTATCGCGAGAGCCTCGTGACGCGGGTAAATGACCTTGGCATCGAGGACAGCGTGGTGTTTCTCGATCGCTTCGTCGATAAGGCAACCCTGCTGGATTTCATCTCCATGTGCGATGTCTATGCCACACCTTATCTCAATGCGGCCCAGATGACATCGGGCACTCTGGCTTACAGCTTCGGTCTCGGGAAAGCCGTCGTCTCTACACCTTACTGGCATGCGCGCGAACTGCTGGCCGAGGGACGCGGCGTGCTAGTCCCATTCGGCGACGCGACAGCGATTGGACGCGAGATCGCGTCGCTCCTCACCGAGGACGCAAGACGCGACGCAATGCGTCGGCGCGCCTACCAAACCAGTCGACCGATGACATGGCAAAAGATCGCCGAGCGCTATCTCGCATTGTTCTCACAGGTCGCAATTCAAAATCCCGCACGGCAGCTCGCACCGCCAATCAATGTCGTGATGCGAAAGACCCCTGCCCTCCCCGAGCCGCAGCTTGGCTACTTCATGTCGATGTGCGACGATACCGGGCTGTTTCAGCATGCCGTCTATTCGGTACCTGATCGGACGCACGGCTACTGTGTCGACGATAACGCCCGCGCGCTTCTTTTGTCGGTTGCCCTTAACGAGCCCGGCGAACGGCTGCTGCCGGAGGCACTCACCGCGCGCTTCGCGTCCTTCGTGCAGCACGCTTGGAACCCCGACAAAAAACATTTTAGAAACTTCATGAGTTTCGACCGACGCTGGCTGGAAGACAAGGGATCGGAGGACAGCCACGGCCGAACGCTCTGGGCTCTTGGAGAATGCGCCCGTAGCGACGCAAGCCAATCCCGGCGCGCGTGGGCTGCGAGCCTGTTTGCGCAGGCATTGCCTACCGTTGAAGGTTTCGGCTCGCCACGCGCCTGGGCGTTCGCGCTGCTGGGACTGGTGGGATATTGCGCAGCCTCCCCTCAAGACGTGTTCGCCCATCAGATCCGTTCGACACTGGCCGACCGGCTGGTGGATATCTTCCATCGTGTCGAGAGAATGGGCTGGAGCTGGTTCGAGGAGAACCTCTCCTACGACAATGCCCGACTGTCTCAGGCCCTGATCGCGACGGGATGGAGTGCTGAACGCCCCGATTGCGTGGCAGCAGGGCTCAAATCCTTGCGATGGCTGATGACGATACAGACGAGCCCTGAAGGACTGTTCAGGCCTGTCGGCACGGATGGATTTACAGATCGGACGAGAAAGGTGAAGCTCTTCGACCAACAGCCCCTGGAGGCGACAGCGACGATCGCTGCTTGTCATGCCGCATGGCGGGTCAGCCACGACACCACATGGAAAGAAGAGGCTGCAAAGGCTTTCGCCTGGTTCCTCGGCAGCAACGATCTCTTATTATCGGTCGTGGATCTCGAAACAGGCAGTTGCCGCGACGGTCTGCATCCCACGCGTCTCAATGAAAACAGAGGCGGCGAATCCGTGGTCTGCTATCTCCTCGGCCTTGTGGAGTTTCGTAAGCTTTCGCGCGCCAGCGGTCATCCTTCGACACTCGCTCCGCTTCGCGCGCTCACCGCGTAATGCATCGCAGCCTCAACTCAGATCGAGATCATCTTGTCACAGACAGCATTTCTCAACCGCCAGGCACTTTTCCTACGACCCGATCCCACACGCGTCGTGGTGCGGCCCTTCAAACCCGCGACGGAACCGCGAGATCTGAAACCGACAGACAAGACGCGGGCCAATCACATCGTTGATCGTGTGCTCGGCCTCGAGATCGAGGCCGCAGAGCAGCAACTTGCCGAGATCCTTGAAAACTTCGAGGGCCGACACCGCAATCTGCTGGCGACGTTCGAAAAGCGCGCTATCGAAATGGAGGAAGCGTTCGCGCCCCACATTACTTTCAACAAGGTGCAACGCCAACTCGTCGGCGCATACTTCATGCACGAATATTCCTTCGAGGCATCCGCTTTGTTCAACCCGAGCATAGTCGCCCACGCGGATCAGTCGGGCGTGCCGAGCGGCAGCAAGCGCTTTATCTTAAGCCTGCGTGCAGTCGGCGAAGGACATGTTTCGTCTCTCACCTTCAGATCGGGAATTGTCGATCAGAATGGCACCGTGGACATCGAACCCACGGCGCGGCTTGCGTCCATTCCCTCGTTCGACAATCCCTCACCTTCATCGCCCGACGAGCCTTTGGAACTGACGTTTTCCTCCGAGCAGCCAATCAGTGAGCGGGTGATATTTCCGATGACCGCCGCTCAGTCAAACGGCATCGAGGATGCTCGCTTCGTCGAGTTCGAAGAGGCGGGGCGGAAAACCTACTACGCCACATATACGGCGTATAATGGCAGAGACATTCGCTCCGAGCTCCTCGAGACCAAAGATTTTCTGTCGTTTCGGATGACGCCTCTCGCCGGGACAGCCGCCAAGAGCAAGGGAATGGCTTTATTCCCGCGAAAGATCGACGACCAATTTGCGATGATCGGTCGCCAGGACAATGAAAACCTTTATCTCATCCGCTCCAACGATCTCCACGTCTGGAATGGCGGCGAGATCATTCTCGGCCCGAAATTTCCGTGGGAATTCGTGCAAATGGGCAATTGCGGATCGCCGATCGAACTCGACGAGGGTTGGTTACTTCTCACACACGGGGTCGGCCCCGTGCGAAGATACGCAATCGGCGCAGCCCTTCTCGACAAGCGCGATCCGTCCAAAGTTCTCGCCCGCTCGAAAGAGCCGCTCGTTCACCCGGAGCCGTCGGAAAGGGAGGGATATGTTCCAAACGTCGTCTACACATGCGGCGCGATGCGCCACAACGATCAGATCGTGCTACCTTACGCCATCTGTGACACGTTCTCGAACTTCTCGACGATCAAGATCGCCGACCTGCTGGGCACCCTGACCGGCTGACTCTCTCTGCATGGGGTTAGCATCCTTTGGAGCCGACACGGGAGGCCAGGCAACATCAAACGGCCGCAATGCCGGGGTAAATCTTGATCGACTGCGACGCCGCCCCAAGGGGCGAAACCACTGGCGAGTTCGCTTGCGTTAGTCGCCGTCAATCATTCCCGAAATCACGACCTTTATGGAGCAAGCCTCATGACGGCTTGAATTATTCTTTTGAAATCACCTCGCCGAAATTCTATTCCGTCTGCCAGCAGCCGTGCTCGGGCCACCGCGGATACGATAGTAATATCGAGCCCGCAGTACCTAATGAGACGATATGAGCAATATATGGTTTCAGCTCGAGAAGCCGCCCAAGCCGGTGACCGGGTCGAGGCGGAGAACCTTTATCAGCACGCTGAACACTTCTATCGCACGGCAGCCCTGCAGAAAGCCGGCCAGAATCAATGATCGTGGAAACAAAGTCATCCACGGATAATGGTTCGGACGAGAAAGCCTGGCTCAAGATCCTCGCCAAATATCGCACGCCGCATGCGGGCCGCGGCTTGTTCGAGTTGACGGTCACAGCGATCCCTTTCGCAGCTTTCTGGACGCTAGCCTGTTTGGCGGTTCATTTCGGCTTCTGGTGGGGCCTGATTCTGATCGTCCCAGCGGCGGGGTTTCTGCTGCGGCTGTTCATGATCCAGCATGATTGCGGGCACGGTTCTTTCTTCGCCCGGCGACGCTTCGATGATTGGACAGGCCGTGTCCTCGGCGTCCTCACGCTCACCCCATATGACTATTGGCGCAGGGCGCATGCCACGCATCACGCTTCGGCCGGCAATCTCGATGAGCGGGGTGTCGGGGATATTACCACTCTCACCGTGACGGAATATTATGGTCGGTCGCGCTGGGGACGGATTGGATATCGCCTTTATCGGCATCCGCTGGTGATGTTTGGAATTGGCCCTGCCTGGCTCTTCCTGTTTCAGCAACGCCTGCCGATGGGTATGATGCGCGAGGGTATCCTTCCCTGGATGTCCACGATGGCCACCAACGCTGCGGTGATGGTGATCGCCGCGCTCCTGATCTGGGTGATCGGCCCTGTCTCCTTTCTAGTCGTTCATCTGCCGATCGTCCTCCTGGCGGGTTCGATCGGCGTCTGGCTATTCTACGTGCAGCATCAATTCGAGGAGACACACTGGTCGAAGGAGCCGGAATGGCAGTTTCCAAAAGCCGCCCTGCAAGGAGCTTCGCATTACGATCTGCCGCGGCCTCTGCGCTGGCTGACCGGCAACATCGGCATTCACCACGTGCACCACCTCTCCAGCAAGGTTCCCTACTATCGCCTGCCGGAAGTCCTTCGAAACCATCCGGAACTCGGCGAAATCGGCAGGATCACGCTGTGGCAAAGTTTGCAATGCGTGAAGTTGGTCCTGTGGGACGAAGGAAGCCGGCGATTGGTCTCGTTTCGTGAAGCGGCCTCTATCGCACGGCTCACTCGGGAAGCTCCCTGAGATCTTTCCAGCACCGATCACGAAATCTTTGCAAAGAAATTGTGCAGTGCAGCATTCGTACCTATGTATGATCTTGTGCCCATGACGGGCAAAGGAGACGGATGTGCCAGAGCACATGAATTCGCGCCGGCTGATAGAGCTGAGAAACTTCGGTTCCAACCCCGGCTTGCTGAAGTGCTGGCTTTACCTGCCGACCATCCTTGCTCCCAAAACGCCGCTTGTCGTCGTCTTGCACGGATGCACGCAGAATGCGGCGACCTACGACCATGGAACCGGCTGGTCGAAGATGGCGGAAGAGAAGGGATTTGCGCTGCTCTTTCCGGAGCAACAGCGTGCCAACAACGCCAACCTGTGTTTCAACTGGTTTGAGCCGGGCGATATCCGGCGCGATGCAGGCGAGGCTCTTTCAATCCGTGAGATGATCGGCCACGTCGTCGAGGCGCACGGGATCGATCCTGGCAAAATCTTCATCACCGGACTTTCGGCCGGAGGCGCGATGGCGAACGTCATGCTGGCGACCTATCCCGAATTGTTTGCGGCCGGCGCGATCATCGGCGGGCTTCCTTATGGGACCGCTTCAGGTGTGGGGCAGGCCTTCGAGCGGATGCGGGGCCAGAACGCCCCGAGCGTCAGTCAGATGCAGTCGGCCCTCACGACCGCAGCGTCCAGCTGGGGGGCTTTCCCAAGCATCTCTGTCTGGCATGGCACGCACGATCAGACGGTAAAGCCAGTCAATGCCGAGCAGATCGTCCATCAATGGGCAGGCGTGCACCATGTCTCCGACACACCGTATGTGATCGGGTCCATCAATCGCCATAGTCGTAAGGTCTGGCTCGACGAAAGCGGCAAACCGGTCATCGAGGTCAATCTCATCAAGGCCATGGCCCATGGCGTTCCCTTGTCGTTTACAGCGAAAGCTCCTTTGGGAAATTCGGGGCCGTTTATGCTGGAGGCAGGCATTTCCTCTACTGCACGTATTGCCAGGTCATGGGGCCTTGCCGACGACGCCGATGTCGCCATCGCCGAGGAGGCGTTCGAGCTTGGCCTGGAGCACAGCGGGGCGCCGTCAAGCATTGAAGCGGTTATCGCCAAGGCAATGGCATTTGCAAAGCCCGGCTTGGCCCACAACGCCGTAGGTCGAGACGATCGAGGCGTCGGCAAGGTGATCAACGATGCGCTTCGTGCAGCGGGCCTGATGCGTTAATCAGCCGGCGCGGCGCGCGAGAGATACGCCTTTGTCCTGTGTCAGGGGCGGCGGCCTCGCCATCAACTTTTAGGGTCATTTTTCATGCCGATGCTCAACATTCATCATCTTACGACCTACAGCTTTCGAAAGAACGTGTCGCTGTCGCCTCACCGCCTGATGCTCAGGCCACGTGAAGGCCGCGAGCTCAGACTGCTGAGGCATGAGATTTCCATTTCCCCCGAGGCTGAGCTGACCTGGTCGAACGACGTATTCGGCAATGCGATCGCCTCAGCGACATTCTAGACCCCAAGCGATAGTTTGGTGGTGGACAGCATGGCAACCGTCGATTTGACGGCATCGGCATGGCCCGTCTTCGACATTGCGGCGTCGGCAATCAACTATCCTTTCCTGTACTCCGACAACGACTGGACTGACCTCGGAGCGCTGACGGTTCAGCAGTATGAAGACGTCGAGCAGCGGCTTGCGACATGGGCGCGCGGCTTCGTCGCGGGAAGGCCAACGGATACGCTGTCCCTTCTCAAGGATATCAGTCTGGGCATCGCATCTTCTATCGCTTACCAAAGCCGGGAAGAAGAAGGCACACAATCGCCGCTGACCACTCTTGACCGGGGTTGGGGCTCTTGCAGAGACTTTGCCTTACTATTCGTGGAGGCGGTGCGCAGTCTGGGCTTCGGCGCTCGGATCGTCTCGGGCTATCTGTTCAACCCGGACAGTTCACTCACCGGCTCGATGGACAGTGGATCAACCCATGCTTGGGCTGAAGTATTCGTTCCGGGTGCCGGTTGGATCACATTCGATCCGACAAACCGCAGCATGGGCGGCGCCAACCTCATCCCAATTGCTGTGACCCGCGATATCGCCCAAGCCGTTCCGATTTCAGGAAGCTTCGTGGGCGGGACGGACGCCTTCCTATCGATGAACGTAGCCGTAGAAGTCAAAGTAGCGGACCGAGCCGCAGGCCGCGCGCTTATAGAATGATCGGACTGAGGTGGCTCAATTGTCACGTTGTGCCGCTTCTTCGATCTCGAAGGGACGAGAACCATCAGCCGCCTACTTGGTGGACGTCGCCCCCGTTTACGCGCGTGTGTCGAAACCTGGTGCCGGAAGAATGGGCGGCTCAGGACGCTGCCTAATGCCCTGGCCAATATCCCCAAGCTCCGTGGGATTGAGGATGGACTTATCACATCAAAGCTCTATCTGTTCGTCATCGTCAGCAAACGAATTCGTAGGCGCTGGCGGCTGAGGGCTTAGAGCTCCCGCCTGCCAATGCAGGACGTGCTCATGGTCGATGGCTCAGCCGAGACATCTCAGAAAATCATCAGCGGCGACGGGAGCAAGCTGCTTGTTCTTATCACCGAAGACGAATTCCTCATCAAAGCAAACCTCGAAGAGGTCGTGACGGAAGCAGGCTTCGAGCATATGGCCGTATCGAATGCGGGTAAGGCTATCCGTGCTTTGGAAAAGGACTCTGCTCGCTTTTGCGCCCTGATAACCGACGTGAGGATGCCAGGACAAACAAACGGTTGGGATTTGGCTCGCCGAGCGCGAGAATTACAACCCCTCATGCCAGTGATCTACATGACAGGCGACAGCGCCAAGGAATGGGCAGCTCAGGGCGTTCCGAATAGCATTCTGCTTCAGAAGCCTTTCGTGCATGCGCAGCTCGTCACGGCATTAACCACTCTGCTGAACGATGCTGCCACCAGCGGGTTGGCCAATAGCTCGTCAGCATGAAAGACAGGGATCGGCTCGGGCGGCGCTCAGTCTTTCTGCTCGGCCTCCTTGACGGCGCTGCGCCAACGGCTGCGGTCTGCCTGCCGTCCCGGCCTTCGTTCATCCAGCGGTCTACTCACCGCCGTTCGCAATCGATCGTCGGATGGCCACTCGACCGCGTCGATCATCCGGCTATCGCTGTCGCCGCTTCCGCTTTTGCAAGCGGTCCTTCATGGCGATCCCTTCATTGAAGGAGGGCGACGTTCCTCGTCGCGTTTGCTGTTATGGCAGGCGAGGAGTTGCTGCATATCCTTCCAAAATATTCTGCTAGGAACGAGTAACATACAGTTCGGCCGTGCCGGGCGATTTATTGCTCTCGGCTAGCCGCCACATGCGAATTCTCTGGCACTCTTATCATTAGACTGCTAACGTACACTATCGGGAGCGGCCATTGGGTTTCGTTCCCGTCGAAGGATCCCAAAATGTTAACTACTGTTTTCCGGCCGTTACACGACCGGGTCGTCGTTCGTCGTATTGAGGCCGAAGATAAAACCAAGGGCGGGATTATCATTCCAGACACCGCCAAGGAAAAGCCAGCTGAAGGCGAAATCGTTGCCGTTGGCTCCGGTACCCGCGACGAAAGGGGCAACCTCAACCCGCCTGACGTGAAAGTCGGCGACCGCATCTTGTTCGGCAAGTGGTCCGGCACCGAGATCAAGTTCAACGGCGAGGACCTGTTGATCATGAAGGAAGTCGACGTCATGGGCGTGATAGCCTGAGCTTCGGCCGCATCTTTTTTCTTTTTCATGAAGTCCATAGGGCGAAGAGCCCAGGAGTTTTTAATGTCTGCCAAACAAATCATATTCGGCCGTGATGCACGCGAAAAGCTGCTGCGTGGCGTCGATATTCTTGCTGACGCGGTCAAGGTGACGCTGGGGCCCAAGGGCCGCAACGTGGTGATCGACAAGTCCTACGGCGCGCCGCGCATTACCAAGGACGGCGTCACCGTCGCCAAGGAAATCGAACTCGACGACAAGCTCGAGAACATGGGCGCCCAGATGGTGCGCGAAGTGGCATCAAAAACCAACGATGTTGCCGGCGACGGCACGACCACTGCAACCGTTCTTGCTCAAGCTATCGTTCGCGAAGGCGGCAAGGCCGTTGCGGCCGGCATGAACCCGATGGATCTGAAGCGCGGTATCGACCTTGCCGTCGCAGCCGTCGTCAAGGATCTGCTGGCCAAGGCCAAAAAGATCAATACGTCGGAGGAAATCGCCCAGGTTGGTACTATTTCGGCGAACGGCGAAAAAGAAATTGGTCAATATATCGCCGATGCGATGCAGAAGGTCGGCAATGAGGGTGTGATCACCGTCGAGGAAGCCAAAACCGCTGAAACCGAACTCGAGGTCGTCGAAGGCATGCAGTTCGACCGTGGATATCTCAGCCCCTATTTCGTCACTAATGCCGAAAAGATGGTCGCTGAACTGGAAGATGCCTACGTGTTGCTGCACGAGAAGAAGCTTTCCAATCTTCAAGCTATGCTGCCGGTCCTCGAAGCTGTCGTCCAGACCGGCAAACCCTTGCTGATCATTTCCGAGGATGTCGAAGGCGAAGCGCTTGCGACGCTCGTCGTCAACAAGCTGCGTGGCGGCTTGAAGATCGCCGCCGTAAAGGCTCCGGGCTTCGGTGACCGTCGCAAGGCGATGCTCGAAGATCTCGCCATCCTGACCGGCGGCACAGTCATCTCCGAAGACCTCGGCATCAAGCTGGAAACCGTCACGCTTGACATGCTTGGCCGCGCCAAGAAGGTCTCGATCACCAAGGAAGCGACCACCGTCGTCGATGGTGCGGGCAACAAAGCGGATATCGAATGCCGCATTGCCCAGATCAAGGCACAGATCGAAGAAACCACCTCCGACTACGACCGCGAAAAGCTGCAGGAGCGACTTGCCAAGCTTTCGGGCGGTGTCGCCGTGATCCGCGTCGGCGGTTCGACGGAAGTCGAGGTCAAGGAAAAGAAGGACCGCATCGACGACGCGCTGAACGCGACCCGGGCGGCTGTCGAAGAAGGCATCGTTCCCGGCGGGGGGACGGCTCTGCTGCGCGCCTCGATCGTCCTCGATATCAGGGGCGAGAACGACGACCAGAATGCCGGCATCACCATCATCCGCAAGGCCCTGCAGTCGCTGGTACGACAGATTGCCGAAAATGCAGGTGACGAAGGCTCGATCGTGGTCGGCCGGATCCTGGAAAGTAACACCGACAATTTCGGTTACAACGCTCAGACGTCTGAGTACGGCGACATGATCGCCATGGGTATCGTTGATCCCGTCAAGGTGGTTCGCACAGCCCTGCAGAATGCGGCTTCCGTTGCCGGCCTTCTCGTGACGACAGAAGCCATGATTGCGGACCTCCCTAGAAAGGACGGTGCAGGTGTCGGCATGCCTGACATGGGCGGAATGATGTAACGCTTATTCTGAAATTTGGATCAGTGACCCCCATCTATGAGGAGACTCCTATGGCCGTGCAGAACAGCAAGACATCAATATCCGAGCGTTTCAATTCGTATCAGCCCTCCAAGACCATTCTTGTGTGGGCATGTGCGGTGACGGCGGTCGCGACCATCGTCGTCGGCTTTAACTGGGGTGGCTGGGTAACTGGCGGATCTTCACTCCAGGCAGCGACGGCTGCGGGAAAGATGGCCCGTGGAGAGCTCGCATCGTCCATATGCGTCGAACGCTTCAAGGCTGCACCGGACGCGATTGGAAAACTGGCCGAGTTCAAGGCTCTTTCAGATAGCTACAAAAAGCGTCAGTTCATCGAGGCGGGCGGGTGGGCATCCATGCCGGGGCAGACATCGGTCGACAGCGACATCGCCGAAAGCTGCAGCGCGGCGCTCTCCGTCTAGGGCCGTGTTTGATGCTATGCTAGCTTAGGCGCTCCTGCTGGAGCGCCTCGTTTATCTCTCGCTTTGTCGCCCCCAGACTGATGAAAACTCGTCATCATGAGATGGCACCCTAAATCTCCGCTATAGACGGCAGAGAGCGTGAGGACATAATTTCTTGGTATCATCACCAGGATATGTATCTGGCGTCTCCAATGCCGGTCGAATGAGGGACGCTTTATTCATTTCCGCTCGCCTGCCCCAGAAGGGCCTGCACTCAGCTCTTGAAGGGATATGAACCGGCGTCCCTGCCATTGCCCAAGATCCTCGACCATGGTGCCGAGTTTCACGGCGGATAGCATCCTATTCTTCACGGAGGGGCGTAGTGGCCGCCAATTTCTCGATACTCTTCAGAACCTCCTGGGTTTAAGCACGCTTTTGGTCGATCTGCCCATCAATCGAGGCAAGTTTCTCGGCTTGCTCCGAGGTGAGCCCATAAGAAGGCCTTCGGAGCAGAAACCTCATGAGCCGCAGCTTTCTGCGGTACGACGCAAACCTAGACTGCCTCGTCCGGATCATTGGCGGCCGTGAGAGCCCGCCCGTCGGCCAGTTTCATCTTCATGAAAAGCTCTGTCAGAGCGCAAATGATTTGGGCGAGTGCTCAAACTTTAGGTTCATATTTGGCGGATGGCTCGAATTAGCGGCACTTCGCGAAGTGGCATGATGATTGCTTCGGCTCTTTTTATCAAAGAGAGGCACCGCATCATGATATCATTCCTCCTTGTCCTCCTCTGCATTGCCATGGGGTTCAGTTGGAACGGCTGCTTGTCTACGTTGAGTTTGGAACCACAGATGTCGCGAACGCAGATCGCGTTTGCAACGGCTTCGACCAGCATCTGCGTTTCCGCAATCGGATTGGCCTTTCTTGACCGGCAGCTGCTCGTCGGTCTTGCGGTCATTGGAGCTGGCGCCGTTCTCGCGTGGATCGTGGGAAAACGGCTCTCCATCCAATGGTCGCTGCTTATCTCGGCTATCGCCTTTGCGATTTACATGCACGGTGTCTTCGGCTGAAGGTGACAATGAACTATTCAGACCTCACCATCCTTGTTATCGACGAAAATGCGATACGGGCCTCCATCATAGAGGAGGGATTGATCGAGGCCGGTCATACCAATGTGACGGTCATTCATGAGGTTCAAGGTGTGGCGCGCACCATCGAAACGCTCAAACCTGACGTCATCATCATCGATATCGAGAATCCCAATCGCGACATGATGGAACACCTTTTCCAACTGACACGCAGCGTCAGCCGCCCGATCGCCATGTTCGTCGACCGTTCCGATACCGCGCAGATAGAAGCGGCGATCGAGGCAGGCGTATCGGCCTATGTCGTTGATGGCCTGAAGAAAGAACGCGTCAAGTCGATCCTCGATATGACGGTCAGTCGTTTCAACGCTTTCAGCAGGCTGCAACGAGAGCTCGCGGAGGCAAAATCGGCGCTCGAGGAACGCAAGGTGATCGAGCGGGCCAAGGGAATACTGATGAAAATGCGCGGCCTGTCGGAGGAGCAGGCATTCACGCTGCTGCGCCAGACCGCCATGAATGAAAAGAAGAAGATGTCCGAAATTGCTCAGAGCGTTGTGACCGCGGCCGGGCTCTTGATGTGATGGGTAAGGCAGGGAGAAAGCCGGAGTGAACATGATCGGTAAAATCAAGCAGTCGCAGAGCAAGCTTGCCGCGCCGGCCGCCATCGGTACTGCGGGTTCCAAGGTTGTGCGCGCCGGTTTCATTCCGCTTCTCGATGCCTCGGTGCTGATAGCCGCCGCCGAGTTCGGATTTGCGAAGAAGGAAGGTCTGACGCTTGATCTCGTCAAGGATGTCTCCTGGGCAAACGTCCGTGACCGTCTGGCCTTCCGCCAGTTCGACATTGCCCACATGCTTTCGCCGATGCCGGTCGCGTCCATGCTCGGGCTCGGCTCGAATCCGTCCCCGACCATCACTCCTTTTTCGCTCGGACGCGGCGGAAACGCCATCACACTCTCGACGCGACTTTTCGAACGCATGCGTGAAACTACCGGCATTTCCGAACAGGGCAGTGCCCTGGAGAACGCAAGGGCACTCTGCAAAGTGCTTGAGACCATGAGGGCGCAGGGGCAGGCCATGCCGGTATTCGGCGTTACCTATCCCTTCTCCTCGCATAATTACGAATTCCGCTACTGGCTGGCGGCGGGCGGAATAAATCCGGATGGTGACGTGAAGCTCGTCGTCGTCCCGCCGCCCCTGACCTCGGATGCGCTTGCCGCCGGCGCCATCGATGGCTTTTGCGTGGGCGCACCCTGGAATATGGTCGCCTGTGAACGCGGCGTTGGCCGCATCGTTGCCGCCAAGCAGGATATCTGGTCATCTGCACCGGAAAAGGTCATCGCCATGCGCCCGGAATGGGCCGAAAGCCGGTCCGAGACCGTCTCGCGCCTTATTGTAACGCTGGACGCCGCCGCCCGCTGGTGCGACGATCCGGCCAATCATGACGCGCTCGCTGAAGCTCTCGCGGACCCGCGCCTTATCGCTGCGCCTGTTGATATCATCCGGCATGTATTGGCAGGCGAATTCAGTCTGGACGCCAGAGGCCATCGACGCATCATTCCCGGTTATTTCAATTTTCATCACGACTTTGCAAACTACCCGAAACCCGGCCATGCCTTATGGATCTACAGCCAGATGATCCGCTGGGGGCAGACGGCCCTCAGCGAGGAGGGCGTGCGCTTGGCGACCAGCGCCTATCGGCCGGATCTCTACCGGGCAGCGCTCGGCATCGGCCCCGAGGAGCCGGATATCGGTATCGAGGGCGACAGTCAGACGGATCGATTTATGGACGATCACATTTTCGATCCCGCGGACATCGCCGCCTATATCCGCAACTTCACCGTCCGCAGCGATCTTAGCCAAAATACCGATAGCGAGGAAATCTGAGCTTGAGGGGGGTGCACTGCATAGAGTTTGCGCGCCAAAATTTCGCAGGCGCACAAAAATGTTGCAGGCGAGATGTAATGGCCAAGCCGCCAATGGCATCCCGCAAGGAAAATTCATAAGGCACCTCAACGGCTTATCTGTCTTATCCAGACTTGGCATGCCGTTTGCACTATAAATTTCGCATCGGTCAACGGCGACCGAAGCAGCCGGGTGCGCCATAGGCGCCCGCAAAAGACATCGACGTCGCAAGGTTTTTGCTGCCCGGGACATTTCCTCCGTCCTGCAGGCGCGATCACCGAGCGGCGTTTTTTTATGTCCAAAATCCAGAGAGATCAGCAGAGGGAACCTGCGAATGACAAAGTTTTTGACGACCGCCATCAGCCGTCGCAGCATGCTCAAGACCACCGCAACGGCTGCGCTCGTCAGCGCGGTCAGGTCGGCATTTCCTTCGGGTGCTTTCGCGGCGGCCGCAGGCCCGGAAGTCAAGGGCATCAAGCTTGGCTACATTGCGTTGACGGATGCGGCCCCCTTGATC
Organism: Rhizobium sp. No.120; assembly: GCF_054558365.1. Lineage (NCBI taxonomy): Bacteria > Pseudomonadati > Pseudomonadota > Alphaproteobacteria > Hyphomicrobiales > Rhizobiaceae > Rhizobium > Rhizobium sp. No.120. Next base: position 117,714 of record NZ_BAAJNQ010000014.1, read on the forward strand.
GTCGCCAAGGAGAAAGGCCTCTTCGAAAAGCACGGACTGCCCGAAGTCGACGTCGCCAAGCAGGCATCCTGGGGCGCCACCCGTGACAACCTGGTCCTTGGGGGCGCGGCCAACGGCATCGATGGCGCGCACATTCTCTCGCCGCTTCCCTACCTCATGCACACGGGGAAGGTGACCCAAAACAACAAACCTGTTCCGATGGCGATCCTTGCCCGTCTCAACCTCGACAGCCAGGGCATTTCTGTCGCCAAGGACTATGCCGCAACGGGCGTTCAGCTCGATGCCTCCAAGTTGAAGGAGGCTTTCGCGAAAAAGAAGGCCGCTGGCAACGAAGTCAAGGTCGCCATGACCTTTCCGGGCGGGACCCACGATCTCTGGATCCGCTACTGGCTGGCAGCAGGCGGCATCGACCCGAACAAGGACGTCTCCACCATCGTCGTCCCCCCGCCGCAGATGGTCGCCAACATGAAGGTCGGCAATATGGACGCCTTCTGCGTTGGCGAACCTTGGAACGAACAACTCGTCAACCAAGGCATCGGCTTTACCGCCACCACTACCGGCGAGCTTTGGAAGCATCATCCGGAAAAGGCGCTCGGCCTGCGTGCCGAATGGGTGGAAAAGAACCCGAATGCGGCAAAAGCCCTGCTGATGGCGATCATGGAAGCACAGCAGTGGGCCGACAAGATGGAAAACAAGGATGAAATGGCCGAAATCCTCGGACGCCGCCAGTGGTTCAACGTGCCGCCAAAGGATGTTGCCGGCCGCCTGAAAGGCGACATCAATTACGGCAACGGCCGCGACGTGAAGGCCACCGATCTCTTCATGAAATTCTGGCGCGACAACGCATCCTATCCGTTCAAGAGCCATGACACCTGGTTCGTCACGGAAAACGTCCGCTGGGGCACGTTTGCGCCGAATACCGACATCAAGGCGCTGGTCGACCAGGTGAACCGGGAAGATGTCTGGCGGGACGCCGCAAAGGAACTCGGCGTGGCTGCAGCCGACATTCCTGCTTCGCCGTCGCGCGGCAAGGAGGTGTTTTTCGACGGCAAGGTCTTCGATCCGGAGAACCCGTCGGCCTATCTCGACAGCCTGGCGATCAAGGCCGCCTCGTAAGAGGTCCGCTTTTCGGCGCGTCTCGGCGCGCCGGCCTCATTTCTCGACACTTTCAAAGGAGCGCGCCGATGTCCGCCCTGGCAAAACAAGAAAAGCTAACCGCGGTCGCATCCGCAAAACCCGAGCCGAACATCGTGCCGTTCTCCGGCAGGCGTGTTGCAAGATTCGATGTGAGGACTATCGCGGCCACGCTGGCGCGTAGCGTCTTGCCGCCATCCATAGTGCTGGCAGTGATGCTGCTCGTCTGGCAGGTTCTCTGTTCATCGCCGACCGCCTCGCTCCCCTCCCCCTATGTCGTGTGGACGGAAGCCTACGATCTGATCGTCTTTCCCTTCTTCAATAACGGTTCCCAGGATATCGGCCTTGGCTGGCGCGTGCTGGTTTCGCTGCAGCGCGTTGCCTATGGCTTCGGGATGGCGGCCGTGGTCGGCGTGGTGATCGGCGCCATCATCGGCCAATCGGTCTGGGCCATGCGCGGCCTTGATCCGATCTTTCAAGTGCTGCGCACGGTGCCGCCGCTTGCCTGGCTGCCATTGTCGCTTGCCGCCTTTCAGAATGCCAATCCCTCGGCCATCTTCGTGATTTTCATCACCTCGATCTGGCCTGTTATCATCAACACCGCCGTCGGCGTGCGCAACATCCCCGAAGATTACCGCAACGTCGCCAAGGTGCTGCGGCTAAACCCGCTCGAGTTCTTCTTCGAGATCATGTTGCCTTCGGCAGCACCTTACATCTTCACGGGCCTGAGGATCGGCGTCGGGCTTTCCTGGCTTGCCATCGTCGCGGCCGAAATGCTGACGGGCGGTGTAGGCATCGGCTTCTTCATATGGGACGCGTGGAACTCGTCGCGCCTCCCCGACATCATCGTTGCCCTCGCCTATATCGGCGTCGTCGGCTTTGCCCTCGATAAGCTGGTGGCGGCGGTCGGCAAGATCGTCACCCGCGGCGCTTCGGCAAACTGAGGAGATATGATGAACGCCTATCTCAAGCTCGATCATATCGACAAGCATTTCGACCGCGCCAGCGTGCGGACGGTGGTTCTGACGGATATCAACCTGACGATCGATAAGGGTGAATTCGTTTCGATCATCGGCCATTCCGGCTGCGGCAAGTCCACTCTGCTCAATCTGATCGCCGGCCTGACGCCAGTGTCCAAAGGCGCGGTTCTCCTTGAAAACCGCGAGGTCAACGCTCCGGGGCCGGAACGTGCCGTCGTCTTCCAGAACCATTCGCTGCTGCCTTGGCTGACGGTTTATGAAAACGTCCATCTCGCCGTTTCCAAAGTCTTCAAGGCCGCAAAGTCAAAAGCCGAAAACCACGAATGGGTCATGGCCAACCTCGACCTCGTCCAGATGGCGCATGCCAAGGACAGGCGCCCGTCGGAAATTTCCGGCGGCATGAAGCAGCGCGTCGGCATTGCCCGCGCGCTGGCGATGGAGCCGAAGATCCTGTTGCTCGACGAGCCCTTCGGCGCACTCGACGCACTGACCCGCGCCCATCTGCAGGATGCGGTCATGGAAATCCATTCGAGGCTCGGCAACACTATGGTGATGATCACTCACGACGTGGACGAGGCGGTGCTCTTGTCCGACCGTATCGTGATGATGACCAACGGTCCGGCCGCCCGCATCGGTGACGTGCTCGAGGTCGCGATCGAGCGCCCGCGCAACCGCATCGCGCTCGCCTCGGACCGGACTTACCTCAAGTGCCGCGAGGCGGTGCTGAAATTCCTCTACGAACGCCATCGCTTCGTCGAAGCTGCGGAGTAAGAATCCATGCAAGAATCACGTGTTGAAAAACTCGTCATCATCGGCAACGGCATGGCGCCAGGGCGCATGCTGGAGCATCTGTTCGAACAGGCACCCGGTCGCTACAGCGTT
>NZ_BAAJNQ010000015.1:0-110715 GCF_054558365.1 Rhizobium sp. No.120
TGCCGACACCGGCGATTGCTGTCCGGGCAACAGCATTGGCATCGTCGAGGATCAGTGCGGGGCTCGGGTACCATCGCAATTCCGAACCTCCACTTATTGAAGTGCACCCCGAATTTGGGCCAGCGGGCGCTGGAATTTTCGGGGGTTAGGGCTCAAGCCGGCGGGGGTGCCGATGAGCCATTCATGAGCGCAATCGGAACCTTGTTACCGATTGCGCTGTGTGGCCGGAACTCGTTATAGTCTCTACGCCAATCCTCCATCTTCGAACGCGCGTCGTCATCCGCCATTGCGTCGCAATGGCGTGGGCACATGAACCAATGAGCGTTCAGGCACTCGGCGCGAAACTTGCCGTTAAATGACTCGATGTAGCTGTTGTCTGTCGGTTTGCCTGGGCGCGAGAAGTCGAGCACGACACCCTTGTGGTAGGCCCAGAGATCAAGATCTCGGGAGATGAATTCACTGCCATTATCGACACGAATGGCGGCGGGATAACCGACTTGCCGGCACACCCGCTCAAGCGTCTGCACCACGTCTTCGCCTCGATAGCTGAAGCGGGCATCGACTGCTGGCGAGAAGCGCGAGAAGGTATCGACAACCGTCAATACCCGGATCTTGCGGCCCGTGGCCAATTGGCCATGAACGAAGTCCATGGCCCAAACATGGTTGGAATGGGTCGCCTCCGTGCGATCGGCCCGTAGCTTCGCCTTGACCCGACGCTTGGGAACCTTGTTGCGGAGTTGCAGGCCCATCTCCTTGTAAAGGCGATATATTCGCTTCGGATTGACGAGCCAGCCGTCACGCTTGATCAGGACATGCACACGCCTATAGCCATAGCGCACCCGTGTCTGGCAAATGTCTTTGATCTTCAGCTTCAATTCGGCCTGCTCGCCGCGCCTGGACTTGTAGACATAAAGCGACCTGTCAATCTTCAGCACCGAACATGCGCGCCGGATAGAAACCTTCCAGTCCGCCTTGACCGTGTCGACAAGCTTGCGCTTGCGGGCAGGCTTCAGAGCTTTTTTGACAGCACGTCCTGAAGCATGGCCTTGTCCAGCGACAGGTCGGCAACAATCCGCTTCAGCTTGGCGTTCTCTTCCTCGAGCTGCCGCAGACGCTTCATCTCCGAGGGCATCAGACCGGCGTACTTTTTACGCCAGTTGTAAAATGTCGCGTCCGAAATTCCTGCCTTGCGACATACCTCACCGATCGGTGTCCCGTCCTCCGCCTGCTTCAGAACAAAGGCGATCTGCGCTTCCGAAAACTTCGAGGCCTTCATCAAATTCTCCTCTTCTTCCCTTCAGGGATCATAAGTGGAAAATTCCAGGTCTGAATGGCCTAATTTAACGGGGGCAAGTCAGTTCATGCGGCCAACTCGGCGATAAATGGTATCTCGACGAAGACCGTCATTTCGATCGGAGGCGAGAAACATTGGCTGTGGAGCGCCGGTGATCAGGACGGATTTGTGCTGGAGGTGCTGGTGCAAAGCCGCCGCAACGCCAAGGCAGCCGAACGGCTGATGCGCAAGCTGCTGAAGGGTCAAGGCTGTGCGCCACGCGTGATGGTTACCGACAAGCTTCGATCCTATGACGCCGCAAAACGAGAGATCATGCCTGGCGTCGAGCACCGTTCACACAAGGGGATCAACAACCGGGCGGAGAACTCCCATCAGCTAGTGCGACAGCGAGAGCGGATCATGAAGTGCTTCAAGTCACGACGACAGTTGCAGCGCTTCGTCTCCATTCACGATCCAATAGCAAACCTCTTCCACATCCCTCGCCACGACATTTCCGCCAGCCACCATCGCGAACTGCGTGCCGCAGCCATGCACATGTGGGCGGAAATCGCCCGTACGTAATCGGCACGGCAGGCTGGGAGGCATCCCGTCGCCTAAACGACGTTAACTTTACAGTGCCGGCCGTCGGCTTCCTGTCTTCTCCGTCCGACCCCATGATGCTGATGGTCGGATTGCATGACCTCAACAATGCGCTCAGCCGTTAGGCGGAACTCATTGTAATTTCGGTTGAATGCGTTCATCTCGCTTCTAATTCGCTGAATTTTCGACAGATGGTCCCAACCTCAAATGAGGCCGCAAGTTCTAATCCCTTCAAGAGCAAAAAGCGGTCCGAACATTCCTTGCGAATCTCTATGAGCCCGTCACAGCTTAACTGGCTCGGCACAGCCGAACAGGATTGCTTGGCTCATCTGCCGGTAGCGTGCAGTAATTTCCTCTGGCGACGGTGCGAAAAAGCTTTGATTGGTTCCACGAGCACCGTCGCAGAGCAGCTGCACCAAGGTTTCGACCGATATTGTGGGTCGAAGTGTCAGTTGGCCGTTTGCCATGACCTGTTCGAGCAATGCGGCGAAATCGGCTTGGAAAACTGTTGCAGCTTCAACCATCTCCGGACGGCAAAGGCGAAACGCGTAGTCATTGACTTCAAGTGCGAAGGGTGAAAGCACCAATTTCCTTCTCGTATCGCCATATCGGACATCAAGGACAGCGGTGACGATATCAAGCAGATCGGCGCCAGCCGAAAACAGTCTGGTGCCCTCGCTAAGACTGCCTTGCCGGGTCCGTTGGTTGTTTTGGCGGACCATCGCCTGGAAGGCTTCTTCCTTGCTGCTGAAGTGATGATAGAGACCTCGGCGCGTAATATTGCAATATTTTGCCAGTTTGCTCATCGTCATGGCCTCGTAGCCATGATCGAGAAAGCTCTGGGTAATATTGGAAACCAGGACTTCGTAAGCCGACATGCAACGCACTTTCAACGATTCTCTCGGGTCAATCTATAAGATGCGGCGTGCACATGGAGCAAGAACAGTGGGCATTCCATACGCGGGCGACGGCCCCTCTGAGGATTGCCGTAGTTGTGCAAAGTTCTCGTTGGAGCGGAGTGCGAGAGGAGTCCCCCTGATCTTCCAATGTGGCTTTGCCTCCATAGCTTCGATTTCATGCCGCACGCGCTGCCGTGTTGTCCGGTTCGAGCTTGTAGTTGAAGATGGCTACCAGCGCCAAAGCCGACGAGACGATAAGAGCGACAGTCGATACGAGGCTCAATGCGACGCCGATCTTGCTTGGATCGCCGATGACGTCCTGACTGATGAACCCGACCAATGTGGGGCCGACGCCCATGCCGATGAGTGTCACAATCAGGACGCCGACAGCGCTTGAGATGCCACGCATGCGTGACGGTGTGATGTCCTGAAGTGCGGGAGGACCGTTCGCAACAATGATGGTGGAAAGAAATGTTGAGATGGATATCAAGGCAAGTGCAGCATTGAGGGTCGAAGCAAAAGGTACTGCAGCAGTGAACAGCGATGCAACCAGAGCAGCGCCGCACATAAGGATGGGGCGAGCGGCCGCAATACCACGTCGAACCAGGCTATCGCCGAGTACCGCGCCGAGGATCAACCCCGATAGACTTGAGGCAATCAAGAGCGGTCCGAGGCTGAAGCCGACGGCGACTGGCGGCATATGAAAGATGCGGATCAACATGGTGGGAACCCATGCGCTGTAGCTATAGGCTTGGGTCGCCGCGAAGGCGAGGCAGAAATAAAGGCTCGCGAGTTCTACCCGGTTATTCGAAAAATAGGCACGGATCTCGCCTATGCCAGGTATAGGGCTTGGAACAGTTCCGGAATGTTTGCGAGGTTCCTTAAGGCCTGCAGCCCAAAGGGCGACCGCGATACCAGGCAGTCCGATGAAGACGAATACCATCTGCCATATGTGCTGCATGCCGGGTAGAACGAAGGCGTTTCCTGCGCTCGACAATTCATGAAGAACCGTCGCTGCCAAAACGAGCGATAGACCGGCTCCGATGAATGCGCCTGTGCTGTAAATGCTTATTGCAAGTCCGCGTCGCCGAGTTGGGAACAAATCGCTGATCAGGGAATAGGCGGCGGGTGTGAGGGCCGCTTCTCCCAATGCGACGCCCGCCCGGCACAGCAAAAGAGCTCCGAAACTGCCTGCAAAGCCACAAGCGGCTGTCATGATGCTCCATAGCGCGATTCCAATGGCGGCAATCCGCACACGGTTTCCGAAATCAACCCAGCGACCCAGCGGCAATCCGGTGGCTGCCAGAACAATGGCGAAGGTGAAACCTTGAAGGAGGCCGATCTGCAGATCCGTCAGATGAAGGTCCTGTCTCAGCGGCTCCGCCAGGAGACCAAGTATTTGCCGGTCGAGATAGGACAAGGTGGAGGCGATGGTCAGAACGCCCAAGGTGTAGAACGGGTTGATCGGTCTGGGTGAGGGCATCCGCTCAGGTCCTTTTGGCAAACTTGTGGTTTTGGCGATGATATGAAGCGTACATTAAATTTCCCACCTTCTTGCGCACGCACCATTCGACACCGGTCGATTTCTCAGATTGCAATAATATGAGAAACATTCTCGTTGACAAGTTGCTTACGATCCGGCATTTACTTCTCATATTTTGAGAATCTGAGAAGTTTTTAATCGTCGCCAAAGAATTGCAGGTCGGCGCAGCGCTCCTAGTCAGCAGGTGGACCGGAACGATCTGACGAGGACTTTCGATGGTTTCATTGGCGGATGCGCTAGCCGGAGATCGCATTTTTGGGGCAGATAATAGAATTTCCGGAGGCATTTCCACCTCTCGCAGGCGAGGGAACAAACGATCGGCCGCGGAGCAGCGTGGGCGACATGATTTCGCGCGTTGCCTTCCCGTCGGCTGTTTTTTTCCTGGCTTCGGCGATGTTCGAGGCTCACAAGCAATCGCCGCGGTCCGCAGCGCTGTTTGCAACACAGCAGCGTTGGCTCTTAAGCCATGCCGCAGTCGCCCACTTTTTTCGACCCATCGGCGATGTAGAGCCGGGTCTTAGCCGTAGAAGTCTTGGCCTTCTGGCAACCTTCCTTGGTCTTGCGAGCCGCAATACAGCCTATACCTTCTTTGATGAATCGATGAAGTATGGCGTCATTCAGGCGATCGACAGTCAGATAGCTGGCCATCGTGGATGGGCCAAACCATCGCCTGATTCCCTGTCTCTCCTGGCGCTCTGGTACAATCTACATTTCCAGGCCCTCGATCTGCTCGATGACGGACAAAGATACGTGCAGTTCTCCACGCGATGGGAGAGCCTGCTTCCGTTGATCCAGCCGGTCGTGGCGGATGCTCTTTTCTTCACTCCCGAAGTGCGCACGCCGGGACCGCTCTACAGGATCTTCAGCTGGATCGATTCGGGTGGCTGGGTGATGGACCGGCTGATCGCAGGTGTCGATCGGCAAAGCTTCCCGCAGCCAGAGCGATATCTTACGGATGTCAGCTCTATTGCATATCTGGCCCGGGCGACCGGCCTTTCGAGTGCGCATACCAGCCGCAAGATCTCGGAAGCTCAAGCGATCGGAGGACTTGGCTGGGCTGGGCGGCCGGGACATTCGCCGATGTGGATTTCGCGCGGCTTCTACGAGGAGTATGCGGCGTTTCAGGCGCAGAAGCTGATCATCCTCGATGGCGCGCTCGCCAACGCTTTAAGCGGTGGCGCGCCGGTTTCTCAAGGAGCCCGCAATTGCGAATAAGACGGTCTGTCTTCCTTGGCGTTTGCCGACATTCGCCTGCGGAAACTCCTCAAGATCTCCCAAGTCAAAAATGGATGCTGACCTCTGTAGCCAACTTTATTAGTCCTGCTGCGGGAAGGGGTTGTGCTGGCAACTTTCCACCATTCCTTGCGGAATTCCTTCCAACACGACTGCGTATGCTGAGATTGAGGTTCATTTTGACTTTCGGATACCGCTTTTTTCCGATCCTTGGGACTGGCCGCGAGCGTTGCTGTGATGGCGCCGGCATGCCTTGCCTTTGCGCAGACGGCCTCGCAGGTGACGCCGCAGAGCTTCGAACCGCAGTTGCAGAAGCAGAACAGCGGCATCGTCATTCCCGAAGCGTCCGGCCCTGTCGCGCCCAAGGGGGCCGAGAAGCTCACCGTCCGCCTGAAGGCCGTCAAGGTGGAAGGCGGGTTTCCCGACTTTGCCGAGGACGAGGCGCGCGTGACGAAGAGCCTGACCGGCGGTCCGGTGACGGCGGCCGCCCTCTTCGATGCGGCGGGTCAGCTCGAGCGGGCCTATGGCGCCAAGGGGTACGGCCTGGTGCGTGTGGTGCTGCCGGCGCAGCGCCTGGTCGATGGAGCGACCTTGCGCATCATCGTCATCGACGGCTTCGTCGAAAGCATCGACACCTCGCATCTTCCCGACAATATCCGCGAACGCATTGCCAAGATGCTCTCGCCGCTGGTGGGCGAGAAGGGGATGTCCAACGATGAGATCGAGCGTCGGCTGCTTTTGGCCGGCGACCTGCCGGGCACGGTGCTGCGTTCGACACTGTCGCGCGGCACGAAGCCCGGCGGCAGCGTGCTGACGATCGAGGCGCGCTATAAGCCGGTCACGGGCTTCATCTCCGGCGACAACAATTCCACCGACGCGCTTGGCAAATATAACACCGGCGTCGGTCTGGACTTCAATTCCGTATTTGGCTTCGGTGAACTCTTCTATCTGAGAGCCTCGGGTGCGCCGCGTTTCGGCGGTGACGAAGGCTATTTTACCGGCGCGCCGCGCAACCGGTCCTTGGCCGGCGGTGTAACCCTGCCGATCGGCATCGACGGGCTGACGCTGAACCTTGAAGCCACCGCCTCGCGCACGACGCCGGAGGCGAGCGCATCCGGGCTGCAATTCATGTCGGACTTCACCCGCTATTCGGCCCGGCTCGCCTATCCGCTGATCCGCTCGCGCGAGCTCACGTTCAACCTCAATGGCGGCTTCGATGCGCAGGACGAAGAACTGCAGCTTCTCAATGGCGGCGGTGCCGTACTGTCGAAGGATCGGCTGCGCATCCTGCGCGCGGGCGCGGATCTTTCCTGGTATGTATCCGGCGATGCGCTCGTCAGCGCTGGTCTGACCGGTTCGTTCGGCCTCAATGCGCTTGGCGCACGCAGTGCAGCCGATGCCAATGGCAGCGGCACGCCCTTGTCGCGCCAAGGCGCGGACGCCGATTTCCAGAAGGTCGAGGTCAATCTCGGCTATCGCCAGCCGATCGTAGAGCACCTGGTCTTCGATCTCCGCGCGAAGGCGCAGACCTCCTTCGGCCAGCCGCTGCTCAATTCCGAGCAGATCGGCCTCGTCTCCTCCTCGGGCCTGTCGAGCTTTCCGACCGGCTCGATGCAGGGCGATTCCGGCTTCGTGCTGCGCGCGGAGGCGCAGTTCCCCTTCGTTACCAGTTTCACCTTGCCGTTCGGCTGGCCGGAATTCCTGGCGCAGCAGGGAACCAGTCTGCCGGATGGAAAGACCACAACCGGCGGCGTGGTGGTTTCGCCTTACCTGTTCGGCGCCTATGGCGGCGTCAAGCTCTACCAGCCGACGGCGCTGGAAAGTGGCTTCTCGCGCGGCGCGGCCTATGGCCTCGGCCTGCGGCTGGCAGCGGCCGAGCAGGCGAGCTTCAACAGCACCAACGTCAATCTTGAATACGGCCGTGTCGAGCACTTTGGCGATGGCTCCAACGACAACCGCTTCACCGTCTCGGCGGCGTTTCAGTTTTAGGATAGCAGCGATGACCCCACAGACGAACCGCCGGACGTTCAGCAATGGAGTGCTTTCGCACGGAACCCGGACGCGCAAGGTCCGGCTCCTCGCGCTTCTGGCATCGACGGCGCTTGCCCACGCGACGGTGGCGCCGGCCCAGTCACTGCCTTCAGGCGGGCAGGTGGCAGCGGGTAGTGCCACGATCGGGACACCGTCGGCCGGCGCATTGACCATCAACCAGACGAGCGGCAGCGCCGTCGTAAACTGGCAGAGCTTCAATGTCGGCAAGGCCAATCGCGTCACCTTCGTCCAACCCGATGCCAATGCCGCCATCCTCAATCGTGTGACCGGTGACACAAGCTCGACCATATCAGGCCAGATCAACGCTAATGGCCAAGTCTATCTGATCAATCCGAACGGCATTGCGATCACCAGTTCAGGCACGGTCAAGGCGGGCGCCTTCGTCGCCTCGACGCTCGGCATCTCCGATGACGACTTCATGGGCGGCAAGCGGACGTTCACCGGTAATGGCGCCTCTGCCCCGGTGACGAATGCCGGTGCGATCACCATCAACCGCGGCGGCTACATGGCGCTGATCGGCGGCACGGTCGCCAATGCCGGCGTCATCACCGTGCCGATGGGCAAGGCGGCCTTGGGATCCGGCGAACAGGCGACGCTGGATCTGTCCGGCGACGGCTTCCTGCAGGTGGCGGTGCCGACCAAGGCGGACGGCAGTGGGGCGTTGGTCGACAACAGCGGCAAGATTTCTGCCAGGGGCGGCACGGTGCAGCTCACCGCCGCCGCGGCCAAGGATATGGCGCGGCAGGCGGTCAACATGTCGGGCACGATCGAGGCCAACGGCGTTTCCGGCGAGAGCGGCGATATCACGCTCACCGGCGGCGACGGCGAAGTGGCGGTTTCGGGCACGCTCGATGCCGGTAACGCCGCCGGTAAGGGTGGCAAGGTCACCGTGACGGGCCGGTCGATCAAGCTTGCCTCCGCCAAGGTCAACGCGTCCGGCAAGACCGGCGGCGGCACGGTCAATATCGGCGGCAACCGCCAGGGCAAGGGCCCGCTGCAGCATGCCGAGACGCTTGATGTCGATGCCCAAACCGTCATCAATGCCGATGCAGTCACCACGGGCAATGGCGGCGATGTCGTCTTATGGTCTGACGATCTGACGAACTTTGCCGGCACGATCACGGCCAAGGGCGGCGCAATCTCGGGCAATGGCGGCGAGGCGGAAGTATCGGGCAAGGCGAAGCTTTCCTATACCGGTCTCACCGATCTGACGGCAGCGCATGGCTCCTTCGGCAATCTGCTACTCGATCCCTACAATGTGACGATCTCGACGGCGACGGACAGCAACACGGATGGCGGCTTTAACGCCACCGGCAACGACAGCGTCATCAATGTCAACACGCTCACCAACGCGCTCGCGACCGCCAACGTCACGGTCACGACCGGATCGTCGTCGGATGCCACCAATCCGCAGGCCGGCACGATCACCGTCGCGGCGCCGATCAACTGGAGCGCGCTCACCACGCTGACGCTCGCGGCGGCATCGGACATCAACATCAACAGCGCGATCACAGCAAATGGCGGCCTCATCGTATCTTCCGGCGGTACGATTTCTGCTCCGGCGGCGGTCAATGTCGGCGCCTTCGTGCTGGCTTCGGGCAACTGGGTGCAGAATAGCGCGACGCTGCCCGCCTTCTCGGCCAAGGACTTCCGCATCACCGATGGCACCAGTTTCCTGCGCGTCACCGGCGGTGACGGCACAAGCGCCACGCCCTACACGGTCGCGGATGTTTACGGCCTGCAGGGCATCGGCTCGCGCGGCGCCAATCTCGCCGCCAATTGGATCTTGGCTAACGACATCGACGCCTCCGGAACCGCGATCTGGAATGACGGCGCGGGATTCGTGCCCATTGGCGACGACTACACCCAATTCCGCGGCACGTTCGACGGCAATGGCCACACCATCAGCGGCCTCACCGTTTCCTTGGCCGAGAGCCAATCCGACAATTCCCATTATCCGGGTTCTCCGACCTTAGCTGGTTTGTTCGGCTACATCCTGGGTGGATCGATTAGCAATGTCGGGCTCGTCGGCGGATCGATCAGCGGCGGTTGTGCCGGCGCGCTGGCGTGCGCAAGTGGGAGTACGATAATCAATGCGTATGCGATCGGCGTTACGGTCAGGGGTGGCTCGGTCAGCGGGGCGAACTTCTACGCCGGCGGGCTCGTCGGTATCAACGAAGGTACGATCACCAATTCCTATGCCACCGGCTCGGTCAGCGGGGTGAACTCCTTCGTCGGCGGACTGGTGGGTTCTAACCGTTCCCGGGGCAGTATCACCAATTCCTATGCCAGCGGCCCGGTCAGCGGCCCGGGCAGCCTTGGCGGGTTGACCGGTGACAACTACGGAACCGTCACGACCTCGTTCTGGGACATGGACACCACCGGTCAGTCCTCGGCTTGCGGATCCTGTGGGGGTATCGTCTCCGCGACCGGCCTGACTACGGCACAGGCGCGCGATTCATCCAATTACGCGGGCTTGGATTTTGCCAACACTTGGTACCAGGCCGGCGACATGCGGCCGATCCTGCGCTCGGAGGCTGCCGCCAACGGCGTCATCACCAATCTGCATCAACTCGCGCTGATCGGCGCGAACCTTAACGGCAACTACACGCTCGCCAACAATATCGACGCCAGCGAGACGTCGGGTGCCAACGCCTCCGGCATCTGGTCGACGAACGGCTGGGTGCCGCTCGGGGACATGATGAACGCGGCGTTCAACGGCAACTTCAACGGCAACAACCACACCATCAGCGCCCTCACTGTGAGCGGCAATGACTTTGTTGGTTTGTTCGGAGTGTCGAGGGGATTGATTAGCAATGTGGGGCTTGTTGGAGGGTCGGTCAGGGGCGTCAACTTGTATGTCGGCGCGCTGGTTGGCTACAATTCCGGTTCGATCAGTAATTCCTACAGCACCGCTACCGTCTCTGGTGGAGGTTTAGTCGGCGGGCTGGTCGGCCGGAACAACTCCGGCAGCATCAGTAATTCCTATGCCAGCGGCGCCGTCAGCGGCAGCCAAGAAGTGGGTGGGCTGGTTGGCGAGAACTACTCCGGCAGAATCAGCAATTCCTATGCCAGCGGCGCCGTCAGCGGTGGTTTCCAAGTTGTTGGTGGTCTGGTGGGCTATGACCAGGGAGGTACGATTTCCAACGCCTATGCGACCGGATTAGTTGGCGGCAGCTCCAACGTCGGAGGTTTGGTGGGCGCCACTAACAGCGGTTCCAATTTCACCAATAGTTTCTGGGACATCGACACCACAGGACAGCCTTCCGGTTATGGTTCTAATCTCGGGACATTTTCCGCAACCGGCCTCACTACGGCGCAGATGGCCGATCCCTTCAGCTTCATCGATGCCGGCTGGGATTTGGCCAATGTCTGGGGCAAATCGACAAGCGGCGCCAATGGTGGCTACATGATGCTGCGCTCGCTCAGCAGCGGGCTCTATGACGACTATGTCAAGATCGGTAACGGCACGCGGAGCTATGGCGACGCCAATTCTGCGATTACCGGCGCGACGCTGTCGGGCGCCGGCACAGGCAATGTCTCGCTTGCCTGGGGCAGCGCGATTACGGGCACGACCAATGCCGGGACCTACAATTATTCCGACCCCGATATCGTCTCGGTGACGGAGAACGGTCCCCGCACGGCCTATATCGATTATAGCGGCACGCTGACGATTTCGCAGCGCGTGCTGAGCATGACCGGCAGCCGAACCTATGACGGCACAACCAATGTCGCGGCCACAGGTCTCTCGCTCGGCAATCTCGTCAATGGCGATACGCTGACGCTGACCGGCGCGGGCTCCTTGGCGGACAAGAATGCCGGCACCGGCAAGGTGCTGTCGCTCGGCACGCTGGCTCTGGGCAACAGCATCAATGGTGATGGCGGCCTTGCCTCGAACTATACGCTGATCGGCGGCACCGACACGGTCGACATCACCAGGGCGACGATCTCCGACATCACCGGCATCACGGCAATCAATAGGACCTATGACGGCACGACCAATGCGGCGTTGAACACGTCGGGCGCTGGCTTTACCGGCATGATCGCCGGAGATAGCCTGACGGTCAGCGGCGGCACCGGCGCCTTCGCCGACAAGAATGTCGGCACCGGCAAGACGGTCAGCATCTCCTCGCTTTTGCTCGGCGGCACAGACGCCGGCAACTATACGCTTACCTCCAATACGGCGACGGCGACGGCCAACATCACCAAGGCGACGATCTCTGCGATCACCGGCATCACCGCCGGCAACAAGACTTATGACGGCACGACCAATGTGGCGCTGAACACCGCGGGTGCTGGCTTCACCGGCATGGTCGCCGGCGACGCGCTAACGGTTGCAACCTCCAACGGCGCCTTCGCCAACAAGAATGCCGGCATCGGCAGGACGGTCAATATCTCCGGCCTGACGCTCGGCGGCACGGATGTCGGCAACTATACGCTTGCCTCCGATACGGCGACGACCACGGCCGATATCGCGAAGGCGACAATCTCTGCGATCACCGGCATCACGGCGAACAACAAGACCTATAATGGCAACACGACTGCCGTGCTGAACACGTCAGGCGCTGGTTTTACCGGCATGATCGCCGGAGATAGTCTGACGGTCAGCGGCGGCACCGGCGCCTTCGCCGACAAGAATGTCGGCACCGGCAAGACGGTCAGCATCTCCTCGCTTTTGCTCGGCGGCACAGACGCCGGCAACTATACGCTTACCTCCGATACGGCGACGGCGACGGCCAACATCACCAAGGCGACGATCTCTGCGATTACCGGCATCACCGCCGGCAACAAGACCTATGACGGCACGACCAATGCGGCGTTGAACACGGCGGGTGCCGTCTTTAACGGCATGATCGCCGGAGATAGTCTGACGGTCAGCGGCGGCACCGGCGCCTTCGCCGACAAGAATGCCGGCACCGGCAAGACGGTCAGCATCTCCTCGCTTTCGCTCGGCGGCACAGACGCCGGCAACTATACGCTTACCTCTGATACGGTGACGGCGACGGCCAACATCACCAAGGCGACGATCTCTGCGATCACCGGCATCACCGCCGGCAACAAGACTTATGACGGCACGACCAATGTGGCGCTGAACACCGCGGGCGCTGGCTTCACCGGCATGGTTGCCGGCGACGCGCTGACGGTTGCAACCTCCAGCGGCGCCTTCGCCAACAAGAATGCCGGCACCGGCAGGACGGTCAATATCTCCGGCCTGACGCTCGGCGGCACGGATGTCGGCAACTATACGCTTGCCTCCGATACGGCGACGACCACGGCCGATATCGGCCAGCGTGTCGTCAACCTCTCGGGCAGCCGCACCTATAACGGTTCAACGGATCTCGATGCCTCGATCTTCACGCTGTCGAACGTGGTCGGCGGCGAAACGCTGACGCTGTCCGGCACCGGCACCATGTCCGACAAGAATGCCGGCTCGGGCAAGGGCATGACGCTTGCGTCGCTGGCTCTGGGCGATGGCACGAATGGCGGCCTTGCCTCGAACTACACCCTGGCGGGCGGCACGGATACGGTCGATATCGCCAGGGCTATGATCTCATCGATCGGCGGGATCACCGCCAACGGCAAGACCTATGACGGTACGACGGACGCGACTTTGAACACAGCGGGCGCCGTCTTCAACGGCATGGTGTCCGGCGACACGCTTACGCTGGGCAATGGCTTCAGCGGCGCCTTTTCCGACAAGAATGCCGGCACTGGCAAGACGGTCACTATCTCCGGCCTGTCGTTCGGCGGCGCGGATGCTGGCAACTATCTGCTGGCTTCCAACACGGCCACGACACTTGCCGACATCGCCAAGCGCGCCATCACGGTCACGGCCGACAGCGCACACCGTACCTATGGCGATGCCAATCCGGGCTTCACCTATACCGCCGGCGGGAGCGGCCTCGTCGCAGGCGATACGCTCTCAGGGGCGCTGGCCACCTCCGCGACGACGGCGTCGGGGATCGGAAACTACGGTATCACGCTCGGCACGCTTGCTAACCCGAACTACGACATCAGCTTTACCGGTGCCAACCTGACGGTCACTCCGCGTGCGATAACGGTGACGGCGGATGCAAAATCGAAGACCTACGGCGATGCAAACCCGGCGCTGACCTATACAACCTCAGGCTTGGTCAACAACGACACGCTCTCCGGATCGCTTGTGACTTCAGCAGGACAATATTCCGGCGTGGGCGGCTACGCGATCACTCTTGGCAGCCTTGGCAATGCCAACTACGCGATCACCTATAATGCGGCCAACCTGACGGTCACTCCGCGTGCGATGACGGTAACGGCGGATGCCAAGTCGAAGACCTATGGCGATGCAAACCCGGCGCTGACTTATACAACTTCGGGCCTGGTCAATGGCGACATGCTTTCCGGATCGCTTTCAACTTCGGCGGGGCAGTATTCGAATGTTGGCAGCTATGGCATCACCCTTGGCAGCCTCGGCAACGCCAATTACGCGATCACCTACAATGCGGCCAACCTGACGGTCACTCCGCGGGCGATCACGGTAACGGCGGATGCCAAGTCGAAGACCTATGGCGATGCAAATCCGGCGCTGACTTATACAACTTCGGGCCTGGTCAATGGCGACATGCTTTCCGGATCGCTTTCGACCGCGGCTGGGCAATATTCGAATGTGGGCGGCTACGGGATCACTCTCGGTGGCCTCGGCAATGCCAATTACGCGATCACCTATAATGCCGCCAACCTGACAGTCACCCCGCGTGCGCTAACCGTTACGGCGGATGCGCTGTCGAGAGCCTATGGTGATGCCAATCCGACGCTGACCTACACGACCTCGGGCCTGGTCAACAACGACACGCTCGCCGGCTCGCTTTCGACATCAGCAGGGCAATATTCCGATGTCGGCGCCTATGCGATTGCCCAGGGTACTCTGGCCAATGCAAACTACGCCATCAGCTATATGGGCGCCAACCTGACAGTCACCCCGCGTGCGCTGACAGTGACGGCGGACGCGCTGTCGAAGATCTATGGCGATGCCAATCCGATGCTGACCTATACCGCGACCGGTCTGGTCAATGGTGACACGCTGTCCGGATCACTCGCGACCACGGCGGCGCAATATGCCAATGTCGGCAGCTACGCCATCACCGGCTCCTTCTCGGCGTCAAGCAACTACGCGCTGACCTATGTTGGAGCCAATCTGAGCGTGAACCGACGCGCGCTCACGGTCACGGCGGATACGCTGTCGAAGACCTATGGCGATGCCAACCCGGCGCTGACCTACACCGTCGGAGGAGCGGGCCTGATCAATGGCGACATGCTGTCCGGATCACTTTCGACCACAGCGGGGCAGTATTCCAACGTCGGCAGCTACGCCATCACCGGCTCGTTCTCGGCATCAAGCAATTACGCCCTGACCTATGTCGGAGCCAACCTGAACGTGAACCGACGCGCGCTCACGGTGACGGCGGGGGCGAAGTCGAAGACCTATGGTGATGCCAATCCGACGCTGACCTATGCCGCGACAGGCCTGCTGAATGGCGACACGCTCTCCGGTTCGCTTTCGACCACGGCGGGGCAATATTCCGATGTCGGTGCCTACGCGATCACGCAAGGGTCGCTGGCCAACACCAATTACGCGATCAGCTACATGGGCGCAGACCTCACGGTGAACCAGCGTGCCATTACGGTTGCGGCCAACTCTTTCAGCCGCCGCTATGGCCTCGCCAATCCGGCACTGACCTATATCGTCGGGGGTGCGGGCCTGGTCAACGGCGACAGGCTTTCGGGAGGGCTTACCACGCCCGCAACCCGTCTCAGTGAGCCGGGTGCCTATGCGATCACCCAGGGCACGCTTCTGGCGTCCGCCAATTATCGCATGGACTTCGTTCCAGGCGTGCTGACCGTGGAAAAGGCCACCAACCCCGAACCGGGCACACAGGCAAGCTCCGTGATGCCGAGCTTCGATGCCGGCCGCTTTGCGCCGATCCCGCCGGTCTCCGACGGCACGGAAACCGCGGATGGCGGCCACGATGTGATCACCGATCCACGCTTCGAGGGCACGTTCGTCTGCCTCGACAATGGCAACGGCTGCGTTTCGCTTCCGGGCCAGGCGACGCCGTAGCTGCGACATACAACCCAATGGACGCTGGCCGTCCGGCGGACTGAACCGTCACGCACGGCCGGATCCCAACCATATGAAAGGAACCTATTCTAATGACGTCATCCCGCTATTCGCCGAAGGCTTCAGTGCTGGCGGCAATGCTCGCTCTCGTCGGCAGTACCGCGACCGCCGCCTCGCTGCCGGGCGGTGCCAGCTCGCTGGTCGAGACCTACGACGATTGGGGCGTTGTGTGCCAGATGCAGGCCAATACTCCATCCTGCCTCGCCCGGCAGGTCCAAACCAGCAATCAGACGAAGCAGACCGTCCTGGCTCTCGAGATCGGCAAGGCAACTGACGGCAAGTTTCGGGGTACGCTGGTGCTACCGCTCGGACTGGCGCTACCCCAGGGCGCTCAGTTGAAGGTCGACGATGCCCCTCTCGGCAATACTCTGCCGTTCTCGACCTGCCTGCCACAAGGCTGCCTCGTGCCGCTGACCTTCGAAGCAGACACGATTGCAAAGCTCAGGACCGGCAAAGCCCTCAACGTCACCGTTTCCGCCGCCAGCCCGGCCCAACCGCTGACCCTGGCTGTCTCCCTCAAGGGCCTTGCCGGCGCGCTCACTCGTATTGCCGACCTTACCAAATAGCGCTCTCAACCCCTGATGGCTGAAAGCATCTGGAGGTCAGAGTCATGGGAGCCTGCTATTGGTGCCAGCGACGATCCTTAGGATGGTGGCGCATGGGAAAAGTCAATCAAAATTGGATTGACTTTCAAACATTTGAGGCTCCTGGGGAGCGGAAAATGTGTGTCCTTAGTTCACACCCTTTCAAGAGCTAGGACGATCCGAAACTCGCTTATTTAAGGCCGCTTACCTTAGTCTGCCGCTTATTTAAGCGAGATGGCCCTTGCTTAAATAGCGATCAAAAATCACACTATGGCCATGTCTGATTCTGAACCCTCTCAGCGGCTGGGACGCTTTGTAGAAACATTTATAGCCGGCGAAAAGGTGCGAGCGTTTGTACTGCTACCATTGCGTGCGGGCGCTGCCGTGAAGAATACTTCCATAATGCATCCTCTTCCTGACGACTCAGGATTAATGATGCACCATAACATTCAGGGACTACACACCTAGCCCGTCACCAGGTGCGTGCCCGGCGCGGGTTCGCCTATGCGGATGGCGATCGACGTCCGGCGACCGGCTGGATGCGATTGCCGATGCGAAATGCCGCGCTGGCGGCAACGATGTCAACTTGCCAGTTCACTCCATTGAACATCGCAGGCGTTTCGTACCTCCTGCACGGTTGCCGGCGCGCGCAGATTGAAGAGCGCGCTATGTCCGCGTTCCACCCTCGATGCCCTGATCGCATCCTTGATCGCGAAGAATACCGAGTTTGCAAGTACCAAAGGTGGTTCCCCGACCTCTTTGGCGGAAAACACGCCCTGATCGTCAGGCGGGATGTTGACCACAGAGGGATCGTTTCGAGGGAAAAGCGAAACATTGAATTCGATGGGGATCGTGACATGCGCTGGAATTTTATAGCGCCAGGTGTTGGTTGTGTTCAGATGTCCTTTTTCATTCGGTCCGATATCGCTCGTCTGGGTTACGAGATTCTCTGTTAGAAGGAAGCCAATTCCCTGGACGAAAGCGCCTTCCACTTGTCCAACATCGAGCGCAGGATTGAGGCTCCAGCCGACATCATAGACGAGGTCAGAACGCAGGATCGTTGTCTCGCCCGTGAGGATATCCACCTCCACAACGGAACAGGCGGCGGAATAGGTAAAGCCGACGAACTGGTTCTGCACGTCGGTAACGGTGGAAACGTGGGCTCTTGTTATGCCGGGAATATCATGCTGCTCGTCCGGTTGCTTGAAGCGCAGGACGGGCATGTCAAATTCACCGTGCTCGATGTTGGCGTTGAATGTGGCTGTCAGCGGCAGCCGATTGACATAGGCGAGGCTAACCAGGTTCTGCCAGATCAACTTGACCCCTTGAGCGGTTGTCACCTGGGTGTTCCAGCCATCAACTCCATAATTCCAGAAGTCGATGCCATTGGTCTTGCACCAATCGTTTCCATTATCCTTGAGCAATTGATATCCAAACTCATGCAGCTGCTGTCTCAGCTGTTCACAAGTCCGCTTGACCGCTTCCGCGCTATAGGGCGTACCCGTGGATGCACCACTGCTACTTGTGTTGGGCGTCGTATCCGTCTGAGGCGACTCCACATGAACCATCGTTTGCGGAATGTTCAAGACATAGGCTGCTACCTGCCTTACCTGAGTAAGAAGTCCTTGCCCCATATCGACACCGCCCTGGTGAACGACTATCGAACCATCCGCCTGGTTGACGACCACAATGGCGGAAGACTGCTTCAATTGCTCGAAGTTGTATCCAGACCCATATTTGACCGGTATCAGCGAGATACCCCGCTTGCGCCACTTGTTTTGCGCGTTGAAGGTTTGAACCTTGGTAAGCTGGTCGTCGAAATTAGCTTTGTTTTTCAGGTAACGCCACACCTCGATCATATAGCAGGCCGTCAGAGTCTGGCCGTATGGCGTCACATCACCACGCTGATAGAAATTTTTCTCGCGCAGGTCCTCTGCGCGCATGCCCAAGGCTGTCGCAGCATCATCGATCACGTTTTCCAGGATATTCGTGGCTTGCACATCGCCGAAGGCTCGCATCGCCGTGTTGGGAGAAGTATTCGTCCTGCACACATCGATCTGGCTCAGGAAATTGTCGATCATATAGGCGTTGTCGATACGAGTCTGAATGCAATTGGTGACGACGAAGGAACAGTCGTAATAAGCACCGCCGTCCGCCCATATTGCTAGCTGCATGCCTTTGATGACACCCTTGTCCTCTCGCGATGCCGAACCGTCATTGACCAGGATTTCTCCGACCCCATAAAGCGCATGCCGCTTGCCGATCATGGCCGTGTCTTCGTCGCGGGGCATCGCGAGACGTACCGGAGCATCCACGACCGAGGCGGCAATCGCGGTCGGCCCCGTGGTGAAGCGCGCCTGCTCGGTCTTGCCCCCGAATGCGCCTCCCAGCAATCGGGTTTGGACCTTGACTTTATTGTATTGCTTCCCGAGAGCCGATGAGACGGTCTGATGCATCTCCATCGGGCTCTGGGTGGAAGAGTTGACGATGATGCGGCCCTCGTCTGCGGGAAGGGCGAGGCAAGCCTGAGTTTCCATGTAGAAATGCGCCTGACCGCCGGTCTTCTGGTTGCTGACGACGTGGACGTAGTTCACCCCGTCAACCGTTTTCGTGTCCGTCGTCGGAGTAGCATCAAAATCTGCCGGGACTTCGGGAGGTGTTGCCCAGTCCATACGGCTGCGCAGGCGCCTGATTTGCCAGATATGGCAGAGATAGGGAACTGCGTCCGGCGTGTCAGGGAAGATGCTGCCCTTCTGGATGGCGTCTTCCAGGGTCAGGATGGGGTTTTGCCAGCTCGGGTCCCAGCTTTCATCCCAGACGACCGGTGTATAGGCTAGGCAGTTCGCCGACACATAGTCGGCAATCAGGATCGCATCCTGCTCGGTGTCGGCAAGGACGAGTGCGATCGCCTGGCCCGAGTAGAGCACCTTGTCCACCGCGAACAATGGCTGATCGCCGCCCATGCCTTGAAAGTTGGCGGATTGTATCGGCACGTCCGCATGGGTGATCAGCCGCCGGAATGTCGGGAACATCCTTAGAAGTCGATCGCTGAGTTCATCGGCGGTTACCCCGGCGCTGCCCCACTGGAAATTGAACTGCGCCAAGGCGCTTCGGCTCTGGACGAAGGCGGCGTGCAGCGTGCCCTGAGGATAGGCCAGCTCATGGGTATAGTGCGTTCGTCCGGAACATTGTTCGAGCGCGGTGGCTTTGATGTAGGGTTGGCCCACCGGAGCCTTATAGTCCTCCGCTGCGTAATCCTGATGTCCGCCGCTGACCGGCCAGGTCCCCCAGGTGATTTCCCCGGCCGATGTCAGGTTGGAGGGAACTGATACTCCCAATTCCGACAACAGCGCAATGCCGGCCTTGAAGAACATGCTCGCGATCAACTGTGCTTTATATTCTATCGTGAAGCCTTCGTCCGTTGCAGCTTGCATTCTGCCCTGGGCCGCTTGCTGAAGAGCGTTTAAAGCCGCGTCATGCAAATTCGCGCATGCAGTCGAAAGGGTTGCCAGGCTAAGACCGATCAGGCCCGAAAACGGATCAAAAACGCTTGAGTCCGGCGTCCAGATGGCGCCGGTGACACCGCCAAAATGGGCAGAGGTACTTATATTCAAAGAAAAAACGTCCCACTCAAATGCGATGCTGGAGTTTATGATGGAATGAGAATTGACTTCTCTCAGTGCGGTTTTTTGGGCGACCCAGAAGTGTCTTTGATTGTAGGAAAGTGCCAGGGGAACAGTAATTCCCGAGATGATGATATCGTCGGGAGATTGCGTTCCATTCGCGATGTTATCAAACACATTTTTTAGAACTGTGTTTGGACTTGAAATCCAAACGCCGCCGCTAAGATTATAAATGTCGATGCTGGAATCGTAATAGACGGCGGTCGCCAGATCCGACGGGAATGGGTCGCCGGTGCCGTTGGCAATGTGATGCAGATAAAGCATCAGGTTTCCGCCGATCGTCGCGGCGTTTCGCACGATACGACCGGCTGTCCGCCTCAACATGTAGAAGATCGGATCGCTCAGAGCTTCATCGGACTTACCGGCAGCATCATAAGCTGCCTGTATGACATCGATGACCTGATTGTATGTTGCCCCCGCGGGTATATGCAGATAGCCGCTATTGTGGGCTATGGCGCCGTGCAGCTCCCCGACGTTTGCCAAATCTATAAAGGCGTCAACTTCCGCTTCTGAAAATTCCGTCTTGTAGATGCCATAGGAGGTGCCGCCATGGATGAGCCGGATTTTCTTTCCTTGGCTTCTGAGCGTAAGGTCGATGGCCTCAAGATCCGTCATGTTTGAAGGCGCGAACCATTCTATGCCCGTTCCTGCGATCCAAAGCGGCGGTCCCGACGGGGGCGTTGCCGGGACCGGGATCGTCACCGTCTTCGGCACGTTGCTCAGCGGGTTATCCTGCAGGCATTTCATGCGGTTTTGCTCGTCTGCGGCGTCCCAGTCGCTTGCCCATGTTTCCATGGCAGTGAGGATTGGCCTGTAACCCGTGCAGCGACACAGATTTCCATCGAAGATTCCCTCGATCTCCTTTTTCGTCGCCTGCGGATTGTTGGTGATGAATTCGGACATGTTCATCACGAAACCAACACTGCAATAACCGCACTGGCTGCCGTTATTCATTGCGAGCCAATATGCGACCGGATTGACATGCGATCCGTCAGGTCCGCTGGCACTTTCGCTTGGCGCGGTATCCGTGATGGCAGTCTTCACGTCACCAAGGAGGTTGAGAGGCAAGGGGGCATTGAAGGGTGCTGCGGAGCGGGAGGCTGTCGGATGATGTGCCGGATAGACCGCGGTATCGGCTGGCAATCCGCCCGTTCCCTCGATCGTCGTGATCGCCATTCCATTCAACGAGCAAAGCCTGCGCAAACAGGAATTGATGGCGCGGCTGCTGGGATGACCATTGGACCAATCCGTCAGAATGACTGTACAGCCACCACATCCTCCTTGCCCGCAGGGTTTTTTCGTGCCGGTCAGCCGCACCTCGGGCGAGCGCAGATAATCGACGAGGAGGGCGGAGGGAGATGGATTTTCGATCACCACCATCTCGCCATTAAGATAGAACTGCAAAGTGGAATTCTGGTTCGGCATTTGCTATCTCCTGGCTGATTTCGACGATTGGGCGGCGATCCGTGCCGCGACGATGCACTTTCCTCGAATGATATTATGGTGGCTTGGTCCTCGGCGGACCCGGCTGCTCGAACCGGGAATCTGCCTGTGAACTTATTCTTGCGCATAGAAGGGCGCAGCCCGTGCATCAGTTCAGCGGTATGGCGTTTTGATGCTTGCCCTGCTGACAGAGCGCCGACAATGAAACGTATTTGTCTGCTATTGCGGATGCGCGCTCTTCGAAATGCGAACGCATCGTTTCGTCTGAAACGGCGATCATGTCGCGAATGAACCGGCTATGCCAAAAGGCGTTTTGGCGCCGGTATTGTCCAGGGGCCAGTCCAAAAACCTCCTTCAGAATCTTCAAGTCGTGCGGAATGCTGAAGGCGTCGCGGGAATCTTCATGCGTGAAGAATGAATAGAAGTTGTCGAACCCCGCCCAGGTGATTGCCGAAAGGCACATGGGACAAGGTTCGTGCGTGGACAGAAAGATCAGATCCTTCGGAGACGGTCTTTCTGCGGCCGGCTGTTCGGAAAACCGCTTGAGAGCATGGATCTCGCCATGCCACAACGGACTTTCCATCTCATTGTTCGTTTCCGCCAGTACGACGGAGTAGTCGTCTTTTCGCAACAAGGCGGCTCCGAAGATCTTGTTGCCGCGCGACACGCCCTGCTGTGTCAGAGGCAGCACATGGTCCTCAAGTGCGGCCAGAAGTGCATTCAAAAGCAGGTTTTCATCTCTCGGAACAGCCATTGCGTGTCATTCCTCACGATGCCAGAAGGCAGGGAATATGCGTTCCAAGCAGCATGCCAAGCACGCGATTGGCGTCTACGCTGACTGCAACCTTCTGGTCGGGCGCCATATCCCATTCGCCGGGTGGATAAAGGGTTCCCCAGTCGCGTTGAATCGTCTGCCCGACCGCAACTCCCTCCGTTGCGACGCGGATCGGCCCCGATCGCACCTTGAACAAGGATGGATCGACCAGGTAGACGGCAGCGGTAGCATCGTGAACGTAGTAGCCGTCTATTCCGAACTGCGCATGAAACGCGCAGTATCCTTTGGATATTTCGACAATAAAGCGGCCTGCCTCGCCACCATACGCCGCCAGGCGATTGAGCTCTGCCGGTCCCATCACAACCTGTCGGGTGACATCGAGGCCAATTGCGGTGACAGGCCATGCCGCGCCGAACACCTCGTCGGCCGCAAGAGGATCGCCGATGATGTTTGCTTCGGCCACCGGCGTCACGTTTCCATTGTGTCCGGAGAGCGAAAACGCACCGCCCATGATGACGACGTCCTTGACGAGGCTGGTGATATCGGGCGCCTCCCTCAGGGCCAGTGCAAGATTTGTCAATCGGCCGACGGCCAGGAGCGTGACCTCACCTGGATTTTCCCGCACCGTGTCGATGATGAATCTGTGCGCTGGTCGCGGGTCCAACTCTGGGAGGTGGGACTCATCCAGTACAATGTCTCCAATGCCGTTCTGGCCATGGATATGAGCCGGCGGCAGGCTTGTCTCGCCGGCAAGCGAGATGCCGGCGCCACGCGCGACCGGTGCCGGAATGGCGAAACGTTTCTTGAGATAAAGAGCGTTGCGTGTGACCGTATCGATGTCGGCATTGCCGAAGACGGTGGTAACGCCAAGGAGTGTGACATAGGGATAAGCGTTAAGGAACAGAAGCGCTGTCGCATCATCGACGCCAGGGTCCGTATCGAAAATGACCTTGAGCGATCTGTTCCGTGTAAGGGTTTCCGGGTTCCGCATCGTCGTCATGCTCTCGCCAGGAGCGTCGGGAAGAAGTGTTTCTTGCCTGCTTCGGCTTTTTTCGCATCCCAGCCAGCGAGAATGACCACCGCGCGGCTGGCAACGGCACAACACCTTTTTATCGAATCGGCGGAATCCTCGCGTTTGCGCGTGATGCGGTTGGCACCCACGGAGCATATCATCCCGCCGCGAAACCCGAACAATTGTGCCAGCGTGAATATGGTGGCTGCTTCCATCTCGAAATTTGCGACCTTGGCCTTCTGCAGGTCATCGATGACATGGTCCATTTTCGACTGGCGAAAACCGCCCGGCATCGGATTGACCTCACCAGCGTAGAAACTGTCGACGCTGGCGGCGAGACCCACATGATAGCGTTCGCCCATGTCTTCGGCCGCCTGGATCAACGCCATCAACACCTCATGATCGGCGACCGCTGGATAGGATCTGTCGACATAGGCATCGACGGTGCCTGAAAGGCGGAGCGCGCCAGTCGAGATGACCAGGTCGCCAGGCTCGATCTCCGGCTGAAGAGCTGCGCAGGAACCGACGCGGATGAAGGTATCGGCTCCGCAATTCGAGAGTTCCACAACAGCAATGTCCGTCGAAGGACCGCCAACGCCGTGAGAGCAGGCGGTAATGTCGACACCATCGAGTGTGCCGCGCGCCGTCCGGTATTCACGGAAATAGGCGACCTCTTCATAGGAATCCCAGGAGCTTCCGACGACCGGCACGCGGCCGGGGTCGCCAGGGGTCAGGACGTAGCGGGAAACATCGCCGGGCCTGATCTTCAGGTGCATTTGCAAGCCGCCAGGATGAATGGGCGTGTGTTGGATCGTCATGATTATCTCCTCAGCTGCGCAATTATTTCGGGGGGATGAATTCGGTCGAATAGGTCTTCGAGACGTCGACCGCGGACTTCAGATCGCCGAATTCCCGAAGCGTTTTCTCGGTCTCGCCGATCACCGCGCCGTCGAAGGCGCAAGCGCCCCTGGCGCGCGAGAAATCGGTGTAGACGAAGCTTTCCTGCAGCTCCATCTGCTTGGCCTGCTGTACCGGATCGAGCTGGTTGTTGAGGCCGACGACGGTCTTTACGGCCTCGTCCTTGTGAGCGTAGGCATAGTCATAGCCTTTCTGCGTGGCCGCCACGAAACGCTTGACCAAATCCGGATTGCCGTCGACCGTCTTGCGGGCTGCAAAGATTACTTCGGCATAGGTGCTGATACCGAAATCGGAGGGCAGTAGCGTGGATGTCTTGTGTCCCTGCAGGTCGAGCGCGACCGCCTCGTTTATGACGAAGCCGGTTTTGGCGTCGACAGAGCCGTTGACCAGGAGCTGGTCGCTCGGCGACACCACGAGTTTGATCTTCTCGAGCGGTACGCCAGCCTTGGCGAGCATCGCCTTGGTCAGTGCCCATGGACCGCCTTCATTGTACGCGAGCGTCTTGCCGACCAGATCGGCGGGTTTCTTGATGTCGCTCTTCTCCAGGGAAACCACGCCGGCCGGATGCCGCTGGAAGCATGCCGCCACCATGACGAGGTCCATGCCATTGGCATCCCCCAACAGGATCTGCCCGACATCATTCGTTCCGAACGTATTGGCGCCTGACGCCACGAGAGCGGTCGAATTCAGGTTGGGCCCGCCTAGCATGATATCAACGTCGAGGCCGGCATCGGCGTAGAAGCCTTTTTCGCGGGCCATCACGTAACCGGCGGATTGCACGTTGAGGAGCCACGGCAAGCGAAGCGAGACCTTGTCGGCCGCAAGAGCTGGCGCCGAAACAATGACGGGAGCCAGCATGAGGGCAGCAAAAAGGGCATATGCACATGATCTCATTGCAAAGTCTCCGAATAGGTTGTGAATGGTTCAGGCGTCCATGCTGGCTTCGGGCCAGAACAGACTGATTTTTTCGACGACGACCACCAGGTAAAACATGAGAATGGTTGCGACGGATGACGCAACGATCGCCGAAAACAGCATGGCGGCATCCTGCTGGTAACCGGCCGTGACGATGACCGTGCCGATCCCAAAATTGGCGCCGGTGAATTCCGCCACGATGGCACCGATAACGGCGGTACTCGAGCTTACCTTGGCGGCCGCGAAAATATAGGGAAGGGCGGCGTAGAACCGCGCATGACGAAAGACTTGCGCCTTTGTCGCCCCGATGACCGAAAGAAATTCCAGGCTTTGCCGATCGACGGTGCGCAATCCCTTTACGGCGTTGACCAGTGTCGGGAAAAAGCAGGCGATTGCGGCGATCGCCACTTTGGGCTGTAAACCGAAACCGAGCCAGATGGTGAGAAGTGGAGCGATGGCAAGGATGGGGATTGCCTTCAACGTGATCGCCCACGGAAAAAGTGCCCGTTCGGCGGCTCTGGAATAAAGGAATAGCGCAGCCAGCGAAACTGCGAATGCCGTGCCGATGATGAAGCCGAGAACCGCAGCAGCCATGGTCCAGGCTAGATTTTGCAAAAGCATGTCACGTGCTTGCCAGATTTTCACGCCGATGGCGCTGGGAGATGGCAGCAGATAGGTCGGAACGGAGAAGACCCTGACCGCGACCTCCCAGAAGATCCCGATTGCAACGAACAGTCCGATAGCCGGTGCGAGATCGATGATGCGTGAAACAACGCGGGCGACGGCAATTTGCGTGGAGGGTGCGACGGAATCATTGCTCATGGATCAATGCCTCCAGATCCCGCATTTGAGACACATACTCCGGACTGGCGCGCAACGCGGGATCGCTGACGCGTGGATTGAGAACGGAAACGATCGATTTTACCCGGCCGGGGCGGGGAGCCATGACGACGATCTGATCGGAAAGATAAAGTGCCTCGCTGAGGGAATGCGTAACGAATACGACCGTCAAACCCCGTGCGTTCCAGATGCGGATCAATTCATCATGCATCTCCTTGCGCGTTAGGTCATCAAGCGCGCCGAACGGCTCGTCCATCAGCAGAATGTCTGGCTCGTAGGACAAAGCGCGTGCGATCGACACGCGTTGTCGCATGCCGCCGGAGAGTTGGGCCGGATAATGATCGGCAAAGGCATCCAGATGGACGAGATTAAGAAGATCAAGAACCTTGTCTCGACGCTCAGCGGGAGATCCGGCACCAAGGATGGCCAGAGGAAGTTCTACATTCTGGAAGACCGTCTTCCAGGCAAAGAGGCTGGCATCCTGAAACACGAAGCCGAATTTCTTGCGGCGCTGGTACTCGACCGAGGAAAGGCCATGAACGCATACCTCACCCTTTGTTGGCGGAAGGAGATTGCTGATAATCCGGAGTAAAGTCGACTTGCCGCAGCCACTGCGACCGATGATCGATATGAAGCGATTTTCAGGAATGTTCAAGTTGACGCTGACCAGCGCCTCGACACTTGCCCGCTTTCCGGGAAAGGACATGGACACATTTCTGATCTCGATCGCGGCACGCAGTGGGGATATGTCTGATACCGTCTGTTCAATCGAGGAAAAAACCTCCCCCACGGGTTTGATCAGCATTTCAATCCCCTGCGTTGCGATTGTCCTGAAATGATCCACTGCCCATTTTGTGGCATCGCTGAAGACGCCTCATCGACTTCTCTTCAGTAATATCGATGATATGGCTGTCGGATGGCCTTGCACCAGCAGATTTATTGGTGCTCTCTGCTCGAATATTTCGCTCGCTTGGAGGTTGGCATGGCGCTTCTCAAGACATCGCTTATTCACTTCGACGCCGCGATCCGGCATGGCTCCATCCGTAAGGCGGCGGAAAGTCTGAACGTCGCGTCCTCGGCGATGAACCGCCAGCTTCTCCAACTCGAGCAGGAGATCGGTGTCGAACTTTTCGAGCGACTACCGCGTGGTATTCGTCCGACAGCAGCGGGGGGTGTCCTTCTGAGCTACATCCGGCGCTGGAGCAGGGAGGTGGCACTGGTCAAGCAAGAGATTGGCAGTCTCAGCGGCGGTGTGCGAGGCACGATCCGCATCGCCGCCGCGGAGACCTTTACCGAGGACCTGTTACCCAACGCAATGATGAAACTGCAGGCCACTTTCCCGCATGTGAGTTATACGCTTATCTCCGGCGACAACCAGCGCATCACCAACGAGCTTCTGGCAAAGGAGGCGGATCTCGTGCTCGCCTATGATGTCAGCGATCATGTGCGTGCCGAAAGAGCATATTCGATCATCGATCCGATCGGAATTATCACCGCTCCAGATCATCCATTGTCGAGAAAGGAGGTTGCGACGCAGGCCGATATTGCCGAATGGGCGCTCATTGCGCCTGGCCATGACTGGCTCCGGCATAGCGGTTTGAAGCATGTTTTCGAGGGAGAGCAGGCTCCTGGCCGCATCGTCGCTCGAGCGGAGCGGCCCGGTATTCTCAAGGCTCTCGTTCGAGCCGGCCTGGGTATCGCTTTCCTCTCGTTGCTTGGCGTGGAAAAGGAAGTCTCCGAAGGCAAGCTTGCGTGGATACCACTTGGCCCAGGTATCATGGAACCGGCGCAGATTTCACTGCTGATACCACGTGGCCGCGTACAACCCGTCTACATGATGGAATTCATAGAAATCGTGAAGGGCGAGCTGAGCGAGTATTTGCGCGTCAATCGTCAGGGTCTTGGGACCTTGCATATGTGAGATCTCTGCCTGTCGGGGTTGGGTAATCGAGGGGTCTGTTCAAGCAAGCCGTGGCTATGGCTAAGCGTAAATTCAATAAATCGTGGTTGTCGTCCGATTAGAACTACGGGGGTCGCGGGTTCGATGCCCTTCAAGAGCACCAATCCGCACCCTTCTATTCCAAACCGGTTAAGCCTGAAGAATGTGCCTGCGCGTCAGTTCCATTAGGTAACCGACATCTTGCCTTTCTATTGCGTCCACCATCTGCTGATGTTCTCGGCCGGATTGTTCGATGCGGGCGCGTGTTCGCCATTGTGAGACGGGGGCAGACGAGGTTCGCTGCCGAATTTCCGTAATCAGCTCCACGAGCTCTTGGTTGCCGGCAAGAGCCAGCAAATGACGGTGGAAGGCGAGGTTGGCTTCGTAAAGTTCAAGCATGGTGCCGTTCAGCACCAGATCGTCGAAGCGTGAAGCAAGAACCCGCAACTTCGCAATATCTGCCGCGCTCGCATTCGCAACGATACGGTCGCTGACAGCGACTTCAAGAATGATGCGAATGTCGCTCACCTCCTGGGCGCGGCGTCCATCCTGCTCATGGACGTGATAGCCACGATTGGGAATATGCTCCACCAGCCGCTTCTGCACCAGCCTGTCGAGAGCCCGTCGAACTTCAGGCCGTGTACAATTATACCGTCGTTCGAGATCGATCTGCTTCAGCCAGGTTCCGGGCGGGAGTCGACCGGCAAGAATATCCTGAAGGATGAGCTCGGTCACGTCAGGCGTTGGCGGCTCTTGTGCTTGCGCTGTCGCTTCGGCTTCCAGCGAATTCATGCAGTTCTCCCCAGCCTCCCGGTTTCGGCGATGACTATCATAGCTCTTCTTTGGCCCACAACGAGCGCGATATCGGTGCTGAAAAAATATTCATGCTTTTCTCTTGCGTAGTTATTCCAATTGGCGCATAAATTGGCGCCAATTTGATTACCATTATATGAGGCGGTTTGTAAATCATGCAAAATTCCGATGCGGTCTGGGATATTGTCGAAAAAAAGCGCGTGGCCTTCTTCGAGCTGAGCGACCGGATCTGGGACATTCCGGAGACGAATTACCTTGAGTACCAATCCGCCGAAGAGCATGCACGCCTGCTGGAAAATGAAGGTTTCCGCGTTCAGCGCGGCATTGCCGGCTTGCCGACGGCGGTCATGGGGGAAGCGGGCGAGGGCGGCCCTGTGATCGCGATCCTTGGCGAGTTCGATGCTCTGCCGGGGCTGAGCCAGGAAGCTGGCATTGCCGAGGAGCGACCGCTGGTCGACGGCGGCAATGGTCATGGCTGCGGTCACAATATGCTCGGTGCCGGATCGATGCTTGCTGCGGCTGCCGTCAAGGATTTCCTTGCGGAGAACGGTTTGAAGGGGCGGGTGCGCTATTATGGATGTCCCGCCGAAGAAGGCGGCTCTTCCAAAGGCTTCATGGTCCGTGCCGGTGTTTTCGACGATGTCGATATCGCAATCTCCTGGCATCCGGCAGCCTTTGCCGGCGTCAACAATCCCATCTCGCTCGCCTGCAACGAAATCAATTTCCATTTTTCAGGCCGCGCCTCGCATGCCTCCGCCACGCCTCATCTCGGCCGCAGCGCCCTCGATGCGGTGGAGTTGATGAATGTCGGCGTCAACTATATGCGCGAGCACATGCCGTCGACCGCGCGCATCCACTATGCCATCACCGATGCGGGCGGCGCGGCGCCCAACGTCGTGCAGGCACGCGCCACGGTGCGCTATCTCGTCCGCGCGAGAACCTTGCCGGAGCTCCTGTCTCTGGTTGCCCGCGTCAAGAAGGTCGCCGAAGGTGCGGCCCTGATGACCGAGACGACTGTTCGCAGCGAGATCATCAGCGGCGATGCCAATCTCGTCGGCAACACGCCGCTCGAAGAATGCATGTTCTCGCATCTGCAGCGGCTCGGCCCTCCACAGTTCGATGATGCGGACCGGGAAATGGCCCGCAAGTTCCAGCAGACCTTTAATGCGGAGGATATCGCAGCCTCCTACGGCCGCTTTGCGCTGAAACCGAAGAAGGACCAGCCGCTTTGCGAGGAGATTTTCCCGCTGAACGCCGGCGATGGCACACTGGTCGGCTCCACCGATGTCGGAACTGTGAGCTGGGTGGTGCCAACAGTGCAGATGCGCGGCGCGACCTATGCCATCGGCACGCCCGGCCATTCCTGGCAGCTGGTCGCCCAAGGCAAGCTGCCGGCTGCTCACAAGGGAACCGAGCATGCCGCCAAAGTGATGGCCAGCACGGCCGCCGATCTCATCCGTAATCCCGCATTGATCGAAGCAGCCAAGGCCGATCACAAGGCGCGCCTTGAAGGGACGCCTTTCGTCAACCCGATCCCCGATGACGTCGAGCCGCCGCTACCGGAGAAGGCCTATGCCTGACTTGGCCCTGCAGCCAGACCGTGAACAGCTGATGGTGCATATCCGCGAGTTTGCCCGCCGGGTGAAGTTGTCGGGAACGCCGGAGGAGCTTGAGAGCTTTGAATACCTTCAGGCGCAGATGGACAGTTACGGGTATCGCACACGGCTACTGTCGCATGACGCCTTCATCAGTCTGCCCGGCGCGGCAAAGGTTGAGATCGAAGGCGAAAGTCTTCGTTGCATCACTCATTCAATGTCGATCTCGAGTGGGGCAGGAGGTATAAGCGGCGACCTCGTCTATGTCGGCGAAGGGACGGAAGCCGATTTCGTCGGAAAGGACGTGGCCGGCAAAATCATTCTGGTCGACGGAATTGCCACCGAAGAAGTCGCCGCACTCGCAAGTGTGGCCGGCGCTCGCGGCGAGCTTCATGTGAGTCCGAACGAACATCTCTACGAAATGTGCGTGTCGCCGGTTTGGGGCAGCCCATCGCAACATACGCGGGCCCAACTCCCGAAGACGGTGATCTGCACCATCGCCAGGGAAGATGGCATGCGCCTGCGCGAACGGCTGGCGCGCGGCGAAAAGGTGCGCGCAACGCTCATGGCAGAGGTCGACACCGGATGGCGCAAGACACCGCTCCTTGTTGCCGAGCTTCAGCCAGCGGGTGAGAATGAGCCTTTCGTGCTGTTTTCGGGCCATCACGACACCTGGCATTTCGGTGTCATGGACAATGGCGGTGCTAACGCGACGATGCTGGAGGCGGCACGCTTGCTTGCCCTTCAGGCAAGTGATTGGCAACGCGGCTTGCGCGTCTGCTTCTGGTCCGGCCATTCACACGGACGCTACTCCGGTTCGGCTTGGTATGCCGACGAATATTTTGACGAGCTCGATCGCCGTTGCGTGGCTCATGTCAACGTCGATTCCACCGGCGGCGAGGGGGCGACCATTCTCACCAATTCCGGCGTCATCGACGAGTTGAAGCCTCTGGCGGCCGAGGTCATCGAGCGGCTGACGGGGCAAAAGCATGCCGGCAGACGCCACGGCAGAGCCGCGGATCAATCCTTCTGGGGTGTCGGCATCCCCTCGATGTTCGGAAGCCTCAGCCATCAGCCGCCCGGTCCCGTCAAAATGCTGACGGCGCTCGGCTGGTGGTGGCACACCCCACATGACACGGTGGAACATATCGATCCCGACAATCTCCACCGGGATACACAGATCGTGCTGGAGATACTCTGGCGCCTGTTGACCTCACCGATCCTGCCATTGGACTATACCGTTTATGCGGATGAGCTTGGTAAACAGGTTGCTCAGCTGCAGACAGAGCTCGCCGGCCGCATCGACATCTCGGTTCTTGCAAACGCAATCGACGAGCTGCGCGGCAATGCGAAAGCCATATTGGAGGTGAAGGAGGTGTCTGCCGCCAAGGCGGCTCGTATCAATACTGCGCTCATGCGCGCCGGCCGCCATCTCGTTCCGCTGAACTATACGAGCGGCGAGCGCTTCCATCATGATTCCGCCCTACCGCACCCGGCCTGGCCGTCGCTGGAGGGGCTGCGAGCGCTGGCGGCGCTGCCTATGGCATCGTCAGAGACAGCTTTCTACGCCGTCCATGCCCGTCAGGTGAGAAATCGCCTCGCCCATGTGCTGAGGGAAGCCAACGCAGCATTGCATGCGGGCCTGGAGGACTGACGCAGTCATATCTCAAACTAAACAAACGGCACTTCGAAGCCGAAAAGAGGGAACTGAAAATGAAGAATAAAAACCTGTTTGCCGCCCTGTTCGGCGCCATTGCTTTCCTAGCTCCGCTTGCGGCCGGCGCGAAGGACTGGACGCATGTCAAGGTCGGCATCGAAGGCGCTTTTCCGCCCTGGAACCTCATGGATTCCAGCGGCAAGCTGGCCGGCTTTGACGTCGATCTCATCAATGACCTCTGTAAGCGCGCCAAGGTCGATTGCGAACTGATTGCCGGCGAATGGAATGCGATGATCCCGAGCCTCAATGCCGGCAAGTTCGATCTGGTGATGACGCTCGGCATCAACGAGAAGCGTAAGCAGGTGGTCGATTTCACCGTGCCCTATGCAAGCGGCGTTGCAAGCTTCCTGCTTGTGAAGGATGGGCCGGTCTCTTCTCTGCCGATGACCGGCGAGCGGCTGAATCTGAACGACAAGGCCAAGGCCGACCCTGTGATGGCCGAAATCGGCAAGGCCCTCAAAGGGAAGACCGTTGGCGTGGTTCAATCGACCAGCCAGGAGCAGCTGATCAACAGCTATTTCGGATCCGATGTCACCGTGCGCGCCTACAAAAATTCCGGCGAACGTGACCTCGATCTGAAGGCCGGGCGCATCGATGCCGGTTTCGATAGCGGTGTTTACGAAACCTCCGTGCTCGGCAAACCCGGCAATGACGATCTGATGATGTCGGGTCCGCTGGTGAAGGGCGCGATGCTAGCAACCGAAGTCGCGCTCGGCATGCGCAAGGGCGAAACCGATCTGAAGGCCAAATTCGATGATGCCATCAAGCAGGCGGCCAAGGACGGCACGATCAAGCAACTCTCGGAGAAATGGAGCAAGATCGACCTGACGCCGACCTTCGACGCCAATTGAGCGCTTTTTGTCCGCGTCACCTTAGTCGAGGCTAGACAATGTCACTTGCTGCAAAAATCTGCTATCCAAGGGCAGGATCATGAACCAGCCGGGTTTATTTGAGCTTGCTGGCTTCGGCCCAGAAGGCTGGGGGCATGCCCTTCTGGCCGGAGCGTGGATGACCATTCTGGTTGCCATCGCCGGTTATGCCGTCGGCGCCTGTATCGGAACGCTCGGGGCATGGGCCAAGATCGCCGGCAATGGTTTCGCTCGCGCCACGGCCGATGCTTATACGACGGTGCTGCGTGGCATTCCCGATCTGCTGGTCATCTATCTCTTCTATTTCGGTGGCAGTGCCGCGGTCACAGCGATCGGCAAGCTTTTCGGCGCAGAGGGGTTCCTCGGCTTTCCGGGCTTTCTTGCCGGTTCGCTGGCGGTGGGCGTCACATCCGGTGCCCAGTTTACTGAGGTGTTGCGGGGTGGGTTCAAGGCGGTACACCCA
Organism: Rhizobium sp. No.120; assembly: GCF_054558365.1. NCBI lineage: Bacteria > Pseudomonadati > Pseudomonadota > Alphaproteobacteria > Hyphomicrobiales > Rhizobiaceae > Rhizobium > Rhizobium sp. No.120. The sequence continues at coordinate 33,325 of NZ_BAAJNQ010000015.1, forward strand.
GGCGAGATAGAGGCTGCCATTGCTTGCGGTATGCCGCGCTGGCTTCGCCTGCGGCGGATCATTGCGCCATTGACCCTGCGCCATGCGCTTCCCGGTCTTGGCAACGTCTGGCAGGTCGTGTTGAAGGAGTCGGCACTGGTGTCGATCACCGGCGTCGCCGAACTCCTGCGTCAGGCCCAGGTCGGAGCTGGATCCACCGGGCTTCCATTCGATTTCTACCTGATTGCCGGCGCGATCTATCTGATGATCTCGACCTTTTCGAGCCTCATCATCCAGCAGGCCGAGCGGCGCCTGTCGCGCGGCGTGAGGAGGCGTTGATGGATTGGCAGTTTCTCGCAGAAACATTCCTGAGCCTGATCGCTGCAATCCCGCTGACGATCGAGCTTGCCGTGACGTCGATCTGCCTCGGCGCCATCCTGGCGCTGCTGCTGGCGCTTACCCGTCTCTCCGGTATCGCCGTGCTGGATTGGTTCGCGCGGCTCTATGTCTTTATCTTCCGCGGCACACCGCTTTTGGTGCAGATATTTCTCATCTATTACGGCCTCGGTCAGTTTCCGGCCATACGGCACAGCATTTTCTGGCCGCTCCTGCGCGATCCCTACTGGTGCGCGGTTCTGGCGCTGACCTTGAATACCGCGGCCTATGCCAGCGAAATCATTCGCGGCGGCCTGCTCGCGGTACCGTACGGTCAGATCGAGGCTGCTCGCGCTTGCGGCATGCATCGCTTTCTGATGTTTCGCCGGATCATATTGCCACTGGCGATCCGACAGGCCTTGCCCGGCTATGGCAACGAAATGATATCGATGGTCAAGGCGACGTCGCTTGCCTCGATCATCACGCTGATGGAGGTAACGGGCGTTGCCGCCAAGATCATCTCGGAGACCTATAGGGCAATTGAGGTCTTCGTGGTCTCCGGGGCGATCTATCTCGCCATAAATTTCGTGCTGACGCGTCTCATTCAATTTGCCGAATACGGGCTGAGCCCGCATTTGCGCGCTCCTCTTGCCGTCACCCAAGAGAGTGGCGCAACGGCGACCTCCGCAGGAGAACAACAATGACGGCCACGCCCATTGCACTCAGCGTGCGTGATATGCACAAGAGCTTCGGGCCTGTCGAGGTTCTCAAGGGCATCTCCCTCGATGCGGCCGAAGGCGATGTCGTCTCCATTCTCGGCTCCTCGGGCTCCGGAAAATCGACCTTCCTGCGTTGCATCAATTTGCTGGAAACCCCGGATTCCGGTGAGGTGACCGTTGCCGGCGAAACGATCCGCATGCAGCGCAATGCCCGCGGCGCGCACCGTGCCGCGGATGGAAAGCAGGTCGACCGGATCCGTTCGCAGCTCGGAATGGTGTTCCAGAGCTTCAATCTCTGGTCTCACAAGACGGTTCTCGAAAACCTGATCGAGGCGCCGATCCACGTTCAACGCCGATCCCGTGCCGAATGCATAGAGGAGGCGGAGGCGCTGCTCGCCAGAGTCGGCATTGCCGAAAAGCGCAATTTCTATCCCGCCCACCTTTCCGGAGGCCAGCAGCAGCGTGCCGCCATTGCGCGCGCTCTCGCCATGCATCCGAAGGTGATGCTGTTCGACGAGCCGACGTCCGCGCTCGACCCCGAACTTGTCGGCGAAGTGCTGCGCGTCATGCGCTCGCTTGCCGAGGAGGGGCGCACGATGCTGGTCGTCACGCATGAGATGGGTTTTGCGCGCGACGTCTCCAGCCGCGTCATCTTCCTGCACAGGGGCGTCGTCGAGGAAGACGGCAAGCCCCAGGACGTCTTTTCGAACTCGCAATCGGAGCGCTTCCGCCAGTTCATCAGCCAATAACGCATCACGCTCAATCAAGAAGGGGAACTTTAGCATGAAATATCTGACTGCAATTCTGACGGCGTTCATGATGATCGCCACCTTGGCCGTTTCGACGGCTGTACGTGCTGAGGAGAAGAAATGGACACATGTGACGATCGCGACCGAAGGCGCGTTTCGTCCATGGAACTTTACCAAGGCCGATGGCAGCCTCGACGGCTATGAAATCGAGCTGATCAAATATTTCTGTGCGCACATGAAGGTCGAATGCACGACCGTGATCCAGCCTTTCGACGGCATGATCCCGGCGCTGAATGCCGGCAAGTTCGATGCGATCATTTCCGGCATGTCGGCGACTGCCAAGCGCGAGGAAGTCATTGCCTTCAGCGAGTCCTACGGCACGACCGGGCAGACTTTTGCGACATTGAAAGACTCCCCGCTTGCTAACCTGCCTTTGAAAGGCGAAGTCTTTTCGCTCGCAACGGACGAAGCCGGCGCCGCCAAGGGGGTGAAAGAGCTTGAACCCTTGCTCAAGGGCAAGACGATCGGCGTGCAGACCGCATCGATCGCTGCGACCTTCCTCGATAAATACCTGGAGGGCATCGCCGATATCCGCGAATACAAGACAACCGAACAGCACGATCTCGATCTGAAGGCCGGCCGCGTCGATCTCATCATGGCATCCATGGCCTATCTTTCGACAGCAGCGGCAAAGCCGGGCAACGAGGACATGATCGTCGCCGGCCCGCGTTTCCAGGGGGGCATGCTCGGCCGGGGCAGTTCTGTCGGTTTGCGCAAGAACGACGTGGAGCTGAAAGCCATGTTCAACGATGCGATCGCCGCAGCCAAGGCGGACGGCACGATCGCTAAGCTCTCTCAGAAGTGGTTCGGCTTTGATGTTACACCGAAATAAAACCTCATTGAAATCCCTATTCAGAGCGAGGTTGGAGGGACATTGAAGTAACGCGCTTCATTAACCAGGTTGCATGAGATTGGCGTAGCGAAGGATACCCGCCGAACTGACACGGGCCTCGCTGCGCCGCGAAACTACGTATATTGGTTTCGCGCTGAAGAAATCGATGCGGATCGAGCTGCCCTGATGGCATATTTGGCAACGGTGTTTGGTTCGGTAGATGCGTTGAGCAGCACGGCTCGCCATGTGCGCGCAAAAGCACTTCCAACCGGCTTGCCGCGTTGAATTTTCCAAGGACCGATGAAACCTGATGTTCAATTGTGCGGACTGAACGTGAAAGGCGACGGGCAATTCCTTGTTGCTCATTCCCTCCAACAGAAGTCCAAGCACCTTTTGTTCGTTCGGGGTTAGTCCGAGCGGATGTTTCCGGGCGGCTGCGTATGGCCCCGTCGCCTCTTCGGCGGCAAATGGACGATACCGGCCTCGCGCGATAGTTCCATCGCGACCGCGATCGCCGGTTGCGCACCGATCTCATGCAGAATGTCGATCGCCCGGCGGAGCGACGAATGCTGCTTTTCGCTTCTGACCTGCAACAGAGAAAGCGCTGCTTCGTAAGGCTGCCCAAGCTCGAGCCACTGCTCGGCCGCCTCAAGCGGCACGTCTTCTTCCGTCGGCAATGTTTCGGACGATCGGTCCCATCCGGTCCGGGTTCATCTGATAGGCGGGCATCGGCTTGATCAGGCTCTCGGCGTCCTGAGCCCCTTGTTCATCAAGTCCCTATTCCGAAAAGACGTCGATACTCGGTTATTGGCTCAAACCTATCTGACTTGGCATCAACTCACCGGGCTTGCAAAAATAACTCATATGTGAAAATGATATTCACATAAGAACATTCATGGTCGGGAGGAGGCATGATCGTGAGCCAGGAGCCGACAGTCGGAATTTCGTCTACGCATCCGGCCGACATGCCGCAGGCGCATGCCGATCTGCCGGTATGGAATGCGGAAAACTGGTTCTATGAAGACTGGCCGAAGGGGCAAAAAATCCGCTCCCTGCGCCGCACGATCGGCGAGAGCGATAGGCATCTTTTCAATGTGCTAGTGACTGACATTCATCCCTATGTGCAGGATCAGATGTTTGCACAGAAGGAGGGCGCCTTCGGGCGGCGCCTTGTCGCCGGCGCCTTCGTCTTCTCCGCCGGGCTCGGCCTTGTCGCCACCAACTGTGTCAATGCCTTTTCTTACGGCTACGACAAGTTGCGCTTCATTAAACCGGTCTTCATCGGTGACACGATCTACGCCATCCGAACCAATCTCGATAAACGCCCCCGCTATAAAGAACTCGGTTTGATCAGGGCGAGCTATGAGGTCTTCAAGGGCGACGGAGAGCTGGTGCTCTACTGCGAGCACCTGCAAACCGTCAAATATAGGAATCCGGCCGATTTTGCCGGCCAGACAGAAAAGTAAAATGCGATGACGCAGTCCAGCGATCTTCCCTTAAGCGGCCTTGTCGTCGTCGACATGAGCCAGTTCCTCTCCGGCCCCTATTGTTCGCTGCGCCTGATGGATCTCGGTGCGCGGGTCATCAAGATTGAGCGGCCTGACGGCGGCGATCTCTCGCGTCGGCTCTATCTCAGCGATACGGAAATTGGCGGCGACTCGACGATTTTCCACGCCATCAACCGCGGCAAGGAAAGCCTGGCGATCGACCTCAAGAATGAGGCCGATCTGAAGGTGCTGCGCGCGCTTCTTTCGAAGGCCGATGTGCTGATCCAGAACTTCCGTCCCGGTGTCATCGAGCGCCTTGGGCTGCATTACGATGCGGTGAAGGAGATCAATCCGCGCCTCGTCTATGCGTCGATTAGTGGCTATGGCGATGAGGGCCCCTGGGTGAAACGTCCAGGCCAGGATCTGCTTGCGCAATCGCGCTCGGGTGTCATGTGGCTGAATGGCGATGAAGGCCAGGGCCCGGTTCCGTTCGGTCTGGCAATTGGCGATATGCTTGCCGGCGCGGCGGCCTGCCAGGGCATTCTCGCCGCCCTTGTCCGCCGCGGGATCACCGGCAGGGGGGCTTTGGTCGAGACCAGCCTCCTCGAGGCGCTTGTCGATTTCCAGTTCGAGGTGCTGACCACCTATCTGAATGACGGCAATCGGCTGCCGAAGCGGTCGAATTTCAGAAGCGCGCATGCCTATCTTGCTGCTCCCTACGGTGTCTACGCCGCTGCGGACGGTTATCTGGCGATCGCCATGACGCCGATCCGGAAACTTGCCGATCTCCTTAACATGCCGGAACTCGCCCCATATTGCGACGCGCCGTCGAGTTGGTTCCAGCAGCGCGATGTAATCAAGGAACTAATAGCCAGGCGTATCGCCACGAAGATGATCGACGAGTGGCTGGCGATCCTGGAGCCCGCCGATATTTGGTGCGCCAAGGTGCTGGACTGGAACGAGCTGATGGAGAGTGATGGCTTCAAGTCGCTTGACATGCTGCAAATGGTGACTCGTGAGGACAACGTCTCAATTCTGACAACCCGCTCGCCAATTCGCGTCGATGGCGTCCGATCGGTCTTTCATCGCGCCGCCCCGCGTATCGGCGAACATAGCGCCGCGATCCGCGAGGAGTTCGGGCTATGAGCAAGATCGCGCTGAAAGGAATGACCTGGAACCACCCGCGCGGCTACGATCCAATGGTTGCCTGCTCGCGGCTGTTCGAGGAGCAGACCGGGACCAATATCCATTGGGAGAGGCGTTCGCTGCAGGATTTCGAGAGCTATCCGGTCGAGGAACTGGCCCGCGCCTATGATCTCATCGTCATAGACCATCCGCATGTCGGCCAGATCACCAATGAAAAGTGCCTTACTCCACTTGATGTGCCCGGCCGCGAGGCCGAACGCGAAGCTTTGAGGAAGGGCAGCCTTGGTGCATCCTACCAGAGTTACTTCTGGGATGGACGCCAATGGGCCTTCCCGATTGACGCTGCGACGCAAGTGCAGGCCTACCGTCCAGACAGGATCGTGCGTGGCGCGGCAAGCTGGCAGGATGTCCTTGAGCTTGCTCGAAAGGGGCAGGTGCTTCTGCCGCTTCGTCCGCCGCATACCCTGATGTCCTTCTATACACTGTCGGCGAACCGCGGGCATCCGTGCCGGACCGAAGCTGGCCAATTGATAGATCTTGTCGCCGGTGCGGAGACAATCGAGATGATGCGCGAGATCACTGATCTGATCGATCCCGAATGCTTCGAGATGGATCCGATCGCAGTCTTGGAGCGCATGGCGATTGCCAGCAGCCGGGTCGTATGCGCGCCTTTGATCTACGGCTACATCAATTATTCGATCGAGGGCTTTCGAGATAGCCTGATCAAGTTCTCCGACATTCCCGCCACTGGAGATATTGGTCCGGCCGGTTCGGCACTCGGCGGCACGGGCATCGCGGTTTCAGCTTTCTCAAACCATTTGCAGCGGGCGATCGACTTTGCTTATTGGATCTCCAGCGCAGATATTCAGCGCAGCCTCTACACCAGCGCAGGCGGTCAGGCGGGGCATTCTGCGGCGTGGGAAGACGATCTCGCCAACGCAGCGACGGCCAACTTCTATCGCGCTACCCGCGCCACACTTGAGAGCGCCTGGGTTCGGCCCCGGCACGATGGCTACATGGCTTTTCAGCAGCTGGCCTCCGACAGATTGAACGAGGGTCTGAAGAAAAAGCAGAGCGCAACGACGATCGTTGCCGATCTGAATAGGCTATTTGGGGAGAGCTTTGCGGCAAAAAAACATGATTGAGCGCTGAACGCCTGAAATCGACGGATCGTTCAGTTTCGCTTTGATGATCAGATGCAGGTGGATGTCGATAAGCAACGCGTCCTGCCCCTGCGCTTATGCAGAGATTATTCAAATAAGAAGACCCCTAGTGCCTGACGTTGACATCAGATCCGACGAGTAGCGACAGTTGTTGTGCGGTCTTCTGCAGATGAGTGATCGTGCGTGTGATATCCGGTGCGTTCGGTGCATTGACCAAGGCGATGTAGGGGCAGGTCAAGGCCGCAATACCGCGCCCGTCCGGTCCCAGGATCGGTGCCGAGAGGTTGTAGACGCCAGCGGTCTGGACACTCGCCATCATTTCGTAGCCCCGCTCGCGAATATGATCGAGCCTTTCGTAGAATTCCGGCGTAAGGCGCGGATCGTCCTTGCCGCCTACATGCTCCGCGATCATCAGTTCGCGCTCTTCGGCACTCCGGAAGGCGAGCAGGACGTGGCCGGAACCGGTGTCAAACAGGTTCACGTGCGAGCCGACGCGGATCGAAATCCCCCAGTAATCCGGGGCTTCCTGCTGAGCGATGACCACGGCATAACCCCGATCGAAAACCGCGAGATGGTTCGCCTGCCGGGTCTTCTGCGCCAGATCGCGCATCAAAGATGTCGCGAAGGACGCCAGGCGCCGGGTTGGCGCATGCAGTTGCGAAAGGCCGAAGAGTTTGAGCGTCAGGGCGAAGCGATCGCCTTCGAGCTTCGTCACATAACCGCGGCGCACCAATCGGTCGAGCATGCGGTAGAACTCGTTCGGGCTGCGTTCGAGCCGCTTAGATATTTCTGCCTGTGTCAGGCCGCCCTCGACGCTGGCGAGTAGTTCCAAAATGTCGAGACCCTTGTCGAGCGCTGGGGCGCGGTAGCGGTCTGCGTCATCCATCTCCATGTGCGTTCTCCTGTGAATGATAGCTGCATATACGCAGACGAAGCATTCGGGAAGAGAAAGTTCCCCTTGACGCGACGCCTTTCTTGTCGTTTGTATATAAACATAAAACTCATATGTGAGGAGAACCGGCGCGCCAAACAAAGTCGCCGTTGTGGAGGAGAGGAATATGAGAAGATTGATAGCCAGTCTCGCGTCTGGGATTTCATTATTTGCATCGGTGGCCACTGCGGCCGATCTGCCGGGCAAATTTCCGGGCGTGACGGTCGACGCCAAGCTCATCGGCGGTCAGCAATACGAGCCGCTTTACGCCCGCATCGCCGAATGGGAGAAGGAGACGGGCGCCAAGGTCAACATTCTCTCGAAGAAGAACCACTTTGAGCTCGACAAGGAAATCAAGTCGGACATGGCCTCGGGCAGCATCTCCTGGTGCGTCGGCTCGAACCATTCGTCCTTCGCGCCGCAGTATCCCGACCTTTACACCGATCTTTCGAAGCTTCTGCCCAAGGAAGAAATCACCCAGTTCGTCGATTCCACCATTCAGGCCTCGACCATCGACGGCCGCTTGATCATGCTGCCGCGTGCGCAGTTCGACGTTTCAGCGCTGTACTACCAGAAGAGCTTCTATAACGACGAGGCCAAGAAGACGGCGTTCAAGGCCAAGTACGGCTATGATCTCGCCCCGCCAAAGACCTGGAAGGAAGTCTCTGATCAGGCGATCTTCTTCTCCAACCCGCCGAATTTCTTCGGCACGCAATTCCCCGGCAAGGAAGAGGCGATCAATGGCCGCTTCTATGAAATGCTGATCGCGGAAGGCGGTGAATATCTCGACAAGGATGGCAAGCCGGCCTTCAACTCCGAAGCCGGCGTGCGTGCGCTCGGCTGGTTCGTCAACATGTACAAGGCGAAGGCCGTTCCGGCCGGAACGACCAACTATCTATGGGACGACCTCGGCGCCGGCTTCGCGTCCGGTTCCATCGCGCTCGATCTCGACTGGCCAGGCTGGGCGACCTACTTCAACGATCCTAAGTCTTCGAAGATTGCCGGCAATGTCGGCATCGTGGTGCAGCCTGCCGGCTCGTCCGGCAAGCATACCGGCTGGTCCGGCCATCATGGTTTCTCCGTCACCGAAGCCTGCGCCCACAAGGATGCTGCCGCTTCACTCGTCTGGTTCCTGACAAACGACGATTCGCAGAAGCTCGAAGCGGCCAACGGCACCCTGCCGACCCGCAAGGCCGTATGGGATTGGGATATCCAGCAGGCCGCCTCCGACCCTTACAAGAAGGAGGTGCTGAGCACCTTCCAGGAATCGATGAAATACGCCTTCCCGGTTCCGCGCACGCCGCAATGGATCGAGATTTCCAACGTCGTCTATCCCGAGCTTCAGGCCGCCATTCTCGGCGACAAAAGCTCTAAGCAGGCGCTCGATGCCGCTGCCCATAAGGCAACCGACGTCCTGAAGGACGCAGGCGCGCTCTAAGCGATGCAACCGAAGTCCCGCGCTCTCAGAGCGCGGGGCTTCCGCAATCTGACTTCGAGAATCGCTTTCGATCGGCACCGTCAGGCGCCATCTGCGTTGCCGGTTTCGCGCCGGTCTCGTCCCAAGCAATCCATTCCACACAGTCCGGGCCACGCTGCCGAGGAATGCCGACAGGTGCAAACCATGCTCAAAAGAATATCTCCACCGGTCCTGCTTCTTCTTCCGGCGATCATCGTCCTTGTGGCCGTGGTTCTGTTTCCGTTGCTTCTATCCTTCTATTCCAGCTTCACGCCGTTCCGCCTGACGCGGCCGGCCACACTCTTCACCTTCATCGGTCTTCGCAACTACATGCGCATCCTTTCGGATCCGGTGTTCCTCGCCGCCTTCGTGCGCACCGTGGTGCTTTTGACGATCGCGCTCAATCTGGAAATGCTGCTTGGTCTCGGATTGGCTTTGCTGGTCAACAAGGCGACCTACGGCAAGCGCGTGCTGCGCACGCTGATGATGTTCCCGATGATGTTTTCGCCCGTTCTCGTCGGCTTCCAGTTCAAATTCATGTTCAACGACAATGTCGGCATCATCAACAATGCTCTGCAATCCCTGGGCATTACCGAGACGGCCATTCCCTGGCTGATCGATGGCAATCTGGCACTGTTGTCCATCGTCATTGCCGAGGTCTGGTCGTCGACGTCGGTCTTCGCGATCCTGATCCTAGCCGGCCTGCTCGCCATGCCGCAGGAGCCTGTCGAGGCCGCCAAGGTGGATGGCTGCACCAGCTGGCAGACTTTCCGCTATGTGACCTGGCCGTTCCTGATGCCTTTTGCCTTCATCGCCATGACGATCCGTTCGCTCGACGTCGCCCGCGCCTATGACATCGTCAAGATCATGACCGATGGAGGGCCGGCGCGGCGCACGGAGCTGATCTGGACGCTGGTCGGGCGCACCGCTTATGCCGATGCGCAGATGGGGCTTGCCAATGCCATGGCCTATGTCTCGATCATTCTTTCTATCGTCTTCACCGTCTATTTCTTCCGTAAGCTGGCGCTTGCCCGCACCCAGATCGGAGCGGAGTGGTAATCATGGATCGCAACGCTCAACAACGCCTGCAGCGCCGCCTCTGGAAGGTTGCCTATCTCATCGGCCTCTTCCTCGCGATGCTTATCATCTGCCTGCCCGGTTTGTGGATCGTCATCAGCTCGCTGCGCCCGACCGTGGAAATCATGGCGAAGCCGCCGGTCTGGATCCCGCAGGAGCTGTCGCTGGAAGCCTATCGCGCCATGTTCAGCGGCGTGGGGCAGGGCGGTATTCCCGTCTGGGATTATTTCCGCAATTCGCTGATTATCTCCATCACCTCGACCGCGATTGCGCTCGTCATCGGCATGTCCGGCGGCTACGCCTTCGCCCGCTTTCGTTTTGCAGGCAAGTCGGCCGTGTTCCTCGGGCTGATGCTGACGCGCTCCGTGCCCGGTGTGGCGCTATCGCTGCCGCTCTTCATGGTCTATGCGCGGCTCGGCATCATCGATACGCATTTCGGCCTGATCCTCACCTATGTCGCGCTGAATGTGCCGTTCACGATTTGGCTGATCGACGGCTTCTTCCGGCAGGTGCCGAAGGATCTTGCCGAAGCCGCGCAGATCGACGGCTGCACGCGCTGGCAGGCTTTCTGGCAGGTGGAATTTCCGCTTGCCGGCCCGGGCATCGCATCGGCCGGCATCTTCGCCTTCCTTACCTGCTGGAATGAATATGCTCTCGCCTCGCAGCTGACGCGTTCCGTCGATTCCAAGACGCTGCCGGTCGGTCTTCTCGACTACACGGCGGAATTCACCATCGACTGGCGCGGCATGTGTGCATTGGCTGTTGTCATGATCATTCCGGCGCTCGCTCTCACTTTCATCATTCAGAAGCATCTGGTGTCGGGTCTGACATTCGGTGCGGTCAAAGGTTGATCTCCATGGCTCAGGTTTCCCTCAAAAAACTCGTCAAGCGCTACGGCGCGTTGGAAATCGTCCACGGGATCGATCTCGACATCGCGGACAAGGAGTTCATCGCGCTCGTCGGTCCGTCCGGCTGCGGCAAGTCGACGACGCTGCGCATGATTGCCGGTCTGGAGGAGGTATCGGGCGGCACGATCGAGATCGGCGATACCGTTGTCAACGATCTGCCGCCGCGCGATCGCAACATTTCGATGGTGTTCCAGTCTTATGCGCTCTATCCGCATATGACCGTGCGCGAGAACATGGGCTTCTCGCTGAAGATCGCCAAGCAGCCGCAGGCGGAGATCGATAAGCGGGTCAACGAAGCGGCTGCCATCCTCAGCCTCGAAGCGCTCATGGATCGTCGTCCGGCGCAGCTTTCCGGCGGCCAGCGCCAGCGCGTTGCCATGGGCCGCGCCATCGTGCGCCAGCCGGAGGTTTTCCTCTTCGATGAGCCGCTGTCGAACCTCGATGCCAAGCTGCGCACGCAGATGCGCACCGAGATCAAGAAACTGCATGCCAAAGTGCAGTCGACGGTGGTTTACGTCACGCACGATCAGGTCGAGGCCATGACGCTGGCGGATCGCATCGTCATCATGCGCGACGGCCACATCGAACAGGTCGGCACGCCGGAAGAGGTGTTCAAGCGACCCGCCACCCGCTTCGTTGCCGGCTTCATCGGCTCGCCACCGATGAATATCGAAGAGGCGACACTGAAGGCAGGCGAACTCATCTTCAAGAACGGTGATCGTCTGCCGCTGCCGAACCAGTTTGCCGGTAAGGTCAGGGAAGGAGAAAAGGTCGCCTTCGGTCTCAGGCCCGACGATATTTTTCCAACCGGCCACGGCCTGCATTCGGGCGCGGAATCGGCTGTTTACGAACTGACCTTGCCGGTCGCCATCACCGAACCGCTCGGCAACGAAACGCTGGTCTTCGTCGAATTCGCAGGGCGCGAATGGGTGACGCGTATGCTCAATCCGCGCGCGCTGAAGAGTGGCGAGCACCTGACGATGAGCTTCGATCTCAGCCAGGCGCATCTCTTCTCCACCGAAACCGGCAAGAGCCTGGCAATCTGAGGAACCGACCAATGGCACGTATCGAGAAAATTGAATTGCGCATGGTCGACCTGCCGCCGAAGGTGAAGCGGACGGACGCGATCCAGAGTTTCGTCAGCCAGGAGACGCCGATCGTCACCATCACCGACAGCGATGGGGCAGTCGGTATCGGTTACAGCTATACGATCGGCACCGGCGGCTCGTCCGTCATGCGGCTGCTGTCTGACCATCTGGTGCCGCTGGTGATCGGCGAGGATGCCAATTGCATCGAGGCGATCTGGCACAGACTGGAATTCGCCACGCATGCTACGACGATCGGTCCCATCACGGCGCTGGCGCTTGCGGCCATCGACACGGCACTTTGGGATCTGCGGGCGAAGAGGCAGAAGCTGCCGCTCTGGAAGCTTGCCGGTGGCGCGAAGGATCGGTGCCCGCTCTACACGACAGAAGGCGGCTGGCTGCATATCGAGAAGGAAGCCCTGGTCGAAGACGCCCTGCAGGCGAAGGCCAAGGGCTTTTCCGGCTCGAAGGTGAAGATCGGCAGGCCGCATGGCTCCGAGGATTACGACCGGCTGGCCGCGATGCGTCTGGCACTCGGCTCCGGCTTTGAGATCATGACCGACTGCAATCAGGGTTTTACCGTCGACGAAGCAATCCGCCGGGCAGCACGCCTCAAGGAGCTGGACCTCGCCTGGATCGAGGAGCCGCTGCCGGCCGACGATCTCGATGGCCATATCCGGTTGACCCGATCGACGCCGACGCCGATCGCGGTCGGCGAATCCATGTATTCGATCCGGCATTTCCGCGAATACATGCAGAAGGGCGCCTGCTCGATCGTGCAGGCGGATGTCGCCCGCATCGGCGGCATCACGCCCTGGCTGAAGGTGGCGCATGCGGCCGAGGCATTCGACATTCCCGTCTGCCCGCATTTCCTGATGGAGCTGCATGTCAGCCTCACCTGCGCCGTGCCGAACGGCAAATATGTCGAATACATCCCGCAGCTTGACGATCTCACCACCAAGAGCATGGAAATCGTCGATGGCAAGGCGGTGGCCCCATCAGAGCCCGGCATCGGCATCGCCTGGGACTGGGAAGCGGTGAAGGCGCGCTCGATCAGCGAATTCACCCGGGAAATTCACGGCTGAGCAGGAGCTAACCATGCAGCGGATGGGAATGGTGATCGGCCTGGAGCCAGCCAAGGTCGCGGAATACAAGGCGCTTCACGCCGCCGTCTGGCCCGAGATCCTGGCGCTGATCTCCGAATGCAACATCACCAACTATTCGATCTTCCTGAAGGAGCCGGAAAGTCTACTGTTCGGCTATTGGGAATATACCGGTGATGACTTCGACGCGGACATGGCAAAGATGGCTTCCCATCCGAAAAACAAGGAATGGTGGGCTCTCTGCATGCCCCAGCAGCAACCGCTCGAAACCCGCAAGCCGGGCGAATGGTGGGCGATGATGGAAGAGGTCTTCCATCATGACTGAGGCCTTCGATCCGAGCCGTCTACAGCAGTCATGGCCACGCTCGGCCAAGCCGCGCCCGATTGTCATCTTCGGTGCTGGAAGCATCGTCGGCGACGCGCATCTTCCGGCCTACAGACAGGCTGACTTTCCCGTTGCCGGCATCTTCGACCCCAATGCGGCCAAAGCGAGTGCGCTTGCACAGCAATGGGGCACTGTGGCCTTTACCTCGGAAGAGCAGGCGCTCAAGACCGAAGGCGCGATCTTCGATCTGGCGACCCCGCCCGCTGCCCATGCCGCAATCCTGTCGAAACTTCCGAAAGGCTCATTTGCGCTGCTGCAAAAGCCGATGGGCAGCAATCTGCGTGAGGCGACGGAGATCCTGTCGCTTTGCCGGTCACGTAATATAAGGGCGGCAGTCAATTTCCAGCTGCGCTTCGCGCCGATGATACTGGCGCTGAAGGACGCGATCGCCAAAGGGCATCTCGGCGAGGTCGTCGATTTCGACGCCTGGCTGGCACTGGCAACGCCGTGGAGCCTCTGGCCGTTTCTGAAGGGGCTGCCGCGCATCGAGATCGCTATGCACTCAATCCATTATCTCGATCTCGTCAGGGACCTGCTCGGCAATCCGCACGGCGTCCATGCCAAGACGATCGGTCATCCAAACCACGAGGTAGCGCAGACGCGTACAGCAGCGATCCTTGATTTTGGCGACACCATCCGTTGCGCGCTTTCGATCAACCACGACCACGATTTCGGCCGACGGTTCCAGGCCTGTGAATTCCGTATCTGTGGGACGAAGGGGGCTGCCTATCTGAAGCTTGGCGTCAATCTCGACTACCCGCGCGGCGAACCCGATGAGCTGTGGATCCGGGCCGATGGCGCCGGTGATTGGGTCTCCGTGCCGCTCGAGGGGGCCTGGTTTCCGGATGCCTTCGCCAACCGCATGGCAAACCTCCAGCGCTTTGCCTCCGGCGAAGACGACGTGCTCATCGCATCCGTCGAAGACGGATGGCAGACGATGGCGCTCGTCGAAGCCGCTTATCAATCGAGTGCGAACCCGGCGACACCGCTAAGTTCGCTGCCGGAAGAGTGATCCCGTGTCCGAACACATCATACACTACGAAGATTACAAACTGAACGCTGTTCGATTGACGACCGGCCGGACGATTACCGAGACGGACTTTGTCGTTCATGCTGGGCACACCGGCGATTTCTTTCCGCATCACATGGATGCCGAATTCGCCAAGACGCTTCCGGGCGGCCAGCGCATCGCCCATGGCACAATGGTGTTCTCGATCGGTGTCGGACTGACAGCGACGCTGATCAATCCGGTCGCGTTCTCCTACGGCTACGACCGCCTGCGCTTCGTCCGGCCCGTCCATATCGGCGATACGATCCGTACGCGCGTGACGATTTCGTCCAAGGAAGACGATCCGAGGCGGCCCGATATGGGCCGCGTCGTCGAACGCTGCGAAGTGCTGAACCAGCGCAATGAAGTCGTACTCGCCGCAGACCACATCCTGCTCGTCGAACGAAGACATAAATAATGCGATGACACAGGATCTGGTCGGCGAGACTATTTTGATAGCCGCAGTAGGCAGAAGTTCGACCGCGCCGGGGTCACGGGTCATGATGGTGGGCGCACGGTCTGTGAACGGGTGGGCGAGATCCTCCACTTCTTCTGAGAGCGTTCATCCACACGTCTGTCTCTTGGGGTTGGTGCATTGGTCGCTGAAAGAACGGATTTCTGTCTTTGATGCTCTGGCTACGCGGTGGCGGTTTTGCAGCGGACGGATTTCGGGCGTGCGCATGCCAGCATTCGATTGAGGACGGCACAGCCTATGGCGACTTCCGTCTGCTGCGCTCCGAATGTGCGTGACCGTAACCTGTATCCGATGATCGATTTGTAGCGACAGATTGCGGTCTCGACCAGTGATCGTTTCCCGTAGCCGGTCGCGACCTGCCAGCCCATCCGGCCATCGGTGTTGATCGCCGCGATGTGGCGGTCTCGTTGGCTCGAGGGATCGGCGTCTGGCCGTTTCACCGCGTTCGCGCGTGGCGGAATGACCACCGTAGCACCGGCACTATGCCAGGCCACGGCGTCATAAGTTGAACCGCCGTCATAGGCGCCGTCGGCCGTGAACTGTCCGATCGGCATGTCGATCTGGTCAAGTAGCGGCTCCACCTGCGAAGCGTCGCCGGCATCCTGGTCCGTCATGACGTGCGCGATGATATCGCCGCTGTCGGCATCGAGTGCCAGGTGTAGTTTGCGCCAGTTCCGACGTGATTTGGCACCGTGCTTCTCCTCCAGCCACTGGCCGCGCCGTAGATTTCCAACCCTGTGCTGTCGATGAGGACGTGGACATGTCCCTTTCCCGGGGCTTGGTGCTTTCGCCGCCCGTCCGGCAATCGCCGTTTGCTTGCCCGACGGCTCAGGGTCGTATGATCGGGGACGGCGAGATCCAGTCCCATCAGGGTCAACACTGACCTCAAAAAGCCCTCCGTCTGGCGCAGCCGGAGGCCGAACACCAGTCCCAGCCTCAGGGCAGTTTCAATCGCCAGATCGGAATAACGCGGCTGTCCACCGCGCGTTGTCCGCTTCGGCGCCTGCCAGGACGACAGCGCCTCCGGCGTCATCCAAAGCATCAGGCCGCCACGTCGGCGAAGACCAGCCTCGTACTCTGCCCAGTTCGTGACCTTGAACTTCATCTTGCCAATACGATGGCGACGGGAGGCATTGTGTTTGAATGGCATCGTTGCTGGAGATCGGTTATTGCGGTTGCCGATCACCTACGACACCGCCATTAACGATCCGCACACCAACGCCGATCACCACACAAAGTGAGTAAGCCTAGAAAACTCCAACTACGGAAGTTTTTCTTCGTGTCGCACGAATTCAATAGTCCACGATCCGATCGTCCGCCGGATCCGCCCAGCGCGTATTTGGCACGGTAGAGAACCAGCCGGGGCGCGCCGGATCGCGATCGTACAGATAGCCGCCTAGCGATTTATAAAGATCGGAATATTTGCCCAGTTTCTCGCGGTCGATCTCCACCCCTAGACCAGGGCCGGTGGGCACGGTGATCGCACCATTCGCATATTTCATCGGACCACCGACGATGATGTCGTCGGTCAGCTGATGATAGTGTGCATCGGCGGTATAGACGAGGTTTGGCAGGACAGCTCCAAGATGCAGCATCGTGGCAAGCTGAATGCCAAGTTCGCCGGAAGAGTGGACCGCGATCCCCAACTGGAAAGTCTCGCAGACGCCCGCCGCCTTGATGCAAGGGCGTATCCCACCCCAGAAGGTAGTGTCAAGCAGGATCACGTCGACGGCCGGGTTCAAGACGTTGGTCGCAAGCTGCTCAAAATTGATGACGATGGTGTTGGTGGCAAGCGGCATATGGGTGTTTTCCCGCACGCGTCGCATGCCATTGAGGCCCCAGGTCGGGTCTTCATAATAATCGTTGTTGAGGTCCTCGATCCCCTTGGCAAAGCGGATCGCCTCTTCGACGCTGAAGGCGGCGTTGGGGTCATAGCGAACGGAATCGGTGCCGACGGCTTTTGCCAGCGCTCGATAGACCTCAAGCTCGTAATCCGGCGGAAAGACGCCGCTCTTAAGTTTGTGCGCCGTAAAGCCGTGGCTGCGCTTGAGTTCCAGCGCTTGCTCGATCAAGTGGTCGGCTGTGCGGATTTCGCCTTTGCCAGTCTCTTTGTTGGGCAGGCGAAAGAAGAGATAACTGGCGAAGCCCACTTCGTCACGCATCTTGCCTCCCAGCACGTCATAGGCGGGCACACCGAGAAACTTGCCGATAATGTCGATGCAGGCAAATTCAATAGCGGCGTGCATCTGCGTGCGATTGTTGTAGAGGCTGGCGGTGGGGTTGCAGATTTTGAAGCGCAGCTGCTCGAGCTCGAAGGGATCATGTCCGACAAGATAAGTCTTGAGAGCGCGGAACGCGGCCTCAGCACTCTCGCCACCTCCACCCATTTCGCCGAGACCGATAATACCTACATCCGTTTCGACCTCGATGATCGTGCGCACGAAGCGACCCCAGTGTGCGCCATTGGAGTGCCGCAACGGCGCTTCGAGCGGCACTGTCACAGTTGTTGCACGGATGTCGGTGATTTTGGGACGCTTCATGCCAGTCTCCGTTGGAAAATGCCGTCGTTCACTCGGGTAAAACGATACCCAGCTTGGCCATAGTGCCGCCATCTATCTTCATGTCGGCGCCGGTAATGAAGCGGGCCTTGTCACTGGCGAGAAAGGCGACCAGATCCGCCACCTCTTCCTGCCGGCCGACACGGCCGATCGGGTGACCTTTACCCCATTGGGCGATCATCTCTTCCTGGGTCATGTCGCCCTTGAAGAGATCCGCCGCCCATCGCAGCATCGGCGTATCGATAGAGGCAGGGCAAACTGCATTGACGGTGATGTTGTCCGCCGCATGGTCGAGTGCCATGGCGCGAACCAGTGCGTTGATGCCGCCCTTGCTTGCAGTGTAAGCGGCAACGTTGGTCTGCGAGGCGTAGGATTGAATGGAGGAAATGGCGATGATCGCGCCGCCACCGCGCTTCTTCATTTCGGGGATGGCATATTTTGATGCGAGGTAGACGCCTTTCAAGTTAACGTCGAGCACATCGTCCCAGATATCCTCGGGGGTATCGACCACCGTGCCATAGCGCTGGACACCGGCGCTGCAGACGAGGATGTCAACGCCTCCATGCCTTGTTGCAGCCAGTTCGACGGCATTTCGCATGTCTGCTGCATTGCGGACATCGCCGACAAAACTGCTCGTCTTGCCGCCGATCTCTTTCGCAGCGAGATCGGTCGATTGTGCATCGTTGGAGACAATCAGCACTTTGGCACCGGCGTTTGCAAAACGCTCTGCGCAAGCACGTCCCATACCCAGGCTGCCGCCGGTAATGATGATGCTCTTGCCGTCGAATTCCATTTTCGCACGCTCCTCCATCTGATATGGCATTAACATTCTACCATACCAGTATGTCAATATCCAAATTTTGGCTCGTCGACGCCGCGAAACTCAGTCTTGATCGCCAGGAGGCTACCCTCGAGCGGGTGAGCACGCAGGTGCGCGTCCGTCATCGTAAAGCGGGCCGAGGTAACGTAGAGAGTGGAAAGGTCCGCACCACCAAACGTGCAGCTTGTTGGCCAGGAAACCGGCAACTCGACGAGACGGCTCAACATTCCGTCGGTGCTGAATCGCGCAACAGCTGCCCCACCGACCACGCGGCAATTCCAAAGATAATCATCGGCATCAAGGCAGGAGCCATCCGGTAGTCCTCGTTCAAAGCCGCCAACGATGGTGCGGCGGTTGGAAATGACACTTGTTCCTGGATCGTAGGCGAAGGAATAAATTTCGTTCGCCAGAGTGTCTGCGAAGAGAAAGCGGTCGTCGCGCGTCCAGCCCATGGTGTTAGTGATGCCGTATTCGTTCGGCGTAAGCTGCTTGATGGCACCTGAAGGATCGATGCGATAGATTGCCCCAGTGTTGGAGGTCATATCTTTCGGTGTGCCGTCCACGTTGAGATTGTTCTGCATCGTAGAAACCCAGAACGAGCCATCGGGTGCAACGCGACCCTCGTTCAGGCGATTGTTGGGCCTGTCTGGTTCAGGCACGGCAAACACTTCGAATTTCTCGTCTGGTTGCCAGAAGCAGACCTCGCGCGCTAAGCCGATGATAAAGCCGCCGTTTCTGCGCATGCCGATCGAGGTCGGAAAATCCGGCGTCGACCACATGTCGTGCCGCGCTGTTTTCACTTCCAGGCGGTGAATACGCTTGCCGCCAATGTCGACCCAATAGAGCGCGTGCTCGTCACGCGACCAGATAATGCTTTCCCCGACAATATCCTGCGCTTCGAAGAAAATAGCGGCCTGCATCTGTCCTCCTAATTGTTCTCGAAACTTCGGATTGACAATAGGCAACATAAAATCTAAATCAAGCTTATATTAAACCTATATGATAGGTAGAGGTAAAGCTTGATAGAGACATTGCCGGGTGCGAAGAAAGATGTGGGGCGGCACGGCGTTGCTGAAGGATTGCTCGGTGACGTGATGGAAGCCGTAAAGGTCCATATCCGTGACAATGGACTGCAGGTTGGCGATGAATTGCCGAGTGAGGGTGCCTTTGCAGAGCTGACTGGCGCATCGCGAACGATCGTGCGCGAAGCCTATCGCTCGCTTGCCGCGCTGACGTTGATCGACATCGGCAACGGGCGGCGCGCGCGGGTGGCGGCGCCAAAAGCCGACGTGCTGGCGATGATCACCGACCATGCGGTTCACACAAATCAGGCCACGATCCAGCAAATTTTCGACGTAAGGCGAACCATCGAGCGGCGGACGGTGGCGCTCGCCGCATTGCGCCGCACGGATCGCGAGGCCGCGGAAATCTACGCGTTGGCGGAAGCGATGCAGCGCGATTTCAATGATCCGCAGAAGGTCATGGAGCATGACATCGCTTTTCATGAAGCGATTGGAGTCGCTTCAAAGAATCCGATGTTCTCACTGATCGTCGGCTCCTTCCATGTGGTGACACGCCACACATGGCCGATCGGCTGGGCGAGCCGCGGTAGCAACGAAACGCGCCAAGAGAGCATCGACGGTCACTTTGCCATCGCTCAGGCAATCGCCAACGGCGATCCGGCCAAAGGCGAGGCTGCGATGGTCGAGCATTTTGACCTCACCGTGAAAGCCTTATTGGCAGCCGGAGTATATTGATGAAGATCACAGCATTAGAAACCGTTCGCGTCAAGGAGTTCCCGAATATCCTTTGGGTACGCATCCATACCGACGAGGGTCTCGTCGGACTTGGCGAAACCTTCTTCATGGCCGAAACCGTCGAGGCTTATATTCACGAGGTCGTTGCGCCGAAATTACTCGGGCGGGATTCACTTGAGATCGACAGGATCTCAAAGGACCTAACTGGTTACCTCGGATTCCGCTCCACGGGTGCCGAAATGCGTGGCAATTCGGCCGTCGATATCGGTCTTTGGGACTTGTTTGGGAAGGCGACCAGCCTGCCGATCGCGCAATTGCTAGGCGGCTTTTCGCGCCGCGAAATCCGCACCTACAATACCTGTGCAGGCAACACGTACATGCGTGAGGCGAGCGGTCAGCAGACGGGAAATTATGGAATAGGCGGCCCTCGTCGCGACTATGACGACCTGAACGGCTTCCTCGAGCGCGCTGACGATCTGGCCGAAGATCTACTTTCCGAGGGTATTTCGGCGATGAAGATCTGGCCTTTCGACATCGCCGCAGAAGCAAGTGGCGGGCAATATATTTCCGGGCCTGATCTGCGAAAGGCGCTCCAACCGTTCGAAAAGATCCGCAAGCGTGTCGGCGACAAGATGGACATCATGGTCGAGTTCCACTCGATGTGGCAGCTTACGCCGGCGATCAAGATTGCGCGCGCACTCGAACCCTACGGTACCTTCTGGCATGAAGACCCGATCAAGATGGATTCGCTATCCAGTTTGAAACGTTATGCGGCGGCGAGTTCCGCGCCGCTGTGTGCTTCCGAGACGCTAGCCACCCGCTGGGCTTTCCGCGATCTGCTTGAAACCGACAGCGCCGGCGTCGTTATGCTCGACCTTTCTTGGTGCGGCGGTATTTCCGAGGCGAAGAAGATCGCCACCATGGCCGAAGCCTGGCACTTGCCGGTCGCGCCACACGATTGCACCGGGCCGGTCGTCCTATCGGCATCGACACATCTATCGCTCAATGCACCAAACGCGCTCGTGCAGGAGAGTGTGCGCGCCTATTACCGCACCTGGTATGCCGATCTCACGACGCAACTGCCGACGGTCACCAACGGCATGATTACCGTCCCGCCGGGGCCGGGGCATGGCGTCGAGTTGGCTGAAGATCTCGATAAAAAGTACAATGTTTCTCGTCGCATAGCACGGCTTGAAACGTAAAGCGAGCAAAAGTTCTTGACTTGTATGGTAGTAGGGTAGAGCATAGCAAACACTGAGATCGACACCGGGAGGACGCCCCTCAAATGCAAAACACCCGATCCGCCAAGCTTGTCGCGATAAGTGAATCTGTTGGCCCCCAGGTCTATCGCATCCTGCGGGAGCGGATCATCCAGGCCGAGCTCCTTCCCGGGGAACGACTGTCGGAATCCGATGCTGCCAAGTCCCTGGCGGTCAGCCGACAGCCCGTGCGGGAAGCCTTCATCAAACTTTCGGAGGAGGGGCTGGTGCAGGTGCTTCCGCAACGTGGCACCTTCGTCACCAAGATTTCGGTCGCCTCTGTCATGGACGTGCGCTTCGTGCGTGAGGCTATCGAAGCCGATATCGTACGCCTGGTTGCCGAAGACCCTGCGGCGGAGACAGTCGCGGAGTTGCGCCGTCAGCTCGCGGAACAGAGGAAGGTGCCGTTCGACGATCGCGCTGGGTTTCTAAGACTCGACGAGCTCTTCCATCATACCCTCGCTGCCGCGGCCGGCAAAGTCTATGCCTGGAGTGTGATCGAAAGCGTCAAGGCGCAGATGGATCGTGTGCGCTTTCTCTCGGTCGATGATCTGCATATGGGCCGGTTGATCGAACAGCACGAAAGAATAGTGGATGGCATTGCAGTCGGCGACAAAACTGCCGCCGAGGAAGCGATCCGCCTGCATCTGCGGGAGATATTGACATCCTTGCCCGAAATAGCCCGTGCGCGCGCGGAGTTGTTCGACGACGCGGAGTAATCACAGCCCAATTCATTGCAACACAGGGAGGAAAGCAATGCTTAAGAAATTGATCGTCAGTACAGCGCTCGGACTGTCGTTAATGGCGTCCGGCGCGTCTGCCGCAGGACTGAACATTACATTTATCAGCCACTCATCCGCCTCCAACACCTTTTGGCAGTCGGTAAAGAAGGGCTTTGATGACGCCTGCACCCGCGTTGAGGCCAATTGCCAGCTCGTTCTCACCCAGACTGAAGGTTCGGTCGAGCAGGCCGTCGCAAACCTACAGGCGGCGATCGCCACCAAACCCGATGCAATCTTTGTAGCAATCGTCGATGACAAAGCCTATGACGCCGCGATCAAGGAGGCAACCGATGCAGGCATCCTCGTCCTTGCCGTTAATGTCGACGATAGCCAGGGCGCAAAGGGGAACGCTCGTAAGGCTTTCATCGGCCAAGGCTTCGTCGCGGCCGGCTACTCCCTTGCCAAGGCGCAGTCGCTGAATTTCCCGAAGGATGGACCGCTCAACCTGCTCGTCGGCGTCAACGCACCCGGCCAGA
The DNA here is from genome assembly GCF_054558365.1 of Rhizobium sp. No.120. Taxonomy (NCBI): domain Bacteria; kingdom Pseudomonadati; phylum Pseudomonadota; class Alphaproteobacteria; order Hyphomicrobiales; family Rhizobiaceae; genus Rhizobium; species Rhizobium sp. No.120. Next base: position 55,955 of record NZ_BAAJNQ010000015.1, read on the forward strand.
CATGGTCGGAGCAGCGCGCTGCCGGTGTCACGAAATTTCTCGAGGAATATAAGGCCGAGCACAAGGAACGTGAGGTCAACATCACGCGGATCGACGCAGCAACCGACCTGGCGCTGACCGCCGATCGTATCGGTGCTTATCTCAACGCCAACCCGAACACGACGGCTTATTTCGACACCGGCTTCTGGGGGGCAGGCGTTGCCAAGGTGCTAAAGGACAGAGGTATCAAGCCGGGTAAAGTGCTCCTCGGCGGCTTTGATCTGGTCCCTGAGGTACTGCAGCAGATGACGGCCGGCTATGTTCAGGTACAGGTCGATCAGCAGCCTTATATGCAAGGGTTCATGCCGGTCATGGAGACCTATCTGTGGAAAAAAGCCGGCCTGACGCCATCGGACATCGATACGGGACAGGGCATCGTCACATCTAAGGACGTTCCGACGATCATGCAAATGTCCAAACAAGGATTGCGTTGATCCAACACCTATAACCCGAGTGGCGCTACGTTTCTATAACGTGGCGCCAAAACTCAAGCGTGGGCTTATGAAACGGTTTCTAAAAATCTACCTCGACAAACCAGAACTGGCAGGCGCGGCTTTGCTTGCTATTTTGATCATTGTCTTCCAGCTGAAATCGAGCGGTGTTCTGCTCTCCTTCGAGAACATACGCGGAATTATGGGACTGCTCCCGGAAATGGCGCTCGTTGCCATTGGCGTGACTATCCTGATGATCTGCGGTGAATTCGATTTATCTGTCGGCTCCGTCTTCGCCTTGATGCCGATGTCGATGGCGGTAATGCTGAATGATGGAATTCCATTTAGTCTTGCATTGCTGATTGGATTGATGATCTGTGCGTTCATCGGTTTCATCAACGGCTATATTACCCTGCAGTTCTCGATCCCGAGTTTCATCACCACCCTCGGAATGCTGTTCATTGCTCGGTCTCTCACAATTGTCATTTCCGGTGGCTTCCCGCCACTTCTTCCAGATGATCTACCGACTTGGCTATTCACGGACTATATCTGGGACGGCTCAATCCTGCGCATGTCCTTCCTGTGGTTTGCATTGATTGCCATCATCGCTGCGGCTTTTCTGTCTCTGACGAACTTCGGCAACTGGATCCGCGCTGTGGGCGGCTTCAATGAAGCTGCCGCATCGATGGGCATTCCCGTGCGGCGGGTGAAAATTGTCTGCTTTATACTCTGCTCGATGCTGGCAGGTTTTGCCGGCCTGCTGCAGGTACTGCGTCTCGGTTCTCCGCTGCCGTCGATCGGCGAGGGGTTGGAGCTGCAGGCTGTGGCCGCTGCCGTGATCGGCGGCACGGCATTGGCAGGCGGCATCGGTACTGTGTTCGGCGCGATCATCGGCACACTCCTGATCCGCACGATCGATAACGGCCTCGTTCTCTCGCGCGTCGATGCCAACTGGTTCAAATTTGCAATCGGCATGCTTACTATGTTTGCCGTCATCGCCAATGCCTGGATGGGCAAGATGTCCCGCAAGATCAAGGTGGAGGCGCGTAAATGACAATGCCAATCATCGAATGCCGCAATTTACAAAAGTGGTACAGCGGCGTGCACGCCTTGAAAAACGTGTCGCTGACCATCAATCCCGGCGAATCCGTCGGCCTGGTGGGAGACAACGGCGCGGGCAAGTCGACCCTCATCAAGATCCTCTCGGGCGTGCATCATCAGGACGAAGGGCAAATCCTGATCGAGGGTAGAGAGGTGAATTTCCGCTCGCCAAAGGATGCCATGCACCATGGGCTGGAGACGATTTATCAGTACAATTCGATGGTCCCGACGATGTCGATCGCGCGCAACCTCTTTATTGGTCGCGAGCCGATGAAGTGGCGCATTGGCAACTTCGGCATCATGGACCAGAAGCGCATGCGGGACGAAAGCGTCCAGGCAATCGCCGACGTCGATCTGCACTTGCGCTCGCCGGATGCACTGGTGGGAGAGCTTTCGGGCGGCCAGCGGCAGGGCGTGGCGATCGCGCGAGCAATGCACTTCAAATCGAAGGTGCTGATCCTCGACGAGCCGACCAATCACCTTTCCGTCAAGGAAACGAACAAGGTCATCGGGTTTGTTCGTGGCCTGAAAGCACAGGGTCTTACCGGAATCTTTATCTCGCACAACATGCAACACGTTTTCCAATCCTGCGACCGGATCGTGGCGATGGCACGCGGTGAGATCGTTTTTGATCGACCCACCGCAGAAACCTCGATCGACGAAGTCCACGATCTATTGTGAGGCGAACATGGCAGTGCTTTCAGGAAAAACTGCGCTACTAACCGGCGCGCTCGGTACGCTTGGTCGAGCACAGGCTAAGTCACTGGCGGCGGCGGGCGCGGCATTACTGCTGCTGGATCGGCCCGGGGTTGAGGGCGGCGACGACTTGGCTCAAGGTATTGCCTCCGAAACCGGCAGCAAAGCAGTCTATATCGAGCAGGATCTCAACCGGCTTGCAGACAGCGAGCGAAAAGTGGCCGAACTCGCGGCAGCACATGGTGGCATCGATATCCTGATCAACAATGCGGCGCTGATCATCAATAAACCGTTCGAAGAGTTTTCGCTTGAGGAGTATGAGGATCAGTTGAGGGTCAATTCGTCGGCCGCCTTTGCGCTAACGCGGGCCACGATACCCGACATGAAACGGAAAGCCTACGGCAAGATCGTCAACTTCTGCTCGATTACGCTTAATGGGCGCTGGGACGGCTATGTACCTTATGTCGCCTCCAAAGGCGCCATGTATGGGCTCACCAAATCGCTCGCCCGCGAACTCGGTCCACATGGCATCCGTGTCAATGCGATCTCGCCCGGCGCCGTCGTCTCGGAAGCCGAGGAGCGTGTGTTCGGAGATCGCCTGCAACAATATAATGATTGGATCATCGAGAACCAGTCGCTGAAGAAGCGCATCCAACCTTTGGATATTGCGCAGCTCGTCCTATTCCTGGTCTCGCCGGCGTCGGATATGATTTCTGGGCAGAACATTGCCATCGATGGCGGCTGGTGATGGGCGTTACGCTCAACAACGGCGTCGCGACAATAACCATTCGACCGGAGCTGGGGGCCGGACTAACAGGATATGATGTCCTTTGCAGCGGAGAATGGCTTCCGATCTTTCGGCGTGTCAGCGATACGACCGCACATCCCTTTGCGTTGTCCAATATCCTTCTCGCGCCCTTTAGTGGGCGCGTTTCAGGAGGCGGTTTCACATTCGACGGTACATTTTACGCTATCGAACGAAACATGCCGACGGAAGAATACCCGATCCACGGAAGCGCCTTCTCGTCAGCTTGGATGATTGCCGAGCACACGGCGGACGCCATCGCGTTGACATTGAGGTGTGATGGGCCAGGCCCGTTTCGCTACGACGCTCATGTAATCTATCGCCTTGAGGGCCTGGATTTGGTGATGGAGCTGACGATAACAAACCGCGCAAGCATTCGCTTGCCTTATGGCGCAGGATTTCACCCCTGGTTCGTTCGCGACCAACAAACCTATCTAACAGCAAACGCTACACGCGTCTGGCTTGAAAGCGATGATCATCTACCGCGCTCGATTGAATTGCTGTCTCACCACCCCGATATGAACTTTTGCACAAAGCGACACCTGCCATCGTCCTGGATCAACAATTGGTTTACGGGCTGGGACCGCAAGGCGCAGATTGACTGGCCGGGTCGCGGTGTTTCGGTGGAGGTGGAAGCGAGCAAGGATCTTTGCCAATACGTAGTTTTCTCGCCATCAAGTGAGGCTGACTTTTTCTGCTTCGAGCCGGTCTCGCACCCCGTCGATGCATTCAACCTGCCGGAGGGACCAGAGGCGCATGGCATGAAGATTCTGGACCCAGGGGCTGAACTACGAGTTCAAATGGTTGTCAGGCCAAGGAAATCCTATTGCTAGCGCGGGCTTTTAGAAGCTTGAATTCGATTGTTCTTTCGACTTTGCAGTGCGCAGCGCGTCGCTAAGCTCCATCCTCGCCGTTCCGATTAGCTGCTCCATGGCAAAACGTGCGGCATCGGGCCGGCGCATGCGGATCGCATCCAGGACATCCTGATGGCGCGCGATCGCGTAGTCATGCGATTGGCTGGCCCGGTTGGTCAGGCGAAAACTCGCGAGCAAAGCGGCGCGGATCGCAGTGGCGAACTGACGGAAAACCCAGTTGCCGCTGGCATTGATGATCGCAGTATGAAACTCCAGATCCGCCTGGCTCCATGCCTCGTTGTCCCGGGCATTGGCGGCAACCATATCCTCGAAGGCCTCGGCAATCTGTGCGAGCTGCTTTGCCGTGGCATTGGCAGCCGCCTGTGCGGCGGCGGCGGGTTCCAGCACTTGCCGCGCATCGAGCAGGGAATCGTAGAAGCTGCGGTCGTTGCTCAGTGCCAGGGTCGCATCCAGAACCAGCGGATCGAGATAGTTCCAGTTCTCTCGTGGTAGGACCGTGGTGCCGGCGCGGGTGCGCGAGCGAACCATCCCCAGCGCAGACAAATATTGCATGGCTTCGCGCAGGCTGGTGCGGCTGACGCCGTAAACCTCCGAAAGCTCAGCCTCATTGGGAAGGACCGAGCCCTCGGCAAGAGCACCCGAGACGATCTGGCCGATGAGCTTCTTCAATAGCTCCTCGCGCACGGTGCGCCTTCCCTGCTCGGGCGCAGCCCCAGCATGCGTCCGTAAAGACTCCAAACGCGTACTCATCCCTAACACTCCCTTCCGCCGGCCCGGCAGCCATCATGAGCGGCACCATGCCCCGGCATCAACGTGTAACTGCAAGCCCGATAAATTTCTCCCCAAACTTCTCCAAGGAAATCCGACCGTCATACGCGACTGCCACGCCCGGCCGCGGACGACCGCAGGTTGTCCAACAGAACGGCAAGCAGCAGAATGCAGCCGCGCACGAGATATTGATAGAAGGCCTGGATATTGAGCAGGTTCATGACGTTCTCGGCAATGCCCATGATGAGGACTCCGACAATCACGCCCGTCATCGCTGCGCGGCCGCCTGCCAGGGACACGCCGCCGAGCACGCAGGCCGAGATGACGGAGAGCTCGAGCCCGGTTGCCGCGTTCGGCTGGCCCGAGGTGATGCGCGAGGCAAGCAGAATGCCGGCAATGGCGCAGACGAGACCCTGCAAGGCAAAGATCCAGATCCGCATTTTGACGACATTGACGCCGGCCAGACGCGACGCCTCGGGATTGCCGCCGATCGCAAGCGTGTTCTTGCCGAAAACGGTGCGGTTGAGCGTGAAGCCGAAGATGATGAAGAGCAGCAGCATGATCCAGATCGGCGTCGGCACCGTCAGAAAGCGCGACAGCGCGAGCTGATAGAAGGCCGGATCGTTGATGCCGACGGCGCGGCCATCAGACGTGATCAAGGCGAGGCCGCGCACGATCTGCATCGTCGCGAGCGTGGTGATCAGCGCGTTGATGCGGAACTTGGCGATGACGACGCCATTGACGACGCCGACGACGCTGCCGCAGATCAGTGCGGCCAGCAGGCCGAGTGGAATGGAGCCGGTGGAGTTCGACACCATGACGGCGATCATGCCCGAAAAGGCGACCGTCGAGCCGACCGAGAGATCGAAGTCGCGCGAGGCCAGGCAGAACATCATAGTGCAGGCGACGATGCCGATCGTCACCACCGACTGCAGCAGGCCGAGCATGTTGCGCTCCGTCAGGAAGCTCGGCACAAAGAGCGAGACGATCACAAAGGCGATCGCGAAGATCACCACGAGGCCCTGTTCGCCAAGGAGAATTTTTTTCAACGAATTCATCACTACCATTCCTGAATTAGATCGTGCCGACGGCATTCTTATCGGGCAAGGCTGCGGTCAGAATGGCCCGTTCGTCGAAGTCGGCGCGAGCGACATTGGCGGCGACGCGCCCCTGGCACATGACCATGATGCGATCGGAAATGCCCATGACCTCGGGAAGCTCGCTGGAGATAACGACGATCGCCATGCCGCCAGCCGCCAGCTCGTAGAGAATTTCATAGATTTCCGATTTGGCACCGACATCGATGCCGCGCGTCGGCTCGTCGATGACGAGGACCTTGACACCCTGTTCCGAAAGCCAGCGGCCAAGGATGACCTTCTGCTGGTTGCCGCCCGAGAGATTGACGATATCCTGCTTGCGGGAGGGCGTACGGACCCTGAGCTTGGCGATGAACTGATCGGCGACCGAGGCTTCCTGCTTCGGATTGAGGATGCCGAAGGGCGAGAAATGCCGCCGCGAAGAAATCGCAATATTTTCCTCGATCGATCGCCCCTGAATGATGCCGTCGAACTTTCGATCCTCAGGGCAGAGAACCATGCCGGCACTGATGGCCGCCTTCGGATTGTTCGGCGCGACGGCAACGCCGTCTATCGAGACGCTGCCCTGATGACGGTGATCGGCGCCATAGAGAAGCCGGGCCATTTCGCTTCGGCCGGCACCGACGAGGCCGAAAAAGCCAAGGATTTCGCCCTTGCGAACCGAGAAGCTGACGGGATTGCGCAACTTCGAACCGGAGAGACCCTTGACTTCCAGACGCACCTCGCCGAGCGGGCGTTCGCGCCAGCCCCAGATATTGTTGATCTCGCGGCCGACCATTTGCGAGATGATCTGTTCGCGCGTCGTATCGGCAATGTCAGGATGATGGGCCGCAAGCTTGCCGTCGCGCAGCACGGTGAGGCTGTCGCAGAGCCGGAAGATCTCATCCAGGCGATGCGAGACATAAAGAATGACGGTGCCGTTGGCTCTCAACCGGTCGATCAGGGAAAACAGGATTTCGCTTTCACGTGACGAGAGCGAGGAGGTCGGCTCGTCGAGCGCGATCACCCGCGCATCGACCATGACGGCCTTGGTGATCTCCACCATCTGGCGCGCACCGATCGACAGCGAGGATACCTTTGCCGCGGGATCAACATCGATGCCGATTTCCTTGAGCTTCGTGCGAACGGTCTCGATCAGCGTCTTGCCGTCGATCACGCCGGCCTTGCCGGGAAAACGGCCGAGCCAGAGGTTTTCGGCAACCGTCAGTTCCGGCACCAGCTGCAGTTCCTGATGGATGACGATGACGCCGGCATGAAAGGCATCGCGGACAGAGCTATAGTGTTGCTCCACGCCATCGATGACCATGCTGCCGCTATCGGCAGCCTGGTCGCCGGAGAGAACCCCGATCAGCGTCGACTTGCCGGCGCCGTTTTCGCCCATCAGCCCGTGCACGGCACCTCTTTCGACATCGAAAGAGACGTTCGACAGTGCCTGAACACCGGGATAACCCTTGGAAATGCCCTTGAATTCAAGGAAAGCCATGCTTGCTCCATCGAGAGAAGGTCCGGCGGTATTTATGAGGCCGCCGGACGGACATCATCCTGCCTGGATGATCATTCGATGCCGAGATCCTTGCGAACCTTCTCATAGTCGCCGCGCAGTGCGAGGGAACCGGAAGTGAGCGTGAGCTTCGGCGGCTCCTTGCTGTTGGCGATCCAGTCATACATGTTGAGCGCCGTCTCATAGCCATGGCGCTTCGGTGAGATGATGACCGTGCCGAAGAAGCCGGTCGCGGCGGGCTTCTTGAATTCGCTGATCGCCGAATCCGCGCCGCCGATACCAACGCCGATCATGTTCGTTGCGGGAATGCCGACCGATTCCGAGGCGCGGACGGCGCCGAGCACAGCTTCGTCGTTAAGGCCGAAGGCAACCCAGTATTTGATATCGGCATGCTTGTTGAGAACGGTGGTCGCAGCGTTGAGCGCTGCTTCCGTATCGGTCTTGGCCTGCGGGGCGTCGTAGATATTCGCAGCCGGGAAGCCTGCGGCCTTCAGAACCGAGATCGCGCCTTCGACGCGGTCGACGGCGGTCGGCAGCTGATCGTAGGACACGCGGATCGCGCCGACATTCTTCCTGTCCCAGCCGCGCTTCTTGATTTCGTCAACGATCGCTTGGCCCACGGTCTCGCCGATCTTCGTTGCGGAAATGCCCATATGCGGCACATCTTCAAGCGGCTTGCCCTCGGCATTCACCAGGCGGTCGTCGACCGTCATCAGTTTCAGCTGATTGGCGGCAGCCTTGGCAACGATTCCGGGGCCGAGCTTTACGTCCGGCGTGCAGATGATAAAGCCCTGCGCACCTTGCGCACCGAGATTGTCGATCGCCGACTGAACCTTCTCGCCATCCTCGGCGCCGATCTTGACGAGCGTGAAGCCCTTCTCCTTGGCCGCCTGGTCGGCGAATTTCCATTCGTCCTGGAACCACGGTTCTTCGGGCTGTTTCACGATGAACCCGATTTTGACGTCGCCCGCGAAACCAGAGCCGGCCGTCAGAATGGCAAAAGTGCCGGCAAGGATTGCCGCTTTGAAAAGGCGCATGATCTCTCTCCCTAAAACCTCGCTCTGCCATTGGTCGGCAGCAGCGTTTGATTACGAATAAAAATCATACAGGTCAATATTTATGTAGGATTATTTATACTGATGCAGCAAAGATGGTTGAAAGGAATACGCTGTTAACTCAAACTGCGAGGCGAAATTTCGGGAATCGGGCAAATGACGCGGGTCAACTTAAAAAATAAATCATATTTATTGATAGGCGGGGTCTTGATCGCAGCGAATCTTTCGGCTCAGGACGCTCTGGGTATATAGGCGGGACGCGTGCATCCAATGGGTATCATCGAGTTGCAAGAAGAGCTGCTTTCGGTTTGCGTACCAACCTTGGCAATGTATTGCTTGCTTATTGCTAGAAGTGGATGACGGGCGTGGATTGCGTTCTTGAGGCCTGCCCCTACACCTCTCAAACGCCGCACTTTGCGCCGTCGCAGCGTTTGTGGATTGAGACGGAAGGCCGGCGCGGGGAGAATGCACCAAATTTCAGCTTACAGAGAGACGTCCTGGCCGGCTGCTGACTGTCGACACGCCTATCGACATGCATTCGTGGTCATTCGCGACACCAGATCCAAGCCGATCTTTTGCCATAACTATTGCCGCTTCGAACCCATGTCCCACCACCCAATACGCACAACCGTCCAGATTCTCAGATATGAAGATCCTGGAATCAGAAGAGTTACTTGCGGGATCGATCTGCCTGCGGCCATAAAAGATCCACATAGGCCAGCGCGCGGCTATCGGAGAATGTCGTCCCACTGCAGAGAGGAGCAGTAAATGCCAAATCGGCTTTCAGGAAAGCGGATCTTCATCACCGGCGCCGGACAGGGCATCGGATTGGCAATCGCGGAGGCGTGCGCGGCCGAAGATGCGAGCCTTTTCCTAATCGATCGAGACGAAGCTCTACTGGAACAAGCCGCCGGAAGGCTGAAGAAAGACGGTGCCAGCCTTGGCTATCAAACCGCCGACATTACCGATGCGGAAAGCATACAGGCAGCGGTCTTAAAGGCGGCGAGCGAAATTGGCAGCGTCAACGCGCTCGTAAACAATGCTGGCGCCAACGTCTTCACTGAGCCACTGCGAACGACGGACAAGGACTGGGAACGATGCTTCGACATCAACGTTAAAGGCGCCTGGAACTGCTGCCGATCCGTACTGCCCAATATGATCGCCCAGGGAGGAGGGGTTATCCTCAACATCGCGTCGACCCACGCCTTCACGATCATTCCGCATACCTTCCCTTACCCAGTTGCCAAGCACGCTCTCCTCGGCATGACCAAGTCGCTCGGGATCGAATATGCAGCTAAGAATGTCCGCGTAAACGCTTTGGCACCTGGCTATGTCGAAACCCAAAAGGTCATTGACTACTGGAACAGTTTTCCCGATCCGGAGAAGGCAAAAGCGGAGACCATGAAATTGCATCCGAGCGGACGCATCGCTACGCCACGGGAAATCGCTCTCGCTGCGGTTTTCATGATCTCGGACGAATGCTCCTTTATGAATGCCACCTGCCTAACGATCGATGGCGGTCTAAGCGTGCTGCAGCATCAATGACAAATGGAGAGAAGACTGTCGGCTTGCCAGTGAGGTTCTTGCGATCATTGCGGGGCAGTTTCGCGGTAATGGCGCCGCGGGATCAGCAGCCGCGTTCTTGAACAAATGATGCGTGGAACGGAGTGTGCTACGAGCCGTCTGCATGGACGGCATAATTATATCGATAAACAAACCTCCACCTTGGGTGGAGGGCTGGGTGAGTGTAACGACAATGTCGTTGCGGCTCTTGTAAAGATGATGTCATTACGCTATGTGAGGTGCAAACAGGAGTTTGACATGTCTACCTCACACACGAGCAAAAGCCCGGACGCAAGCGTACCGCTGAATATGCGGATCAAGCCTGCGACCCGCAACTTGATCGATCGCGCCGCTGAGTTGCTTGGTAAGACGCGCACGGATTTCATGTTGGAGGCTTCCGAGCGGCGAGCAGAGGAAGTGCTGCTCGATCGCACTATCTTCACGGTAAGCCCCGAAATCTATGCTGAATATCTTGCCCGGCTCGATGCACCTACGCAGCACAATGAGCGTCTGGCACGCACCATGTCGACCAAAGCACCGTGGGATGAGGCGTGACCCTCAGCGCACCGGCACCCCTGGCCGATCATCATCAGCTGGCCGAGTTTAATTCCGGTGTCCTTGAGCTGGACGACTGGCTGCGACGCCGCGCGCGTTCTAATCAAACGAGCGGCGCATCGCGGACCTTCGTCGTGTGCGAGGAGAGCCGCGTCATCGCCTATTACGCGCTCGCCTCGGGCGCAGTCAAACCGCCGGAAGCGCCCGGCCGTTTTCGACGCAATATGCCTGATCCAATCCCGGTCGCTGTGCTTGGTCGCCTCGCCATTGATCAGTCCTACCAGGGGCGTGGTCTCGGCAGGGCATTAGTGCGCGATGCGGGCCTGCGCCTGCTCAATGCCGCTGAAGTGCTTGGCATCCGAGGCATGCTGGTTCATGCGATTTCAGATGACGCACGAGCCTTCTACGAGGCCGTGGGCTTTCTGTCTTCTCCGTCCGACCCCATGATGCTGATGGTCGGATTGCATGACCTCAATCAGGCGCTGAACCCTTAAGCGAAACTCATCAGTAATTTCGGTTGGATGCATTCTATCTCTGCTCTAAGTCGCTGAATTTGCGGCAGATGGTCCCGACCTCAAATGAGGCCGCAAGTTCTAATCCCTTCAAGAGCATACATCGAACTTCATTCAAATGTTGGTGTTCTACGAGGGCATGTGTTTGCACCGTCAGTTTTTATTCTTTGATCGCCGTTGTCTCATGCCTTTAAGTGGCATAGACCATTGCTCATCGGGTCAAAGAAAGGGTGGTCTCGAGCAGCACCTTCGCGCCTATCTCGATATGCTCCGAGGTGACGAATTCAGCTTCGTTGTGACTGATACCGTCTCGGCATGGAACAAAGATCATCGCAGTCGGTGCAGCCCTGCTGATGAAAAGTGCATCGTGGAAGGCGCCGGAGACCAATTTCATGTTGGGAACGCCGACCCTTTCGCACGCATTATCGATTACATCGAGAACTGTCGTGTCGAACTTTCCAGGCGCCAAGTCGAAGCGCTTTTCGATGTGCAATTGGACCCTATGGCGCTTAGCTGACGCGCGGCATTCTGTATCGATCTGGGCCTCGATGGAAGAAAGCACGTCTTCTTGAGGATGTCGGATGTCGATGGTGAATGTAACGCTGCTCGGAATGACGTTGACGGAACTGGGCTCGACGCTCATTCGTCCGACAGTTAGCCGCGCCATCGGATCGGCTGGCATAACGACGAGCTGGAGTCGTGCAATCGCCGCGACAGCGGCCGCCATGGGATCTCTGCGGAATTCCAGCGGCGTTGTGCCGGCATGGGCGGCTTCGCCGTTGAAGGAAATCTGAAACCACCTGGTTCCCTGCACGCCAGCGACGAGGCCGATCGGGATGCCCGCGCGCTCGAGCACGGGTCCCTGCTCGATATGCACCTCAACGAAGGCAGACACGGCATGGCCAACCGGCTGTACCTTGGCTTCCGGCAATGCCTTCAATGTCGCTGTCAATTCATTGCCAAGTGTCGCCCCGTCGGTGCCGCGCATATCCTGCCACCCAGCCATGTCGCCCGCGCCAACAAAGGCCATGGATCCCATGCAGCCGGGAGAGAAGCGGCTCCCTTCCTCGTTGGTCCAAGACACAACTTCGACGGATCGTTCCGTAGCGACTCCGGCATCCTCAAGGGCTTCCAGTACCTCGAAGGCGGACAGCGTGCCAAGCGCACCGTCGAACTTGCCTCCCGTGGGCTGGCTGTCGAGATGGCTGCCGATCAGGACTGGCGCAGCCGAGGGATTGCGTCCTTCACGTCGGATGAAGAGGTTCGCTATCGCATCCTGGTGGACGCTGAATCCGCGGGCAATGGCTAGGTCCGCAAGCAGGCGCCGCGCCGCCCTGTCCTCGATGCTCAACGTCTGACGATTAACCCCTCCCGCTGGCGTCGCTCCTATCGTTGCAAAATCGGCAATGCGCCGCAGCAGACGCTGCGCATTGATTTTTGGGCATGACGTCATCGATGGATGCCCGTCACGAAGTCTTTCACGCGTTGCGGATCGACTGCGTTCCACCAGACGCCATCATACTTCAGCGAGCTTGCAATGATCACGCCATCGGCAACCGAAAGTATGTCGTTCCCATTCTCAGGCGTCACACCACTGCCGACGAGCGTCGGCAGGCCCGCCGCATGCTTGATCATTCTGATGTAGTCGAGATCGGCTGCATGTCCTGTCCTTTGACCTGTGGCAATGACCACGTCTGCGTCAAAGAAGACAAGATCTTTGACCTGTTCCTCGACGGGTCGATCCGCAACAATGGCATGTGCTCCATGTTTGACATGGGCATCGGCGAAGATGCGGATGCCATGAGCATTGAGCCGTGCGCGATAGCGCATTGCGCGGGCAGCTTCTCCCTCGATGAAGCCTTCATTGGCGACATAGGCGTTCGCCCATTGATTGACGCGTACGAAGCCCGCACCTGCCGCGCTGGCGATTGCAAGCGCCGGAATGGCGGCATTGGCAAGAACATTGATGCCGATCGGCCCCCCGAGTTCGCGGCGGATGCGATCGGAAACGACAGCCATGTAGGCCGGTGTCTCGGGACCGATATCATCCGGTTTCGAAAAGGGAATATCGCCGTGGTTCTCGATGATCACGGCGTCACAGCCGCCGGCAAGGTAGGCGCGAGCATCGTCAAGTCCGCGCTGGTAGACGGTCTCAATCTCCTCGCCGGAGTAACGCGGCGCACCGGGAAGAGGCGCCAAGTGAACGACGCCTATTATCGCCTTTTCGCGCCCGAAAAGATCGATGAGCGCGTTGCCAGCTACCTGCCCAATGGGCTTCATTGTCCCACTCATGTGTTTTCCAGTTCTGATATCTTGATGATGTCCGAAATTTCCGCCCGTGAGGGGTAGGAGGCGAGCGTTCCAAGGCGACCGACTGAGATGCCGGCGGCCTTGGTGGCCACTTTCGCAGCTGCAGTCAGGGATTTTCCTTGTGCGAGCAGGCCAACGAGGACGCCCGCAAAGCAGTCACCCGCACCGCTGGTGTCAACCACCGCACTCTCGGGTGCTGCGAGGATAACAGGCGCATGATCCGCCCGATCCCATATGAGGCTGCCTTGGCTTCCAAGCGTCACGACGGCGCTTCTCGCTCCGTTGCCGAAGAGCAGCTTTGCCGCTGCCGTTGGGCTTTCCATGCCCGTCAGCGCCGCGGCTTCGCCTTGATTGACGATGACGATATCCACATCGGCAAGATCCTCGACGGTCATGTCCGATGGTGGACTGGCATTGAGCACCGTCTTCAGGCCCGACCTTCCGGCAAGCTCCAGACAGGTGGCGGTGACCTCCCCGGAGAGGTTGCCCTGCATCAGAAGGATGTCGCCCTTGCTCCAGGTCTGCGTCAGGGCCGATTGCCGGATTGGATCGAAGGCCCGCGCACAGGCGACGGCGCTGACGATGGCATTTTCGCCGCCTTCTTCCAACAGGATCGTCGAACGGTCGGTGGAAAGAGGCAGGCGGATCAGCCGATCAACCTCGAGGTCGCTCTTCAGCATCTCGATCACGCCACCCGCCATGGCGTCGTCGCCAAGCGCGCTCCAGAAGCACACCGCTGCCCCGCTTCGCGCCGCCGCCACGGCTTGATTGGCACCCTTGCCTCCGACGCCTTCAACGATCGAACTCGCATTAAGCGTTTCCCCTGGACGCGGCAGGCGCGGCAGGCTGAAGCTCGTATCGACGCAGACATTGCCGACGACATGGAGGCGCATGGGCGTCAGTCCTTGAGTGTTGCCCAGGCCAGCATCTGCTCGAAGAGCGTCTTGTAGCCGTTCCATGCAATGAACTCCGGCGGCAGCCAGTGCGGGCCGACATCCGAAGTCCAGACGAGTGTTCTGCCGGCGCCATAAGTGCCGGTTACCAAAAGTGGCTGCGAACCATATTCGTCTGAAACCGTCGCAAGCACGTCGGCTCCTGGCTTCACCTTCACCTCATTGAAACCGAGAAGGTAGGGCCAGTCTTTTCCGAGGCCCTTGAGAACCGGGTGGGTGTCATTGCCCGTCACGACGGGCGAAAGCCCCTCGGGAACTTCAACGCGGTCATCGAAGGCAAGGCAGGTTACCGGCAGCACCTCCTCCACCGGTGTTTTATGATAGCGCGCGCCGCCATTGATGCCTTGGAAGCTGTAATAGCCGCCGAACATCAGCAACGCGCCGCCATTTGTAACGTAATCGCGCAGCAGCTTCAGCCGGTTCGGGGTCCTCCTGGAATGAATCCAGGTGTCAGGGTGCAATAGCAGCGTGTTTGCGCCGATATCGGACAGAACAATCGCGTCATATTCCGCGAGTGCTTCGGCTCTCAGCGGAAAATCACGCTGAGCCTCATGGGCCGGCATGAAGGTGACATCAAAGGCGCTGTCCTTCAATGCCTTCAGCAATTCGTCGGCACCGGTGTGATAGGTCACCGTCGGAAACTGGTCGAAACCCTTGATGTGGGTGGCGGTCGAAACCCATGATTCACCCGCCAGAAGAACCTTTTTCTTGCTCATGTCTGCTCCTTGAATGCACCCGACCTTCAGGCCGAGGCGGAAAATACCGATTGGGGATTGGTGATCAGCATTTGGTCGATCGCCTGCTGATCGACACCGTGACGCTTCAGTCGCGGCAGGAAATGCTTGAGAATGTAGCCATAGCCGAAGCCGCCATAGCGGGTCAGCATGATCTTGAGAAAGACGTCCTGAGATAGAAGCAGCCGATCGGCATAGCCCAGGTCTATGAGCGCCCTGATTGCCCTGGCGTTCTCCTCGTCCGACGGCGATTGAGCATTCTGATCGGCGTAATAATAATCCATGCCGATCATGTCGTATTCCAGGAAGGCACCGCGCTCTGCGAGGCTCTTTTGATATTGAAGATCATTATGGCTGGGATTCATGTGGCAGAGCACAGTGTGACGCAGGTCCGCGCCTTCGTCCTCGACCACATCAAGCACCCGATGGGCAAGGCGCTCCCATCCCGGCAAATGGATGGATAGAGGCAGGCCAGTCAACCGGGCAGCTCGCGCCGATGCCCTGAGAGACTTCTGCTCCTCTGCCGTAAAGTCCTTGCTGATGCCAACCTCGCCGATGATGCCAGCCATGATGTCAGGCTGGGTTTCGCCACCGCCGACGTCGTTGACGATGAAGGCGGCAACTTCGTCCAGATCCATGCCCTTCAGCCACTCCGGATGCGTATGCTCCAGGTAGAAGCCGGTCCCCATGATGATCTTCAGGCCGGACATGCGGGCGATGCGGGCCAATTGTTCGGCATCACGCCCTATGCCAAAGTTGGTGGTTTCAACCACGGTATGGCCGCCAAGCTTCTGGAAGCGGGAAAGTTCGGCTAGGGCCAGATCCCGATCATCCAGCGAGACGTTGTCGCGGTTCATATAGGGGTTCATCCGCAACTCGCCGATGATCTCTATTCCAACCGGCTGTTCGGCGATCGCCTTTTCGTCTGGATGGCAAGGGCACTTCCATGAGGTCGCTCCGTCAAGGAAGATGTGCTCATGCATGAGCGTCAAGCCCATGTCCGCGACCGGAATGGGGCCAAGCACGGTCATTGCGCATCCGGTGTGGACGCCAATGGCATGACGCGTTCTGGCCGCCTCGGCAAAGAGATGATCCATCATGCTCAGCGGCCCCTTGCTGCGCCTTTGAAAAGGCGGAAGTTCAACCAGATTGCCACGAGGATGATGACCCCGGTGACGATCGGCGTGAAGAAGGGCGACATGTGCGAAAGGATCAGGCCGTTGGCGATAACGGCAACCGTCAGTGCTCCGAGCACCGTTCCGACCACTGAACCGCGCCCGCCGAACAGGCTCGTACCGCCCAGTACAACTGCGGCAATGACATCGAGCTCGAAGCCTTGCCCGGCATTTGAAGAGCCGGATCCCAGGCGCGCGGCAAGAATGATGCCGGCGGTGGAGGCTGCTACCCCCGATATCACATAGACGAATAGGGTGACGCGCCGCGTGTTGACGCCGGCGCGGCGCACCGCCTCGGCATTGGCACCGATGCCGGTGACATATCGCCCGAACGGCGTTTCGTTGAAAGCGATATAGGCCGCGACGAGGGCAACGATCGCGATCATCGCGGGGGCAGGGATGCCAAAGAACCAGGCCTGGCCAATCGCGGTGAACGGGCTCTGCGGATCGATGGGAATCGAGTAGCCGCCGGTGATAAGTAGTGCGAGGCCCCTGATGACCGATAGCCCGGCCAGCGTGACGATGAAAGCTGGAATCCGTTCGTAGGCGACGAAATATCCCTGGATCAGGCCGGTCGCCGCGCCAAGGAGCATCATCAGAACGACAACCAGCGGCCATGGGATACCGGCCTGCAGGCAGGCCGCTGAAAGCGTTGCGGCAAGGGCCAATACGGATCCAACCGAAAGATCAATACCGCCTGTCGTGATGACGAAGGTCATGGCCGCGGCCACGATCAACAAGGGAGCGGATTGTCTGACCACGTTCAAGAGATTGGGAGCGGTCAGAAAGACATTTGTAAAGAGGGAGAAGAAAATGCAGACCGCGATGAAAAACAGAGCGATCGAAACAATGCCGCCATTGGCTATGGCCTTGTCATAGAGGCGTGCCTTCCGCAAACGGGATGAAGGGGCGGTTTGGGCGTGAGAGGATGTCATGGTCATACGGACGCGCCTCGCTCGGTATGTTGGCCGGCCGAGCGCGCGGAGAACTTGCGACCGACGATCAGGTTGACGACTTCTTCGATATTCGTTTCGGCGATAAGGCGCTCGGCAACGTTCTGTCCCTCATACATCACCTGGATGCGATCGCAGACGAGGAAGAGATCCTGGAGGCGATGCGTGATCAGAATGACGCTGACGCCGCGGGCGCTGACCGTGCGGATGAGCTCCAGTACCGCCTCGACTTCGGCAACTGCAAGCGCCGCCGTCGGCTCGTCCATGATTAGGACCGAAGGATTGAACGACGCCGCACGTCCGATCGCAATCGACTGGCGTTGGCCGCCTGAGAGATTCTCGACCTTCAGAAGCGTGTCCGGAATGACGATGCCGAGCCCTTCCAGCATATGGCGCGCCCGTTCATGCATGGTCTTCTTGTCGAGTATCGGAATGCCCGCAAGCTTCCATTTCGGTTCACGCCCCAGAAAGAGATTTCCTGCCACGTCAACGGTGTCGCAAAGGGACAGATCTTGGTAGACCATCTCGACATGCGCGGCGCGCGCATCAGCGGGCGAGGCAAAGGAAACTGGTTTTCCGTCGATCTCGATCGTTCCTGAATCCGGGATCACCGCGCCCGAAAGCACTTTGCTCAAGGTCGATTTGCCGGCGCCGTTGTCACCGACAAGGCCGAGGACCTCGCCCGGCTTCAAGGTCAACGATACATTGTCCAGCGACTGCATCGTGCCATAGCGTTTGGAAATGCCGGTCATCCTGACGCGGTAGGTATCAGCGTTTGTCATATCAATGCTGCCTTGCGGAAATGGCCTCAGCCATGATGCCACAACGTCATGGCCGACGCGATCGGCCATGACGTGACGAGATGCGGGAGCTACTTGAACATGCCCCGGAACTTGTCGACATTTTCCTTGGTGACGATGGTGACAGGCACATTGATGATCGGATCGATCTTCTCGCCCTTTTTCACCTTGACGAGGGCTTCGACGGCCGCCTTGCCTTCGCCGGCCGGATCCTGCTGGATAACGGCCGTCACCCAACCCTGATCGATGCCCTCGATCGCTTGCTTGGTCAGATCCCAGCCGAAGACCTTCACGTTACCTGTTTTGCCCTGGCTGGTGACGGCCGCAACGGCGCCGAGGAGTGCTGGCTCGCCGGTCGCATAGAGCGTCGTCATGTCGGGATTGGCGGTAATGAGATTTTCCGCCGCGCTGAGCGCGACATCCTGCACGTTCTGGCCATCCACGGTATCAAGGAAGTCGACCTTCTGGCCGCGAGCCTTTACCGCCGCCTTGAAGCCATCAAGACGCTGATTTTGGATGAAGGAATTGAGTGCGCCGACAACGCCGACTTTGGCGCTGCCGCCCATCTTGTCTTTGACGTAATCGGAATAGAACTTGCCGATCTCCTCACCAGCCTTGGTATTGTCGACACCCACGAAGGCTATGTTGTCGCCGTTCGGAATCTGGGCGTCGATCGCGATGACCGGGATGCCGGCCTTCTTGGCGGCGGTGATTGCCGGCTTCACACCGTTTACGTCGATGGCGACCAAAATGATGCCGTCGACTTTCTGGGTGATGTAGTTTTCGATGGCGTCATTCTGCGCGCTAGGCACGTTGTTGGCGTTGAATATGACGAGATCGGCGCCGGCTTTCTTTGCTGCCTCCTTGGCGCCGTCATTGATCTGATTGAAGAAAAGAGCCTGCTGGTTGATCGTCACGAGAGCCAGCGTATTCGCCATCGCGGCGCCGGCACTGCAGGCAAGTGCGACGGTTGCGCCAATCGCGCAACCGAACAGATATTTCTTGAGATGCATGATCGTTCCCCATGTTTTTTGGATTGCAAGGGGAGTATTCAAGTAACTTGAATGATTGTCAAGTGACTTGAATTGATGATTTTGAAGATGATCGCGAGTTCGTTTTCAGGGCAGTGGCGGCGCTAGAAAGTCGCCGGCGTATTGACCCAGAAGATGCTTGCGCGCTCCGATCCGACATTGCGATACCAATGGGGCAGTTCGGAGTTGAAGACGAAGCTGTCGCCGACGGAAAGCCGGAATGTCCGTTCGTCGACCATGAGTTCGATCTCGCCGGCAAGAACGTATCCAACCTCCTCGCCGACATGCTGGATCGGCCCGGCACTTTGGCCGCCAGCCTCAATATGGTGGATGTTGCATTGAAGCAAATGACCTTGCGAATAGGGGATTATCCGTTCGAGAGAGATGCCTTCCCCTCGGCGCAACGGGTCTAGTCCAATCAAAGGCCTTGTCCCGGAACGGAAGACAATACCTTCTTCGCCGTCGGCCTCCTCGAACATCCAGCCAATATTCGTACCCAGAACACCGACAAGTCTATGCAACATCGGTAACGACGGCGAAGCCTTGCCGTTCTCAATTTTCGACAGCAGGCTTTCTGAGCAATCCGCGGCCAGGGCGAGAGCCTTAAGGGTCAAGCCCCGGGTTTGCCTGGCAAGCCTCAGACGGCCTCCAAGCCGCGCCGGATTGGTCAGTATCTTTTCCTCGTTGTCTTCTCCCGATTTCCCCGGGGATCCAATCATATTCATGGTTCTGGTATCGCTGTTGCAAAGCTGAAGCTTAACGCCAGCCCTCTGCGTCTGTCTAGCTATCACGAAAAGCGGCTAAGTTCTCGAGATGGTTCAAAGCCGGCATGATACGAAAGCCACGAGGCGATTGCTGATCAGGCTATTGAAGAAGGCAGGCAGCTACTCAAGCGGATTATCACCAGCAAGCCTTGTTCGTACCGCGCTGCCGAATGCCGCCGCTCGCATCTTTGTCCGCATGGTGACCGCACCGATTAAATGCAAAACGACAAAATGCTCTTCATGTCGCCAGATAGGCGGCAATTGCTGCTGACCGGAGGTTGCCGTCGGTCATTGACTAGAGTTCGATCAGGCGCTCGGCGCTGAATTTGTCCGTTATCAGCGTATCGATAACTCCGATCCTGAGGGCTCCGGCGATTGCTGCGGTCTTCTTCGCTCCGCCGGCAAGCGCGATGACCCGATCGACTCGTTCCAGATCTTCAAGCGGGAAGCCAATGACACGCTCGTCGAGCGGCGTTTTGACAGGTTTGCCATCCTTGTTGAAGAACCGCAGCGATATATCGCCGACTGCACCTGCCTCGGCAAGATCGGCAAGCTCTCGCGACGAGAAGATATTGCCGGATCTTGCCAGCAGTTCCGATGGCTCGACGGCGCCGATACCGACGATGGCGAGGGTGATGCTGCCGAAAAGATCCATGGTCTCCCGCACGAACGGATCCGCCTGCATCAGGAGTTTGGCCTCGCGTGAGGTCGTGACGCCCTGCACGGGAAGAAGCTTCGGCTCGGCACCCGTCAGTCGGGCAAGGCGGGTGGTCAACTGGGTGGCATGCGTCTGGACCGACGGGTCGCCCATCCCGCCAAGCGTCTGAACGACATATTTGGCCTGGGCGCTCTTCTGCGGATGAATGTTTTCCACCATCCTGAAGATCGTCTGGCTCCAGCTCGACACACCTATGATTTCGCCGGGCGCAAGCGTCACCTCCAGAAGATGCGCGGCAGCTTCGCCGATCCGGGCCATGATGGCGCCGTCCCGGTCCTCGGTGCATTCGACGACGATTGCCTCGGGGAGACCGTATTTCTCGCGCAGCGCTCCTTCGAGTTCGCTGTAGGTGCCGACGGGCGGAATGACGCTTGTCCGCACGATGTCTTCCGCCTCGGCCCGCTTCAGCATTCGCGACACGGTTGCCTGCGACAGGCGAAGGTGCTGCGCGATGTCCGCCTGCCGCTTGCCCTCTATGTGATACATCTGGGCAACTCTTGAGATGAGGCGGAGTTCGTTAAGGCGAGCCATCGTTGATCCCGGGGTGAATTTTTATTCACCTTTAACCGGTGTTGCGCGCAACGTCGAGCGGGCCAGCGCATCATTCCACCTGTTCAGGAGGCCCATACTGTCGATGTTTTCCGGCTCGATGACCTTATTGTTTCTCGGAAGCGCCGCGATGGCATCGAGATCCGGCCACAGGCCTATCGAAAGACCTGCAAGATAGGCTGCTCCAAGCGCCGAGGCTTCCGGTGCCTCGCACTGGATGACAGCGTGTTTTACCAGGTTTGATACGCACTGCATGAGAAAGCGGTTCTGGCTCGGGCCGCCGTCGACGTAAAGCGTGCCGAGATCGCCACCGCTCTGTGCCCGCATCGCCGTAATTACATCATGAACCTGGAAAGCGATCGAGTCGGTGACCGAGCGCGCCATCTGCGCGCGCGTGGTGCTGAAGTTGATCTGCGAGAAAAGGGCACGGGCGTCGGAATTCCAGTACGGGGCGCCCAGACCGACGAAGGCGGGCACGAAGCCCGGGCCATCGGGCTCAGCGGTCGCCGCTAGGTCGATAAGGGAGCCAACATCCGGAAGACCCAGGATGCCGGCCATCCAGGGCAGACTCGCGGCGCACACAAGAATATTGCCTTCGAATGCGAAGGTTGGCTGTCCGGCGATGCGCCAGGCGACCGTTGTGGTAATGCCATTGCGCGGTGCGATGAAACGCGGAAGTGTGGTCATGACGGATGACCCCGTTCCGAAGGTCGCCTTGCCGTCGCCCGGCTTGAAGGCTCCGTGGCCGAACAATGCTGCGTGGCTGTCACCGATAGCCGATCTGATCGGCGTGCCATCCGGAACGCCGGCAAGACCATGCGTTGTTCCGAAGTCCTCGGAACTGTCGAGCACTTGGGGGAGGAGCCGGATATCGACTCCGAAAATCGCGCCCAGTTCCTCGCTCCAGGCTTGGGCCTCAAGGTCGAACAACTGGCTTCGCGCGGCATTCGAAGCGTCGCAGACATGCTTGCGGCCGCCGGTAAGGCAGTGAATCAGCCAGCTGTCGATCGTTCCGATGCGGACCTTTTTCCCATGCGCGACCCGATCGAGAAGCCATCGGAACTTCGCGCCAGGAAACATCGGATCAAGGGGGAGGCCGGTCAACGCCTCGACGCGCTTGAGATGTCCGTCCGCGATGAGACGCTCGCAATCCGGCGCCGTGCGCCGGCATTGCCAGCTCAAAACCGGCCCAAGCGCCTTGCCCGTTTCGGCATCCCATATAGTGACGGATTCCCGCTGATTGGAGATCGCTATTGCCCCGATTGTCGCGCCTGGCGCGCTTTGCAGGCATAGTGCGATCGCTTCACAGACGGATGCGTAAATCCGATCGGGATCCTGTTCGACCCAACCGGGCTGCGGATAGGAGATGCCCACCGGAGCCGAGCCTCTGGCCATGATGTCTCCGCTCTCGGAGACCAGTACCGCCTTGGAATTGGTGGTTCCCTGGTCGATTGCCAGAATGGCCCGCATCATATCCTCCACCGGAGCATGGTGCCGAAACGTGTGAGCGGTTCTCGGGCGACATCATGCTCTACTTCTTTGATTTCAGAGCGGATTCAGATTTTAGCTCGATTCGAGCTAAAATCATCCGGCTCTAATGACAAGGACGGGCGGTAATCCGCCTCGGTTCCAATGCGTGCTGTTCGTCTATTTGCGCCTGATAAGCGCTTGCGCGGCGTCGGCAATAGCTGGTGGGGCCATGCCGAATTCATCGAGCAGGAATTCGGCAGAACCGGTCGGCGCGTAGATGCCGGGAACGCCGAGGCGCGTCATCGGCACGGGGGCGTTGTCGACGACAACCTCGGCCACGGCCGATCCCAACCCGCCAAAGATCGAATGTTCTTCCGCCGTCACG
Organism: Rhizobium sp. No.120; assembly: GCF_054558365.1. NCBI lineage: Bacteria > Pseudomonadati > Pseudomonadota > Alphaproteobacteria > Hyphomicrobiales > Rhizobiaceae > Rhizobium > Rhizobium sp. No.120. Next base: position 78,795 of record NZ_BAAJNQ010000015.1, read on the forward strand.
ATCGCGCCGGTTTCCTTGGCGGCGGCAATGATGGCATCCTCGTCGATCGGACGAACCGTGGCGAGATTGATCACCCTGGCCTCTATGCCGCGTTGCGCGAGGATATCGGCGGCGTTCACCATGCGATGGGTCAACGTTCCGTTCGCAATGAGCGTGACATCGGAACCTTCACGCAAGAGATTGGCCTTTCCAAGCTCGAACTTATAATCCTCCGGCAGCAGGTCGGGCACGCCGACCCGCGACAGGCGCAGGAAGCATGGACCATTGTAATTTGCCGCCCATTCCACCGCGGCCGCCGTCTCGATGCGATCGCATGGCGCGATCACGGGAAGGTTGGGCAGAACGCGCGTCCAGGCGAAATCCTCGATGGAGTGATGGGTCGGGCCGAGCTCTCCATAGGCCATTCCAGAGGAAATACCGACGAGCTTGACGTTGGCATTCGAGTAGGAGATGTCGGCCTTGATCTGCTCTAGCGATCTACCTGTGAGGAATGGCGAGGCGCCGCAGACATAGGGGAGGCGTCCGCCATTGGCGAGGCCTGCGCCGACGCCGACCATGTTCTGCTCGGCAATGCCGACATTGACCAGGCGGTCGGGAAACTTCGACTTGAAGCCGCCGAGCTTCGAAGATCCGACCGAATCGTTGCAGACTGCGACGATCGTTTCGTTCTCGGCGGCAAGGCGTTCGAGCGTTAATGCGAAAGCGTCTCGGCAGTCATGGAGCTTGGGTGCATTCACGGGCGCGTTCATTAAAGTGCCTCCGACAATTCTGCCAATGCGACTTCGTACTGTTCCTTGTTCGGAACCTTGTGGTGCCAGTCGACGCGGTCCTGCATGAAAGAGATTCCGTGTCCCTTGTTGGTGTGGGCCACAATGCAGTGGGGACGGTCGCTTCGGTGCTCGAGCGCCGGGACGACCTCATGCATGTTGTTGCCGTCGATTTCGGTAACCTCCCAGCCAAAGGCTTCGAGCTTAGGACGAAGAGGTGCTATGTCATTCGTATCCGAAAGCGCGGCACCCTGCTGGAAACGGTTGTGGTCGACAATCAGGGTGAGGTTATCAAGCCGGAACTGCGCCGCGGCCATGATCGCTTCCCAGTTGGAGCCCTCCTGCATCTCGCCATCGCCGGTGATCACGTAGGTATGGTAGCCGGCGCCCGATAGTTTCGCCGCCTTGGCCATGCCAACAGCAACCGGCAAGCCGTGTCCGAGAGGACCGGTATTGGTTTCGACGCCCGGCACCTTGTTGCAATTGGGGTGGCCATTGAGGCGCGAGTGCGGCTTCAGGAACGTTGAAATCTCGTCTTCCGGAATGAAGCCGCGTTTCGCCAGAGTGACGTAAAGCGCGCATGCCGTATGTCCCTTCGACAGCACAAACCTGTCCCGATCGGGGTGTTTCGGCTGATCCGGCCAGACGCGCAGAACGCGGAAATACAGCGCGGTCAGGAGATCGATCACGGACATCTCGCCGCCGATATGTCCGGCCCCTGCCTCGTAGACTGCCTGGAGGTCTCGCAGACGTATCTGCCGAGCAACGCGTTCAAGTTCGGAAGGCTCCATCATTTCCTCGTGTGAATAAATATTCATCTATTTATATTTTTGCACAGGAAGATCGTTAGTCAAGCCCCCGTGGATGAGTTGTTGTCAAAACAGGCCGAAAAGACTCGGTTGACAGCGCCAAGGTGAGTTGGTAATGAATTTTCCAGCATATGTGAATAAATATTCTAATTTGAAAACCTAGCCGCCAGGCATGGCCGCTAGCCTCAGGTCCCTGGGAGGAATGATGGTGGCGATCGACGTCAATGAACAGAGCCGTCCGACCGTGGCGTGGCTGAAAAAGCTCACCGGCGCTACCGGGCCACTTGTCGGATTGCTCGCTCTTTGCGTTTTCCTGAGCATCAGCACCGACGCGTTTCTTTCGCTCCGCAATGGCCTCAACATTCTCGATCAGATCACCGTGCTTGGGATCATGGCCGTCGGTATGACCTTCGTCATCCTGATCGGTGGCATCGACCTTTCCGTTGGCTCGGTTCTTGCGCTGTCCATGATGGTCATGGGCTGGACGGCAAATATTGCCGGCTTGCCGCTTGCAGCCGGGATTGCCGTCGCACTTGTCGCCTCTGCGGTGAGCGGACTGATCGTCGGACTTCTCGTTACTCTTTTCAGGGTTCCGGCCTTTATCGCGACATTGGCGATGATGTCGGCTGCACGCGGCGTCGCGAACATGATCACTGATGGGCAGCAAATCGTCGGATTTCCCGACTGGTTCATGATGCTCGCGATCGATCGCCATTTCGGTGTGCTGACAGCAACGGTCTTCCTGATGCTGGCGGTCGTCGCCGTGGCCTGGGTGTTCCTGCACTTCCGCTCCGAGGGGCGCATGCTCTATGCCGTGGGGGGCAACCCGGAAGTGGCTCGTCTTGCCGGTATCAATGTCCAGCTCGTGACGATAGCGGTCTATGTCGCAAGCGCAGCGCTCGCCGGTCTGGCCGGCATCGTGCTGGCGGCCCGCCTCGATTCCGTTCAGCCATCCAGCGGCTTTGGATACGAACTCGACACGATTGCGGCCGTCGTCATTGGCGGCACTTCGCTCTCCGGTGGATCCGGCGGTATCGGCGGCACGCTGATCGGCGTCCTGATCATCGGCGTCCTGCGCAACGGCCTCAATCTGCTCAACGTCTCGCCATTCCTGCAGCAGGTCATCATCGGCATCGTCATTGTGCTTGCGGTTGGTGCGGAAACGATCCGCAGGCGGCGGGCCTGATATTCGAGTTCGCGTCCGGCGGATCCTAGCGATTTCCTCTCCGAAAGGCTTGGAGCGGATCATTTGCCCGAGGGGGAGGATATGCCCAAGGGTTCACTAAAAAAGGAGGAAATGAAATGAAACTTGCGCGCATTCTTCTGGCCTCGGCCGCCGTGCTGGCGATGTCATTGGGCTCTGTTCAGGCAAAAGACACCAAGAAGATCGGCCTTGCCGTCGCAAACCTGCAGGCAAACTTCTTCAACCAGATCAAGCAATCCGTCGAGGATGAAGCCAAGAAGCGCGGCATCCAGGTGGTTACCGTGGATGCTAAGGGCGATGGCCCGACCCAGATCAACCAGATCCAGGATCTGCTGACCCAGAACATAGATGCCTTGATCTATATTCCGGCCGGCGCTGCGGCCGCGAGCGTTCCCGTAAAGCTTGCCAAGAATGCCGGCATTCCGGTTGTCAACGTCGACCGCAACGCCGACGGCGCCCCCGGCGACACCTTCCTCGCCACGGATTCCGTCGCGTCCGCCAAGGCCGTTTGCGACTACATCCTCAAACAAGCCGGCGGCAAGGGCAAGATGGTCATCATTCACGGTCAGAAGGGCACGACGCCTGAAGTTGACCGCAGCAAGGGCTGCGCTGAATCGCTGAAGGCGAATCCCGGCGTGAAGGTGGTTGCCGAGCAGTATTCCAACATGTGGGCCCAGGACGAGGGATTCCAGATCATGCAGAACATGCTGCAGGCAAATCCTGACGTATCGATCGTGTTTGCTCAGGCCGACGCGCTTGCACTCGGCGCAGCGCAGGCGATCAAGGTTGCAAACCCGTCCCAGAAGATCGTTGTCGGCGGCTTTGACGGCGATACCGCCGCTCTCGAAGCACTCAGCAAGGGTGTCTTCGACGTCACTGCGACACAGCAGACGCAGAAGATGGGTCGCGATGCGGTCGCCAATGCGGTCAAGCTCGTCGCCGGCGAGAAGGTGCCCGCAGTGCAACTCATGGACGCCACGCTGACGACCAAGGAAAACGTGGCCGGCTTTATCGCCAACCATCCGTAATCGTCCTGGAATCTTGAGGAGGTGTGCCGTGACTGAGCCCGTTCTTTCCCTGAGAGGCATATCCAAGCGCTACGGACCGCTTCAGGTGCTGAAGAATGTCAGCCTTGATGTCTATCCGGGTGAAGTGGTCGCGCTTCTCGGCGAAAACGGCGCCGGCAAATCGACATTGTCGGGCATTATCGCCGGATCACGCACGCCTTCCGAGGGAACGATGACATGGCTGGGGCAGCCCTATGCCCCGGCCACTCCACGCGAGGCGATCGACAAGGGCGTCGTCCTGATCCATCAGGAATTGCAGCTCCTGCCACATCTTTCGATCGCTGAAAATGTCTTTATTGGGCGATGGCCGATGAAGAACGGGGCTGTCGATCGCCCCCAGATGGTTCGGCGTGCGCAGGAACAGCTTGCCCGCCTGAACCTGCATATTCCAGCGACGCGAAAGGTCGCGGGCCTGTCGACGGCCAATCAGCAGCTCATCGAAATCGCCAAGGCGCTGGCGCTCAATGCCAAGCTGCTGATCCTTGACGAACCGACGGCCGCGCTTGGTGGCGCGGAGACGGAAGCGCTGTTCGAGCAGGTGAGAAAGCTTCGGTCCGAAGGTGTCGGCATTGTTTACATTTCCCACCGCATGGAAGAGATCAAGCAGATCACCGATCGCATCGTCGTCCTGCGCGATGGCGAGCGCGTCCAGGAGTTTGCCGACAGCGCCACACCCGTCCGTACCATCGTCGAAAGCATGGTCGGCCGTTCGCTGGACCGGATGTTCCCGGCTCTTCCCGAACCGACGGATCGCCCTGTTTTGCAGGTCAGCGGATTGAGTTCGGCTGACGGGTCTTTCCGGGACGTGACGTTCGATGTTCGCGCCGGTGAGATCCTCGGCATTGCCGGGCTGGTTGGTGCCGGCCGCACCGAACTCGTTCGCGCCATTTCTGGCGCTGATCCGATCAGCGCCGGTTCGATCAGGCTGGAGGGTGAAGAGCTCAAGCTTCGCGATCCGGCGGATGCGATCGCCAAGGGCATCGTCATGGTGCCCGAGGATCGCAAGGAACAGGGCCTGGTCGTGGGTCATCGCATCAGCGAGAACATCATCTATGCCAACCTCGACAAACTCGGTGGGCGTTGGATCACATCACGCATCAAACGTGCTTTCGCCGAAAAGGCTGTGGCGAAGTTCGGTGTCAAGGGCCGGGCCGAGCAATATGCCTCGGACCTGTCGGGCGGCAACCAGCAAAAGGTCGTCATCGCAAAGTGGCTGATGCGCGATCCCAAGGTCGTCGTCCTCGACGAGCCGACCCGTGGCATCGATGTCGGCGCGCGAGCCAGCATCTACGACATCATCGTCAACCTCGCAAAGCAGGGGGTAGCCGTCATCGTCGTCAGCTCCGATCTCGAGGAGGTTCTTGGTGTCTCTAACCGAATTCTCGTGCTTGCACAGGGCAAACAGGCAGGCATTCTCAATCGTGACGAGGCCAATGACGTCTCTGTCATGGAACTTGCGACAATCTAGACAAACAGAAAGGAAGAGCGGTGTCCGACATCACTCTGAACGCCCCGAAGCTTTTCGATCTTGAGGGACAGGTCGCGCTTGTGACCGGCGCTGGAAGCGGGATTGGGCAGCGCATCGCAATCGGCCTTGCGCAGTGCGGCGCCAACGTCGCGCTTCTGGACCGTCGATCCGACGATGGTCTAGCGAACACGGCTTCGCATATCGAAGCGGCCGGTCGCCATTCCATCCAGATCGCGGCTGATGTCACCAGCAAATCTTCTCTTGCGGATGCGATTGCCCGCACAGAGGCGGAGCTTGGCGCCTTGACGCTTGCCGTCAACGCCGCCGGTATCGCCAACGCCAACCCTGCGGAGGAGATGGAAGAGGACCAATACCAGACGCTGATGGACATCAACCTGAAGGGCGTCTTCCTGTCCTGCCAAGCAGAAGCGCGCGCCATGCTGAAAAATGGACGCGGATCGATCGTCAATATTGCCTCCATGTCCGGCGTCATTGTCAATCGCGGCCTGAGCCAGGCCCATTACAACGCCTCAAAAGCCGGTGTGATCCACATGTCGAAGTCGCTGGCGATGGAGTGGGTCGGTCGCGGCATCCGCGTCAACACCATCTCGCCGGGATATACGGCGACGCCGATGAACACGCGTCCGGAAATGGTTCACCAGACCAAACTTTTCGAAGAGCAGACGCCGATGCACCGCATGGCAACGGTCGATGAGATGGTCGGCCCCGCCGTCTTCCTGCTGTCGAATGCCGCGAGCTTCGTGACGGGCGTCGATCTGCTCGTCGACGGTGGCTTCTGCTGCTGGTGATGTGATGAAGAAACTGATTGTCGGCAACTGGAAAATGAACGGTCTCGCTTCCTCCCTGGCTGAGATCGAGGCGCTGAAGGGGCTAACGGGCGAGGCGGCGTGTGACATCGTCGTCTGCCCGCCCTTCACGCTGGTCGAGAAAGCTGTCGAACGGGCGCGGGGGTCGGGGATTGCCATCGGGGCACAGGATTGCCACGCGCAGACCTCAGGCGCCTATACCGGAGATGTTTCTGCCGAGATGCTCGTCGAAATCGGCGCTCGCTTTATAATCTTGGGACATTCCGAACGGCGTTCGGCTTACAAGGAGATGGATGCCTTGGTCGCAGGCAAGGCCGTCGCCGTCCATGGGGCGGGGCTGGTAAGCATCATTTGCGTCGGCGAGACGCGAGAAGAACGGGACGAGGGCAGGGCGATCGAAGTGGTTCGTGCCCAGCTAGAAGCATCAATTCCCAACACTGCAACCAGTTCGAACACGACGATCGCCTATGAACCAGTATGGGCGATCGGAACAGGACTGGTTCCGACCCTGGAACAGATCGAGGAGATACATTTGTCTATCCGCCAGGCGCTTGAAAAGCGGCTGGGAGAAAATGGGCAGGGTGTCAGAATCCTCTATGGCGGCTCGGTCAAGGCGTCGAATGTAAAGGCGATCTTCGGCGTTTCCAACGTCGATGGCGCTCTCGTCGGAGGTGCGTCGCTGAAGGCATCGGAGTTTGCCGGGATTATTACGGCGGCCGCTTGAAATCGCCAGCAACAGGCGGGGCGATCGGCCCCTGAGCCGGCGCCTTGCGTGGCTGTCATCGCGAAAGGAATAGAGAATGCAACGCTTCGAAAACAAGACTGTCGTCATTACCGGCGCAAGCCGCGGCATCGGGGCCGCGATCGCCAAACGGTTCGCGCGTGAGGGCGCCAATCTCGTAGTCTCGGCCAATGAGGATTCCGTCCAAACGGTCGCCGATGCGATCAAGGCTGACGGCGGAAAGGCGATTTCTTTCGTCGGTGACGTGACCGACAAGGCCAGCGTGAAGGGTCTCTACGATGCGGCCGAGACGGCCTTCGGCGCTGTCGATGTCTCCATCCAGAATGCCGGCGTCATCACCATTGCCCGCATCGAGGATATGACCGAGCGCGAATGGGATAAGGTCATGGCGGTGAATACAAAGGGTGTCTTTCTCTGCGCCCAGGAAGCAATTGCCCGCATGCGCAAGCATGGCCGCGGCGGCCGTATCATCAACACGGCTTCCGGCCAGGCGCGAGACGGCTTTATCTACACGCCGCACTATGCGGCATCCAAGATGGGTGTCGTCGGCATTACCCAGAGCCTCGCCAAGGAAGTTGCGACCGAAGGGATCACTGTGAACGCCTTTTGCCCTGGTATCATCGAAACCGACATGTGGGCCTATAACGACCAGGCTTGGGGCAAGCTTTTGGGCAATTACGGCCCCGGCGAGCTCATGAAAGAATGGGTCGAGGGCATTCCGATGAAACGGGCCGGATCGGGCGAAGATGTCGCAGGTCTCGTCACTTTCCTTGCCAGCGACGATGCGGCCTATATCACCGGCCAGACGATCAATGTCGATGGCGGCTTGATCATGTCGTAGTTCGACAATGAGGAACGGTGCGTTCATTGGGTGGATCGGATTCTCGACGATTTGGCGATCAAAGCCTCTTGCGGAATGAGGCATTGATCCCTTATCTTTCAATCGTTCTCAGGGCGGGGTGTAATTCCCCACCGGCGGTATGAGGAGTTTCCTTGAGCCCGCGAGCGCCTTTCGAGCTTTCGGAAGGGTCAGCAGATCCGGTGAGATGCCGGAGCCGACGGTCATAGTCCGGATGGAAGAGAGCAACGCAGGAGACGCCGCTTCGCCGTGGCGTTCACATGCTTGTTCGCCCAAGGGAAAATGGTGGCTTTGACCGGCCATGCACGCCGTTTTAAACGGCAACCCTTGAAAGGCAGGAAAATGGCAATTTCGAAAATTGAAGATGCGATCGCTGCAATTGCGCGGGGCGAGATCATCGTGGTTGTCGATGATCGTGACCGCGAAAACGAAGGCGACCTGGTGATCGCTGCGGAAGCGGTCACACCGCAGGCGATCGCCTTCATGATGAACCACGCCCGCGGTCTCATCTGCGTTCCGATGGAAGGCGAAAGGCTTGACGAGCTCGACATTCCGTTGATGGTGCCGCGCAACACGGAGGTCCTCAAGACTGCCTTCACCGTTTCGGTCGACTACATCCCCGGAACGACCACCGGAATATCCGCCGCTGACAGAGCAGCAACCGTCAAAGCTCTCGTCACGGATGGTTCACGCCCGGAGGAATTTGCCCGTCCCGGTCATATTTTCCCGCTTCGCGCACACCCGAATGGCGTCTTGTCCCGTCCCGGCCATACTGAAGCAGCTGTGGATCTTGCCAGACTTGCCGGCTTGGCACCTTCCGGCGTGATTTGTGAAGTGGCAAATGACGACGGCACGATGGCCCGGCTACCGGAACTCGAGGTATTCGCCGAACGTCACCATCTTCACTTGATCACCATCGAGGACCTGATCGCCTATCGGTTGGCGAACATGCCTGAGAAAGCGGCTTGACCTGTCGGGTCGTTCCGCCAGCAGGCCAGGGCCGATCGCCAAAGCGCAGAAACGAATCTGAAAGAACGCGATGCGCCTCGAAGCCCAGGTATAGCGCCTCAATCGTAATATTCTTGGAGGTCTGCAGCGGGCTTCGATCCTTCAACCGAGGCCACGCTTCTCGCCGGTTCCATAAATCCGATTACGCTGCAAACAACGCTCCGCTTAATCAGGAGATCGGGTTTTCAATCGCTTAGCGCATTAAGCGCGCGGATCGCAGGTTCGAATCCTATCAAGAGTACAGATAAGGGATTCTTCCGAGAGCTTGTCCCATAAGTGCGAAGTCGATCTGGGAAGAAGCCAGGTTTGATAAGGGCCAATTCGTTCATATCCAGATCAAATTAAACCTTCAGCAATCACACGCGCGCTCGTCCTTGCATGACGAGTTGCATTTTAAATCGAGCGTTATAAAATCCCAATGCGAAGTACGGATCTGCCGGATGCATGACCGAATTCCTGAGAGTTGATTCTATGGCTCGGCCACGAGAGTTCGATGAAGAAAGAGTGCTTGAGTTGGCGGTGGAGCAGTTCTGGGAACAGGGATACGAAGCAACATCCATCCGAGATCTTGCGAACGCCATGGGGTTGACGACAGCGAGCGTTTACAACGCCTTTGGCGATAAGCGAACTGTTTACCGCCGAGCGCTTGATTTTTATGTCGAGCGAAGTTTTGGCGACCGCGTCGGGCGATTTGAATCAAAACCACCGCTGCTTGCGATCAAGGCCTTTTTTGATGAAATCATCGACCGCTCGCTGGGCGACGTAAAACGAAAGGGCTGCATGCTTGTGAATTCTGCGCTCGAGGTTGCGCCTCACGACGAAGAATTCCAACGGGTCGTGGCAGGAGTATTGTTACAAGTCGAAGGCTTCTTTGGGCGATGTGTTCGGAAAGGCCAAGATGACGGGACCATAAGCGATCGGCTAAACGCGTCGGACCTTGCTCGCACGCTTTTGAGTACGTTACTCGGCATCCGGGTTCTTGCACGTACGCGGCCTGAAAGGGAACTGCTCGAAGGGCTGATCAGGCCGGTTTTCTGGCTTCTCGAACCAAATGCCACAACGTGACCCAGACGTCAGATCCGCATCACATTCCGTTCATCGCGAGCTCTTTCCATCGCACTGATATATCCATGGCAAAAAAAGCGATCCCGCCTGTATCAATTCTCCTCTCGGTCTCGAAACAGGATGCATCGGATGAGAAATCCGGCGCGTGAAGAAGAATGGGCGCGGTGGATGCGGTCGGCAATTGCCGGAGATGCACGGTCCTATCATAAGCTGCTAACTGCCGTGACGCCCCACCTTCGTGTCATGGCGCGCAGACGGTGCGAGCAATACGGCGCGCCAGCAAGTGAGGCTGAGGATGTCGTTCAGGAGGTATTGCTAGCTATCCATCTTAAACGCGGAACCTGGGACCGATCCCGGCCGCTAGGCCCGTGGATGGCTGCTCTGGTTCGCAACAAATTGGTGGACAGCCTTCGGCGTAGAGGCAACGAAATCAGAGTTCCGCTAGAGGACGTGATCACGCTCCTGGAAAGCGAGGAGCGGCTGGATGCCGGGGATCGCCTGGATGTTGAGAAGATGCTTGCTCGTCTCAAAGAGCCTCAGCGAACAATCGTGCAATCGATTTCAATAGAAGGAATAAGTGTTCGGGAAACTGCGGAACGAATGAGCATGACAGAGGTGGCCGTGCGGGTTTCACTCCATCGCGCATTAAAGGCCCTCTCGGCCCGGTATGTGGGAACGACAAATTGAAGACAGAGGACCTTATCTCGCGGATTGCACAAAGTGCCTCATTTTGAGCAGGGCCTAATTCGCTTCCGAAAGCTGTTCCTGACGTTTGCGCAGTCTAGGCCTACGGCTCATTTTGGAGTGAGAGCCGTGGGAGCCGCTGCTGATTTGCGCGAGCCCATCTGGGAAACGGCACGTGAGGCAATCACGATCATGTGATGATCACTTCGGTAACATCCGCCTCGCGCTTTGCGAACTCCTTATGCGCTCAACCAGAGCGTCGTTTCGACAAGGAGAATCAAATGTCCATCAAAACCGCCATCAATAGTGCCGTGCTCGCCGGTGCGGTCACAACCGCTCTTGCTTCGATGGTCAGCGCTGCCCCGCTTACGAAAGCAGAGGCGAGTGCCGCCGTCGCCGCTCACAAGGAAAAGTGCTTCGGCGTCGCTCTTAAGGGACAAAACGATTGTGCTGCTGGTCCGGGAACGACCTGCCAGGGCACATCGACGGTCGATTTCCAAGGCAATTCCTGGAAGTTCGTTCAGGGCGGCACCTGCACGTCGATTGTTCTGCCAAATGGCAAGCACGGCTCTTTGAAGGCGATCTAAGTCAAAACGAAAGCCAACAGAATTGGAAAGCGGAGAAGAACCATGAAACAGATCCACACAACCATGGCCGCATCACCATCAGCGGAGCTTCCTTTCCGCTTTCCGACCCACCCGATTGCAGGTCTGGCGGGGACCAGTTTCAAACATGAACATTTTCCGGCGATCGTCGCAGATGGCCCGCATAGAGGCTTCTTCGAAGTCCACGCGGAAAACTATATGGGCGCAGGCGGGCCGCCGCACCGAGCGCTCGAACAGATCCGGACCGCTAATCCAGTGTCGCTTCATGGCGTTTGCATGTCGATCGGCGGGCCTCAGCCGCTGGACAAAGCGCATCTTGAGCGCTTCCGATCCCTCGTCGAACGCTATGAGCCTGCCCTTGTATCAGAGCACCTTGCCTGGTCGACGCATCAGACGACCTTTCTCAACGACCTGCTTCCCCTGCCATATACACCGGAAAGCCTCGCGCGGGTTTGTGAGCATATCGAGGAGGTGCAGGAAGCCATCGGCCGGCCGATCCTTCTGGAGAACCCTTCGACTTATGTGACTTTCAGACAATCCACGATGAGCGAGACCGACTTCATCGGCTCAATCGCTCGACGCACCGGATGCGGTCTTCTGCTCGACGTCAACAACGTGTTTGTGTCCGCGACCAACCACGGCTTTTCGGCACTGGATTATCTATCCGGTTTTCCGCTTGCCGCGGTCGGAGAGATCCACCTCGCGGGCCATGCCGAACAGGCCGACGACGAGGGCGATCTGCTGCTGATCGATAGTCATGACGGGCCGGTCGCGGACGCGGTCTGGAAGCTCTATGAGATCGTTATCAGCCGCTGCGGTCCGATCCCGACCCTTATCGAATGGGACAGCAATATTCCGGATTGGCCGGTGTTACGCAGCGAAGCGCTCGCCGCTCAGGCAATCCTCGACCGCCACCTGTCCATCGCCTTACCGGATCAAAGCTATGCAGCAGCCTGATATCCCGTCCGGCCGGACGAATCTCCTCAGCTACGCCGCTGACTTTGCGCCGGCCCTGACGAACCCCGACGTTGACACGCCCGCCGACGTTGTCGGCCCGAACGGCAAGGGTGCTGTCAAGCGCTACAATGTCTACCGCAACAACGTCACCGTCAGCCTGATCGACGCCCTTGCAGGGATTTTCCCCGCTGTCCAGCGCCTCACCGGTCCTGATTTCTTCCGGGCGATGGCGCGTTTCCATCTCAGAGAAACGCCGCCGAGTTCGCCACTGCTCTTCGAATATGGACGAGAATTTCCGGCATTCATTGAGCGATATGAATACGCCCAGTCATTGCCATGGCTCGCCGATGTCGCGAGAATTGAGCGAGCTTGGCTCGACGCCTACCATGCTGCGGATGTGCAGCCGCTCCAACCCGATGTGCTGGCGTCCGTACCGCCGGATCGTCTCGCAGATCTGATCTTCCTGCCGCATCCGTCCGCCAGGATCGTTCGCTCCCGCTACCCAGCGCTGACAATCTTCGCCGCAAATCGCAGCGACAAGCCGGTCGGTCAGATCGAAGCAACTGAGCCGGAAGACGCGCTGATCACGCGACCCGATATGGAGGTGGTGGTGCGCCACCTTCCTCCCGGCGGAGCGGATTTTCTGGGCTACCTCGTTTCTGGCGAGCCGTTGGGCGTTGCCGCAGCCAGGGCCATCGAAGCCTGCCCATCCTTTGATATCGCGGCCAGCGTCGCGGGCATGGTCGAAGCGGGCGTATTTTCTTCAGTCACTCTGGGAGACGTAGCATGACATCGACCACCCCTCCGCAATCTTCGATCAAGGTCTTGCAGCCAATCGTAACGCTCGTGGAGCTCGCCCAGACCGCTGTGCGCACAGTTGCGCAGCCGACGATTGTCCAAGCAGTCATGCGCTTTGCTCTCGCCGTGCCCTTCTGGAAATCCGGCATTCTGAAATGGGACGGCTTTCTGCAGCTGAACGACACGGCCGTCACCCTGTTTACCGACGAGTTCATGTTGCATCTGCCGGGCGGTCCTTACCCGTATCCGGCGCCGATGACCATGGCCTTCCTTTCCGGTTCAGCGGAGATCACGCTTCCGATACTGCTCGTCCTTGGCTTCGCCACCCGTTTTGCCGCGACTGGCCTACTGCTCATGACACTGATCGTCGAGCTGACTGTGCCGGATGGGTGGCCGATCCACATTACCTGGGCAGCCATGGCGTTGTCGTTGATGGCCTGGGGCCCCGGAAAATTCTCGGTCGACCACCTTCTCTCAAGATGGATCGTCGCTCGCGAATAACAGCCATAACTAGGAACCCAGACCAGGCCAGAGTGGCGATGGCCAGGTTGAAGACACGGCGCTTGATGCTTTTGGCGTAAAACATCATATGTGCCATTACAGGCGGTGATGATTGCGATCCGGTGCTATCGGATCGTCCGGTAGGATGAGCGGCGTGAAAACAGAAGATCTGATAAACCTGATAGCAGAGGACACGCGGCGACCCGTCAACTTGACCTTAAATTTATCGGTCGCCGTTGCGGCTGGCTCTTTGGTTTCCGGCCTTGTCTTCTTTTTGACGCTGGGCTTTCGACACGACATCGGCCAGGCAATCGAGACTGTGCGGTTCGGCTTCAAATTTGTTGTCACTCTCTCCCTTTTTGTGGCTGCGTTATCCCTGACGGGGCCGGTAATTCGACCGGGCAGGGATGTTGGCAAGAGACGGTTTCTGCTTTTAATCGCGCCAGTTCTTTTGCTCGCAGCAACCGCCCTGGAGTTACTGGTCACGCCGTCCGATGTCTGGCTCGATAAATTGATAGGCCATAACTCTTTGCATTGCCTCACGATCATACCGGCGCTATCTGCGTTCCCCGGCACGTTTCTGTTCCTCGCCATGCGTCAAGGCGCGCCAGAAAACCCAGGCCTCGCCGGCGCACTTGCAGGCCTTGTTTCAGTCGGGATCGCTGCCACACTCTACGCGACGAACTGCTTTGACGACAGTCCGCTGTTCGTTACCACCTGGTATCCTTTGGCGACCCTTATCGTGGTGACGATCAGCTATTTGGCGGGCAAACGTTTCCTACGGTGGTAGTCAGCTGCGATTTCCATATTTACTATGAGACTCAGATAATTCGGACTCCATTATCCCAGTAACATCAGTCACTTAGTTTCAAAATGTTGATTACGCTGCAAACAACGCTCCGCTTAATCAACGGATCGGGTTTTCAATCGCTTAGTGCATTAAGCGCGCGGATCGCTGGTTCGAATCCAGTCAAGAGCACAGATGTTCTCCGTCCTGATAACAGCCAATTTGTTTCGCTTCTTCAAAGGTCGCGGTGCTCCTTGCGTTACATTGGTTTTACCCGCCAGGTATTTATGCGTTCGTACCCGGCAGGCTGTAGGCCTGTTGGAAATAACGGCGGAAGGCAAGCATGGGCGGGCTGAAGTCGACATTGGCTCGCCAGGCGAGTCCTACATCCATAGGCGGAACCGGGTCCTGTATATTGACGGTCTCGATGCGCCTTCCCTCAAGCGACCAGGGACGGTGCACCATGTCCGAAAGGATGGCGACGCCGAGGCCGTTTGCCACCATTGACCTGACAGCCTCGATCGAACTGGTCCTCAGGAGCACCTTGGGCTGATAGGAACTCTGGCTCCAATAGCGCAGCGAAGAATGTGCCGCCTCATCGACCGTCAACATGATGTAGGGTTCTTCGGCGATTTCACGCAGGCCTATCCCGTCGCGACGTTGCAGGTCGTGGCCGGCTGGCAACCAGAGGCGCCTGACCGAACTCAGAAGCGTCTCGGTCATCAGCATCGGATTGAGGATGTTCGAGGTCAGCAAGACCGAGATGTCGTAGCGATTGGTCAGCAAGCCTTCTTCGATCGACTCGCGATTGACTTCGTAGAGCTGAATTTTCAGCTTCGGATAGAGGCGGCGGATACGCTCGATGTGCATCGGCAGGAAATAGCCGATGACGGTGTAGGTCGCTGCGACGACGAGTTCGCCTTCGATGTCGCTGCTAACGAGGTTGAGATGGGTCGCCTCGTCAACTTTCGCCAAGATCTCATAGGCATGGGACAGGAATTGCCGGCCTGCTGTCGTCAGGTCCATGCCCTGTGGCGTGCGGTTGAACAGAGAGACGCCGACCGTGAGTTCGAGATCCTTGATCGCCGCAGTGACGGCAGATTGGGAGATCGACAGGCTGACGGCCGCATGCGAGATCTGTCCATATTCCGCCGTTGCGACGAAGTAGCGAAGCTGCCGCAGGCTCAAGCTCATGAAGTTCTTCCCATCTATTTATCTGAAAACATCTGCTGCGATTCAGATTTCATGGATCTAAAACGAGCTGATTTTCGATAGAACCGTACGCAACTCTAATATATAGTTGATATTACAATATATTTTGTGATGCTATTTTGAGCATAGATATCAGTTTATCAGATATCATGGTTTTAAAAATTGTATTTTTCAACGACAGCCTTTGCCTCTAGCGTTCACATATCGGTCCCGATTGGAATGCAGGTGCGAGGGAAGGCGTTTGAAGGAAGCTGTCGATATCAATTGCGACATGGGGGAGGCCTTCGGCCGGTGGCGGATCGGCGATGCGCATGACGAGGAGCTTATCTCGCTCATCAGTTCGGCCAATATTGCCACCGGATTTCACGCCGGCGATCCCAATCTGATGGATGAGACCGTACGGATGGCCGCCGCCCACGGCGTCGGCGTCGGAGCTCATCCCGGCTATAATGATCTCCAGGGCTTCGGACGACGCAAGATCAACGGCACCAGCCGCGAGATCGTCAATGATCTGGTCTATCAGGTCGGTGCGCTACGCGAATTTGCCAGACGTCATGGCGTGCCCGTCCAGCATGTAAAGCCGCATGGCGCTCTCTATATGGAATTGGCGGCGAACGCCGATCTCTCGCAGATCTTCATACAATATATGCGCACCGTGGCGCCGAACATGTTCGTGTTCTGTATGGATGGCTCGGCAACCTGCCTTGCTGCGCAGGAGGCCGCCCAACCTATCGTGCGCGAGTTCTATGCTGATCGAGACTACGATGATACGGGCTGGATCGTCTTTACCAGGGATGCCGGTCGCCCTGATCCAAAGGCAATTGCCCGCAAGGTCGTGAAAGCCTGCACCGAAGGTGTCGTGCGTACCGTCAACGGTGCAGATATCCCCATCGCCTTCGATTCCATCTGTTTTCATTCCGATACTTTGGGTGCGCTCGATATCGTGCGCCACATGCGCGAAGCCCTCATTGCCGAGGGTATCAGGATTGCACCCGTTTCACAGATTTTGAACAGCGACGCAGCGCGGAGGTCCCATGAGCAAGCTTGAGATCAGATCACCCCTTCCGGGAACCTTCTACCGGGCTTCCTCTCCGGACACGCCGCCCTTCAAGGCCGATGGCGATGCCGTTGCTGCCAGTGATACGATCGGCCTCATCGAGGTCATGAAAACCTTCCAGCAGATCCCTGCTGGGCTCGATGGCAAGAACATCACCTTTCTCGTCGATAATGAAGAGCCTGTCATGGCCGGCCAGATCATAGCGGAGGTGGACCCATGACGATCCGCTCCGTTCTGATCGCCAATCGCGGCGAGATCGCCGTCAGGATCATAGAGGCGGCTAAAGCGCTCGGCATTCGCACCGTGCAGGTTCATAGTGCCGCTGATGCCGACATGCTGGCGGTTAAACTGGCGGACGAGACGATCGATATCGGCTCGCCGGCTCCAAAGAAATCCTATTTGAACATCGACGCCATCGTCTCGGCGGCGCGGTCGGTGGGCGTGGATGCCGTTCATCCGGGCTATGGGTTTCTGTCCGAAAACGGAGATTTCGCCGATGCCGTCGACGCGGCGGGCATGATCTTCATTGGACCGAGCGGCGAGGCCATCCGGCTGCTCGGCGACAAGGTGGCAGCCCGCGAGATTGCGAAACGGGCCGGCGTCCCGACGGTGCCGGGAAGTGATGGTCGCGTGGCGGATATTGCGGCTGCAGAAGCGATTGCCGAACGCATCGGCTTTCCCGTCATGATTAAGGCGGCCGCCGGCGGCGGTGGACGTGGTATCCGCATCGTCCAGTCACTTACCGAACTCAGGGAACAGTTTCCGCTCGCCTCGGCGGAGGCGGCGGCCGCTTTCGGCGATGGCCGCCTCTACATGGAGAAGGTCATCACCCGCGCCCGCCACATCGAGGTGCAGATTTTCGGCGATGGACGGAATTTCGTCCATTGCTTCGAACGTGAGTGCTCGCTGCAACGTCGCCGTCAGAAAGTGTGGGAGGAAGCGCAAGCCTCCACGCTGCCCGATGACATCAGGCAGCGCCTTTGCGCCAGCGCCGTGGCGCTTGCCGCCGAAGTCGGTTATCGCGGCGCGGGCACGGTGGAATATCTCTACGACGAGGATACCAGGCAATTCTACTTCATCGAAGTGAATACTCGCATCCAGGTCGAGCATCCGGTAACTGAAATGATTACCGGCATCGATCTGGTGCAGGAGATGTTCAGGGTGGCCGGCGGCGCTCCCTTGTCGCTCTCTCAATCCGATATTCGGGCACGCGGTCACGCCATCGAATGCAGGATCAATGCCGAAGACCCGGCCAGGGGCTTTCTGCCGACGCCCGGCACTGTGACGCGGCTCTCGGTTCCGGAAGGCGAAGGCATTCGCTTCGATACGATGCTCTACGCCGGCTATACCGTGCCGCCCTTCTACGACTCCCTGCTAGGCAAGCTGATCGTCTGGGCCGAGGATCGCGATGCCTGCCTCCACAGGTTGGCCGGCGCTCTTTCCAATCTGGCGATCGAAGGCTTGCCGACGACGATCCCTCTGCATCTCGCGCTCGCCCGCGACCCGTCGGTGCGCAAGGGCGCATTCCACACACGTTTTCTCGAAACCTGGCTGGAGACCGATTTTGCCGCGGTTGACGGCGTATCGGCGGAGGTTGCCTGATGCCTGCTCGCTTTACGTTCGGAGGTGACGAGCATCTTTTCGTCGAATGCAGCGACGAGATGTCCCTCGAAGCCTTCTTCAAGAGCCTGTCGATGGCCAAGGGGGTGCGCGAGAGCGCCATCAAAGGTGTCACCGAAATCTGCCCTGCCAACGCCTCCTTTCAGATCAAGTTCGATCCCGACATAATCAAGCCGGACGATCTCCTGCGCGAGGTCAAGGCAATCGAGAGCGAGGCTGAAAAGGCGGAGCCGCTCATTACCACCCGCATCGTCGAAATCCCTGTTTTCTACAATGATCCTTGGACGCATGAGACGCTGATGCGCTTCCGCGAGCGGCATCAGGAGCCGACGGGGACCGATCTCGACTACGCTACCAGGATCAATGGCTATGATACGGTCGAGGACTTTATTTCGGCTCATACCGGCTCGCCCTGGTTCGTTTCGATGGTCGGCTTCGTTGCCGGCCTGCCGTTCATGTACCAGATGGTGGAGCGGCAGCGGCAGATCGAGGTGCCGAAATATCTGCGCCCGCGAACCGACACACCACGGTTGACGGTGGGACACGGCGGCTGCTTCGGCTGCATCTATTCGGTGCGCGGGGCAGGCGGCTATCAGATGTTCGGCATCACGCCGATGCCGATCTTCGACCCCACGCAAACGACGAGCTATCTCCGCGACTTCATGGTGTTCTTCCGTCCCGGCGATATCGTGAAGTTCCGGCCTATCGATCGTGACGGCTATGACCAGGCGGTCGAGGATGTCGACAAGGGCCGCTTCGCGCCGCCGATCCGCGACGTCAGTTTCGATCTCAGGCAATACCAGGCCGATATAGACGGCTACAACGCCAAGCTGGAGGGCGCGCTGCATGGCCATTAAGGTTCTTCATCACGGCCTTTCCACTACGATTCAGGATCTCGGACGACCCGGCTATTTCCATCTCGGCATTCCCGTTGGGGGCGCCATGGATCGTTATGCGATGCGGGCGGCAAATCTTCTCGTCGGCAATGATGAGGGTGCGGCCGGTCTCGAAGCCGTCTTCATGGGGCCCAAGCTCGAATTTCTCGACGACGCGCTGATTGCGGTTACCGGCGCCGACATGCCCGTCAGGATCGATGACGAGCTCCAACCGGGATGGACGGCACTCAAGGTCAGGGCGGGGCAGACCGTAAGCTTCGACTTTCTGAGGTCCGGGGCGCGGATCTGCATTGCGGTGTCGGGCGGCATCGATGTTCCCGAAGCGCTGGGCAGCCGGTCGACCTATGTGATCGGCGCCCTCGGCGGCCTGAATGGTAAGGCTATCGCTGGCGGAGATGAGCTTCCCGTTGGCTCCGGTTCCATGAAGAACGAGGGGCTATCCATTGCCGAGGAGCTGCGCCGCAAGCCCGGTACACCGGCGGAGCTCCGGGTTCTGCCGGGGCTCTATTGGGATCGGTTGACAGAGCAAACGAAGAGCAACTTCTTTGCCGATCAATGGAAGGTGGCGCCGGAGGCCGATCGCATGGGGTATCGCTTCCGCGGCGGCCGCAAGCTCGAATTCGTCGAGCGCAAGCAGCCCTTCGGTGCAGGCTCGGATCCGTCGAATATCGTCGACAGCTGCTATCCATATGGCTCGATCCAGGTGCCGGGCGGAACCGAGCCGATCATCCTGCATCGCGACGCCGTCTCCGGCGGCGGTTATTTCATGCTGGGAACGGTGATCTCGGCCGACATGGATCTGATCGCCCAACTGCAGCCGCATACGCCAACGCAATTCGTGGAGGTCTCCATGGATCAGGCGCTGGCGGCCCGGGCGGACCGGCAGGCATTGCTTGCGCGCCTTCGCGCTACTCTGGCGTAAGGGATCAAGCGGATGGCTGCCCCTTCGATCCCGCGTTTCCGGCACAGATGGCATAGGTCAGGGATCGCCTGCATCTTACTCGAGAACGCGGGTGAGATAAGCGGCCGTCACGCCGGGGCCTGGGATGATCGCGACGATCTTCATCTGTGCGATCGTGCGGTCGACGGAAGCTTCAAGATGGTTCTCCATCATCGCTGCCGCCGCCTTGACGGCGCCGCGCAGCAACAGTTCCGCGATCAGGCGGAGCTCCGTGATGATGGCGGGATCTCCGGGCAAGCCGAGGCGCCGCAGCAACCGCTCCGTCGCCGTGACGGGCAGCAGGTTATTGCGGATGGATTCCTTCAGCCGCTCGTTCGGCGTCGCAAGGATGCAGATGTCGATGAAGTCGGCATGGATGGCTTCCAGCGCCGCAAGATGATCCGCCGGTTCGTGCCGTTCGAGATCGGAAAGGCGCAGAAACAGATCGTTCAACCGCTCCCGGTCGACGTGGCTCGCGCCAGCGACAAGCGCCGGCGGTTCCAGCATACCGCGCAGGCCGTAATGATCCTTGATCATTTGCGCCGTCAGCGGGCCGGCGATCCAGTGGGACGATTGGTTCTTGCGCACGAGGCCACGCTCGCGCAGCCGCGTCAGCACATCGCGGACGACGGTGCGGCTGACGTTGAAATGATCGGCAAGCTCGATCTCGATGATGCGGTACTGGCCGAAGACGACGCAGCCGGCGACATCGGCCTCGACGGTATTGTAGATGCGTTCCCAGGAGGCGCGGCTTTGCAAGGCTTCGTCTGCGTGGCGCGGAATGGTCAGGCCGAGGGTCTTGATATCGGTGCGCTTCGGCTCGATGCCTTGGCCGGCGGGACCGACGAGATAGCCGCGTCCGTTGAAGCGATGCACCAGCCCTTCGCTCTCCAGCGTCTGCAGCGCCCTTTGCACGGGCGCGCGCGAAATCTGCAGGATGTCGGCGATCGGCCCTTCGAGCAGCACCACGCCCTGCGGCAGCGTGTTGTCCTCGATATTGCCACGCAGAACATCCTCGGCGATCTCGTAGCGCTTTTGCGCATTAGGGCGCGCACGGTTTTCGGTCATCTGATGCAATGGACTCACGTCGTTCTGATGCCTCACTCTTACGCGTTTTGTAATTGTAACATAGCGCAAAAATAAATGATTATTGAATACAAAATATGTTTTTGCGAGCAAGTACGGTGAATCTCTTTTTGCTGGTTGCTGACCCATAGCGCCTCGATTGGCGCTATTTTCTGAATGATATTCGGGTGCGGCGCGTCTCGCTCGGGCGCCCGTAATGCCTGCTTTTTCGCCAATTCTACGCGAAGGCGAGGGTGCTCGCCAACGTCGCCACCTTGTGCCGATTACCCCTTGTTTAAATGGTGCTTTGGAGCTCGGCTTTTTCGTAAAAAAGTCTATTGAATACAAAAATCATTTATGCAATGCTCTCAACATCAAGGCGCTCGTCAGAAGCGTCGCAGGTGGAACTCTTTGAAACGCCAAGGAACATCTCTTTGACGTGCATGTGAGCATGCGCGAACGCAGGCAGACGTCTGAAGGTCCGGATACTTGTGATCCGGGCGAAGGCGGAGCTCTGCCCGAAGGATGATCCTTGCCTTGAAACTGGTGGGAATTCGGTGTCGACCGTTCTTCAGCTCAGCCAAGTCACCAAGTCCTATGGCGCGGCGCCCGCGCTGGACAGGATAGATTTCTCTTTGCCCGACAATGCGTATATCTCGCTGCTAGGCCCCAGCGGCTCCGGCAAGACGACACTGCTGCGCGTCATTGCCGGCTTCGAGGAGCCGGATGCCGGCTCGATCCTCTTCCATGGCAAACGGCTCGATGGCGTCGAGCCGCATGATCGCGGCATCGGCTTCGTCTTTCAGAACTTCGCTCTGTTTCCGCATCTTTCCGTTGCCGAAAACGTTGCCTTCGGCCTGCGCAATCGGAGGGTCAATCCGGTGACGGATGCGCGCATCCTGGCAAAGCGCGTTCAGGACATGCTATCGCTGGTCGGCCTCAAGGGGTTTGACGACCGCGCCGTGACGCAGATTTCAGGCGGTCAGCGCCAGCGCGTCGCCCTGGCACGTACACTGGTGACGGAGCCGAAGATGGTGCTGCTGGACGAGCCGCTCGGTGCGCTCGACGCCAATCTGCGCGGCCGTATGCGCAGCGAACTCAAGATCATCCGCGAGCGCTGCGGCGTGACCTTCCTGCATGTTACTGGCAGCGAGAGCGAAGCCTTGGCGATGGGGGACCTAGTGCTTGTTCTCGATCGTGGCCGCATCGCGCAGGCCGCCGCTTCGGATGTCCTCTACAATAGCCCAGCCACGGCCTCGGTCGCCCGCTTTCTCAATTGCTATAACCTCTTTGCCGGCGATGTCGTCGCGGATGCTTTCGTCGGGCCGGCCGGTCGTTTCCCTCTGAATGGTTCGCGCCGAAAGGCGCCGCAGCCGGCTTATGCAATCCGCTATGATCGCGTTTCGATCCGCTCTCGCGATGCGGTGCTATCGGATGACGAAGTGCGCATCGAGGCGGATTTCATCGCCAGCGAATATTCCGGTGCGGCGGTCAACTCCTTCTTTGCGCTCGATGGCGGCCACGTCTTCGAGGTCGAATCTCATCTGAGCCATGCCCGCCCGCCGGTCTTTGTCGAAAAGGATCGCTATGCGCTCGTCTGGAAGAAGGAGGATGCCCTTGTCTTCGGCTGATGTGACTTTTTCCAACCCTTCCGCCGGACCCTCCAAGGAGAGCGAGAGATGACCATGGTCGCGACATCAGAGGAAGCCGTGCAGGAAGGCGCAACCAGACGCCGGAAATCGAACAAGACGCTCTGGCTTCTGGCGCCGGGCATGATCTGGATGGTGGCCTTCCTCGTCCTGCCGATGCTGATGATGGTCTATGTTTCCTTCTGGACACAGACGACGTTCAAGATCGAGCCGACGCTAACATTGCAGAGCTGGGTCACCTTCCTGACGAGCCCCACCTATCTCGGCGCGCTCTGGACGACGATCCGCATCTGGTTGCTGGTGCTGGTATCGACGCTTGTCGTCGGCTATCCGGCGGCGCTCTTCGTCGGGCTTCTCATCAAGAACAAGACGCTGCAGACCGTGTTGCTCGTGCTCTGCGTCATCCCGTTCTGGACCTCCTTCCTGATCCGTGTGCTTGCCTGGCGGCCGATGCTCGGCACCGAGGGCGCCATCAACATGATCCTGATGAAGCTCGGCATCGTGCAGCAGCCGATCGAGGTGCTGCTGTTTTCGGAGCTGTCCGTGATCATCGGCATGACACAGATCTACTGCGTCTTCATGGTCGGGCCGATCGCCTTCATGATGGGTCGCATCGACGCCTCTGTCATCGAGGCGGCGCAGGATCTCGGTGCCGGCTTCTGGCGCATCTTCCGCACAATCATCCTGCCGTTGTCCATGCCGGGCGTGGTGGTCGGCGCGATCTTCGTCTCCGTCATGGTTCTCGGTGAATTCGCAACGTCCGCTGCCCTGTCCGGCCGCAAGGTCAATCTGCTCGGCAATATCATCGTCACCCAGGTCGGCTCGCTGAAATGGGCCTTTGCCGCAGTCGCCGGCGTTGTGCTCACGATCATCATGGGAGCTGTTGTCGCAGCCCTGCTCAAGGTCGTCGACCTCAGAAAGGAGCTCTGATCATGAATGCCGGTGGCATCAAGCTTGGCCTGGGCGTCTATACGACCCTCTTTTTGATCTTCCTCTACGGACCGCTCGTCGTCCTGGCGATCCTGTCGTTCCAGACCGGACCGGAGGGCGGTCCGCAATTCCCGATCATCGAATGGTCCACCTACTGGTACCGGCATCTCTTCGGTCTGACGCCGCCCTCGCGAATCGCGCCCCTGCCGATCGACCAGGCGCTGATCCGCTCGCTTTTTCTGGCGCTGATGACCATGATCGTCTCGACGGTGCTCGGCGTCATGTCCGCCCAGGCCTTTCGTCGCAAGTTCCGCGGCTCGGGCGTCGCTTTCTATCTGATCGTTCTCGGCATGATGGTGCCGGGCGTGCTTGTCGGCCTCGGCATGGCGCTTGTCGCCAATGCCTTCGGCATCGATCGTCACTGGTGGAGCACGGCCTTCGTCCTGCACGTCGTCTACACCTTCCCCTTTGCTTTCCTCGTCATGCTCGCCATCTTCAACAGGTTCGACCCAAGCATGGAGGAGGCCTCATGGTCGCTCGGCGTCACGCCGGCACGCACCTTCCGCAAGGTCACTTTTCCGCTGATCTTCCCGGGCGTGCTTTCGGCCATGCTCTTTGCCTTCACGCTCTCCTATGACGAGTTCTCGCGCACCCTGTTTGCTTCCGGCCGCGAGCTGACGCTGCCCCTTGCCATCTATGGCACCTTCTCCGTCGAGGTGCATCCGAACGTCTTCGCTTTCGGGGTGCTGACCACGCTGTTTTCCTTCGCGCTTCTCGGCACCTACGCGATCCTGATGGGTCTGTCGGTCAGGCGCGCCAAGCGCGTCCGCATCCAGGAGGACGCGTGATGGCTGAGAAGGTTTCCGTTCCAATCTGTGCTTCCCTCTCTGCCATCGTCACCGGTGCCGGCTCTGGGATCGGCCGCGCCATTGCGCTGCGCCTTGCCGCGGACGGCTATGCGGTTCTGGTCAACGACCTCTCGGGCGAGCGGGCCAAGACTGTTGCCTCGGAAATCACCAAGGCGGGCGGTGCGGCGGCCGCGATCGCCGGCGACGTCGCGCAGCCTGAGGATGTGGCGGCTATCCATGCTGCTGCCAAGGCCTCGCACGGCGACGTCGCCCTTCTCGTCAATAATGCCGGTATTGCGCATCAGGCAGCATTCGAAAACCTCGAGCTTGAGGATTTCGACCGGATGTTCGCGGTGCATGTGCGCGGTACCTTCCTGATGACCAAGGCCGTCATCCCTTCGATGCTGGCGCGCGGTGAGGGCGTTATCGTCAACGTCGCCTCCCAGCTCGGCCAGATCGGCGGCATCGAGCTGGTTCACTATTCCGGTGCCAAGGCTGCGATCATCGGCATGACCAAGGCGCTCGCTCGCGAGGTCTCGAGCCGGGGCGTGCGCGTCAACGCCGTAGCGCCGGGACCGATCAACACGCCGCTGGTGCGGGGTCTTTCCGAAGAATGGCGCGAACGCAAGAAGCGCGAATTGCCGCTCGGCCGCTTCGGCGAACCGGAAGAGGTGGCGGCGACCGTGGCGTTTCTGGCGTCGCCGGCAGCGAGCCTTTTCGTCGGCCAGACGCTTGGGCCGAATTCCGGCGATGTGATGCTCTGAGGGAGACAAGCAGATGGACAGTATGGAAAAGCGGATCGTCATCGTCACGGGGGCGGGCATCGGTATCGGCCAGGCGACAGCAAAGGCATTTGCAGCGCTCGGCGACCATGTCGTCGTCACCGACATCCTCGAGAAGGAAGGCGAGCAGACCGTTCGCGATATTATCGCCGCTGGCGACTGTGCCGAATTCCATCTCTACGACGTCCGCTCGACGGAAGCCGCCAACCGACTTGTCGCCAATGTCGAGGCACGCTTCGGCAAGATCGATGTCATCGTTGCCAATGCCGGCATCGCCCATCGCACGCCCCTCGACAATCTCACCGACGACAAGTGGGACCTGACCATGGATGTCGACCTAAAGGGCATCTTCAAGCTGGTGCGTGCCGCGGTACCCGGCATGCGTGCCCGCGGATCGGGCAGCATCGTCGCGCTCTCCTCGATCATGGGCGTCGCCTATGGCTGGGACGAGCATGTCCATTATTCGGCGGCGAAATCCGGTGTCGTGGGATTGGTGCGCGGGCTCGCCGTCGAGCTGGCGAAGGACGGCATCAGGGTCAACGGCATTGCGCCGGGCTATATCCGCACGGCTCAGCTTCTTTCGGAAGAAAATTCGCTCGGCCCCGCAGGCGCGGAGAAGGCCGCCGAGTTCATTCCGATGGGCCGGCTCGGCGAGCCGGAAGACATCGCCGACGTGATCGCATTCCTCGCCTCTAAGGGCGCGAGATACATGACCGGCCAGGTTCTGGTCGTGGATGGCGGCCTCCTTGTGGGGCGGTACTGATCGTCATCGTCCCGGCAACGACCGGGTGAAGGGCGATACGGCAATGAAGAGGTCCAGCAAGGGCCAAGGGAACAGCAATCAGCACTGGAGAACAAAAATGTCCAAAATGGAATTGAATAGACGCTCTCTGTTGAAGCATTCCGCCGGCGTTATGGCGCTTGCGATCGGCGGCGGCACACCCTTCCTGTCATCGCGCGCGGCTTACGCACAGGCTGCCAATCTCGCCAAGGAGCAGCTGCGCACCATCGGCCTTTCGGTCACCGTTCAGGAGCGGATCCTCGATGACTTCCGCAAGGTGAGCGGCGTCGGGCAAACCTCCGGCACGGCAGCGACCTTTCCGGACGCACAGACCAAGATCCTGTCCGGCTCCAAGGATTACGATTGCTGGGAGATCATCGGCGAGCGCTTGCCGTCGATCGTCATGACCAATAATGTCGAGCCGGTTCCGGCCGCCTCCTTGAAGAACTGGGCCAATATCCGCGATACCTTCACCACGCCTTCCGATAAGTGGGAGCGGAAGCAACAGATCGTCGGCCAGATCTGGGCCGATGACGCCAAGACCACGCTGAACATGGTGCCTGCGGTCTACAACTACGATTCCATCGGCTACAATCCGGAGGTTCTCTCCGCCGAGGAAGCCAATACCTGGTCGGCGATCTTCGATCCGAAGTGGAAGGGCAAGTCCGGCCTCAATACCGATCCGCTGATCGCCTTCGGTCAGGCCATCATGGCCATGAATACGCTTGGCCTTCTGAATGTCAAGAATCCCGGCAATCCGAGCACGGCCGAGATCGACGAAGCGGCGAAGTTCCTCGTTTCGAAGAAGAAGGACGGGCAGTTCCGCGCTCTGTGGGGTGACTTCGGCGAGCTGGTCAACCTGATGGCATCGGGCGAGATGGTCGTCTGCGACGCCTGGCAGCCGGCTGTTATGGCGGTCAAAGCCCAGGGCAAGGCATGCAAATATGCCGTGCCGAAGGAAGGCTATCGCGGCTGGGCGATCGGCCCGTCGATGATCGCAGGCACGCCGAACAAGGAAGCCGTGATCGCCTATGCCGATTACTGGCTCTCGGGCGAGCCCGGCATCACCGTTTCCGAACAGGGCTATTATTCGCCGTCGACCAATATCCAGAAGGTCATGGCGCCGGAGAAATATGCCTTCTGGTACGAGGGCAAGCCTTGGGTCGGTGCTGCCGAGCGCGGCATCAAGGAAGGCGACCTGCGCGACGGCGGCTCGCTGGCGGAACGCGCCAAGAACGTTGCCTACTGGCACCAGTGGCCGGATGAATACGACCATCTCGTCCAGAAATGGGATGAATTCCTCAATGCCTGATCCGATGGCTGCCGCTAGCTATCCTATGCCGCGCGGGGAGGCGATGTCCGCCTCCTCGTCCACGCCCGGAGATCTCCCATGATATATGACTTGGAACTCATCGATGTCGGCAAAGTCTATGACAATGGCACGCCCGCCGTCATCGACTTCAATCTATCGATCAGAAAGGGCGAATTCATCGCCTTCCTCGGCCCGTCGGGCTGCGGCAAGACGACGACTCTCCGTATGATCGCTGGCTTTGAAAGCATTTCCTCCGGCGACATGATGATCAAGGGCGAGCGTATGAACGATGTCAGACCGCAGAGGCGGCCGACATCGATGATCTTCCAGAACTATGCGCTGTTCCCGCATATGACCGTCCGGCGGAATGTCGGATATGGTCTCGAGGTCAAGGGCATGGCGAAGGCCGAGCGGGATGCGCGGGTCGACCGTATTCTCGCGACCCTCGGGCTGGAGGATATTGCCGAGCGCAAGCCGGACAAGCTCTCCGGCGGCCAGCGCCAGCGCATCGCGCTTGCCCGCGGCCTCGCGGTGGAGCCGGATGTGCTGCTTCTCGACGAGCCGCTGGGTGCTTTGGATGCCAATCTGCGCAAGGCGATCCAGAATGAGCTGAAGCTGCTACAGAAGAAGCTCGGGGTGACCTTCGTTTTTGTCACGCACGCTCAGTCCGAGGCAATGGCGCTGTCCGACCGCATCGTCGTCATGAACCAGGGCAGGGTGGAGCAGATCAGTCCGCCGGCTCAGCTTTATACGCGCCCCGACACGCCATTCGTGGCGCAGTTCATTGGCCGCAATACCATCTTCGAAGGCGAGGTCGCCGGCACCGAGGTCGGTAACACATTCGTGTCGACCGCGTTTGGTACCCTGTCGGGCTGTGCCAATGGCGGCCTCTCCAGCAAGGTCAACATCGTCATTCCTTCGGAGGCGATCGAGGTTCATGCGGCGGGTGGCTCGGCACGCGAACATCTCGCACGGGCTTTCGGCGGCAATGTGGTCGGCGCACGCATCGAGCGCTTCGACGTGGTCGGTCATATCTCGCAGATCGGCATCAGCCTGCCTGATGGCCGAGGCTTGGCGCTGGAAGCGCATGTCGACAAATACCGGCCCGGCGCCTTTCCCCTAGGCACCGAGGTCATGCTTACCTGGGATCCGGCCGACGCGACCGTCATCCCAGCTCATTGATTACAGAAACTTAAATCGAAGGAGGTTATCCCATGGCAAAGGAAATCTTGTGCAGTTTTGGCATCGACGTTGATGCCGTGGCCGGCTGGCTCGGCTCTTATGGTGGCGAGGATTCGCCTGACGACATCTCGCGCGGCCTTT
Source organism: Rhizobium sp. No.120 (assembly GCF_054558365.1). Lineage (NCBI taxonomy): Bacteria > Pseudomonadati > Pseudomonadota > Alphaproteobacteria > Hyphomicrobiales > Rhizobiaceae > Rhizobium > Rhizobium sp. No.120. Next base: position 107,358 of record NZ_BAAJNQ010000015.1, read on the forward strand.
TTGCCGGCGAAGTCGGCAGCCCGCGGCTGGTGAAGCTCTTTGAACGCTTCGGCATCAAGACCACATGGTTCATTCCCGGCCACTCGATCGAGACATTCCCCGAGCAGATGCAGGCGGTGGCCGATGCCGGCCATGAAATCGGCATCCATGGCTATAGCCATGAAAACCCGATTGCCATGACACGCGAGCAGGAGACGGAAATCCTCGACAAGTGCATCGAACTGGTCACCAAGCTTTCCGGCAAGCGCCCGACCGGTTATGTCGCACCGTGGTGGGAATTCTCCAATGTGACCAATGAGCTGCTTCTGGAGCGCGGCATCAAGTACGATCACTCGCTGATGCACAATGATTTCACGCCCTATTATGTGCGTGTCGGTGATAGCTGGACGAAGATCGACTATTCCCGCAAGCCGTCGGACTGGATGGTGCCGCTGAGACGCGGCCAGGAGACCGATCTGATCGAAATCCCGGCCTCGTGGTACCTCGACGACCTGCCGCCGATGATGTTCATCAAGAAATCTCCGAACAGCCATGGCTTCGTCAATCCGCATCATATCGAGCAGATGTGGCGCGATCAGTTCGACTGGGTCTATCGCGAGATGGATTATGCCGTCTTCCCGATCACCATCCATCCCGACGTCGCCGGCCGGCCGCAGGTGCTGATGATGCTGGAGCGGCTCTATGCGCATATGGTGAAGCATCCCGGCGTCAAGTTCGTTACGATGAATGAGATTGCCGACGATTTCGCAGCCCGCTTTCCGCGCAAGAAATAGCCGGCTAGGCTGAAGTATCGAAGCATCAGGTTGGAGGCGATTGCCATGTGTTCACTGTGTGGCGTGCTCGGCGGCAATGAGCACTGGACGGATGCCGCGGCACGGCCAGGTGTGTTCACGCGCAATCATGCCAGTTTTGACCGGCGGCGTGAGCGTGCCGAGCGCGTGCGCGCCGCCAACGAAATGCTCTCGGGTTTCGGCCTTGTCCTCTCCGATTGGCAGGGCGCCTCCTTCGTCTTGTCGACGCGAACAGGCAGGAGTGAGATCATCGAGGATCTCGGTCATCTCTGGCCGGCGGCCGAAAGGCTCGTCGGCCGGCCCTGTGACCCGCTCGACCTTGCTTTCGTCGCAAGGATGGAGGCGCGGCATGTCGATTGAGGCGGGCGGCTTCCTGCCGATCAATCTGCTGACAGGTTTTCTCGGTTCCGGCAAGACGACACTGCTCAAGCGCATCCTGGCGGATCCGGCCTTCGCCGATACCGCCGTGCTCATCAACGAATTCGGCGAGATTGGGCTGGATCACGATCTCGTCGAAAGCGTCGAGGGCGAGATGGTGCTGCTGCGCTCCGGCTGCGTCTGCTGCACGGTGCGTGACGACCTTGCGACAGCACTCAAGGAACTCTACTCCCGCCGCGAGCGCGGGCTGGTGCCACCATTCCGGCGCGTCATCATCGAAAGCACCGGCCTTGCCGATCCTTTCCCCGTGCTTTCGACCATCAAGGCCGATCCCGTCCTTCGTCATCACTTCTGCGCCGGCAACGTCATTACGACGGTCGATGCGGTGAACGGGCTGCGTCAGCTCGACACCTATATCGAATCCAACAGGCAGGCGGCGGTCGCGGACCGGTTAATCGTGACTAAGACGGATCTTCAGGCCGATGATGGTGAAGGTGGTCTCCATGCTCGCCTTCGAACGCTCAATCCCGATGCGCCGATCCTGATAGCGGCTGACCCGGATCTCGATCTCTCCTCGCTTGTTGCCGCCCAGAATAAGGCCTCGCAAAGCAGTAGCCTGTCGCAGAGCGGCTTCTATTGTGAGGAACCGATACAGCTCGTCTCATCGGATGGCGCGCCGCATCAGGCCGCCCTTTCCTCGATTTCGCTCGTCATAGACAGACCTGTCGATTGGACCGCTTTCGGGCTCTGGCTGACCATGCTGCTCAATCGGCATGGCGAACGGGTGCTGCGTGTGAAGGGTATTCTCAATCTCAGTGGCGAGGAGCGCCCGGTTGCGGTTCATGGTGTCCAGCATCTGGTTCACACGCCGGTGCACATGGACGGATGGCCCTCGGAAGACCGCGCTTCGCGACTGGTCTTCATCCTGGATGGGCTCGACGGCACTCTCTTGAAACGCTCCTTCGAAGCCTTCACATTGGCGCGCGTGCCTGCCGCGTCTTACCCGATCGCTGCGGCGCGATGAGACAATTGGGATCTCCATGAACAAGCATGAATCCGTGGCTAAAAGCGTGTCCGCTCCCGCCCTGCATCTGAAAGGCCGGCCGCGCCTGCGCGTGCTCGGCACCGCAATTTCGCTGCTGGAGGAACTGCGCCTGCGCGCACAGGACGATCTCGGCATCGATGTCACCTTCGACAACAACGATTTCCTGACGACGCAGTACAAGGCGGCCCGCGAGCCGGAAACCTACGATATCTACGACCAATGCTTCCACAATCTCGATATCGTCTGGCATTGGCGCGCGATCCAGCCCGTGGACACCCAGCGCATCGTGCTCTGGGATGAGGTCAACGATCTCACCAAGACCGGCCATATCGGCCCCAACCCGCGAATGGGGCTTGGCGATGTGCCGGCGAAAAAGCTCTTCGTGCAACCGAACCTCGCCTTGGGCGATACGCCGTCGCGCTTCATCTCGATGCTGCCGACGACTCATAATTTCGACAGTTTCGCCTACCGGACGGATCTGGCGCCGAATGGCGTGGGGATGCATTCCTGGGGCGCGCTGTTCGATGAGCGCTGGGCGGGCAGGGTGGCGCTGGTCGATGAGCCTGCTATCGGCATTTTCGATGCGGCGCTGGCGGCTCAGGCGGCCGGGCTCATGTCGTTCGACGATATCGGCAACATGTCCATTCAGGAGATCGATCAGTTGATCGATCTCCTGGAGGAGCGCAAGAAGGCTGGTTTCTTCCGGGATTTCTGGAAAACTGCCGAGGATGCGGCACGGCTGATGATCGCTGGGGAGACCTGCGTCCAGAGCATGTGGTCGCCCGGTATCGGTATCCTGAATTCGAAGGGTGTGCCGGTCGAGCAGGCCGTGCCCGCCGAAGGCTATCGCGCTTGGCATGGCGGCTTGTGCCTTTCGAAACACTTGAGCGGTCGCCTCCTCGACGTTGCCTACGACTATCTGAACTGGTGGATATCGGGCTGGCCGGGTGCCGTCGTGGCGCGGCAGGGCTATTATATTTCGACGCCGCAGCGCTCGCGCCAGTTCATGACGCAGGCGGAATGGGATTACTGGTATGAAGGTGCGGCGGCCACCGAAGACTTGCCTGGCCCGGATGGGCAGATGCGGATCAGGAAAGGTTCGGTGCGCAGCGGCGGATCCTATTGGCAGCGCGCCAATTGCATC
>NZ_BAAJNQ010000016.1:0-103937 GCF_054558365.1 Rhizobium sp. No.120
CGTCGATTTCCGGCCAAGCGCCACGGAAGCGTTTCAGCCGCTGCATCAGCCATTTGACGGCAAAGTCCGGATCGACGGTGATTTTCAGGTGGCGGGAGCCGCGCTCGCTCCTGCGGGCCTGCGCGACGGCACGCTTCATGAGTTCGAGCGCGTCACCGGATGCGCGGCAAAGGATCAATCCCGCCTCCGTCATGCGGATCGAGCGATTGGTGCGCTTGAAAAGCGACAGGCCGAGCTGGTCTTCGATTTCCTTGATCTGGTAGCTGACCGCCGCCGGGGTCAGGCCAAGTTCGTCGGCCGCTCGACTGAAGTTCAGATGTCGCCCCGCGGCATCAAGCGCTCTCAGCGCCCGCATTCCAGGAATTATGCTCATTTTTGTTTCAAAGAAAGTTTGAAATTCTGAACAGGAATACTCGTTTCCCTGCCCGCATTCAATATGCGAGTATGTCAATTATTCGAGAAATATCAGGTCACTGGGAGAACGGCAAGGAATATGCCCCATGAACTCGACCAAAATTACCATCAATTTTTTTAATTCAAAAATGCACAATCTAGTGCGTCGATTCAATGAGGAAAAGCAGCGGAGGCGGACACTGCATCACCTCAAGCGAGACCTGCGTCGTCTTACTGAGCAACGTCTATGGGACATAGGCATCGACCCGGAGAACATTCCTCATCTGACGAAATGTGACGTCGAGTTTTGAAATCAGGCCCCAATGGCATTCTGGGAAGAAAGCCCCGACAACTGCGCATTCATTTCCACATGCCTGCAATGGGCCGAAAGCAATCGCGGGTCGCACGGATCTCCAGCAAAAGGCTTTCGATCTCTCGCCAAATTGACCATTTAGACATCCTTCGGTCGACCTCGACGCGAAGTCCAGATAAGAAACTGGATCATGTTCAGGATGATACGAATACAGCTCTGGTCTCCCGCGGCCTTTTCATCCGCCGATCTGATTCATCATTGCATACGACTGCCCTCGCCCAAGCCATCCGGGCTGGACGATGACAGCTCTTGCCGGGCGATGCTTCCATAGCAAGTCGCCTGCTATTTTTCAGCCTGTATCACGCCACCAGCTTTTCACCCTTGAGATGCCGCTCCAGGAAGGGAAGGCTGTCCTGCCCCCAATAGAGCTCGCCTTCGTAGCGGAAGGTTGGAAGGCCGAAGACGCCCGCCTCCTTGGCGATATCGCGATTGCTGCTCCAGAGTTCGGCAATATCGGCACGGGCCGCACGCGCCTCGAGCGCGGCGCCGTCAAAACCTGCCGCGTCGGCAATCGCCTTTCGCACATCGGCATTGCCGATATCCGCAGCGGCGCCCCAGAAAGCGTGTTGCAACGCGCGGGCGAGAGCGGTCCAATCCTGCCCATCGAGCTGCGCCGCCAAGACAAGAAAGCCGGCGGGCGTCGGATCGGATAGCGCCGACCGGTTTGTAAAGTCGAGCTGCTTGCCGCGAAGAGCGGCCCACCGCCGGAGATCCTTCATCCAGTAGGCACGGCGGGCATCCGGGCGATCACGCGAGTAGATCGCGCCATTTTCGACGATCAGCGGAATGAGATAGGGCCGGATCTCGGCGCCCGATCGCGCCGCGAGTTCGACAAACGCGTCAAAGCCTATATAGGCCCAGGGCGATCCGATGCCGAAGAAGTAGTCGATGGTTTTGGTCATAAAGTTTTCCTCCCGAGGGGATCAAATGTGAACCAGATCTAAATTGCTGGAGCGACCTTTACGCGTCACATGTGACGCCCGGTGCTGTGGTCGCCATATCGAAAACGGACAGCGCGCAATCACGCGCGATCAGAACAGACCGGGGGTCGCGGCCGACGGCGACCGTAGCCAAAGCGCCTTCGTAAAGCAGAGACAGATGCGCAGCCGCCTGCTCGGTCGGACACCTTGCGGCCGACATGACGGAACGGAAAATCTCGCGCACGGCATTCTTATGCTCGCGGGCGATGGTGACGACCCGCTCGGAATCGCCATGCTCGGCAACCGCCAACGCGAAGGCGCAGCCGCGGAACTCTGGGCTGTCGGCCTTTTCGAACAAGCGTTCGAAAATCAAGGCGATCTGGTCACGCGGCTGCAGGGCGACAGTGGTTATGACCTCCTTTAACTGGAGAAGGACACGTTCGTGACGCTCGGTCAGATAGGCCGCGACAAGATGATCCTTGGATGGAAAGTGCCGGTAGAGTGTGGCCTTTGCAACATTGGCTTCGTCGATGATGCGATCGATGCCGACGGCGCGAATGCCGTCCCTATAAAAAAGGGCGCCGGCGGTGGTCAGGATATGGTCTGAAATTTTCATTGCATAGGTCCGGATGCCGTCATTGCATGATCTCGGGACTCGCCCGTCAGATGCGCTTTCGGCCTCGAATGGGTGAGCGTGAGGAAGACAGGTAGTTCTCGGCAAGCCGGCGTAGACTAGCGAAAGGAAGGAGCGCCGTGAAGCCACCCTGTTGCGCGGCCAAACCGGCAATTTCCTGGGCGGCACGGTTACAGGGCGTCGCTATCCCATGCTGGCGGCCGAGAAGCACGATTTCTCCGTTCAGATAGTCAACTTCGCTCGAGGCGCCGCGCGTGAAGCTCTGCCAGGTCGATTGTTGGCCGGGCCGAATACCGGCGTTTTCGGCAATCTTCCAGTGCGTTATGCTGACCGTGCGCTCCGAGGGAGATGCAAATGTGTAGCCCGCCGCCTTGAGAACAGTCTCGGCCTCCTCGACAAGAGCCGCGCTGAACGTTGCTCTTTCGTCGTCTGCGCCGTCGAAAAGCTCCAGCACATTGCGCACATTGTGAAGAAGCTTCGCCGCCTTCCATCGCTTGATATCGCTTGTTGTCTCGGCAATGTAATCCGACCGGCTGAGATCCGCGACGATCTTGGCCGCAATCTCGTCCGAGCCGTGCGGGTACCGGCCGATGGTAACGATTGCCACTTGCGGATCGCCCCCGACCACGACGTGACCGGTTTCCGTAAAGCGGGCGGGCGTCAGGATGCTGGCGCCGTAGACATTCGAAAATAGTCTAAGAGCAGCCGCTTCCGTTGCCAGACCATTTTGAAACGTGACGATCGGCAGGGCAGAGGCAGTCAGTCCCTCCGTATCGTCGATTGGACGCCAGGCCCAAAAGGAGAGGGCTTCGGCGGCATCCTGCGATTTCACCGTCAGCAGGAAGACGTCTTCCTGCCTCAGTGATGGCGGTTCAGCCGTGTCGAAAGCATTGAGGCGGATCTGCCGGGTGACGGCGGGTCGCTGGTAGACGAGGCCATGATCGACGATATGCCTGATCTGGGCACCGCGCCCGACAAGGGCGTAGTCTATCCCCGAAAGCTCAAACTGCGCGGCAAGGCTTGCACCGACGGCGCCCGCTCCGATGATGATGTAGCGCGTCATGCTCGCCGCCCGGAAACTACATTCACGAGCTCCCGCGCGTCTTCCGCCTGCCGGGAACCAAGTGGCACGGCTGGCACCTTTTCAACCGGGAAAAGATGCGGCGGTTCCTCTGTCTTTCGGCTCCATCGGTCACAGGCCGAGCGCCCGAGAATGGAAATAGACGTGTCTTCCTGCGGTGCATGGACGAGAACCGACTGGATGTCGCGAAAATGCCGCTCGATCCCGAGATCGCCATTCAGACCGGGATTGCCGAGCGTACGAACGGCAAGCTGAACCGCATCGCGTATGTTGCGGGCTGCAATAAGGCGCGCTCTGATGAGCGCTTCAGGTTCATCCAGCGAATGGTCGAGCGCGTTGAACAGGATCTGTCTCGCGCCGCCCACGAGCAAGTCGATTTCACCGGCTGCGGAAATGAACCTTTCCGTTTTTGCGATCGGAACACCGAGATTGGCGGGGATGCGTTCATGACCGAAACGGATGAAAGCCTCCTGGGCAGCTTCTGCGGCTCCGAGGTATATGGCGGTGAGCGCGACATTGCCGGCGGCATGGGCGCGGTTGTCCTGCGTGCCGACTGTAACATCGACAAGATCGAGGACGTCCTCAAGCGGCACTTCAACATCCTTGAACTCGACGTCGTGCGAGCCGCTTGCCCGCATTCCCAGGCTCTTCCAATTTTCGATCACCTTGATGCTGGGAAGCTCAGATGGAACGACGAAAGTGCCGACGCGCTGCGGTGTCTCATCGGTGCGGGCCCATACGAGGAAATGGGTCAGGCCAAGCGCACCCGTTACGAAACGCTTGCGCCCTGTGATCGACCATCCACCTGCCGTGCGACGCGCCAATGTGTCCGGAAGACCGCCCCGGGCGGGAGAACCAAGCTCGGGCTCGACACGGGCCGCGTTCAGCAGGATCGGGCGATCGCGCGCGTCGTCGAGCAAACGTCGATAAAGCGGCTCCGGCCATTTGCTGCCCGCGGCCTGTCCGAGATGGGTGAATATGGTCATCGCACTGATCAGGGCGACCGAAGGATCGCCACGACCAAGCGCTGCGAGGATGCGCCCGACATCGGCAATACCCGCACCTTTTCCACCGAACCGCGGCGCCACGGTGCTTTCGAGCAGGCCCGCAGCATGGACTGCCTCGATGCCGGCCCAAGGGAAGGCGCTGGATTCATCTGCCGCCGCAGCTGCGGCGGCAAGCTTGCGGGTCACATCCGCCAGATCGTTGGTATTAAAGGACACGTTGCATCAGCCTCTTCGAAGCAGCAGGGAGTGCCATGCGCGAGCTTTGCCGCGCCATGGCCTGTCTTTGCAAACACAATGCGAATGGCGTTCGCCAATTCTGCTTGTTGGTGCGCGTGACAACGCGGGATCAGGCGACCGCCTGCTGGGGTGCCTTTCGTGCCGCCAGGTCCGCCCTGACGAGCGGCAGAATATAGCGGCCGTAATCGATAGCATCGTTGAGGTTGTCATATCCTCGGATCGAGATCAGATCCGCGCCGAGATCGACGTAATCGAGAATGGAGTCCGCAATGGTTCTTGGAGAGCCGACCAGGGCAGTGGAGGCACCACGCGCATTCGTCGCCGTCACTGTCGGATACCAGAGAGCCCGATCATGGACATCGCCGCGCGAGGCAATTTCGAGCAGGCGCTGCGAGCCGATATTTTGCGGAGACGGCGCTGATGGCGGCACCTTGCCAAGACCCCTTGCGCGATTTTCCTTCAGGAGGTCGAGGGTGCGATGCGCCTTGGCCCATGCAAGTTCGTCCGTCTCGGCAACGATCGGACGGAAAGTCACCCAGATCCGCGGGCGATCCTTGCGCCCGGCGCGCGCCGCTTCGGCATAGATTCGGTCGATTTGCTGCTTGGTTTCCGCCAGCGGCTCACCCCATAGGCCGAAGATATCGGCAAGCGCGCCGCCGATGCGATAGGCATCGTCCGATGAGCCGCCGACTGACACCGGGATGGTGCCGTTTACCGGGCGCACACGGCTGTGGAACTGCTTGAATTGATAATAGCGGCCGTCGAAGTCAAAAGGTTCACTCGACTGCCACACGCGTCGCAGAATGCGGATATACTCCTCTTGCCGCTCATAGCGCTGATGTTTGTCGAGAAAGTCGCCTTCCTTGGCTTGTTCCTCGTCGCTTCCGCCGGCAATGAAGTGGACGACCACACGCCCGCCGCTCAGCTGATCGAGCGTTGCCAGCGATTTTGCCGCGACTGTCGGATAGATCGTGTTCGGTCGAAGGGCGATGATGATCTTGATATTCTTCGTGTGAGCCGCAACCGTTGCGCCGATAGTAAAGGGGTCGAAGGACGCGCTATCATAGGGAATGAGGGTATAGTTGAAGCCGTAATCATCGAGCGAACGGGCGTAGCGCTCGATGAACTGTGGGTCGAGCGCGGGGTTTTCCAGAGGATTGAGCTCGGTCGAGGCATTCGGAAAGGTGACGCTGATGAATTCGGTCGGCATATCGATGTCCTATAGTTTCCTTCATCGGATTGGACAGAATGCTAGCGTGACCCTCTGGCCTCAGAAAGACAGGTCGTTCTTTTTCTACTAAATTTGTAGAATATTCGTGCTTAGGATGCCCTCGATCCTGAAGGCACGGTCTATCCGGCCCAATTCGTCATCCAATAGGCGAATGCAGAGATTACAGCCGCAGCCGGAAGGGTTATTACCCATGCGATGACAATATTGCCCGCCAATCCCCAGCGGACTGCGGAGACGCGCCGGGCGGCACCGACGCCGATGATAGCGCCCGTAATCGTATGGGTCGTCGAGACCGGGATGCCGAGCCATGTGGCAGCAAACAGTGTCAAGGCACCGCCCGTCTCGGCACAGAAACCCTGCATTGGATTGAGCCTGGTAATCTTCGAACCCATCGTATGCACGATCCGCCAGCCGCCAAATAGCGTCCCAAGCGCCATTGCCGACTGGCAGGACAATACGACCCAAAGGGGGACATGGAATTCCGCTCCGGTATGCCCCTGCGAATAGAGCAGAACGGCGATGATCCCCATCGTCTTCTGAGCGTCGTTTCCGCCATGACCAAGGGAATAGAGCGAGGCTGAGACAAATTGCAGTACACGGAAGGTACTGTCGACGGCGAAGGGCGACTGGCGAATGAATATCCAAGTCACGCACAGCACGAGGAAAAGCGCGAGAACGAAGCCCAGCAGGGGAGACATGACGATGGCGCCGGCCGTTTTCAGCAACCCGGACCAGACAATGGCACTCATGCCGATTTTAGCCAGGCCGGCGCCGACGAGGCCACCGACCAGAGCATGCGACGAACTCGACGGAATGCCGAACACCCACGTCACGATGTTCCAGACGATCGCCCCCATCAGGGCGGCGAAGATGACCTGCGGCGTGACGATGTGGGGATCGATGATGCCGGTGCCCAGGGTTTCGGCAACGTGAAGCCCGAAGAACAGGAAGGCGATGAAATTGAAGAATGCAGCCCATAGGACGGCATATTGCGGACGCAGAACCCGGGTCGAGACGATGGTGGCAATGGAATTGGCGGCATCGTGCAGCCCGTTCAAAAAGTCGAAGAACAATGCCACCGCAATGAGACCCACCAGCAGCGGAAGAGCAAGCGTGGCCTCCATCAGACGTTCTCGATCACGATGCCGCTGATTTCATTGGCGACATCCTCGAACCGGTCGACGACCTTCTCCAGCTCACCATAGATCTCGCTGCCGATGATATAGCCCATGGGGTTCGTTGCGCCATGGCGGCGAAAGAGATCCTTCAACCCTTGCTCATGGAGTTCATCGGAACGCTCTTCGACATTAACGATTTCTTCCGTGAGCGCGCTGAGGCGGGAGGAATTGGCGCTCATGCGATCGAGAAGAGGAATTGCAGCCGCCACCAGTTTTGCCGCCTGAACGATAGCGCCGCCCATTTCCTGCATGCCGGGATCGAAGCTATTCTGCTCGAACAAACGAATTGTCTTGACCGTCTTGTGCATCATGTCGATCGCATCGTCCATCGACATGATGAGATCCTTGATATCGCCACGGTCAAAAGGCGTGATGAAACTGCGCCGTATCGCGAGCAACACTTCGCGCGTGATGTCATCGGCCTCGTTCTCGAGTTCGACGATACGTTTGCAGTGCTGTTCGGTGTCTTTGCCCCTTAGCAGTTCGTTCAGGGCTTCTGCAGCGCTGACGATTGTACGGGAATGCCGGCCGAACAACTCAAAAAAGCGATCTTCCCGGGGCATCAATTTACGGAACCAGTTCACTCTCGGCGCTCCGAATGTGCATTGTCATAAATCCGTCATAAATGATGGAGGCTGCCATGAAAAGCCAATGTGCCTGCGAAACCACGCTCTTCGACAGTTTCGCGGATCAAAAAAAATCGCCACGCGCCTATGTCGGCTTCTCCAACAAAAACAAAGGCAACAGGGAACAATGACCGCTAGGTGCCGTTTGTTTCCTATCGTCGATATGGAGTCCGCTGATGAGTGCGCGTGCGCAATGGAAAGGATATATGAAGTTTGGAGAGGTCGGCTGGGCAGTCGCACTCTATACGGCGGTTTCCACTTCCGAGCGGATTTCCTTTCACACGCTGAACCGCGCAACCGGCAACCGCGTCCGGCGGGAATTCATAGATAACGCGACCGGAAAGCCGGTGCCTCGCGAGGATCAGGTCAAAGGCTACGAACTCAACAAGGACGATTACATCGTCCTTGAGCCCGAGGAGATTGCCGCTGCGGTGCCGGAAAGCGACAAGGTCTTGCAGATAAAGGCCTTCCTGGCATGCGACGACATCGATGACATCTATTTCGATCGACCATATTATCTCGCCCCTTCCACTCCTGCGAGCGAAGAGGCCTTCGCGTTGATCCGCGAAGGAATGCGCAAGAAGCAGGTTGCCGCCATTGCTCAAACCGTTCTGTTTCGCCGCCTGCGAACCGTCATGATCCGTGCTCACGGCAACGGATTGATCGCGACGGTATTGAATTTCGACTACGAGGTTCGCTCGGCAAAAGAAGCCTTCGAAGATGTGCCGGACATGAAAATCAAGGGCGAAATGCTCGACCTCGCCAAGCACATCATCTCCACCAAGAAAGGTAAATTCGACCCGAGCGAATTCGACGATCGCTACGAGGCAGCGCTTGCAGAACTGGTAAAGGCCAAGATCGAGGGCAAGAAGATCCCGCAACGCAAGCCGGCGAAGGTTGCCAAGGTCACCGATCTCATGGAGGCTCTGCGCCAGAGCGCCGGCGTGAGTGGTCAAGGTAAGACTAGCGCTAAGCAACCCGCCGGGAAATCGGGCACGGTCTCCCGCAAGACGGCGAAATCGCGAACGAAATCTTCTTTCCGGCCGCAACGCAAGGCGAGCTGACAATGGCATTGGAGACCTACAACCGCAAACGCGACTTCAGCAAGACAACCGAGCCGAGAGGGCGGACCGGCAGGAAAAAGATCGCTGTATCTGGCAACAGCTATGTCATCCAGAAGCACGATGCGCGCCGGCTCCACTATGATTTTCGCCTCGAATTGGACGGGGTTTTGAAGAGCTGGGCCGTGACCAAGGGGCCGAGCCTGATAGCCGGCGAAAAACGGCTGGCGGTGCAGACCGAAGATCACCCGCTGGAATATGGTGATTTCGAAGGTACGATCCCGAAGGGCGAATATGGCGGTGGGACAGTCATCGTCTGGGACAGCGGCTCATGGACGCCGCTTGGCGACGCTCATAAGGGCCTTGCAAAGGGACATCTCGAATTCGAGCTCCATGGAAAAAAACTCGGCGGTCGGTGGCATCTGATCCGCATGGCGGGAAAGCCGCGCGAGAAGCGAGAAAACTGGCTATTGATCAAAGGCGAAGACGAGGCGGCCCGGCTGGAAGACGCTGCCGATATTCTCGAAGAACGACCGGAATCAGCAAAGACGGGGCGCATCATAGACGAAGTCGAGAACGAAAAGCCGGGCTGGTCCTCCAAGACCGGGAAGATCCGTCGCAGGACGGTCCGAAAGAAGGACGATGCCGCCGGGGAGCAAGCCGACGAAACAGAGAGGCAAACGGATGCAACGCCGGTTGATCCATCTTCCCTGAAGGGTGCCCGAAAGGCCGCTTTGCCATCCTTCGTCGAACCCGCTTTGGCGACGTTGGTATCCAAGCCGCCCACAGGCTCTCGGTGGCTTCACGAAATCAAATTCGATGGCTATCGGCTCGAGGTTCGCATCGAAGCAGGCCGCGTCAAGCTGCTGACGCGCAGCGGTCTCGACTGGAGCCAGAAATTCGGCAAGGAGATTGTCGGCGCCTTCCGCGATCTCCCCGTCGGCACCGCAATCATCGACGGCGAGCTCGTCGTTGAACCAGCGGCCGGCGCTTCCGATTTCTCTGCCCTGCAGGCGGATCTTAGCGAAGGCCGTAGCGACCGCTTCGTCTTCTATGCTTTCGATCTCCTCTATCTCGACGGCTATGACCTGAAGGCCTCGCCGTTGATCGGCCGCAAGGAATTGCTGCGAAAGATCATCCCGTCCGAAACCGGGATCCTTCGCTTCAGCAGTCATTTTGATGAAAATGGCGACTTGCTGTTGTCGCATGCCTGCAGGCTGAGCCTGGAAGGGATCGTGTCGAAGATCGCCGACGATCCATATCGCTCCGGTCGCGGCAAGACCTGGGTCAAATCAAAATGTTCGTCTCGGCAGGAATTCGTGATCGCCGGCTGGGTTCCCTCGACAACATCGCGAAAGGCCATCGGTTCGCTGGCGCTCGGCGTCTATGAAGACGGCAAGCTCGAGCATGTCGGTCGTGTTGGCACAGGGTACACACACACCGTCGCCGAACAGCTCTTCAAAAGGCTCAGCCGTCTTAAAGCGGAGGAAAATCCCTTTGCGGCCAAACTGACTGCGGAAGAACATCGCGGCGTCCGCTTCGTGCGGCCCGAACTGGTTGCGGAAGTCGAATTTCGCGCCTGGACGGCGGACGGCCATTTGCGTCACGCCTCCTTCCGCGGATTGCGAGAAGACAAGAATCCGCTCGAGATCGTCCGCGAAACACCGAGATCCACGGCCAAGTCTTCGGCTGAAAAGCCTGCGCGCAGCAGCGTATCCTTGACCCACGGCGATCGTCTCTATTGGCCGGACGAAGGTGTTACGAAGGCGGGGCTTGCGGATTATTATACCGAGGTCTGGCGCTATATGGGGCCTTTCGTCGTCGGCCGGCCGCTCGCGCTCGTACGCTGTCCCAACGGTATCGCCGGTCAGCATTTCTTTCAGAAGCATGCCTGGAAGGGCATGAACAGGAATATCGCTTTGGCGAAAGATCCGCAAGACGAAGAACCCTATGTCAGCATCGACGACCTGAATGGCCTGATCGGCCTCGTGCAGGCGGCAGTCCTCGAAATCCATCCCTGGGGATCGATGATCGGCAGTTGGGAAAGGCCTGACATGATCATCATGGACCTCGATCCGGGTCCTGGCGTCGCCTGGAGCAAGATCATCGCCGCGGCGGAAGAAACGGCGGAACGGCTGAGGCAAACGGGGCTCGTCCCTTTCGTGAAGACTTCCGGCGGAAAAGGACTGCACATCGTCTGCCCTCTGGTTGCCAAGGCCGAATGGCCGGCCGTCAAAGCCTTTACCAAGAGTATCGCCGACGCCATGGCCGCCGACAGTCCCGATCGCTATGTTTCCACCATCACCAAGTCGAAGCGTCGCGGTAAGATCCTGATCGATTATCTAAGAAATCAACGCGGCTCGACGGCCGTCGCCCCATATTCCACCCGCGCCCGGCCGGGCGCCGCAGTCTCGACGCCTTTATCCTGGGAGGAGTTGAGCCCTGCAATAGGGCCGGATTATTTCACCGTGCTCAATGTGCCGACGCGGCTTGCAGCACTGCATTCGGATCCCTGGGCAGACTTCCGGAAAGCTGCCGAACCCTTGCGGCAGCCGTCCGCGAAGGCTAAGCGTAAGTATTAACGAACAAATACCTTCCTGGCGGCGGAAGCCTGCAGGTGACTAGCGCTTCTTTGCGCCTTTTTCCTGCGAAAGGCTCTTGCGAAGGGCATCCATGATGCTGATGACGTTGCTTGGCGCCGGGGCCTCTTCCACCTTTGCCTTGGCGGGGCGCTTGCGCCCTTTCTTTTTAGCGGCGATGATATCGAGCAGCTTTTCCTGAACGGGGTCCGAAACCATCGCCGGATCCCATGGTTTCGTTCGTTCGTCTATCAGCTCGCCGACCAGCTTCATCAGCTTGGCGTCCACGGTTTCTGATCCGATATTTCCAAAATAGTTCCGTTCATCGCGCACCTCGTCGCCGAACCGCAGGGTCCAAAGGACGATCCCTTTATCTCTGGGCTCCAGCATGACGGCCCGTTCGCGGCGATACATGACGAGCCGGGATATGCCGACCATGCGGCTCGCGGCCATCGCATCGCGGATCACGCAGTAGGCTTCTTCGCCGACAGCATCGTCCGGCGTAAGATAATGCGGCGTATCGAACCAGATCCATTCGATGCTGTCACGCGGCACGAACATCTCGATATCGATCGTCCGGGTGCTTTCCAGTCCGACCGCGTCAAGCTCTTCATCCTCCAGGATGACATAGTCATTCTCGCCGCGCTCATAGCCCTTCACTTCATCGTCCTCATCCACCGCTTTGCCTGTGACGGAATCGACGTATTGGCTGACGATGCGGTTGCCCGTCTTTCTATTGAGCGTGTGGAAACGAACCTTTTCATTGTCGCTTGTCGCCGGCGCCATGGCGACCGGGCAAGTGACCAACGACAGTTTGAGATAGCCTTTCCAGAAAGAGCGCGGAGCCATGATCTTTCCTCCAATACAAGGGAACGATCTCCGGCATTTCCTGGTTCCCTGGCATGATGCTATTGCGGCCGAGACTCAATGCATGCCACCGCCGCCTCCCTCCTTGAGATCGACATTGCTGAGGATCAAGGCGAGTGGAATGGCACAGAGCACGATCAGCATCAGGACGTGGAATACATCGATATAGGCTAAGAAGCTCGCTTGGGTCTGCACCTGCTGGCCGACCCAGGCAATCGCCTGCGCCTTCGCATCCGCCATGGTCGCTCCCTTCTCGGCAAAATAGCGCGTCATGACCTGCAGCGCATCGTGGTAGGCGGGTGAGGATGGCGTGATGTGCTCGACGAGCCGGCTCTGGTGCCACTGCTCGCGATGGGCAAGCACATTCGATGCAATGCAGACACCGATCGAACCGCCGATATTGCGGGCAGCATTGATCATGGCGGATGCCTGATTGGTCTGCTCCGGTCTCAGACCGTAATAGGAAGCTGAGGTAATCGGAATGAAGATCAGCGGCAGACCAAGTCCTATATAGAGACGCGACCAGACGAAGAAGCTGAAGTTCAATCCCGGATAAAGCCTGGTCAATTGCCACATGGATACCGCAATGATCGCTGCGCCGATCGCGATCAGATATTTCGGCTGAATCACGGAATTGACGCGTCCGGCAACGAACATCATGACCATGGTGACAAGGCCGCCCGGCGACAAGGCCAGCCCCGCCCATGTTGCTGTATATCCGTAGTTCTCCTGCACGACTTCGGGAATGAACTGTGTCGTCGCGATCAGGATCGCGCCGACCGCCATCATGACGATGAAACAGGAGCCGAATTGCCGCGTACCGAGCAGCCAGCCATCGATGATCGGATTGGCCTTCGTCAGAACCCATGGAATGGCAAGAAGAAAAGATAGCAGGCAGATGGCCGCAGTCACGATGATGAAGTTGGAACCGAACCAATCATCGGTTTGCCCCCGATCGAGCGTAAGTTCCAGCGAACCGAGAAAGGTCGCAACCAGCAGAAAACCGACAATGTCGAAGCGCACGCCCTTGCGCCGAAACTCCTCACGCGTCTTCTTCGTCTTCGATGTTTCCTTGAGGAGGGCATAAACGAGGATGAAGGCGAAGACGCCGACCGGACCGTTGATGAGAAAGCACCAGTGCCAGGAAAGATTATCTGAGAGATACCCCCCAAGCGTCGGGCCGATGACCGGCGCGACGACCACGGCGACGCCGAAGAGCGCAAAAGCCTGCCCGCGCTTTGCCGGCGGGAATGCATCCGCCAGGATCGCCTGCGAGGTCGGCACCATGCCGCCGCCGGCAAAACCCTGGATCATCCGAAAGATGAGCAACGTCTCAAGATTCCAGGACAACCCGCACAGGATGGAAGCGATGGTGAAGGTTGCGAGGCACAGAAGATAAAATCGCCGCCGGCCGAACCGTTCCGCAAAGTAGCTGCTGGCCACGAGCACGATGGCATTCGAGACGAGATACGTCGTCACGACCCAGGAGGCTTCATCGGAGCTGACGGCAAGGCCGCCGGAAATGTAGCGCAGCGCCACGTTGGCGATCGTGGTATCCAGCACCTCCATGAAGGTCGCAAGCGACACGACGATGGCGATGAGCCAAGGGTTCGTAGCGCGCTCGGATGAGGCCGCGCCTCCGTTTGCCGTTGCCGCGCCGCTCATCTCAGCTCCTCGGCCGGACCGTGACCGTCGGCACGACGGACATGCCGGGGCCGATGGGGAGATCGGCGGGCCATTGGTCGACGACGATCTTAACGGGGACACGCTGCGTGACCTTCACATAATTGCCGGTCGCGTTTTCCGCCGGCAGAAGCGAAAAGGCGGTGCCGGAGCCTGGCTGGACAGAGGCCACCTTGCCGTGCAGCGTATGGTCCGGATAGGCGTCGATCGTCACGTCCACCGGCTGATCCGGACGCATGTCGGTCAGCTGCGTTTCCTTGAAATTCGCAGTGATCCAGATCTCATCCGGGACGAAAGTCGCGATCGCCTGGCCGGCATCGATAAACTGCCCCTTTGCGCCGGTGAGACGGACGACGCGGCCGGGCTGGGCAGCCGCTATCGTCGTATAGCTGAGATTTTGCTGGGCTTCTTCCGCCTGCGCCTGCGCCTGCTTGAGGCTTGCCAGCGCGCTCGATTTCTGTGCCTCGGCCACGGCCCTGTTCTTCAACGCGGATGTGACGTTCGCCTGCATCTGGGCAAGGCTTGCCTGATCCTGCTGTAAGGTGGACGCCGCCTGCTGTACCGCCTGCACGCTGCCTGATCCGGATTTGACCAGCTGCTGCTGGCGATTGGCTTCCTGCTGCGCGTATTGCAGGGCCGCGTCGGCCGAGTTCAGCTGCGCCCTTGCCACATCGACGGAAGCGGTAGCCGCCTCTATCTGTGCACTCGCGCTCTCGACAGAGGCCTTAGCGGCCTCTATCTGCGCGTTGGCCTGGTCAAGCGCGATCTGGTAATCCCGTGGCTCGATCCGCAGGATGATATCGCCGGCCTTGACATGCTGGTTGTCGGTCACCGGCACGTCGGAAACATAGCCGGAGACCTTGGCGGCGACGGAGAAATTGCGGGCGCCGACGAATGCATCGTCCGTCGTCTCGTAAGGATAGAAATACACCTTCCAGGCGAACCATCCGGCAGCAATGAGAACCGCCAGAACCACAACACCGAGCAAGATCCAGAAGGGATGACGGCGAAGGAAGGAAGGCCGCTTTGTTTCCTGCGGGGCCTCTTTCCGACGGTCGGTTTCATCTGATGCCTGCTGTGTCGGCCGGTCCGGCCTGGTTTCCATGTTTGTGGGTTGATTGTCAGCCATGACATGACCTTTGCTTTTGTCCTGCTCAATCCGACTTCGGCGGTTCAATGAAGAGGTGATCAGCCCTGTAGAAAGCGCGTGATCTTTTTCAGATCCGCGATAAAGGCAGCTCGGCTTCTTTCCCTCTCTTCTGCCTCCCTGATCCGCAACAGGGCCGACGGATGGATGGTCACGAGAACATCGAGCTTCGCAGACGAATGCAGGATATGTCCGCGATCGCGCATGACCTTCACCTTCGTTCCGAGCAAGGAGGATATGGCGGTTGCGCCGAGTGCGACGACCAACCTCGGCTGCAGCAGCTCGAGTTCCGCGCCAAGCCACCATGCGCAACGCTGTATCTCGCCGGCATTCGGCCTTGCGTGCAGACGCTTCTTGCCGCGCATCTGGTATTTGAAGTGCTTCACCGCGTTGGTGACGTAGCAGCGATCGCGGTCGACGCCCGCCTCATGAAGGCATTGATCCAGCAGACGGCCTGCGGGGCCTACGAAAGGCCGAGCAGCCTGATCCTCCTTGTCGCCGGGCTGTTCTCCGACGAGCACGATTTCGGCGGTAGGAGGCCCCTCGCCGAATACAAGGTGGGTGGCGTTGCGATAGAGGTCGCAACGTTGACAGGATTGCGCATCGTCGTGCAGCTCGCCGAGTGTCTCTGCGTCTGCATGTTCATACGCCAGTGAAGGGCCTGCGCCGGCCGAAGCAAATCTCTCGAGCATTGGGGGCTCGCAATGGGTTCCAGATTCTCCAACGATCAACTAATCGCCCTTCTGTTTGTTCCATTCGTGCGGCCCTATCACTACGGGGAACCCGCGCTATCGGCATTCGTTAGAGCGATAGGAACATCCAAAAGGGAGAAATCCTCATGAACAGTCAAAGCAAACCCGGCTCCCTCGCGCTGAGTGCATTCTTCGCTGATGAATATGATGCAGAAGCTGCGGCTCAGGAACTGGTGGATGCCGGCATTCCGAAAGACGCAATTACGATGACGCCGGGTAATCGGCCCGATACAGCGCCAATCGATCATATGGGCTTTCTCGACGCGTTAACGGGCATCTTCTTTCATGAAGAACAGCGCACAGCCTATGCGGCAGCGCTGGAACAGGGAGGAACGCTGGTCACTGTGCAGGAGATGGACGAGGCACAACATAATATCGCCTTGCCGATCCTTACAGAGAAAGGCCAGATTGAGATCAACGAACGGGAAAGCCGTCGCTAAGGCATGTCGCCGCTCTTCACGCACAATCAGTTTGGAGGGTGGCCCGGCTTATGCTGATCGCTGCGAATTTTTTGCGCGTCCATGAAGCCATGCGCCCATTCATCGCGCCGCTGATCGCACTGCGGAAACGGATTGTTGTCACTGCACGCCCCTTTCGCAAAGGCCTTTCTGCCCAGCTCATAGGCATCGCTTTCGGAGTTCCTATCATCACTTCCGGTTTTCATGGCTATGCCTGCTCCAACACAAGGCTTGCATCGACGCAGGCGGTCACGAAAGCGGCTCTTGATGCTTCAACGGGAACTTTGTGCAAAACGGCTGCGGCGCATTTGGCCTTCGCATTGATGTAAGCGGAGTTTCTTTTACAGGGCCATCGTTGCGACAGGAAATGGATCGCCTCCTCCGGTCCTCGGATCATCTGATCGTCTCGACCACCGGCCGCAAGGCGGACTGGGTGGGTCCAAAGCGTCGTGAATTCCACATCAATGACATCGTACATCCAATCCTCCCATCTCCTGCCTGTTTCCATCTTCTGGATGTCCGCTTTTTACTGGACCCGAACAACGGATATCGGCTTTTGTTCCTCAAATCCTCGAGACCGCGCTGCCTCGCGGAGGTCTTCGCGCCGGCTCCGGAGCCTGCATCTGACGGGCATTTGCGGGGGACAGATGGCGACCTGTGCAAAGCCGGGGTCTCGTTGGTGGAGGCACGGTTGGGGGATGATAAGATCGTCAATGACCGTCTTCGCCAAGGCGCACCGCCAATTGCTGGCGGGCGCGGTTTATCCGGCTTTTCACCGTGCCGATTGCACAGCCGAATCTTTCTGCGGCAGCATCGTAGGAACGCCCTTCGATGACAACGTATTGAAGTACCGAGCGATAATGCTCCGGCAACAGATTACAGGCCTCCTCAAGCTCTTTTGCCCGGATGGTCCATTCTTGCGATGGCTGCGCCACTCCATCACCCGAAACGCATTTATTGGCGCCGGGAGCTTCGCGCCTGCTAATACGGAATTTAGTGCAGAACGTATTGCGCATGATCGTAAACAGCCAGGATTTTAACCGGGTGCCACGATCGAATTGGTCGAGATTGGCCAACGCTTTCGTCAAGGTCTCTTGGACCAGATCATCGGCATCGTTGGCATTTCTGTGAAAGCTGCGCGCAAAGGCGCGAAGAGCTGGGATAAGCTCAACGATTTCGTCTTGCAGACCGGCGGTTCGGTACATATCGATCATAAGCCTCTTCCTTGGAAAACAGCGCACAGCGGAATCCCTCGGCATTGACTGGCAAGGCCGTGGCTCGGCTGCTACCGAAGCGCAGCGCATGTCGTCACAGTCGGCAGGCGTTTGGACGAAACGACCCCGATGATTTGTGCAGATTTGCTGCTCGTTATGCGCGGTGATGCATATTCAAGATGCTTCGGAGCCTTCTCCTACTTGAGATGCTCCTCACATCCTTCAAGGGAACGGTTGCACCTCGAGCTTGTTCCACGGGAATCCAAATAATTGCAGCATGTTGAAAACCGACACGAGGAAGCCCTTGTCGGCGAACTCGCTATCGATTGTGCCCAAGAAGGGATCGCCGCTCGGAGCCTGACCGGGCGCTGAAAGTCGCTGATGACAGGACGATCTTTAAAAGCAGACATGATCGAGCCCTCCGATAAAGAGAACTCTAACTTTCACGGCAGCGGCTTGTTTCCGGCACTGAGGCAATTGTAGCCGATCCGGCCCTCATGGACGAAAAAACCAAAAAAATCCGGAAACAACGGCACGGTTTTCCAGTTGGAAGGGAGCAAGCTAAAGAGAGGAAATACCAATGTTGACGAGAATGATCGCAGTATGTGCCCTTTCAATCGGCATGGCCACGGCGGCCATGGCGCAGCAATCGGGCTCCGGCGCAACCGGCACCGGTAATTCGGGAAGTGGTAACGGTGCTGGCACCAGTTCACAAAACGGAGCTGCTCCGAGCGGAAATGGAGGTGCCAGCAACAATACGACGGGAACCAATGGCACCCCAAATTCCAATGGTCAATCGCAGGATTGCAACGCCATGAAGACTGGCAAGAATACCGCGCAGGGTACGGATACGCAAAGCAGCAGCCAGTCAAGCGACAGCACCTCAAACAGCAATTGCCCGCAGTAATAAGTGTCGATTAAACGTCAAAACACTATCTGAACTTCCCAAATTTCTGTTGTTGCCGGCATCCATAGTATGGCTTGTCGGCAACAAATTGATCATTCGAGGAGAAAAATCATGATGAACAGTGCACAGGAGATCGCCGAGGAATATCTTAGGCTTGGTGGCAGAAGATTGCTTGTAATGGATGACAACATCCTCTCAACAAACAGTTGGGAGGCCGATCCCATCGAAGCGGAATCCTTCTGGCAAATGGAGATTGAGACACTGCCACCTAAGCGACGCAGTGAAGTCATGTCATTCCTGCCTTCCATCAACGTTACTTGAAACGAAAAGCATTGGACATCGGCAACGTCCCTCATGAGGGCAGGCCAATACGAACGCAATAGGCAACATGAAAAGAACTGGAACCATTCGTATCGGTATTTCAGGCTGGACTTACGCTCCGTGGCGCGGTGTTTTCTATCCGAAGAACGTGCCGCAGAAACGGGAGCTCGCCTATGCCTCCTCGCAATTTCCATCCATCGAAATCAACGGCACCTTCTATGGCCTTCAAACTCCGGAAACTTTTGCCAGGTGGCGAGACACGACACCGGACGATTTCGTCTTCGCAGTTAAGGGATCTCGCTACATAACCCATCTGCGCAGGCTTCGCGATGTCGAGGTACCGCTTGCCAATTTCATGGCGTCCGGCGTGCTGCGCCTGAGAAGAAAACTCGGCCCGATCCTCTGGCAATTTCCTCCGCGACTGCGCTTCGACCCGGCCTTATTTTCCTCTTTTATAGAGATGCTGCCGAAAGATAGCGATGAAGCCGCCCATCTGGCCAGGCGCCATGACGAGCGGCTGAACGGTCGCGATTGGCTGCAGACGGAAGAAAAGATACCACTCCGCCACGCCTTCGAAATCCGCAACGAGAGCTTCGTGAACCCCGACTTTATCGAGCTCTTGCGGAAACATAAGATCGGACTCGTCTGCGCAGATACTGTCGAATGGCCTTTGCTCATGGATGTCACAGCGGACTTCGTCTATTGCCGCCTGCATGGCTCCGAGGAGCTATATGTCAGCGGATATGACGACGAAGCCCTGGAGGCCTGGGCAGAACGCATCGACGACTGGGCGCACGGGCGCGAGCCGAGCAAGGCCAACCGTGTCCTGGAGCGGCTGAAACAGCCACAGCCTGGCCGAGACGTCTATGTCTATTTCGACAATGACGTAAAAGTACGGGCACCAGCCGACGCGCAGCGATTGAACGAGCGTCTTGGACTAGCTCCGCAAAAGGAGCTCTCCTCCCGGGCGAAGAATCCGCGGGGGCGTCGGGGCGAAATCGCGAAGTCCGGGCCGCAGCAACAGCGACCTGCGTAATCAACTCCGCTCATTCGAGCTGACTCCATGCCGGGTTCCAATTCACGCCTTCCGACAATTCGACGTAAATGGGCCGCACGACTTCACCGGACATTTTGTTACGGGCTGCCCGAAAAGCGTCATCGGGCTCCATCTCCTCGCCTGGGAAGATGGCGTCGTCCTCTCCGGGCGGCGTAACCTTGCGCAGGAACCCTCGGATCTGATCGCCAGAATGATAGAATTTGACGACAATGGAACCGGGCGGGACGGCGTTCTCGCGATATCGATGATAGATTTCCACCTTACACCTCCTGATCTCGGTGGTCTCTCGGGCGGGGCAATGCCTTACCGTTTCAAGAAAACCACCCATTTTGTCCGATTGATCGATCACAATCCGAACCGTCCTCCTCCGCCTTGGTTCCCGCATGGGAATTAAGCCACGCAGGCTTAGATGGCCGAGCGAGGCAATTGAACGTCAAAGAACTCTTCAGCTCAATTCAGCCCGAGGCTCGATCAGCGGTCTGATCATAGGCATTTTCTGGTAGCTGCAGCAGATCTGCTTGATCTGACAGCGGTTGCCCGCTAGGTTGCCGCCGCAATCAAACGCAAAGATATGGGGATATCATGCCAACTGGCACGGTTAAGTTTTTCAACACAGACAAGGGCTTCGGCTTCATCACGCCGGAAAGCGGAGGACCTGACGTTTTCGTTCACGTCTCCGCCCTGCAGTACGGCAACGTGCTTCGGGAGGGACAGTCCGTTTCCTACGATCTCGGTCAGGATCGGAAAACTGGCAAGACAAAGGCGGAAAACGTCAGACCGCTCTAATGGTTATAGACATGACACTACCCGGAATTTCGGGTAGTGCACTCGGGCGCAACAGGAATCCATGTAAGCGCATGCCGACGGTTTGCCCGAATCACCTCTCACCAAACGGCAATTTGCGTCGCCCGATCGTTCCTACATAAATGCGGTCACGGCCATGCCGATCACGGCGACGAACATGATAGCGCAGGCGATCCAGCCAAGTGCTTTCAACCCGCCTCTGATGACAAACTGCTTCATGACGTCGTGATTGGTGGCAATCAGCATCAGGATTACCATAACGGGCACCGCGACGATGCCGTTGATGACGGCGCTCCAGAATAGGGCCTTCATTGGTGGGATGGGCGTAAAGTTCAACAGCATGCCCACCACCGTCGCCAGGCTCACCGTCGTATAGAAAGCCTTCGCCTCGCTCGGCTCGCGCGATAGCCCGACCTTCCACCGGGCCGCCTCCCCGACAGCATACGCTGCCGACCCTGCGAGAACGGGCACAGCCAGAAGGCCTGTTCCGATAATCCCCGCGGCAAAAACGATCTTGGCGAATTGTCCGGCCAGCGGCTCGATCGCCTTCGCTGCGTCGACGGAACTTTCGATGCTTGTGGCACCGGCCTTGTTAAGCGTGGCTGCTGTCGTCGTGATGATCGCGAGCGCGACAATATTGGATGCCGCCATGCCGATGAGGGTATCCAGCGTGATGCGAGTGTCCGCCCTTTTCGCTTCCTGCGGATGTTTCACAAGAGGCTCCTCCCGTGGCTTCTCCTTCAGGTCTTCAGCCTCCTGGGACGCTTGCCAAAAGAACAAATAGGGGCTGATCGTCGTTCCAAAAATCGCGACGATCATGGACCAGTAGTTCGGATCAGCCTTGAAGGTCGGCAGCAGCAGACCGAGGGTAAAGGCCGACCAATCGATATGCACCACGAACAGGGTCGCGATGTAGGATAAAAGCGCCAAGCTCAGCCATTTCAGGACGGCAACGTACCGCTTGTATTTGAGAAGGACCTGCAGAAGGATGCAAATGATGCCGAAGGCCGCAACGTAAATCAGCGAATTGCCGTTCAGCAGCAAATGTGCGGCATCCCCCATCGCACCGAGATCGGCGCCAAGATTGATGACATTGGCAATCAGGAGCGGAAAAGTGATGCTTATCCCCACCCATCGGGGATAACACTTCGCCATGCTGCCCGCCAACCCCCGTCCCGTGGTCCGGCCGATGCGCGCGCTGATCATCTGCACGGCAGCCATGAGCGGATAGGTCAGGAGCAAGGTCCAACTCGCAATGTAGCCGAATTGCGCTCCCGCTTGCGAATAGGTCGCGATCCCGCTGGGATCGTCGTCTGAAGCGCCGGTGACCAAGCCAGGGCCTAGGATTTCTAACAAACGGGGTTTTGAAGGTTCGACGACAGAGCTTTTGTTATCCAACTGATAGTCACTCATGACTGCCTCCCAGCAGAAACCGGGCACAGCGCATCATGGCGGCTGCCGGTGCGAGTGAACCGCATTTGCAAGCATTTTGTTCCCGAGAACCAAATCGCTGGAATGGAACTCGCCCAAGTTCATGGCGTGGCTGGCAAGGAGTAAAAAGCGCTTTCACTTCAGAGCGATGATACTTATCGTATCAAGCAAGGCGGAATCGCCAGCTGATTTGAAGGATATGACAATGAGCGTGCTTCTTTCTCCCAAACTCACGGTTTGCGGCATTGAGGAGCTGCCCGATCAGCGCGTGCGCAACGTCACCCACGTGCTTTCCCTCCTCGATCCGGAATATCCCGAGCTCGACGTCTTCCACTCTTATGCCAGGCATCATCGCACGACGCTGCGTTTTCACGACATCATCGCGACGGCGCCTGGGCGTGTGATGCCGCAGCCGGAACATGTCGAAACGATCCTGAAATTCGGTTCCGAGTTTCAGGCGCAGCAAGCCCCTGAGGCGCCAAGCCATCTGCTGGTGCATTGCCATATGGGCGTATCGCGCTCGACCGCAGCCATGCTCTTGTTAATGGCGCAAGCAAACCCCGAAGAATCGGGCGAGAGCCTGTTTGTTCGTCTGGTAGCTATCCGCCCGCAGGCTTGGCCGAACTCCCAGATGATCGGCTTTGCCGACGAGCAGCTCGGCCGGAAGGGGGATTTGAACGCCGCACTTGCCCGTCACTATGGTCGGCAGATCAAGAAGCGGCCTGACTTTGTCGACTGGATGACGCATCTCGGACGTCAGGCAGAACTCAATATGGCGATCCCGGCGTAAAGAGTGTGCCGCCGGGCCGCCACTCAATGTGCAGGAGCCGGCTCAACCTCCGGTGCATCCTTCTTGTGATGATCGGCTGCGAGCAGCATATAGACCGCCGGCACGACGAAGAGCGTAAACAGCGTTCCGATGGCAAGACCGGCGGCAATCACGAGGCCCATGTTGAAGCGGGCGACAGCCCCTGCTCCGGTCGCTAGGATCAGCGGCACGACGCCGAGAACCATGGCGCCTGTCGTCATCAGGATCGGTCGCAAGCGAATGGCGCAAGCGCCTTCGATGGCTTCGCGTTTGGTCTTTCCTTCGGCTTGCAGCGTGTTCGCCACCTCGACGATCAGAATGCCGTGCTTGCTGATCAGCCCCATCAGCGTCACCAGCCCGACCTGCGTATAGATGTTCATCGACGCACCGCCGATGCCGAGGCTGATGAAGGCGAGCGCGCCTGCGATCGACATCGGCACGGACACGAGAATGATAAACGGGTCGCGGAAGCTGTTGAACTGCGCCGAAAGCGCCAGGAACACGATAATCAGGGCCAGCGCGAAAGTGGTCGCCATGCCGCTCGATTCCTGCACATATTGACGCGACTGCCCGCCATAGTCGACCGAGTAGCCCTGCGGCAATGTCCGCGCCGCAATCGACTTCAGCGTATTCAGAGCATCGCCGACGGCAACGCCGGGTGCCGGCACGCCGGAAATGGTGGCCGAATTCAATTGCTGGAAATGCGCGACCGAGCGCGGCGTGGCCTGGAGTTTCGCCGTGGCGATCGCCGAAAGCGGGATCTTGTTGCCGTTCACGTTTGCGATTGGATAATTCATGATCTGATCGATCGTCTGACGGGACCGTTGCTCCACCTGTGGAATAACCTGATAGGAGCGGTTGTCGATACTGAAATAGTTGACATAGCCGCCGCCCAGCATGGAGGCGAGCGCGGAACCGACATTGTTCATAGAGAGGCCGAGAGCCGAGGCCTTGCTGCGGTCGATCTGGATGGAATATTGCGGATTGTCGACATAAAGATCCTTCGTCAAGAAGATGAACTCGCCTGACTTTTGTGCCTCCTGCAGGAAGGCGGTGGACACCTCGTTGAGCTGCTCGAAGCCGCTGGTGCTGCCGATGGCGAACTGCACGGGCAGACCGCTGGCGCCGGGCAGCGGTGGTATCTGGAAGACGACGGATTGTCCGCCGGCGATCTTTGCCAGATCCGCCTGTACCAGCGGCTGCAGCTGATCCGCCGTTCTCGTCCGCTGGTCCCACGGCTTCAGCACCATGCCCTCGAAGGATGTACCTGGCACCTCGACCTGCAGGGTCTTGTCGGTTTCGGGGAAACTGCGGAAGATCTTGGTGACCTGGTTGGAATTCAGCAGCTTTTGCTGAAGCGTTGCATTGGGAGGGTTCGTCACCTGGGCGGCCAGGAAGCCCTGGTCTTCGTTGGGAGCCAGTTCGGTCTTGGCACTGGTATAGAGGAAATAGATGCTGCCCAGCACGATCACGGCAAAGACCAACGCCACCGGCACGGTATTCAGGCTGCCATGCAGCATACGCACATAGGGACGATGGATTTCCGAGAAGCGGCGATCTATGAAGTCGGAGATACGCTCTTCCCAGCCGCTGCGATCGGTCAGGTGCGGCTTCAGGATGCGCGAGCACATCATCGGTGTCAGCGTCAGCGCAATGATCATGGATACGGTAACGGCGCCGACCAGGGTGAAGGCGAATTCCGTGAACAATGCGCCCGTCAGCCCGCCCTGGAAACCGATCGGTACGTAGACGGCGACCAGCACCACCGTCATGGCCAGGATCGGCCCGACCAGTTCATGCGCCGCATCCAGCGCCGCCCTCATGGGTGTCGATCCCTCTTCGATGTGGCGGTTGACGTTCTCGACCACGATGATGGCGTCGTCAACGACGAGGCCGATCGCCAGTACCAGAGCGAGCAGCGTCAGAAGATTGATCGAGAAGCCGAAGATCAGCATCATCGCGAAAGTGCCGACGAGCGACAGAGGTATGGCGACGACGGGAATGGCGACGGATCGCGGAGAACCGAGGAAAGCGAACACGACGAAAATGACGATCAGGAGAGCTTCGACCAGGCTCTTTACGACCTCATCGATAGAAGTGGTGACGAAGGTACTGGAATCGTAGACGATGTAGCCTTCAAGCCCTTGCGGCAACTGCTGTTGGATGCTTGGAAAGACTGCGCGCACACCGGCGATCACGTCGAGGAGATTGGCCGTCGGGGCGATCTGGATCCCCATGAACACACCGTCCTGCCCATCGAAACCGATCTGGACGTCGGGGTTCTGGGATCCAAGCGCAACGGTCGCGACATCCTTCAACCGCACGATCGTGCTGCCGATCTGCTTAACCACCATTTCCTTGAATTCGTCGGTAGAATGCAGGTCGGTCTTCGCCGTCAGCACCGTCTGAGTCATCTGGCCGCGGGTGGTGCCGATGCCGGAGATGTAGTTGTTGGCGCTGAGCGCGGTCCAGACATCGCCAGCCGACAGGCCATAGGCGGCGAGCTTGTCCGGCTGCAGCCAGGCTCTCAAGGCGAAGGTTCGCGCGCCGAGAATTTCGGCCGTCTGAACGCCGTTGACCGCCTGCAATTTGGGCTGGACGACGCGCGTCAGATAGTCGGTGATCTGGTTGCTGGCCAGAACGTCGCTTCGGAAGCCGATATACATCGCGTCGATCGATTGGCCGATGGAAACCGTCATGATCGGCTGCTGCGTGCCCGTGGGCAGCTGATTGAGAACGGAGGATACCTTGGCGTTGATTTCGGTCATCGCCGCATCGGCACTGTAATTGAGCCGAAGATTGACGGTGATCGTCGACGTGCCGCTAGTGCTCGTCGAGGTCATGTAATCGATGCCGTTGGCCTGTGCGATGGCGTTTTCAAGCGGTGTCGTGATGAAGCCGGCGATGACGTCTGGCGCCGCACCGGGATAGGTGGTCGTCACGGTGACGACGGCGTTCTGGGTTCGCGGATACTGTCGCACGGTCAGCGAACGGAACGACTGGTAGCCGATCACGATAATCAGCGCGCTGACCACGAGAGCAAGAACGGGGCGCTTGATGAAGATATCGGTGATATTCATCGCCACACCTCAGTTGGGGTTTGCCGGATCCGCGTTGGGATCGTTCGACGGCTGCACATCGTTGTTGATGATGACGAGCGAGCCGTTGTTGAGTTTCAGCTGGCCCGACGTGACCACCACTTCACCCGCATTCAAGCCCTTGGTCACGGAGATCTGATCACCCCGCGCCTGCCCCGTGCTGACGAACTTCTGATTGGCGACGAGCTGCGGCTTTCCATCCGCCCCGTTACCCTTGTCGGTCACCACATAGACAACATTGCCATAGGGATTGATGGTAACGGCGGTCTGCGGCAGCGAGATATAATCTTTCGGCTCACCGACCACCACCGTTACGCTGCCGAACATACCCGGCAGCAACTTGCGATCGGGATTGGGGAAGGTCGCCCGAATGGTGATGTTGCGGCTCTGCGTGTCCACCAACGGGCTGATCGCCGTGATCTTGCCATCGAACGTTTGGTTCCCATAGGCATCGACCGTCGCCGTCACTGTCTGTCCGACCTTGAGCTGTGACAGGGCCTGCTGCGGCATGGAAAAATCGAACTGGATCGGATCGAGCGACTGCAAGGTGACGACTGCTGTACCAGCAGACAGATATTGGCCGAGGCTGACCAGCCTGATGCCAAGGTGGCCATCGAAGGGAGCGCGGATCGAATATTGATCGATCAACGCCTGCTGCGATGCAACCTGCGCCTGCGCCGCCTTCCAGTTCGCCAGATCGCTGTCGACCTGGCTTTGCGCAATCGTATTTGCCTTGATCAGCTTGGAATCGCGCTCATAGGCGATCTGTGCATTCGCCATCGACGCCTTGTATTGCTCCAGCGTCGCGATCTGTTGATCGGCAAGCAGCTGCACTATGAGATCACCCTTCTTGACGTCCTGACCATCTTCGAAGCCGATCTTCTGGACAATGCCCTGGACTTGCGCCGAGAGATTGGCGCCTTCGACGGCGTTGAAGCTGCCGATCGACTGCAGCGTCGTCTGCCACGGGCTCATTGCCGCGGTGATTGTCGAGACCGTCTGCGGTGGCGACTTGAGATTAGCCAGGTAGGCCGCAATCATGCGGTTCTTAAATGCCTGGAAGCCGAAGATCCCGCCAAGGATCAGGCCAATGACGACCAACATGATGATCATGCGCTTTATCATGAGTGTCAGCTCTACTCTTCGGGAATAGGTCGGGAGAAATTCTATTGGCGTCGACGCAACGAGATTTCGCGGCAACTCTATCAGAAGCCCTCCGGCGCCGAGGCAGTCGCAAGCATATGGTAGCCTGAGGCCAATCTCTGTATGGAAAGTAGCCTTTATCAAGGCTGACAGGTTCGATCAGCCAAATTCCTTGGCTGCTACGCCTGTCATGCAGCAATGGATTTCGCCCGCCGAAGACGATACTGATCTTGCAATGATTCCAGCTGGCGGCGTTTCGTGCGGCCATTCTCTGCAAACCTCACCAGCCAAACGCCAACGGCCGCCGCTTCACTTGATCAAGGATAAGTTGCTGATATCAGATCCACAACAGCCGGCTGCATATTCCTGAAGCCATATTTAATGGAGTCTTGAATAAAAGCAATCATGGCGTCGACCGCTGCTGCCATCCCAAATTGCCGCGGCATCGGCGATCCAGAAACGAGATGTATTGAGGAAGCGCTTCAGGCCTCAGCCACGCCGTGCCGCTTCGATTGTGGCCACATCGATCTTCCTCATGGTCATCATCGCGTCGAAAGCCCGCTTTGCCGGATCGCCGCCCTCACGCAGTGCGTCCATCAGAACACGCGGGGTGATCTGCCAGGATACGCCCCATCTGTCCTTGCACCAGCCGCATTCGCTTTCCTGGCCGCCATTGCCGACAATGGCATTCCAATAGCGATCCGTCTCCTCCTGATCCTCGGTATAGATCTGAAATGAAAAAGCTTCATTGTGCTTGAACACCGGACCGCCGTTCAATCCAACGCAGGAAACACCCGCGACCGTGAACTCGACGACCAGCACATCGCCCTGCTTGCCCTCCGGATAGTTTCCTGGCGCGCGAATGACGGCACCCATGGCGCTATTTGGAAAAGTCTCGACATAAAAATTGGCGGCGGCCTCTGCGTCTTTGTCGTACCACAGGCAAATCGTGTTCTTTGCCATTGTTCTCATCCTCCTACTCTCCATCTCCCGATTGTTGAAATAGGCGCGAGATCGGATTTCGCCACCCTCATAGATGCCATTTCGGCTGGGCAATGACCGTATTCCTGTCGTAATCTCGGCACCTTCTCAGATTGAAATAATTTGCGGGCGGCGCGGTTGTATTGCCGCCATATTGGCAGATGCCGCAACCTTGAGTAAATGATGGGGAACGGGGCCGTCGCCGTTGGTCAATTCACGATCGGTCCCCGGGTCGGAAATGCGCAGGAAATCGAAAAGCGGTTGCGCCGGTATTCTGGCCGCAGCCACTCCTTGGATATTTCGGTTCGCGCCAATCTGGTTGAAGAATGGGAACAATAAAAATGGACAGCTTGCAGAAGAGCCTGCTTTTACTTCTCTCGCCCTGCCTTTTGGTTTGTCTGGAGACTGCTCGCGCTGCCGATAGCGTGACGATTCCAGGATACGCCCCCAAAACGGGCGTCGAATACGTCTATCGCTCTCACAAGACCACCTCCACCGACATGTCGTTATGGTTCGATAAGCCGGCCGCGATCATACGTGGCGATTTCCGTCAGCGTATGACGGTCGTCTCGCGGAATACGAATAGCATGCAGGTTCGCTGGTCGCTC
Source organism: Rhizobium sp. No.120 (assembly GCF_054558365.1). NCBI lineage: Bacteria > Pseudomonadati > Pseudomonadota > Alphaproteobacteria > Hyphomicrobiales > Rhizobiaceae > Rhizobium > Rhizobium sp. No.120. The sequence continues at coordinate 28,600 of NZ_BAAJNQ010000016.1, forward strand.
AGCGCGGATCTGCCGCAAGGTGCCGAAGGCGCCGTCGATTCTTACGCAATGAACGCCCTCTATGGAATTTCATTGTCAGCCTATGGTATCCGGCAACTGGAATATGAAGCGGGGTTGAACGGCTTCCCGAGTAAACTCGTCGGATTCGACGTAATCCTCCGTAACATACAGAATGCGGCTGCAGTCGGACCAGACGGCCTTTCTGTCACACCGCAAAGCAGTCTCACAAATATTATTGAGGGTATAAAAGGCAATCCGCTGCTGGTTATTCATAATCTCGCACCGGAAGCGGAGCTGCTCGCCACCATACAAGAGCAGGATGGCTCGACATACGATGTTGGCCAAACGGGAACGGCGTCGACGGTGGAATATTCGCGTGGGACGCCTGTTCCCGTCACCATCGAATGGAAGCTCGAAGCCGCGGATTTGGCCGATCAAACAGCCACTTTCAGCCTCAAAAAAACCTATGACAATGCGGCGTTTCAACAATCGCAGGCATCAGCCGCCGAGGGAGTGATCGCAAGTTTTGGCGAAAAGGCCAAGCAGCTTACTGGCGAACAATTGGCTGCCGCCAGAATTGCCAGCAAAAACGTGACGATGGCATTCATCGTGTCCCTGCGCGACGGCTCGACACTTGAAGCGACAGAAACAGTTGCTGCGGAAAGTGGCGGTATAAAGATTACTGCAATGAGCCATGTGTGGCGCGAGGACCTGCCGGCAAGTCTGCCCGAGCTGTCGAACTGGAACAGCCAAGCCATGTCCGCATCCGCTGTTGCTCTGCCAGGGCCCGGTACCAATTCCGCGACAGCCAAGTCGCACCTTTCCGACAGATCTGCGATCGAGGAAGGACAGGCCGCCTACAATAGTGGCAACTACGCCGCCGCCCTGCGCTACTGGAAACCGCTCGCCGATCAAGGGGAAGCGGCCGCGCAATATAAGCTCGCCGGGCTTTATCAGTTCGGTTTAGGTGTCGATCGCGATTCCGCCCTTTCTGTCACCTATATTCGCAAGGCAGCGGAGCAAGGTTGGGCGGAAGCGCAAAGCAGCCTTAGTGATCTCTATGCCGTCGGCCAAGGTGTTCCGCAAGATTATACGCAAGCGTTGATTTGGGGCCGTAAAGCAGCGGAGCAGGGGCTCGCTGTTGCCCAATATAATCTGGGATACAGCTACGAAAGCGGCCAAGGCGTTCCCCAGGACTATGCGCAAGCGTTGATTTGGTATCGCCGCGCCGCCGATCAGGACTTTGCCACGGCCCAGTACGCCCTCGGTCTCCTATACGACCAAGGTCTGGGCGTTCCGCAGGATTACGGTCAGGCGATCGTCTGGTATAAAAAAGCCGCCGACAAAGGCCTGGATGTGGCCCAAGGCAATCTGGGCAACATGTATGCATTGGGCCATGGAGTTGTGCGGGATCGGGCCGAGGCAATCAAATGGTTCCGTAAGGCGTCCGACCAGGGACTAGCGACTGCGCAAGAATCCCTGAAAAGACTAGAGGGGCAGGAATAGTCGCGTCTTCTCTTCTTTCGATAGTTTTGAGCTACTCTCTCTAGCGCGCTCTGCAACAAAGTTGGTGCGCGGCGCGATCCTTTCATGAAGTACGCAAATATGAAAGGCGAAATCATATGAGAAACATCGGATCGCAGATCGAAACGCCGCGGCTGCTGCTCCGTCCTTCGCGTCTATCCGATACTCCTGCTCTGTTCGAATTTCTGGGCGACAAGGAAGCCATGAAGCATACGCATGTGGACGTGACGCCTGGCGAATGCCGTCGCAGGATCGCGGTTCATGAATGGCGCCGGCGGCACGATGGATATGCACCCTGGACCGTTATCAGGAAGAATGACGCAAGAATCATCGGCTGGGGCGGCTTGTACGACGATCCGTTTGACCCAGGCTGGGGCTGCGAAATCGGATACTTTTTCCGTCGGGACGCCTGGGGATATGGATACGCATCGGAGTTGGTCGCCTCGGCCTTACATTTTGCCGACAGGGAGTTGCGGCTTGGCGAAGTCCGCGCCTTTGCCCATCCCGAAAACGCTGCTTCCAAGAAGATCTTGGAAACGGCAGGTTTCAAGACCATTCGCTTCGTTCCAGAGATGAATCGCCTGCTCCTTTCCAGAGTCAGGCGTGACAACATAGTAGATCGAGACCGATGAGAAGTACGTCCTCTCGCGAGAATGCATGGCGTGCAAAGTTTACAAGCACACGTCGCATAAAATAATATGACTTTTTTTCTCTTGTTTTGATCCGATGGCACGGCTATATCGCGCACGCGCCTCCGTTCGATCTCGTCGACAATAGTCATCAGGATATTTTCGTGACCATATTGAAATCAGTTTTGACCCTTTCGGCTCTTTGTGTGACCCTTGGTTTTGCCGTGTCGACAGCCTCTGCCGCTTCGACCACCTATCCCCTGACAATCGAGAATTGCGGCGCCAAGGTTACGTTCCAGAAGGCTCCGGAGCGCGCGATAGCGCTCGGCCAGAACAGTGCCGAAATTCTTCTTCTGCTCGGCCTCGAAAACAAAATGGCCGGTACCGCCTTCTGGCCCAACAAGGTTCTGCCGCAGCTTGCGGAAGCCAATTCCAAGGTCAAACTGCTGACGGTCGAGTTTCCGACCTTTGAATCGATCCTTTCGGAAAATCCCGATTTCGTTACCGCCGCACTACCGACCCTGATGGGACCGAGCAGCAAGGTGGCAAAGCGCGAGGACTTCGAAAAGCTCAATATTCCCACCTATGTTTCCCCCAGCATCTGCCCAGCCCAGGGCGCCTCTCAGGACAAATACGGCAATGCCGCCCGTAGCCAGCTCTGGAACATGAGCGCGCTCTACCAGGAAATCGACGATTTCTCGCAGATTTTCGATGTCCGCGACAAGGGCCAGGCGCTGGTCGCTGATCTGAAAAAGCGGGAAGCGGCACTGCGGGCGATTGCGCCGAAGGATGATAAGAAGCTCTCCTATGTCTTCTGGTTCTCCAGCCCGTCGCCATCTGCAGATGCCTATGTCGGCGGGAAGAACAGCCCTTCAGGTTATATCGCCGACCTCCTCGGCGGCCGCAATGCCATTACCACCGAAGCGGAATGGCCGACACTCGGCTGGGAGAGCATCATAGCCGCCAATCCGGACGTCATCGTCGTCGCCAGCCTCGACCGCAATCGCTGGGAGCTCGACAAGCCGGAAGCCAAGATCAAGTTTCTCACCGCCGATCCGGCCGTCAGCCAGCTTCCCGCGGTCAAGAACAAGGCCATCGTGGTTATGGACGGTCAGGCCATGAACCCGACCATCCGCACGATCTATGGCGCCGAGCAGGTGGCCCAGCAGCTCAAGGCCCTGGGTCTGCTGAAGTGATCGACGCATACCGCAACCTGCGGCAACTGGCTGCCTTCGGCCTGTTGCTGCTGGCCTCCCTTGCAGCGATCGGCCTGATCATCGGTATCAGCGTCGGCATCGGCGACCTGCCGATACCGCTGTCGACGACGTTCTACGCCATCACCAACAGGCTGGGCTGGACAGGCGTTGAGCTCAACCGCATCCACGAAACGGTCATCTGGGATTATCGCCTCAGCCGGGCATTGGTGGCGGCTTTCTGTGGAGCGGGCTTGGCGCTGTCGGGCGCAATCATGCAAGCGCTTCTTCGAAATCCCCTTGCCGAACCCTATGTGCTCGGCATCTCGGCGGGCGCTTCGACAGGGGCCGTAGCAGTCGTCATCCTGGGCGTCGGCGCCGGTGCCGTTTCACTGTCGGCAGGCGCCTTTGCCGGCGCATTCGCAGCCTTTTTCTTCGTCGCTCTGCTTTCGAACGGCACGCGAGGCGGTGCGGACCGCACTATCCTAGCCGGCGTCGCCGTCTCTCAGCTATTCAACGCCGCGACGTCCTATATCGTAACGACATCGGGGAACGCCCAACAGGCACGTGACGTCATGTTCTGGCTGCTTGGCAGTTTCGGCGGCGTCCGCTGGCCGGAATTCATGCTGGTATCGACGATCGTCGGCTTCGGGCTTACCGCCTGCCTGCTCTACACGCGCATCCTGGATGCCTTCGCCTTTGGCGACGAGGCAGCGTCGTCCCTTGGGGTCAATGTCGGGCGAGCGCGGATGGGACTCTTTGCGCTGACCGCGATGATGACGGCGACCATCGTCAGCATGGTCGGCTCGATCGGCTTTGTCGGTCTCGTCGTACCGCACACGGCGCGCTTCATCGTCGGGCCGCTTCACATCCGGCTGCTGCCGGCTTGTGCCATCATCGGAGCGATATTCATGGTGCTGGCAGATATCGCCTCACGCGCCCTCATTCCGCAGCAGGTCCTGCCGATCGGGGTGGTTACGGCGCTTGTCGGCGTCCCGTTCTTTGCGATCATTCTCTATCGGTTCCAACGCGCGTCATGAGCATCAAGGCCGACAATATCACCTGGAAAATCGGCGGAAAGACCGTGCTCGACGGCGTCTCTTTCGAGGCGCCCGCGGGAAAAATGCTTGGCCTGCTCGGGCCGAACGGCTCGGGGAAAACGTCGCTCCTGCGTCTGCTGGCCGGGTTGAAGAAGCCGAATTCCGGCCGCATCACGCTTGAAGGGCGCGACCTTGACAAAATGCCGCGCCGAGCGATCGCACGGCGTGTCGCCTTTGTAGAACAGCACAGCACGACCAATGCCAATCTCCAGGTCATCGACGTCGTAAAGCTCGGCCGATTTCCGCATCGGTCGATGTTCTCAGGCTGGACTTCGGCGGATGACGAAACCGTGGAAAGCGCCCTCGAGCGCGCCGGGATGAGGGAGAAACGCCACGACCGGTGGCAGAGCCTTTCGGGCGGCGAAAAGCAACGCACCCAAATCGCACGAGCCCTGGCACAGGCACCGAAGGAACTGATCCTCGATGAGCCGACCAACCATCTCGATATCCAGCATCAGATCAGCCTGATGCGCCTGGTTGCCGGCCTGCCTGTCACCAGCATCATCGCCCTTCACGATCTCAATCATGCCGCCATGTTCTGCGATCAGCTGATCATCATGCAGCAAGGCAGGATCGTCGCCTCCGGCACCCCGGAAGCCGTGCTGACAGAAGACTTGCTAGGAAATGTCTTTGCCGTCGAGGCAAGGATCGAGACCTCTCCCCACCACGCCCGGCCGCATATTCACTATCTGCGATGAGGTAATCCGGAACCGCCCCCTGATTGCCCTTGCCTCACCATGGAACCGAGCGCATCTTTCGCGATAAGCTCGGCGGGCTCGAGCGTTTCGAAGGGCATCGCAAGACGATCGCAAGGCGCCGGTCCTGGACATGCGGCGGATGGGGGAAGACATGACAGACAGGCTCAAGGGCAAGATCGCCATCATTTCGGGGGGCGCCACCGGCATGGGCGGTGCGGCCTCCCGCCTTTTCGCGGCCGAAGGCGCGAAGGTCGCGATCATCGACAGAAATGGCGATGCGGCGGCACAGACCGCGCGCGAAATCCGCGATGCCGGCGGTGTTGCCGACCACTGGGTTGCCGATGTCTCGAACGAGGCGGCGGTCAATGCGGCAGTCAAGGGCATCGAAGACCGCTTTGGCGCGGTAACCGTGCTCTTCAATCATGCCGGCACCATCGTCATCAAGCCGTTCCTCGAAACGACCCTCGAGGAATGGGAATGGCTGCACGGCGTCAATGTCCGCTCGATGTTTCTGATGACCAAGGCCGTACTGCCGGGCATGATAGCTGCCGGCGGTGGCTCCATCGTCTGCACCTCGTCGATCTCGGCTGTGGCCGCAACGCCGATGGAGGTGCTCTACGACACGACGAAAGGGGCGGTTCATATGTTCGCCCGCGCGATCGCCGTCGAGTTCCGTGATCGCAACATCCGCTGCAATGCCGTCTGCCCGGGCTTCATTCGCACGCCGCATGGGCTGCGCGAAGTGGCGGAGTTGCAAGCCCTCGGCGTCGATGTCTCGGATGCGGCAATCGCCGCGCAGCAGGGTCGGATCGGCGAGCCGGAAGATGTAGCGCGAGCCGCCCTCTATCTTGCTTCCGACGAGTCCAACTTCGTCAACGGCATCCATCTTTTCGTCGACAACGGCTTTACCGCGATTTGATCAGATAGAGCTATCCTCATCCACTCGCTTTCCTGACCGCAATTTCTACCCTGTTGAACGGCCGCCTCCTGGTTCGGTAACGTCGGGTAACGCGCCTGATGGCTCGTGGGACTTGGCCCGATATCAGAGGGCGACTGGTCGAGCAGCCGCAAGCCTGACCGACCGGTGATCAGTACGTGGTAAAACCCTCAGGTCATCCACTTGCGGTGCTCGACAAAGCGCTCTGCCAAAAGATCGATGAACAATCGCACTTTCGTCGGCAGATGGCTGCGGTTCGGATAGATGGCGCTGATGGTGAATTCCACGGCGCGATAGTCGGGCATGACACGCACAAGACGGCCGGCGGCGACCTCTTCGAAGACGATGAAGCTCGGGGCCAGAAAGATGCCCTGCCCGCTCGCCAAAAGAAAGCGCAGCGTCTCGGCATTGTTCGAGACGACATTGCCGGAAATCTTGACCCTCACTTGCTTCCCGTCGGCATCTTCGAAACGCCATTCGTCGCCGTAAGGATAATAGGTGTACTGCAGGCAATTATGCTCCACGAGGTCGGCCGGCACTTTCGGCATTGGATGCGTGTCGCGATATTCGGGCGAGCAGACCAGCATATGGCGCCAAGGCGCGAGCTTGCGCGCGACGAGCGTTGAATCCGGCGCCGGCAGGGTTCGGATCATGAGATCGTAGCCCTCCTCGACCATGTCGATCGACCGTTCGCCGACGTTGAAATCAAGCGAGATCGCCGGGTACAGCGTCATGAACTCGTTGACGACGGGGAGCAGGAAGCGGACGATTGCGCCGCTGGTATAGAGCTTCAGCGTGCCCCGCGGCATAGTGCTAAGCGCGCCCGCCGTCCGGTCGGCCTCCTCGAGATCGGCAATGATCTGCGAGGATCGCTCATAATAATATTTGCCGGTTTCCGTCAGGCTGACCCGGCGCGTCGTACGGTTCAGAAGCCGCACGCCGAGGTGATCTTCCAATGACTGCACATGGTTGCCCACCATGGTGACCGACATGTTGAGGCGGCGGGCGGCGGCGGAAAAACCGCCACATTCCACCACCCGGCCAAAAACTGTGAGGCTGGTCAAGCGATCCATATTGTCCTTAGATTATCCACTGTGACTTGATGATCCTTCCCGATTTGAGGAGATTATCAGAAGGATCGTTCGGACGCATCTTCATCGCATCAAAAATGACCCCGAACAAAGGGGTGGCGCACTGAAGGAAACGGACGATGGTCGAACTACCGCGCAACGAGGCATTCAAGAACGCAAGCCAGGCCGATGCTGCTCCAGTCAGCGAGGTGGTGAAATCTCCCGCGGCCGACATTCCGCAAGGAAGAGTTACCGACACACCCGTCGCAGCCGCCAGCCCTAAGGCAGATAGAAAGCTCATCAAGCGAGGCGTGTTGATCGCCGCGCTGCTGGCCGGTGTCGCGGTCGCAGCGGATTTCGGCTACCGCTACTGGACGGTCGGACGCTTCATCGAATCGACCGACGACGCCTATGTGAAGGCCGATTACACCACGATCGCCCCGAAGGTCGCCGGCTACATCAAGGACGTGCTCGTCAACGACAATGATCATGTCAAGGCTGGCCAGGTGCTCGCCCACATAGACGACCGCGATTTCCAGGCCGCACTTTCCCAGGCGAAGGCGGACCTCAAGGCCGCGGACGCAGCAATCGCCAATATCGATGCGCAGATCCAGCTGCAGCAATCTCTGATCGGGCAGGCCAAAGCAACGGTCGACGCGTCGCAAGCTTCTCTGGATTATGCGATATCGGATGCTGCGCGTTCGGCTCGTCTGATCACCAACGGTGTCGGCACGCAATCCCGTGCTGAAGAGACGGCATCGGCCAGAAAGCAGGCCGCGGCCTCTGTCGAACGCGACCAGGCCGCGCTCGTTGCAGCTCAAACCAAAGTCCCCGTGCTGCAGACCCAGCGAGACCAGGCAGCTGCCCAGCGCGATCGAGCCGCTGCCGCCGTCCAGCAGGCCGAGCTCAATCTTTCCTATACCAACATCGTCGCAGCCGTTGACGGCACGGTCGGCGCCCGCTCGATCCGCGTGGGACAATATGTAACGGCAGGTACGCAGCTGATGGCCGTGGTGCCGCTGCATTCGGTCTATGTCGTTGCGAATTTCAAGGAAACGCAGCTGACCTATGTACGTCCCGGCCAATCCGTCGAGATCAAGGTCGACAGCTTCCCTGACGTCACCATCAAGGGCCATGTCGACAGCCTCTCGCCGGCAAGCGGGCTCGAATTCTCGCTGCTGCCGCCTGACAACGCCACCGGCAACTTCACCAAGATCGTCCAGCGCATTCCGGTGAAGATCGTCATCGACGACGATGATCTCGCCGGGTTGCTGCGCTCGGGCATGTCGGTGGAGCCGGAAATCGACACCAAGGCCGCCCGAACATCGACAGCCGACACGCAGAGATCATCCAGCCACGCTGGATGATCCTTTCCGATCCGCATCGTTTATTGCCTCAGCATCGTCATGGAATTGTTCCGGCATGAGCCGGAAGGAGACACATCGTGGCCACTCTTCAGATCGCCGCAAACAATAATCCAGCCGCATCGCGGGGTGCTTCAACCGCTGCCGTCGTCCGACCGGCCATGAGCCCGCTGCGTATGTGGACCGCCGTGGTCGGCTCCACGCTCGGCGCCTTCATGGCTGTCCTCAACATCCAGATCGTCAATGCCTCGCTTGCCGACATTCAGGGCGCAATCGGCGCCGGCACGGACGATGGTGGCTGGATTTCGACCTCCTACCTGATCGCCGAGATCGTCGTCATTCCGCTTAGCGCATGGCTTGCCCGCGTCTTTTCCGTCCGCAACTATCTGCTGACCAACGCGATCCTTTTCCTGCTCTTTTCGGTCGCCTGCGCCTTTGCCGCAAACCTGCAGCAGATGATCATTCTGCGTGCCATACAGGGCTTTTCCGGTGGCGTGCTGATCCCCATGGCCTTCACGATCATCATCACGCTGCTGCCGAAACCCAAGCAACCGATGGGTCTTGCCCTCTTTGCCCTTTCCGCCACCTTCGCGCCGGCGATTGGCCCGACCATCGGCGGCTATCTCACCGAAAACTGGGGATGGGAATATATCTTCTACGTCAATCTCGTGCCCGGCGTGCTGATGATCGGCATGCTCTGGATCTCACTCGACCGCGCGCCGATGAACCTCTCTCTGCTCGCCAAGGGCGACTGGCCCGGCATCATCACCATGGCGGTCGGCCTTGCAGCGCTGCAGACCGTGCTCGAAGAAGGCAACAAGGACGACTGGTTCGGTTCGCCATTCATCGTCCGTCTCTCCATCATTGCCGCGGTTTCGTTGACGCTCTTTCTCATCATCGAGCTTCGCGCTTCTCATCCGCTCCTCAATCTGCGTCTGCTGATGCGCCGCAATTTCGGCTTCGGTATCGTCGCCAATTTCCTGATGGGCGTCGCCCTCTATGGCTCGGTTTTCATCCTGCCGATCTATCTGACGCGCATCCAGGGCTACAATTCCGAGCAGATCGGCATGGTGCTTGCCTGGACCGGCATTCCGCAGCTGATCCTGATCCCGCTGGTCCCGCGGCTGATGAAGCGCATCGATGCCCGCCTGCTGATCATTATCGGCTTCGCGCTCTTTGCTGCCTCGAACTTCATGAACATTTACATGACGGGCAACTATGCAAGCGACCAGCTGTTCTGGCCCAATATCGTACGTGCCGTCGGCCAGGCCCTTGCCTTCACACCGCTGACTGCAATTGCGACCGCCGGCATCGAACAGGAAAATGCCGGCTCCGCCTCTGCGCTCTTCAACATGATGCGCAATCTTGGCGGTGCAGTCGGCATTGCCGCGCTGCAGACCTTTCTTACAAAGCGCGAGCAGTTCCACTCGAACATTCTCACCAATTCAGTCTCGGTGTTCGAAGAGGCGACCCGCGCACGCGTTGCCAGCCTCACCAGCTACTTCATGAACCATGGGGTGAGCGATCAGGCGCTTGCAACGCACAAGGCCATCGTCGCGGTAGCCGCCAGCCTTCGCAAGCAGGCCAATATCATGGCCTTCAGCGACACCTTTTATCTGCTCGGCGTCGCGCTGGTCGTTGCCCTCGCCGCCAGCCTGCTTCTGAAGAAAGCCGGTCACATTGCCAGTGGTGCGGCACACTAAGCACCGCACCTCGAAGAGGAGGAGGCCGTCATGACCTTGCTGCAGGATATGCCAAAGACGGCAATTATGAATTCGAGAGTGACGCGCAGCGGCAGCATCGATACCGCGGCAACGCTGAGCCTGATCGAATGGCTGACTGGAGACGAATGCCATGCTCTCGATGAGGCCGGCCTGGTTGCGGGGCTCGGGCGCCGCCTGCAGGCCTTTGGCCTTCCTGTCGACCGATTGACGCTGCACCTGACGACGCTGCATCCCGAATTCATCGGCCGCACCTTCGCCTGGGCGCCTGGCGAACCTGTCGAGATCCATGAGCGCGAACATGGCTCACGCCTCGCGCTTGCCGATACGCCGCTCGTGAAGGCGCAGGAAATGCGCGAAGTACTCATCGTCGGCCCGGGCGAAAGCCCCTATGGCCGCTGGCAGCATATCGACATGTTTTCCGGACGCGGGCTTGTGCAACTGATCGTAGCACCACTTTGCAACGCCGACGGACCGATCAGCTGCGCGGCCTTCGCCACGCGGCGGCCCGGCGGCTTCACATTCGGCGAGCGGGATCTGCTCGGGCGCATTCTTCCGGCATTGCGCAATAGCTGCGAACTGCGCGTCCTCAGACAATGCGAACTCAGCCTTCTCGATACCTATATCGGCCCGCTGACGGCGAGCCGTATCCTTGCCGGACACATTCGTCGCGGCGAAATCGAATCGATGGAGGCGGCGCTTCTGCTGTGCGACCTGCGCGGCTTCACCGAGCTTTCCAACCGTCTGCCCGGCAGCACCGTCCTCGAGCTGCTGAATGCCTATTTCGACAAGGTAATACCGGCGATTACCCATGAGGGCGGTGAAGTCCTGAAATTCATGGGCGATGCAGTTCTGGCATTCTTTCCAGGCGCTGACACGTCCGGGGCCTGCGATGCAGCGCTGACCGCAGCAAAGACAATCCTCTCCGAGATAAGCGGGTTTGAATATTGCAACGTGCCAGTCAAGGTCGGCATCGCATTGCACTATGGCGAGGTGAGCTATGGCAATGTCGGCTCCGGCAACCGCCTGGATTTCACGTTGATTGGTCCTGATGTCAATATCGTTAGCCGCATACAGAACGTCTGCAGCGAAAGAGGCGAAGCACTCCTGATATCAGACGCGTTTCGAGCCAAGGCCGGAATAAAAGACGCAATCTCCGTTGGCCGGCAGAGGCTGAAGGGCTTTGCCGAGGCGATGGAGCTGTTCACGGTCGCTCATTGAAGCGGCACACAAGAGATGCGCGCAGGGCGTTAACGGGAGGCCGGTTCCTCTCCCACCTCCAGCCCGAATTTTCGCGCCTGGCATGTGTTGCATGAAATCAACAACCCATTTTTCCGTTTCCGAGTGGTTCCAGCACCAATTTACAAACAATCTGAATGTATATACCTATGTTGCCAGGAGCTAATTAGCTTGCGATCTGGTGGGGTATGTTTCAGCCGCCAGCTAACGAGGTTCCAAAGGGGTGGGGATAATACCCGCGGTCTATTGCAGATGCAGTGCCTGGTATTTGCTTCTTGTTGGAAGAAGCGCCTCCGGGACGGTCCATTATGCTCGCTCCTTGGAATGTCTACGATCAGTTACAACCAGGAGTTTAATAATGAACATCAAGAGCCTTCTTCTCGGCTCCGCTGCTGCACTGGCAGCAGTTTCTGGCGCCCATGCGGCCGACGCGATCGTCGCTGCTGAGCCCGAGCCGTTGGAATACGTTCGCATCTGCGATGCATACGGTGCAGGCTACTTCTTCATTCCAGGCACCGAAACCTGCCTCAAGGTCGGCGGCATGGTTCGCACCGAAGGCAAGTGGTACGACGCCTACAATGCCAATAGCCATAACGGCACTCTCTGGCATACCCGTGCTCAGCTAAGCCTCGACACCGCGACCGACACCGAATACGGTCCGCTGAAGACCAACACGGTCATCCGTTGGGACTGGCAGGAAGGCAACTCCACCTCCTCCAAGCTGCTGTTCGCAAACATCAGCCTCGGCGGCTTCCTGGTCGGTAAGGCCGATTCGCAGTTCAACTCCTACATCGGTTACGCCGGCGACGTCATCAACGACGACGTGATCTATGACGGTCCGTACGAACTCAATCAGCTGACCTACAACTACGATGCCGGTAATGGCTTCACGGCTGTCGTCTCGGTTGAAGACTCGAACTCCAGCGGCTCGGGCGCCGGCTACGGCGCAAGCTGGGCGTCGGACGACAAGGCTAACCACTACGCTCCTGATGTTGTCGCCGGTGCTGGCTTCAAGTCGGGCGCATGGGGCTTCAAGGTCGTCGGCGGTTACGACTCGATCAAGTCGGAAGGCGCCATCAAGGCTCGCGTCGATGCCGACTTCGGCGTCTTCTCGGCCTTCTTGATGGGCGGCTGGAACACCGATGGCGACAACCTGAACAAGTATGCCGGCACCAACCTGGCTCGTTCTTCTTGCCCGGCTAACGATGCATCGAAGTGCGGCTGGGGTGACTGGGCTGTCTGGGGCGGCGTTGGCGTTCCGATCAACGAAAAGCTGAAGTGGAACCTGCAGCTCGCCTACACCGACTCGAAGATCTTTGCCGCTACCACCAACGTCAAGTGGAACCCGGTCAAGAACCTGCTCATCGAGCCGGAAGTCTCCTACACCAACTTCGATTCTGTGAACCAGGATCAGTGGGCTGGTATCCTGCGCTTCCAGCGTAGCTTCTAATATCGAATTACCCGGCTTAGCCGCCGGGTATGAGAAGCCTGACGTTCCAATCCGTCAGGCTTCTTTCATCGATCGGTTGACCTCCGATCAAAGCAAAGGATCCGGTTTTCCCTCCGGCTCCTTTTATTACTCCGGCGAACCGGCACCCTTCCCGCCGTTAGAAACGACATCCGTCTGGCGCATAGTATCCCGCCTGATGGGCGGCGCGATCCAGCGCCTCCCTAAAATCGGGATGAGCAAGCGCGATCATCGCCTTTGCCCGCTCTGCCACCGATTTGCCCTTGAGGTTCACCCAGCCATATTCCGTAACAACGATATGGATATCGTTGCGCGACGTCGTTACCGGGCCCGTGAGGGTCGGAACGATACGAGAAAGCGTTCCCTTCGCCGCCGTGGCGTGACAGGCGATAATCGAGCGCCCGCCGCGTGAGCCGTAGGCGCCTCGGACGAAATCCACCTGTCCGCCCGAGCCGCTGAACTGCCGTCCGTTGACGAATTCGGAATTGCACGCACCATTGAGATCGATCTGCAGCGTCGCATTCACCGACACCATGCGATCATTCTGAGCGATGACGAACGGGTTGTTCACATAATCAACGGGATGCGCTTCAACATCGGGATTATCGTTTAGGAAGTCGTAGAGCGGCTTGTCTCCTAGCGCAAAGGTGAAGATGGTTCGCCCGACATGTATCTGCTTGCGACTATTGTCGACCACGCCGGCCCTGACCAGAGCGGCAAGTCCCGATGTCATCATTTCTGTATGGATGCCGAGGTGGCGGTGCTGCGATAGGCCGGCGCAAACTGCATCCGGCAACGCACCGATGCCCATCTGCAGGCAATCACCATCATCAACAAGCCCGGCAATGATGGCGCCGATCGCATCATCGACTTGCGAACGAGGCGCGGCAGCGAGCGCCGGCAGGCTTGCGTCATTCTCGACAACAGCCGCGACGCTCGACACCGGGATCATGCAATTGCCCCGCACATAGGGCATGCTGGGATTGACTTCGAGGATCAGCCGGGCACCGGGCTTGCGGGCGACCGCAAGGGCATAATCCGTACTGGCGCCGAGACTGAAATTCCCGTCCGCATCCATCGGCGAGACGGTAGCTATCAAGGTATCGACGCCGACATGTTCCACCAGGGAACGCGGCACCTGACTGAAATGGCACGGCACGATTTCGGCGGCAGGCAGCATCTCCGCCATTCGCCGCTTATCCAGGGCGCGATCCACCGCTCCATGAAAATAACTCATGGGAATGATGCGGTCGCGCAGGTCGAAGTCGAGCACGCTCGAGCCGGCGACGCCTGTACAAAGGAGATAGTACAGCCGGACATCGTCCACCGCGCCGGCCCGGGCCCGTTCGGCCAGCGCTGCAAGGATGGCAGGCGGCTGGCCGGCAGCGATCGGCATGGCGATCTTCGCGCCTGATGGTATCAAGGCAACGGCCTCATGGGCAGAGCGCACGCGTTCGCGATATTGCATCTGATGATCAGCGGCCATCGAGTCCCCTCCCCTGAATGCCACCCTCAGTACAATTTGGCATCCACTGCGGGATCGCAATCGGCCCTCCTCCGAGGCCGCCGCGAAGCGCTTGCTGCAGTAGAATGCGCTTACATAAAAGCGCCGAACCTGCTGTTTATGCAAGACCCGACATCACGTTCACACCGGCAAAAGCGAAACCGGCCACACCCTTCTCGAATGCAAGTTCCGCGGCCAGAGATGAAGGGAACGACAGTTCCCTCCATGCTTCGATTGATGATGGAGCTCGTCAGGCCTTGACGTCGACTGTGCCCATCATGCCGAGGTCTTCATGCTCGAGAATGTGGCAGTGATACATGCGCTGCCCCGGCAAATCCTGCCGCAGCAGCATGCGTACCGTCTCGCCAGCAGCAACGTTCACGGTGTCTTTCCACGCCCGGTAGGATGACTTTATGACCGCGCCATCCCTTTCGCGTTCGACAAGCTGGAACTGCGTCCCATGCACATGAAACGGATGATCCATATCCGCCTGATTGACGATCTCCCATAACTCGACTTGCCCGACCTTCGAGACTTGGTCTATGCGGTTCATATCGAAACTCGCACCATTGATGAGGAACTTCATCTCCATGCCTTCCATGGATTCCGTCAATTCAAAACGACGTGTGACTACCGGGTCCGCAAGGCGTTCGATGGAACGCAATCTCGCTGGAAGCGGCGGCACACCAGGTGCAGCCTCCTCTGAAACATTTGCGGTCAGCAGGGTGATGCCGGCATCCTTGGGCTTACCGGGTCCCATCCATCCGCGCTCATAGTCGAGCGTGACAAGCTTTGCCGCTCCCGGCCTATCGAAGGAGATGATGAGTTCGACGCGTTCGGCAGGTGCAAGCAGCAACTCGTCGATGCCGATCGGAGCCTCGATAAGACCGCCATCTGTTCCGACCAGCACCATAGCGGCATTCTCGAAGGTCAGCCGCAGGAAGCGCGCATTTGTCGCGTTGAAAAGGCGCAGGCGGCGCTTCTCCCCTTTCCTCGCGGTCAGCACCGGATTTTTCTGGCCGTTGACCAGCACATGATCGCCAACACGCCCGTTCATCACATCGATCATGTTGCTCGCCGGCATGCTTCCATCTTCGGCGATCCGAAGATCGGTGAACATCAGGACCGTATCGCCATATTCGGCAGGGATCGGGTCATCCTTGGGCTTCACGAGAAAGATACCTGCGAGGCCGCGATAGACCTGCGCGGCGGTGAAGCCGTGCGGATGGGGATGGAACCAAAAGGATGCGGCGCTGCCTTGCGGCAGATCGAAAGCATAGATGTGCTCGCTGCCCGAGGCGATAGGTTCCATGGGATTGCCATCCTGATCCGCCGGCACCGGCATGCCATGCCAATGAACCGTCGTCGGCTCATCGGGAATCCTGTTCCTGAAGCTGATCTCGATTCTATCGCCCTCATGCGCCTCGATTACCGGATTTCCGCCGTTATAGAGGAGCGCGGGCGTGTCGAGCCCCTCGGCGAAGCGGACCGAACCCGGTTCGGCGGTAAGCCTTGTTTTGAACAGACCGGCTTCGCCAGCCTCGTTCACCAAGCGCGGCAACTCGCGTAAAGGCTGCCCTTCCGGCAAGACAGGCCTACCGCCGGTCATCGGCATGTCATCAGCGCCGTTTGGCCCCATATGCCCCATGTCATGCATCATCTGGGCCGCGGCCGGCCCGGAAATCGCAAGGCCCGCCAGCCCTGCCAGAAAATTACGTCGATGCATCGATTGCTTCCTCTTACTCAGCGATATCCTCATAGGGCCGCTCACTACCGTGAACGCATCTGGACTGGTCGCGACTCCGGCGTCTGGATTGACAGAGTGATTCCTTAGTGACGGATCTGGCGCAGCCGCCGCAGGCCGTAATTTCAAGTCTCAGCTCCATGAGAATTCTCATCTGTTTTGATCTCATGCTGCTCAAAGTGAAGGTTCCAACCATGGTAAGGTCAAGTGTCCTCCAGCGAAAAATATGCTATTGACCTTCCCATGGTTGGAAGGCGCACCTTCCATCGGCGATATCAGGCAATGCCTGTCAGGAGAACATTCATGAATATCGGACAGGCGGCGAAAGCATCGGGCGTATCGGCCAAGATGATCCGCTACTACGAGGAGACCAGCCTTATCCCGGCCGCCGGCAGAACTGCATCGGGCTACCGCGACTATTCGGATACCGACGTGCATATGCTGCGTTTCATTCGCCGGGCGCGCGATCTTGGCTTCGCGGTTGCCGAAATCAGCGAGCTTTTGGAACTCTGGCGCGACGAAAGCCGCCAGAGCGCCGAGGTCAAGCACCTCGCTCAAGGTCATATCGCGGCACTGAAGAAAAAGATCGCAGACCTGCAGGATATGGAGCACACACTCACCATGCTCGTTAATTCCTGCCAGGGCGACCATCGTCCGCATTGCCCAATCCTGCAGCGGCTCGAGACCGATCAGGAAGACGAAAATCTGTCGATCCAGCCTCGACCCGGCGCGATACCGCGACCCCCACAGTGATCCCTGCCCGCCGACGTCTTGGTGGCGGGTTGCCGCCACAGAGCGTAGTCGGGATTAAATCCCTGCCAAGGCCTCTCAAGCTTCCTCCTCAAGGAATTGCCGGAGGCGCGGCACGACGAAATCGAGGAAGACGCGCACGCGCTGCGGCATGCGCGCACCACCGAGAAAGACCGCGTGAATCTGCTCTTCATCCGGCTCGACGACATCGGCGAGCACCTCAATGAGACGGCCGGCAGCAATGTCGGCTCGGACATGATAATCACCCATGCGCGCAAGCCCCACACCCGCCAGCGCCATACGCCGCACGGTTTCGCCATTATTGGCAAGCAGCGAGCTCGTCATGGCGCGATCGACGATACGGCCGCTTTCCCTGATCGGCCAGACGGGTGCAAGACGGCGGAAATTGAATCCCAGGCAATTGTGCCGCGAGAGATCATCGACGGTAAGCGGTATTCCGTGGCGATCGAGATAGCTGGGCGCGGCGACGATCTTGCGGCGGGCAATACCGATGCGCCGCGCAATCATGCCTGACGCCGGCAAGGCACCGACACGAAAAGCAACGTCGGTGCGGTCGAGATAAAGATCGACGATTTCATCGGACAGCGACAGATCTATGACGACATTAGGGTAGGTCCGCCAAAATTCCGGCAAGAGCGGCTCGAGGCCGAGCACGCCCAAAGCAACGGCGATATTGACCCGTACGGTGCCGCCCGTCGTCGCCGCACCCTGTGCCAGCTCCTGTTCGATCTCGTCAAGATCATGCAGCAGCGCCTGGCTGCGCTCATAATAGATCTGGCCCTCCGGGGTCAGCGACAGCCGTCGTGTCGAGCGTTCGACAAGCCGCACGCCGAGCCTGGCTTCGATGCGTGAAATCAGTTTGCTAACGGTCGAAGGCGTCATGCGCAGCAGGCGCGCCGCTTCTGAAAAGCTGCCTGCTTCCACCACGCGAAGAAATACCTGCATCTCACCTGCGCGATTGTCCACGAAGCACCTATTTTTGATTTTGTTTCATAAATAATGTGAAAACTCACCCAATTATCAAGTGTGTACGTTCACTCTATTTCATAGGCCGAAGGGATTGCGCCCTCAATCCGGCGCTCGTCCATTCTAGGCGGCCAAAGCTGCCGAGGTTTTCAAAAGGAGTTTTCGATGCTCACCGTTACTGCCCATGGCGCTTCAATTCCGGCGCTCGGCTTCGGCGTCTTCCGAATGTCGGACGCGGAAGTAGAGCATGTCATTCCAGCTGCGCTCGAGGCCGGTTTCCGTCATTTCGACACCGCACAGATCTATCAGAACGAGGAAGCGCTCGGACGAGCCCTGCAAAGGGCCGGTGCGCGACACGAAGAACTGTTCCTGACCACCAAGGTCTGGGTCGACAATTATAGTCAGGACAAGTTCGGCGCCTCAGTCGACGAAAGCCTCGACAAGCTCAAGACCGAACGCGTCGATCTCCTCTTGCTGCACTGGCCAGGCGACAAGGTTCCGGTCGCGGAGCAGATCGAAATGCTGAACACTGTCAAGGCAGCGGGCAAGACCCGCTTTGTCGGCGTCAGCAATCAGAATATCGCGCAGATGCGAGAATCGGTCAGACTTTCCAGCACGCCGATCGTGACCAATCAGGTCGAGATCCATCCCTATCTGCCACAGCACGCGCTCGTTGCGGCCGCAAAGGCAAGCGGCCTTGCGATCACCGCCTACTACGGAATGGCCGACGGTGCGGCGCCGAAGGATCCAGTGCTGCAGCGGATCGGCGCCAGATACGGTAAGA
The DNA here is from genome assembly GCF_054558365.1 of Rhizobium sp. No.120. Lineage (NCBI taxonomy): Bacteria > Pseudomonadati > Pseudomonadota > Alphaproteobacteria > Hyphomicrobiales > Rhizobiaceae > Rhizobium > Rhizobium sp. No.120. Next base: position 47,312 of record NZ_BAAJNQ010000016.1, read on the forward strand.
GCGCCGCGCAGGTTGGTCTTCGCTGGCTGATCCAGCAGGGCCACATCGCGTTGTCCAAGACGGCCAATCCCGAGCGCGTCAGGGAGAACATCGCGATTTTTGACTTCAATCTCGATGAGACGGATATAGCCGCCATCGCCGCTCTCGCCCGCCCGGATGGCCGCATCGTCAGCCCTCCAGGCCTCGCCCCCCAATGGGACGCCTAAGGAGTTTCAACATGGACGCCAAGATTTCGACGGCCGAAAAGGCCCAAACTTCCTTTCACGCCCGATGGGCTCTTCTCGCCCTTGCGATCGGCGCCTTTGGCATCGGCACGACCGAGTTTTCGCCGATGGGCCTTCTCCCGGTCATTGCCAAAGGGGTCGATGTCTCCATCCCGACCGCCGGCCTTCTCATCAGTGCCTATGCGATCGGCGTCATGGTCGGCGCCCCCTTCATGACGCTCGCCTTCAGCCGCTTCGGCAAGCGCACGGCGCTGATGCTGCTGATGAGCATCTTCACGATCGGCAATCTCATGTCGGCGATGGCGCCGGGCTACTTCACACTGCTGCTCGCCCGCCTCGTCACCAGCCTCAACCATGGCGCCTTCTTTGGTCTGGGCGCCGTCGTGGCGGCAAGCGTAGTGCCGAAGGAAAAACAGGCAAGTGCGGTCGCCGCCATGTTCATGGGGCTGACGATCGCCAATATTGGCGGCGTGCCGGCCGCAACCTGGGTTGGCCAGCAGATCGGCTGGCGCATGGCCTTCGCAGGCACAGCGCTGATCGGCATTGCCGCCATTGCAGCGCTATGGTTTGCACTGCCGAAAGGCGAGCGCGGCGCGATGCCTGATATCAGGCGGGAACTCGCCGTGCTTACCCACCCCACTGTGCTGCTTGCAATGGCAACCACCGTCATGGGTGCAGGCGCGATGTTCTCGCTATATACCTATGTCGCTCCCACGCTTACCGAGCTCACGGGCGCATCCAATAGCTTCGTGACCCTTGGACTGGTCCTAATCGGCGTCGGCTTCACGATCGGCAACTGGCTTGGCGGTCGACTGGCCGACTGGTCGCTCGACGGCGCGACCAAGATCTTCCTGGCCTTGCTCGCCGCCATCATGTTCGCGCTGCCATTGGCAATGATCACCCACGTAGGAGCCGCCATCGGCCTGCTTCTCTGGGGCGGGGCTGCATTTGCCATCGTCCCGCCAGTACAGATGCGCGTCATGGAAGCAGCGGCAGAAGCGCCTGGCCTTGCCTCCTCCATCAATGTCGGTGCCTTCAATCTTGGTAACGCCCTTGGGGCCGCAGCGGGTGCCGCCGTCATCAGCCTTGGTTTCGGCTATGCGGCAGTTTCGATCGCCGGAGGCATGCTGGCCACTGCCGGCTTAGCGTTGGTGTTGATCGGCACGCGCAAACCGTCATCACTGCCGGCCAATTGCGGCGCTTGAAGGCATGAGGGGTCGAAAGTCCTCGATACCGCGTCCGATCACGCCGTCTGCAGGTTGCTGTCACCGCCTGCAGGCGGCTTCTTCGTTACACGGAAAACCGGCTTCACGGCCAGTTGATTTCGAGCGTAATCATATAGTTGCTGTAGTTCGGAGGAGCCGGCGGCGGATTAGGGTTGGTGGCTGAAAAGATCGAATAGTCGGTTATGCGCGGAGGCGTAGATGGTGGCTTCACGTCCGGCCTCCAGGAGGCCTTGATCGTTATATTGTCCGTGGCGCGATAAGAAAGATTGAACTCGCGGTTCCTGCTTGTGCCATCCCGGGAATGCTTGCCCTCCAAGGACCATTTATCCCATGATGCTTTCAGGCTCTCCGCTGTCTGGGTGCCTTTACGTTCATAGCTGCCACTCAGGGACGAATTGTTACCCTTAGTCGACAGCTCGTAGAGTTGATCCTGAACCTTGCCGTTGAAATCAGTCGTGATCGTGGCTCTGCCTTCGGTCTTACCATCCGACGACCGTGCCTTGACGTTGAAGATAATCGTCTTGTTGCCGACATAGACACCGACGTTCGGATTGAGCCCATTCGTCTTGAAGCCGATGTCGCTCTTCGCCGTTGAATCGAGAACGATCGGACGCTCGGGCGACTGGAAATATTTTCCAAGCAAATCCTGCTGCGGTTTGGTTGGCGCAACGGGCTTACCCAAGGGGTCAAAGGCACCCATGACCGTGCAGCGCTGTCCGCTCACCCAGCTGTTGACCGCAAAGATCAGATGTCCGTCGTCGCCAATTGCGGCTACGCCCTGATGCAGGCTGTTCCTCAGGTTATAGCGACCGCAGCAGGACAGGGCGTTATCGCTTGCCGCTTCGAAAGAGCGGCCGGAAAAAACGACGCCGGACGGCAGTCCCCATTCTGCACTGCTGCCTAGAATCGGGCAACTGGAGAGCGGTATCAGCCGGTAGCTGTTCAAATCCGTTTGCGGCGTCTGGCCCGTCGGCCTCGTGAGCGGTGCTAATCCCATATCTGATCTGCCGTTTCTTGATCCGTTGACGAAGGATGAAAAATGGAGTGCGATGCGATTTATGCGTGTCCTGCCCGGCTGAGTTAGGTCGGCAAATTTATTTGTCCAGTCGCGGGTTTTGTTTCTGATCGGCTGCGCCGCACTTGCCGAATTAGCCCACACTCCTAATTTGTCTGATGAATTAAGAGCCTTCGGATTGCCTGCGCAGGTTGCTTTCGGATAGACCCTTTCCATCTCTCGTGTTCAGATTCTCCGGAGCATCGAAATGCGTCTTGAACCGCAGCAGCGAATTTACGTCTGCTTCTTCCTCTTTGCGGTCTCGATGGGGGCGATGCTGTCGCGCCTTCCCGATCTGCAGGATGCCTTGCAGATCGACAAATCCGAGCTCGGCCTGACACTGATCGGTGCGGCCATCGGCGCGCTGATATCGCTCACCTTCGCCTCCCCGATCGTTGCGCGTCTCGGTGCGCGCAAGACGGCATTCATCACCGTGCTCGGAACCTCTGCATCCCTTGCGCTCGTGCCATGGATGGGCGTTGCTCCGCTGGTCTTCGCGATCCTGTTTTGCGAGGGATTGCTGGCGGGAGCGCTCGAAATCAATCTCAACGTCGAGATCGATCGCATCGAGGCCCAGCTTGGCCGCGGCGTCATGAACCGCGCCCATGGGTTCTGGAGCCTCGGTTTCTTTGTAACGGCACTCGTGTCGTCCGTGATCCGGCAGGAGGGCGTGCCGATGCACATGCATCTCGGCCTGACATTTATCTTCGTCCTCATCGTCGGCTCGATCACCATTGCCGGCATGCGCAACGCGCCGGCCCGCCCGACCGAGGATCATGTCGAGACCCATCACATCGCATTGCCGACCCTCGGCCTTTTGCCGCTCTGCGTCATCGGCATCGCGGCATTCCTGGTCGAGGGTGCTGGCATAGACTGGTCAGCGATCTACATGCGCGACGTCTTTCACGTCGAGCCCTTCGTCGGCGGTCTCGGCCTGACGCTGTTCACCTTCTTCATGGCATTGACGCGATTGTTTGCCGACCGGTTCGTCGATCGCTACGGCTCCCGCTCCGTCGCGCTTTCCCTGATGCTCCTGGCGATAACCGGGCTTTGCGCGGTCTGGCTCGCACCTCACCCCAACGTCGCGCTTCTGGGATTTGCCTTCATGGGCGCCGGCTGCAGCGCGGTCTATCCGCTTGTGGTCTCGGCCGCCGCCCAGCGCACCGATCGTCCCGCCCATGTCAACGTCGCGGCCCTCGGGCAGATGTCCTTTGTCGTCTTCTTTCTGGCGCCGCCCTTGCTTGGCTTCATTGCCGAACACGCCGGCATTCGCACCGCCTATCTGGTGTGCATCCCGGTCATCCTGGCCGCCCTGGTGGGTGTGGGTTCGCTTTCTGGACGCCGAAGCGCCTTTGCGTAAGCATTCTGCGATCCCGGGAAAGCCTCCTGCAATTAAATCCGTCGGGATCCATTATTCACAGTGAGGGAACGCTATACGCTTCCCCTCTTCCGCAGCCGAGCGTGGGTATCGCTCGCCTGCGGTGCTTTCACCAAGCCAGGAGCTTCGGCCCGCTTAACGCAGCGACCGGAATGCCGCTCTGACTTCGTTGGTAAAAATCGCCGGCTGCTCCCAAGCCGCAAAATGCCCGCCATTGTCGGTTTCGTTGAAGTAGATCAGGTTGCCATAGCAACGCTCGGTCCAGCTTTTCGGCGCCTGGTAGATTTCACCCGGGAAGACACTGACCGCAACCGGCAGGGTCGGAATCTGGATGGCATTGAAATTGTTGGAATGGTCTTCCCAATAGATCTGGGCCGCAGAGGTTCCGGTTTCCGTGAACCAGTAAAGGGAGATGTCATCCAGCATCTCGTCGCGGGTCAGGACCTTTTCCGGCTGCTTGCCGCTATAGGTCCAGGTAGCGAACTTGTCGTAGATCCAGGCCGCCAGGCCCACCGGCGAGTCGACGAGCGAATAACCAATGGTCTGCGGGCGGGTGACCATCATGTTGGCATAGCCCGAGCTATCGCGATAGAACTCCGCCAGCTTGTCGAAGCAGGCTCGCTCCTTATCCGTCAGATCGGCCGGAGCGGGATCGCCGGCCGCCAGAATATGGGCAATTTCCTTGGGAACGATCCCAGGCATATTGAGATGGATACCGAGCAATCCCGGCACGTTCTGGAGTGCCATGCGCTGGGAGATGACGGAGCCGCAATCGCCGCCCTGCGAGACGAAGTGCTCGTAGCCAAGACGATGCATCAGCGTGCCCCAAGCCCGGCCGATATGGTCCGAGCCCCACCCCCTCGTCGTCGGCTTACCGGAGAAGCCGAAACCGGGGATCGATGGCACAACGAGATGAAAGGCGTCTTCGGCGCTGCCGCCATGCGCTGTCGGATTCGTCAAGGGATCGATCACCTTGAGCATTTCCAGGATCGAGCCCGGCCAGCCGTGGGTCATGATCAGCGGCATTGCGTTTTGATGCGGAGAACGCACGTGAATGAAGTGAATATCCAGCCCGTCGATTTCCGTGATGAACATCGGCAGGGAATTGAGCTTCTGTTCCACCTTTCGCCAATCATAATCGTCGGCCCAATATCCGACGAGATCACGCAGACGTTCGAGTTGCACGCCCTGGGAGTCGTCAGCAACATTTTCCTTGAGTGGCCAGCGTGCCATTGCAAGCCTTTGCTTCAATTCGGCAATTGCGCTGTCGGGTATATGGACCTTGAACGGCTTGACACCGTCGGGCAAAGCGTCCGATGCGGAAAAGGACATGGCAGGCTTCAGGAGCGAGGCCGCTCCAGCGACGGCAGCCGCAGTCACAAAGGCACGTCTATTCATTGAGAATGATAAAGGCGACATCAGAATCTCCATATGGTTGGGAGGTTTGTTGAATGCCGCGAAGTTTTGCTCTGTGCGTGTATCCCGGTTGTGTCCTCAACCCAGCCAAATTGTATCCTTCCATGTCCTGATCGACCGAGGCTACAATAGAATACAGAACTACGCGCGTTGACTTTGCCACCGACAAAATGCACGCCGGAATTCCGGAACCCGCCAAATTAGCCGGCGAAGAAGAATTTTGGAGACCTCTCCCGAGGCGGCACCATGGAGATTGCGCGGGTTTGTGAAAGTTGTCTTCCATGATGATGGAAGCGGCTCGATAGCCGCTTGCTCGGAGCAACGCTCGCCCATCGGCCAAATAGAGGCGGCTATCCCGGCGGGAGGAGAACCATGGATATAGCCGGCCGCGTATGATGAGATCAGGCCGGCAAATTCCACTTAATCGCGTTAGCGCACCTTACGGCGCATAGCGCGTGAAGACGTAATCGTGATCCCTAACGTTACCGACATGGCAGCTCAGACAGGTTTCATGTTGGGCGATATCGACCGGCTTACCATCGACGAACCGCCCGAAACCCCAGCCGTGGCTGTCGGGATATTTCTTGGAATCCTTCACCATGACCTGAACCGTGGTCGGCGCTCCCGGCACCGTTGCCGGTGCGAACTCCGTCGATTGCTTGCGCTTATAGGCCAGCTTGACGAGGATGGACCCATCCGGAAAAGGTAGGGTACCCTTCTTGTAGGCGTCGACGGCGATATCGTTGCCGAGCACGGCGCGAAGTTCGTCGAGCGGCGGAGCCTCCTGCGCAGGCGCAATGAATTTCCAGTCCCTGTAGTCTTCCGGTATGGTCACACCATAGATCGGCGAGGCATTTTCCGGCGGCGTCGCGGAACCCGCCGATAGCGAAGCGGCGACGCCGACGGCAAGGCTTGAGACGGCAAATGCACCAAAGAACGCAAATTTCATTCTGGCCTCCTGCCTGATGGATGATCTCGCGGGAAGATCGCCTGGAATTGTATCCGCGAAATTTCAGGAAACGGCGCGATTGTATCGCAATGTAGCCGGCGAGGCCCATTCGTGTGAGCCGCTCATCGGAAATCGGGTGGCGGCAGTTCCGGTTCGGGCGCTAGGCTCCAGGTTATCGCGGCATTCGCAGGCCTCGAACGCCCTCGAAAGCCCGCCCAGACCGAGGATATGAACATGAACGTATCGATCTCTACTTTATCTCCGGGTTCCTTGGAAAGCCCCATCGTGGCCCGGGTCGACGCCTATGACTGGCCGTCACTGGCGGGAGAACTTGACGGCTTCGGCTGCGCCGTTCTCCCGAAGCTTCTCGCATCCGATGAATGCGCTGCGATCTCCGGGCTCTACCCCGAGGAACGTCATTTCCGCAGCCATATCATCATGGCGCGCCACGGTTTTGGAAGAGGCGAATACCGCTACTTCAGCTATCCGCTGCCGGAACTTCTCGGTGGATTGCGCACAGCGCTTTATCCTCACCTTGCCGGCATCGCAAACGGCTGGAACGAACGGATGGGCATCGAGGAGCGCTATCCCGATGATCACGCTGCCTTCCTGAGGCAATGCCACGAGGCCGGTCAGAGGCGCCCGACGCCGCTGCTGCTGCGATATGTGCCTGGAGACTTCAACTGCCTGCATCAGGACCTATATGGCGAACTCGCTTTCCCAATCCAGGTGGCCATTCTGCTGTCCGAGCCGGGGCGGGATTTCACCGGTGGTGAGTTTGTCCTGACCGAACAGCGGCCGCGCATGCAAAGCCGCGTGGACGTCGTGCCGCTTCGACAAGGTGATGCCGTCGCCTTCGCAGTCCATAATCGGCCTGTACGGGGATCGAAGGGGAACTACCGTGTCAATCTCAGGCACGGGGTAAGCCGGGTCCGCTCGGGCATGCGCCACACTGTCGGCATCATTTTTCACGACGCCCGCTGAGGGCGTCGCTACCCGACGAAGCCGGCGTAATTTTCTCCGGTAATTCTGTCCATGATGGCCGAGTATGCCTCGTGATTCTGATCGCCCGCCAAGATGCGCCCGAGCGACGGCTGCGCGAAAGCCGACATAGGCAGGAGGGCAAGCGGCGTCGAGACGGGTGTGAGATGCGACCCCTGCCCGGCGCGCAATGTCGTCAGCAGGCCAAACATCTCGCCGGTGATACTCGGCCGCGACAATATCGCCATGCGATACTGCCCGGACGAATTCGTCACCAGATAGATATGCCCCGACAGGTGCGGCACCGACACCGAACCTTGCTGTGAAAACGAGGCATCGCTGCGCTCGCGTTCCCGGAAGCTCAAACATGTCCGTTCTCCATCCCAGGCGATCTCGGTGCAATAGGCAAAAATCGCCTTCGTATCGCCGAAGGACGGACGAAGCGTCAGGTAGGTGCCTTCCAGCCAGGAAACCGAGGCGCGGGAATAGGCCCCAAGCTCTTCAGGGGCATGACCGGGCCTGTCGTTGACGACAGGTGCTTGCGTTCCAGCAGGTTCCCGCAGGACGACGCCCATGGCCTGCTCAAGCCGAATGAGGGTGGCAAGCGTGAAGGGGCGATGGCCGGAAAGAGCCTTCTCCAAGGTCGAGAGGCTGATACGTGCATCATTGGCAAGACGCTGCCTGGAAATGCGCCGTCGGGCGATCTCCTCGCGAACCCGCGCCGCCACGGCATTGTTCTGGCTGTCGGACAAATAGGGGTCGCCCTGGACCATTCCTTCGTTTCCTGTTTGCGTAATTTTCTTCACAATTCCACACATGGCCGTAACCGGCAAGACCGTTTGCGGCAAGATGCGGACGAAACAGGGCAAAGCTTACGCTGGCGAGAAAATGGCCTTTGTTCACAATGGCTTCAGTCATTTCACCAACGAATAAGGAGCCTGTCATGTCAGCCTCGCCAAACGTCTCGCGCTACCAGAAGCGGCAAAGTTTCCTCATCAGATTCGGCCTGCTGCTCTGGTTCAGCAATGCCGTCCTGCTGCCGGTGCTTGCCGTCATTTTCGCACTGCTGCATCCCCTGGAATCGCACGCGCAACCGGCAGCCTTCGTCACGCCGAACCAAATGGGCGCGGGCAGCCTTCTTCTTCAGACCAACGAAGACGGAAAATATATCGAGGCGCCCCGCCTTGCGACCGATGTCGATCTCGACATCAATGGGCCGACGGCACGCGCAGTCCTCACGCAAGCCTTCGAGAACACGACCGACAAATGGGTCGAAGCCCTCTATGTATTTCCTCTTCCGGAAGACAGCGCCGTCTATTCCCTGAAGATGATCGTCGGCAATCGGGTCGTTGTCGCCGATATCAAGGAGAAGCAGGCTGCGCGCGCCATATACGAGAAAGCGCGCAAAGAAGGAAAGAAGGCGTCCCTGGTCGAACAGCAGCGTCCGAATGTCTTTACCAATACGGTCGCAAACATCGGCCCACATGAAAAAATCGTCGTGCAGATTGAATATCAGCAGTCGATCCACCTGGCGGACGGTCGCTTCTCCCTGCGGGTGCCGCTGGTCGTCGCACCGCGCTACAGCCCGCAAGATGCGTCGCCCATCACGCAACAAGCCGATTTGAAAGCCGGCTGGGGTCAGTCCAAACAGAGTTCATCGCGCAAGGGCAGCAACCAGCCCATCTCCGCGCCGCTCATGGCCCCCGGCGGCGACCACACCAACCCTGTCACCCTCAAGGTCAATCTCAATGCCGGCTTTCCGCTCGATGACGTCAAAAGCCTCTATCACGCAGTCAAGATCGACAAAGTAAGCGATAGCGCGCGCCGGATCGTTCTTGATGGCGATGCGACTGCGGACCGCGACTTTGTGCTCGAATGGAGCGCGGTCGCAAGCAATATGCCAAGCGTCGGCCTCTTCCGCGAACACGTCGGCAAGGATGACTATGTGCTTGCCTATGTGATGCCGCCGGCGGTGGCGACGCCGCAAAAGGCCGGCCGCGAGGTGGTTTTCGTCATCGACAATTCCGGCTCGATGGGCGGCACCTCGATCGAACAGGCAAGGGCGAGCCTCGATTATGCCCTGTCCCGGCTCGAGCCGAACGACCGCTTCAACGTCATTCGCTTCGACAACACGATGACCAAATTCTTCCCCGATTCGGTCATGGCAACGGCTGAGAATATCGCCTCGGCCCGCCGCTTCGTTACCGGCCTGGAAGCTGCCGGCGGAACGGAAATGCTGCCGCCGCTTCAAGCAGCACTCGACGACAGCCACCAGGCCAACGGATTGCGCCAGGTCGTGTTTCTGACCGACGGCGAAGTCAGCAATGAGCAGCAGCTTCTCGATGCCATCGCGAAGTCGCGAGGACGCTCTCGCATCTTCATGGTCGGCATCGGTTCCGCGCCGAACACGTACATGATGAGCCGCGCCGCCGAACTTGGCCGTGGCAGCTTCACCCACATCGGTTCGGTCGCCGAAGTGAACGAGCGCATGCGCGCCCTATTCGACAAGCTGGAGAACCCGGCTGCCACCGACGTCGCGGCTGCCTTTTCGGAAAAGAATGTCAACCTGTCACCAAACCTCCTGCCCGACATCTACCGTGGCGAACCGCTCGTTCTGGCGGCCCGTATGGGAAAAGCAGCCGGAACCCTGACCGTCAGCGGCAAGATCGGTGACCGCCCGTGGACGATCTCCCTGCCGCTCGATCAGGCAAGCAATGCCAAGGGCATCTCGAAGATCTGGGCACGGCGCCAGATCGATGATGCCGAGGTCAATCTCACGCTCGGCAAAATCTCGCAGGCCGATGCCGACAAGCGCATCCTGCAATTGGCACTCGACCATCACCTGGTGACGCGCCTCACAAGTCTCGTCGCCGTCGATACGAAGCGTCTGCGATCGACAAACGCGCCGCTGACACAGGCCGACATTCCATTGCAGCTTCCCGCGGGCTGGGATTACAACAAGCTCCTCGGCATCGAGGCAATGCGGGATGCGAAGGCTGATGCAAGGCATCTACAGACGGCCGATAAGTTGCAGAGCGTCGATGGCAACGCGGAACTTGAGCCTATCTCGGCACCGGCTCAGGCCAGCGTTCCGCTGCCGCAGACCGCAACGCCCGGAATGCTTCTCATTCTCCAGGGATTGGTTGCCCTTCTATGTGGAGCTTCGCTGCTGATCCTCGCATCGCGAAGGAGCCGGGCATGATCGCCGCCACTCGCCTCCAAAGCATCGGGAGCGCGCCAGCGCGCTCCCTTCTGACTTTTGCGGCCGGTATTTTCATCGCCGTTGGTCTCTTCCTCGCCGCACAGGGAGGATGGATCTATGCCAAGGCGGCTTTGGCCCAAATCCTGCTGGAGCGTGCCTTTGTCGAAAGCGTGATATCAGGCGCACCGGTCAAGCCCTGGAGTTGGGCCGACACCTGGCCGGTGGCGCGTATCGAAGTTCCGCGCCTTGGCGTTTCCGCCATCGCGCTCAAGGGTGCAAGCGGCCAGGCGCTTGCCTTCGGCCCCGGCCACCTCGACAATACCCCGCAGGCCGGCGAAGAGGGTACGGCCGTCTATGCGGCGCACCGCGATACTCACTTTACCTTCCTGAGAAATATCAGGGAGAACGACCGTATCCGCGTCACGCGCAGCGATGGCCGGACCTTCACTTTCCGCGTAACCCATATGGCCGTCGCCCGTTGGGACGAGGCCGAGATCGATCCCTATGCGCGCGGCACCCATCTCGTGCTGACGACCTGCTTTCCCTTCGACGCCGTGACCTCGGGGCCGCTGCGCTATCTGGTCTATGGCGATCTCGAAGGAACCACGGCGAAATAGACCACGGCCAGCCATATGGAAATCTAGCCTACCCGCCGTTGCGGGTAGACGCTTCCGAGTAACGCGCGTCCATTGGGGCGAGGCCCTTGGCATTGGGTTGTGTCAGGATACTATAAAGCTCCGGACGGCGGCCTCTTATCCAGCGCTGGCCCGTACACTTGTCGAGCAAGGCCAGATCGATTTCAGCGCTCACCCTCGCATCGGCGGCAGCCCACGTTTCGGCCAGTATGCGCCCATAGGGATCGAGAATCATGGCATTGCCGGTGCGTACCTCGTCTTCATCCTGGCCGACCCCATTGCTGAAGACGAGGAACATTCCATTGTCGTGGGCACGCGACGGCAGCCAGCGCATGAACCACTCCCGGCCATTTTGACCTCGAAATTCGGCCTCGATCGCCTCCGGATCTTTGTGTCGATTGATCCATTTTTCGATCGGTATTCGCTTCAGCCCGTGCGGACTAACCGAATGGCCGCCGCCGGCCTGATGCGGCGCGATCAGCAATTCCGCGCCAAGCAGGGCCGTGGCCCGCGCGTTCTCGATCAAGTTATTGTCCCAGCAGATCAGGATGCCGGCACGAATTCCCCACGGTGTGTCGAAGACCGTGAAAGCTTCGCCGCTGGAAATGAGGCGATGCTCCCACGCATGCAGTTTACGATGGCAGTGGATGTGGCCATCCGGCATACAGACCGCATAACTGTTGTAGAGCTTTCCGTTTTCGCCCAACTCCAGAAAGCCGGCGCCGATCGCTATGCCCTTCTCCCGCGCCAGGACGGCAATCCGACTGATCGCGGGACCGGAGAGCGGCTCCGCCAGCGCCTGCAAAGCGGGACCATCGAGCTTAGGAACATGCCAATATCCGCAGATACACATCTCGGGAAAGACGACGAGCTGATTATCAGCCTGAGCGGCTTCTTCCGTGAAATGCTCTATGCGGGAGAGATTGTAGGCCTTGTCATTGGCCCGATGCTGAAACTGCACGGATGAAATTTTGAGCGTCATGTCGATTGCTCCTTTCGCCATGAAACAATTTGACCACGCGGCCTCCCTTTCGTAAAATGACTTTATCGATTGAAATTATTCCTGAATAGAATGGAAATAAAGCTCCTCCGATCCTTCGTTCAACTGATTGACACCGGCCACTATGGCAAGGCTTCGGCAAAATTGTTCGTCACCCAATCAACCCTCACCAAGCAGATTCAAGCCTTGGAAGCTGCAATGGGCGGAGCATTGTTCGAACGCGGCCGCCATGGCGCCAAACTGACACCTCTCGGAGAACTTCTGCAGCGCGAAGCGCGCCCGCTTCTTCAATTGAACGACGATGTCGACCGGAAGATGCATCGCGCCATGGCCGGCCTCACCGGATATCTCGACATCGGATTTGGAATATCAACCCTTGCTGTCGCGCCACAGCTGATCGCCGGCTTTCGTGCGGCGACGCCGGATTGCGGCATCACGCTCAACGACCTGCCATCGCGAGAACAGCATCAGCGCCTGCTCGACAGCCGGCTTGATGTCGGTTTCTGCCGAGTGCCGGAGGACGATAGCGGGCTGGATTTCATGCCGGTCATTGAAGAGCATCTTGCTCTGGTGCTTCCAAGGGAGATAACCATGCCGGCCCTGGATCGGCTGGCAGAGCTGAATGAGCTTGGCTTCGTGGCACTTTCGCCATCGCGCGGACCAGGGCTGGATGATGAGATCAGGCGCTGGTGTTCGCTTGCCGGTTTCGAGCCTCGCATTGCCCAATATGCCGATGACATACTGACCGTGCATGCCATCGTTTCAGCCGGCCTGGGCGCAGCATTCCTGCCCTGGCGTGGCGTGCAGACATTGGCAGGGTCCAGCCATAAGCACCCTCTCGTAGAACCGGAAGCAAGATGGCCGGTGGGAATCTGCTGGCATCCCAAACATACGAGCCCCCTGTTGGCCCGCTTTATCGATCATGTATCGAAGAATCTGGAATTCGGCCACTTACAGGCCGGGATGCTCTCGAGATAACGGAGGCTTGTGCATCGGCATTCTGCGACGAAAGCGAACAATCACTCTCGTTGCTGACAACGGGGTTATGCATTCCAACCCCATTGTCCGAAAGGCACTAAACTTGCCCGACGTCACCGGTGGACGTTCAGGCGCCTTGATGGTCAAAACGAACCATGTAGCCAAAGCATTGTCGGTGTACCAAGAACTGCCACTGCAATCATTGCCGAAACTGCCATCTTGATCGCTTTGATGCGTCGTGTCCTGACGCCGCTCCAATCATAGCTCAAAGTTACTAACCCTCACAAATCATTAATGATTCGCAAACTAGGGCCGATCCAATTTTCGACAAGGGAATACAATGATTCGCCCACAGCGGATATTTTCAGACATGCCGCACGACCAAGGGCTGCATTACCAAGCAATGTACTGTAACCTTGTGGCAGGCGCCGCCAATATCCCAAATGAGACTATCCACGCCAGCACCGACTCAGAGGGACTGATTCACCGATTCTCGCTGCCGTAATCCTTATCAACCTTAGCCGGGTAGAGGTCGAGCGTTCGATGACAGCGGGATTCTACAATCAAAAGTGTAGCTTATCACCTCAGCTATTTTTCGAAGGTTACGCAGAAAATCCAGGAAAAGCAGTGCATTAAGCGTCCCGGCTAGAGTCTTAACTGTCACACGCTAATCGCTCATTATCCGTTAATCTCTGGACGGCCTGACAGAATCGTGTTCTATCTTCTGGCGGGCAAATGTCGGCAAACCGGCGACAGGCCGCCAAGAGGGATAAATGGCGATAGCGAACCGCACGGAGACAATAGCTCCTTCAAAGGAAAATGCAGCCAGCAAAATTGCGCGGCATGCAACTGTGCTGTCTGGTCAGCTCCAGCAGCTCAGAACGCGTATGTATCCGCCGAAATCCGAGAAGATGCTCCGCCAGTTCCTGACCAATGAAGTGTCAAAGCTCACATCTATCCCGGATTCGACATTGAAGCTGATGTCGAGTGAAGGCCGCGGTCCCGTTCCCAGCCGGTTGGAGAACAATCATCGGGTCTATACGCTTGCCCAAATCAATGAATTGCGGGAGCTGTTTGCCAAGCAGAAGCCGGCAGAAGCGCTTCGCTTCCTGCCTCGACGTCGCCCCGGGGAACATCTGCAGGTGATGGCGATCGCCAACTTCAAGGGTGGCAGCGCCAAGACGACGACCTGCGTCCATCTCGCGCATTATCTCGCGCTGCATGGCTATCGCGTGCTTGCCCTCGATCTCGATCCGCAGGCATCGCTTTCGGCAATGTTCGGCGCGCAGCCAGAAATTGATGTCGGCGCCAATGAAACCATCTATGCGGCGCTTCGATATGAGGCGGCCGAAAGGCGCCCCATTCGCGAGATCATCCGCAAAACTTATTTCGACGGCATTGATCTTATACCAGGCAACCTGGAGGTCATGGAGTATGAGCACGAGACGCCTCGCGTCCTGGCTCAGAAATCCGGCTCCGGTGCGATATTTTTCGAGCGTCTCAAGCTAGCGCTGGCGGAAGTTGAAGACGATTATGATATCGTCATCCTCGATACGCCGCCTTCGCTCGGATTTCTGACACTCAGCGCCATTTATGCCGCAACAAGCATGATCATCACGGTGCATCCGGCTATGTTGGACGTGGCATCGATGAGCCAGTTCCTGCTCATGATGGGCGACCTTATCAGCGTGCTCAACGAAAGCGGCGCGCAGCTCGATCAGGATTTCATCCGCTATCTTGTGACCCGTCACGATCCGAACGATGCGCCGCAGTCGCAGGTCGTTGCAATGCTGCGCCATCTCTTCGGCACTGACGTATTATTACCGACGGCGATAGAGAGCACGGCGGTTGAGGCTGCCGGGCTCGCCAAGCGCTCCCTGTACGAGCTGGAAATGGGGCAGATCGGCCGGGATACGCATAAGCGCGCCCGCGAGGCCGTCGACGCTGTCAACGAAGCGATCGTGCAACTCATCAACGCAAGTTGGGGGCGTGGATGAGCAAAAACCCGAGAAAATCCATAGTCGCCAGTTTCGGCCTGCTCTCAGCGGAATTGGAAAGCAGCGAAAACAAACCAGATCCGTTGCCACCAGCCCCTGTGCCCGCGCAAACTGGCCGTGTCGGCGCCGGCGTCATCGGAGCCGCGCATCGGGCGATCGGCGATATACGTGCCGAACGCGACCGACTGCGTGCCATTGTCGAATCCGGCGAAGGCTGGATACAGGATCTCGATCCTCAGCTGATTGATGCTTCTCCTTATCCGGACCGCCTGCCTGATGACGATCCTCAGGATTTCGAGAGATTCAAGCGCTCCATCGAGGAGGAAGGCCAAAAGGTTCCGATCCAGGTTCGACGGCATCCTTCTTCAAGCGATCGGTATCAGGTCGTCTATGGTCATCGCAGGTGGCGGGCCGCCCTAGAGCTCGGCCGAGCCGTTCGTGCCATAGAAGTCGAGATTTCCGATCTCGATCTGGTGCTGGCGCAGGGCATCGAGAATGCCAGCCGGCAGGACCTGACATGGATCGAACGCGCCTTGTTTGCTTCGCGCATGGATGATGCGGGCATTAAAGCGCGCCATATCTATGCGGCCCTCTCGATCGAAGATGCGGAGCTTGCGCGAATGCGGAGCGTCTATCGCACAGTCCCAGCGGATATCATTGAGGCAATCGGCAGGGCTCCAAAGATTGGTCGCCCGCGCTGGCTAGATCTGGCTAAGGCGATATCAGCAGCCCCGAATGCCCTTAACGCAGCGCGTGCTGCTCTGTTGGATGAAAATGCGGTCAACGAAACCTCGGACCAACGCTTTCAGATGGTATTGAAGGCGATCAAGCCTCCATCTGAGCCGCGCAACACGCAAATTGCGATTTCGGATACATCCGGAACCAAATTGGGTGTGTTCATGACCTCCCCTCGGGAGGTTCGGATCTCTGCCGAGGGCAAACTGGGTACGGAATTCGTAAGATTTATCGAGGAAGAGCTGCCCGATCTTATTGAGCGCTTCACTCGTTCCAGAGACAAACGTAACCCCTGACAGCTGTCAGGGTTTTCTGATTGGAAAGGAAACCTAGCAAAAGAAAAAAGGCCCCCTAAACGTTGCCGTCGCGGAAGCCTTCTCTTCAATGTAGCAACTGAAGAATCGCATTTCCTCGAATCACAGTCAAGAGTCTTTGGCACCGTTTTTGGTGATCGTATTTCTTTTGCCTCTTGAAGGTGAAGAAAATGCAGGATGGAAGTGTAACGACGCCCTTTGGGCGACGGCCGATGACGCTTGCCTTGATTAGGCGGCAGATTGCGACAGCCGCGCTTGAACCAAGCAAAACGGCCGATAAATGGAAGGTATTTCGAGACATATCCGAAGCACGCGAAAAGCTCGGCCTGCAGGATCGCAGCCTGGCCGTGCTCGACGCGTTGCTGAGTTTCTACCCGGATAAGGAACTGCGGCAGGACGCCAAGCTCATTGTCTTTCCTTCCAATAACCAGTTGACCTTGCGAGCCCATGGCATTGCAGGCGCCACGCTTCGCAGGCATTTGGCGTTTCTCGTCGAGGCTGGCCTGATCCTTCGCAAGGATAGTGCCAATGGCAAGCGCTATGCCAGAAAAGGCCGAACGGGCGAGATCGAAAATGCATTCGGCTTTGATATCTCGCCGCTGCTATTGCGCGCCGAAGAACTTGCAATCATGGCTCAACAGGTCGTGGCAGATCGAGTGGCGTTTCGGCATGCCAAAGAAAGCTTGACGATTTGCCGGCGCGATGTCCGCAAATTGATTGCAGCAGCGATCACAGAAGGTGTCGAGGGCGACTGGGCTCGGATAGAAGAAAGCTATAGCGCCCTCCTCGCTCGCGTTCCCCGTTCTCCGACGATGTCTAACGTTACCTCTGCTCTCAGTGAGATGGAGCGTTTGCGCGGTGAAATTATCAACCTCCTGAAAAAACAGCAGAAAGTCGAAAATAGTAGCACCAATGATGCCCATAGTGAGCGCCACATAAAGAATTCAAATCCCGAATCCTTCAATGAATTTGAACCAAGCCTTAGAACAGCACTGGAGGCAAAATCTGCGAAAACAGACGCCCGACCAAAAGAGCCGATGCGTACTTTCCCATTAGCTCTCGTGCTGAAGGCATGTCCGGAAATTAGCTCCTATGGCCCGGCAGGCGTAATCAGCAATTGGCGGGATCTGATGTCTGCAGCCATTGTCATTCGATCGATGTTCGGTATCAGTCCGACAACCTATCAGCATGCTTGCGAGACAATGGGACCGGAGAATGCGGCGGTGACGATGGCCTGCATTCTCGAACGATCCGGGCACATCAACTCAGCTGGCGCTTATCTACGCGATCTTACGGACAAGGCAAAACGCGGTCAATTTTCACTAGGTCGGGTACTTATGGCCCTACTTCGCACAAACGCAGGATATGGCGGTGTTATGTTACAGGTTCCATGACATATCAGGTCGTCTTGCCGAGATGTGCTGGTTCCGGAACGTCGCCGACGTTTCATATATTCGATCAGAATGAGCCTTTGACGCGACGCAACCTGGAGATAGCAAGCTATATATTTCTTTCAATTTTGGCCGTCGAATCTTGCCGGCGGCCAAAGTCGCACATTGGATTAACGGCAGATACGTTCCTTACGAACGACCCAATGGCCATGAACCCTGTGCTTTATGGTCTTCACAAAGCAATTGTGGTGATGACGATGGAACGGAGCTGCCTGGGAGGGAGCGCTGACGGCAACAACGGAAACCAGGGCGATAGTGGCAGAGAGAAGCAGGCTTTTCATGTTAAACCTCATAAGCATTGGGGGTGATGCTGCGTGTTTACGCATGATCTTGATGACCGATTAAGACTTAACCGAAAATGAATAGCACCCTTACGATTTTGTAATGAACTTCAGCAGCAACAAATCATTCTATTGGTCATTGGAAGACGCCCTTGGGCGTCAGAAATTAAAGCCGGTTCAAATAGACAATAGGCCTTGCATGGGAGAGGTATGGCTTATGGAAGCTAACCACGGAATAACTTCGCGATAAGAAATTTCCCTTGATAAATCTGGTAGTTAAACAACGTCGAATTTCGGCATGGAATGCGAAGCAATCCGCTTGTTCTGTGATATATAGCAGGGGAGACGCGCAGAACAGTCAAGCAAATTATTGTCCAACAACAGTTCAGATAGCCTGCAAACGGCGACGCATCCTCTTGCGCAGGAGGTCGATCGCTTCTGAAACTGTCGGTCCTTCGATTGGAGGCGACAGAATGCGCTCGCAGAATTCCCGCCAGACGAACAGGGTAAGTTCTGCGCCGTCCGTTTCGGGCTCCGCATTCCCTTCCGCAAATTGGCTGAGGGTACGGTATCGACTATCTTGCCAAAACAGCGTCTCGACCCAATCGTAGATGGGAATGATATGGAAATGAAACGCAAGCCCAGCGCTATGACCATAGCGTCCAATATAGACGCGCGGAGCGAGGAGCTCCTGTTTTAGGGCTGCTTGAGATAGTGCCAGCAATGGACCGATTTCGCGCAAGGCACTATCAGATAGCTCCGAGAGATCATTGGCGGATCTTTTAGAAGTAATGATAAGATAGCCGGGGAGGGCAGAATTTGCGCGATGACTGAGAAGCCATTCGTCCGTCTCAGCAATGAAAAACTGTGATGCAGACCCCATTCGAGCTCCCGGTATCTCTATCATTCGCCGAATACTTTTCGTTGTTTGAAGTGCCAAAGTGGCTTGCTCCCAGAGAGCATGCGCATCTTTTATCCGCCGCTGAGAGAGAGGCAAACGATATGATTCCTCGCCAGTCGCTATCCTTGTTCAACGACCGGCACATTGCACCAATGAAATAGAGGGCGGCGGCGATATAATCGTGACCGCTCCGGACTCGACAGCTCCTGTTGAGTCAGCGCCCTGACCGGCTGAAGAGCAGGCCGGTCTGGTTTCGGAGTTCGTATCAAAACCCTGACAGCTGTCAGGATTTTCCAACTTGCAGATATCGGCGGCCGTTTGAGCAGATTTACTCTGCAAAAGGTGACGGGAGCCAATCCTCGTCATATCGCTCCATCAAAATGCTCAACAGAAACCCTGACAGTTGTCAGGGTCTCTCGTAAGGACGGCGGCGTCGATCTATAGGCTGCACTTGGCAGAGCAAAGGTCTGCCGGGATTGCTAGAAGAGGGGCCGTCGGCAGGCTTGTCCCTGTAGCATGCGGAATATCAGCAGAGCTGCCAACAGTCTTAGTGTTATTACTGCTGCCCGGTAACTCTGCAAGAGCCGGCAAAACCCGAGCCATTCTGAAAAGGCAAGCCTTGCGACGTGGCCCATTAATGTCCACTGGGATTGAGGTCGAGACGAGACTTCGAAGGCTTGGAGGTCGGACGGGCACCTGCGGGCCGATAGCCAAGCAGATCTTGTTCAAGGAAGTCATCATAGCGGAGGCTGAGATCGGCGAACCATGATACGCGCAGAGCAGCCATTCTCTTCTTGCCTAGGCAGAGCGTCGCTTGATCGTTGTTGCCGTCGCGACGCCGCGGAGCGAACCGAATCCTCAGTAAGCGGCTAGCAAGTTCGATCCGAAATCCGGCTCGACACCGAGCAGGGGCGCGGCACGGCTGATAATATCATGAACCATGGGGGCCGCCGTTTCGGCTGCGAGGTTCAGGTTGTGCACGCCTGTCAGCGGCTGATCGATAAAGGCCAGCACCACGTATTTCGGGTTATCCATGGGAAATGCTGCCAGGAACGAATTGAAGCTGAGCTTGTGCGAGTAGACGCCGTGAATGACCTTGTTTGCGGTGCCAGTCTTGCCGCCGACATGATAGCCGGGGACGTCGGCGGCTCTGCCGGTGCCCTGTTCGCCATTCAGCCGGAAGAGATAGCGGATCGTGTCGCTGGTGCTTTTCTTGACCACCATCGTCTCGGTCTTTTCTGCCTCCTCCTGCGTGCGCGGAAGGAAAGACGGCTCGATCAGCTTGCCGCCGTCGATGAGGGCTGCGCCGGCAACGGCAGTCTGCATCGGTGTCGTCGCAACGCCATGGCCGAACGCTATGGTTATGGAGTTGAGCTTCTTCCAAACCTTTGGCTGGCTCGGCGCCTTCACTTCGGGCAATTCCGTTTGCATTTTCGATAGCAGTCCGAAGCGCGTCAGATAGCTCTTCTGGATGGTCATGCCCACCTTGTCCATCATTTTGGCTGTGCCGATGTTGGACGAGTAGCGGAAGATTTCCGGGATCGACAGGACGCGCCGCGGCACGTCGCGGTCATCATGGATGGTGAAGCCGCCGTAGTGCAGGGGAGAGCTGGCGTCGAAGGTGTCCGTCAGCTTGACCGTGCCCGTATCGATGGCCATCGCGATCGAAAAGGTCTTGAACACCGAGCCCATCTCGTCGGTGCCGTTCGACATACGGTTCAGCCAGCCTTTGACATCAGCCTGCGGATCGTTCGGATCGAAGTCGGGTGCCGAGGCCATGGCCAGGACTTCACCGGTATGAATATCGAGAATGACGGCGCCGGCCGCTTGACTCTGGTATCGACCGATCGCGTCCGACACGACGTCGTGGACGATGTTCTGGACGCGCAGGTCGATCGAAAGCCGCACCGGTTCCAGCTGGTCGCGGCTCGTCAGGCCCGTGGAAGCGAGATCCGACAAGCCTTGCATGTCGAGATATTTCTCCATGCCGGCAACGCCGTGATTGTCGATATCGACATAGCCGAGAATATGGGCGGCAGTTCGCCCGCCCGGATAGAAGCGCTTGACCTCAGGTCGAAATCCGATCGCCGGAATGCCCAGCGCCAGGATTTCGCTCTGTTCCTTCGGCGTCAGCTGCCGGCGCAGCCAGGCAAAATGCGAGCGGCGGTCGGCAAGCTTCTTATAGAGGGATTTGCGATCGATATCGGGAAAGATCGAGGCGATTTTTTCCACGGCCTCGTCCGGATCGATCACACGGTTGGGCTCGGCAAACATCGAGACGGTGCGGATGTCCGTTGCGAGCAATTCGCCGTTTCTGTCGACGATATCCGGACGCGCGGCGCTCACATGATCAGGGGGAATTGCCGACGTGTCGGTCCTCGGCTCCATATCGAAATAGGTGAGCCTGGCGAAGATCGCCACGTAGCAGACGAGCAACCCACCTGCGAGCATCATGATGCGGGCTTTGGCAAGTTTGGCGTGGCCAGTTGCCCGCACCGGCGGACGCTCCCGCCCCGCCGCAGGACCGAAGGTAATTCTGATAAGGCGACCGCTATTTGCACCGAGGGCGTGGATGATCGACATGAACGATAATTCGCAAAAACTGGGAGGAGGGCGGGCTTGCCTCTCGATTAACAATCTTTAAACGCAAGATGGTTAACAGGAGTCTAATCATAAGCTCCCATTACCATCCTCGTACATGAAAGAGAGTGCACCAAGCGGACTTCCAGCCGGCAAATGGCAAAGTGGAAATGCTGGTGGGAGGGACACTTTCTAGAAAGCGACGATTGGCGCCTGGAGGACAATAGTGGGTCCAGGCGCTTTGCCATGGTACGTGCGGCAGATTTGGGGCTAGCCCCTCTATCCGGCGTTTACGCCTTCGTCTCTCGTTCCCATCCGCCGTCTTACAATGAGCAATGAACATGCCAGAAAGGCCGTGGCATAGCCGCTGATCAAATACGGCGCAGATCTGCAAATTCCGCCAGTGCTGCTCCAAGCGGCGGGGCCGTCATCATCGCTGCCGCACTAAGTCCCTCGCCGACCGCGGCTACGCGTCCCAAAAGCTCAAGCGGTATCTCCCTCTGCAGCACTACGCGGTAAGGGACAAAAAAGCCGGCGCTGGCCAAACCTGTGGCAAACAGGAGTGCACAAAAACTTACGGGAGATATCTCGATATCGCCGCGTCCGACGTGTCCCATCAATGCAACTAACAGCCCGCCAACGAGGCCTGAACCGATCATCAATTGAAAAGGATCGCGCTGCGCGAAGAACTGTCCCAGTAACAAAGCGCCGATTACTCCGCCGGCTCCCGCGGACGCAACGGAGGCTCCGAGCAAGGCGCTCGAAAGGCCGATTTCCTTGACCAAGAGCGCAATCAAGCCGTCGTACAGGAAGATTAGAAAATAGCCGAGAGCCATGGCCACAATGGCGGTAGCCAGGACAGGCTTGCGGCGAATGTATCTCAGGCCGTCGGCAAACTCCCGGCTAAATTTTCCTTAGCGGCTTCACTGCGATCTGCGCGCAACGAGCCTGGTAAACCAAGGAGAACCAAAGCTGCGATCAACGACAGGCCAGCATTCACCAAGAAAATCTGCTGCAAGTCGAGAAACACAGTCAGAACCCCACCCAAGGCCGGGCCGACAATCTTGGTCAGCTGATTGATGACGTGGCTGAGACTATTTGCAGCCAACAGTCGATCGCGGGTGGCCAGAAGTGGGATTGCCGCCTGCTTTGCCGGCGTGAACAAAGCGTCAGCGCTGGATTTGATGACGACACACACAAGGAGCACAAGGAGATTTGGCGCGAGAACAAATGCCGCCGTTGAAATGGCGCGTATGAGGTTACTCGCTACCAGCAACGTTCGCTGATCGGCTCGATCCACCAGAACGCCAACGGCGGGGGCGAGAACGACATAGGGGTAACGCTAGCGCCAATGTTAAACTTGCAACCCCTATAGGTCCAAGCTGCCATTGGAATGCCACCAGCGCACTCAATGCCACGAAGTCCAACCAATCGGCCAGATCGGAGGGAATCTGGGCGAGGGAGCAGTCGTCGCAGTTTCGGCACCGTGAGCGGGGCGAGGCTATCAGGCCCCGATACATTGCGACTGCGGTCAATATCGAGCTTCGTCATAGAGCCTCTTGTTACTCACCTTAAGCATCTGCTCAACCACAACCGGAGATTATGATCAAAGATGAGGAAGGGCACAATTGCCAATCTAGCGACACTGCCCCAAATCCGCTGCTCTTACCTTGGAGTGCTAGTTTCATACTCTCGATGTAAGGATATCTAATACATTGAAATACATAGATAATTTCTCGATCTGGAAGTATAATCTATGATAGCTTCCGCCTGCGGTTTTGCGCGGCGCCGGGCAGATTATTGTGATGCTCCTGCATCAGCCAAAATCACGGACGCTACAGAAGAGAGATCTGCTTACCTCGTCATCTTCGCTGAAGTCATCAGCTTTCTACAGAACGCCCGCATGGCGGAAACGACGGCGATCAATGTCTGCCGCTTCAAATTTCACGGCTGTCAATCTGCTATCGCTGCCAACCTTGACAAAGTTAAAATGACCGTATTTTAATCACGCTCAAGATATGAGCAAATGTGCTCGTCTCATTGACATGACTTCGATTGTCGAAGGGCAATAGCGCCCCACAACGCCCCGGTTTCCCGGACATGCGTTGTGGGTTTTTTTGTTTTGGGAGATACGATGCAGACCGCCGCGAAAATCGGCATTCTCTACTCGACCACCGGGCCATACGGTTTGCTGGGGCGTGAGGCTCAACTCGGTGCCGAATTTGCCCTTCACGACTATCGCCGCAATGGCGGCATGAAGGCGGAGCTCGTCTTCTTCAATCCGCATGCGGATCTGGCCGCCTATCTCGAAGGCGCGCGCAGCCTGATGCGTGACAGCGGCTGCCGGCACATCGTGGGCACGATCACATCCGCTGCCCGCAAGGAAGTCATTCCGCTTGTCGAGAAGCATGACGGCCTGCTGTGGTACATGTGCCCGTACGAGGGGTTCGAGGCGAACGAAAACGTCGTCTACATCGGTGCCTGCCCCAATCAGCATCTCATCCCGCTGTTCGAACATCTCATTCCGCGTTACGGATCACGCCCTTATCTCGTCGGCGCCAACTATGTCTGGGGGTGGGAGATGAACCGACTCGCCCGCGAGCTGATCGTCAATGCCGGCGGAACGATCCTCGGCGAACGCTACCTGCCGCTTGAGGAAACATCCGTCGAACGTATCGTCGCCGATATTGCCGAGAAGCGGCCGAGTTTCATTCTCAACAACCTGATCGGCCCTTCGAGCTACGCTTTTCTGGCAGCAATCGCGGAACTCGGGAAGCGGGACCCGGCATTCCTGCCGGAAAATTGCCCGGTCGCCAGCTGCGACCTGACTGAATGCGAGCTGATGGATATTGCCGGCGGCGCAGTCGGCCAGCTTTCGGCGCTCTCCTATTTCGACGGCTTGGATACCAGCGAAAACATCGCCTTTAAGTCCCGTCTGAAAACATGGAGGCCGGAGATCGGCAAGATCTCGACCATCTTTGCCAGCGCCTATACTGCCGTCGCCCTTTGCATTGCCGCAATCGAGGCATCAGGCAGCGACGATCCCTTGATGGTGCGGCAAGAGGTTGTCTCGCGCTCCTGGCCATCCGTGCTGGGAAATCTGGTGGTCGATCCGACGACGAACCATGCGGCACTTCCCTTCTATCTTGGGCGTATCAATGCCCAGCATGGATTCGATCTGATAGCTTCTGAACCCGCCATTCCCGCTGATCCCTATCTGATCGCAAGCAGACAGAAGCCAACCCGGCATCTGCGGGTGGTGCAATCATGAACGGCACACCCAATTTCGCCGGCTGGCATGTCACGCTCCTTGCGGAAGACGACGCCAATACCGAAAGGCTGAACCGCCAGTTGATCGTTCTCGGCATACGGGTAAATCGCCAATGGAAGCCCATCCCGCCCGACGAGCTACCGAATCTGGTCGTCGTCGACGTCGATCGTGGTTGGGACGAGTTGATCCCATGGAGCGGCGATAAACCGCTGCGTCCCGTCGTTGCCGTGCTCGGTTCAGAAGCACCCGGCCGTATTGCCTGGGCCCTGCGCCAGGGCGCTGGCGCCATCATTCAAAAGCCGGTGACGGCATCGGCGGTCTTTCCCGCCCTGGTGCTGGCGGTATCCATCCACGAAGAGCGCCTGATGACAGCAAGCCGTATCGCCCATCTGGAAGAGCGCCTGAAACTCCGGCCGGTCGTCTTCACCGCAATCGAACGGCTTAAGGCCGAGCGCAAGATCGATGACGAAGGTGCCTATGCGATCTTGAGAAATTGCGCCATGCGCCGGCGTCTTCCGGTCGAACAAATCGCCGCCTTCTTCCTGGTCGGCTCCGAGACACTCTACGAGGTCGGCTGATGCGGATATTCAAGGAACTTTACCGACAACCCGCAGGGCTGTTCGGCCTCATCATTGTCGTGGCAGTTGTCGCCATGGCGATCGCAGCGCCATGGCTTGCGCCTTTCGACCCCGACAATCAGATGTTCGAAGGCCTGACCCTGGAAGGAGCGCCCATGCCGCCGGGCGGGCAATTCCTGCTTGGCACCGATACGCTCGGCCGCGATCTGTTTTCGAGACTGTTATTTGGCGCAAGGACGTCCCTGATCATCGGTCTCGTCGCCAATGGTGTTGCCGTGACGATCGGCCTTTTCGTCGGCGTCATGGCTGGCTATCTGCGCGGCTGGGCCGGCAGTCTGCTGATGCGCTTCACCGATCTGATGATGGCCTTTCCCGCCCTTTTGCTGGCGATTGTGCTTGCCGCAATCCTGAAACCCAGCCTTTGGATCGTCGCCATGGTCATTGCGCTCGTGAATTGGGTGCAGGTGGCCCGCATCGTCTACACCGAAACACGCGCATTGGTGGAACGCGACTTCATCATGGCCGAACGGGCGCTCGGCGCCGGCCATACGCGTATCCTTGCCCTGCATATCCTGCCGCATCTCGTGCCGACCGCCATCGTCTGGGGAACGCTCGGCATCGCAACAACCGTCCTTCTGGAAGCGACGCTGTCCTTCCTGGGTGTCGGAGTGCAGCCGCCGCAACCATCCTGGGGCAATATCATCTTCGAGAGCCAGAGCTATTTTCAGGCCGCGCCTTGGCTCGTCTTCTTCCCCGGGGCGGTCATTTTGCTGACAGCTCTCGCTTTCAACCTCGTCGGTGACGCGCTGCGCGACATTCTCGATCCGACCCAGAGAGGCAGGGGCTGATGCTGAGCGTTCTTGCGCGGCGCCTCGTTCAATCGGCGCTTATTCTTCTCGGTGTTGCCGCCATCACCTTCATTCTGCTCTATGCGCTGCCGGCCGACCCGGCGCGCATGATCGCCGGCCGCAGCGCCACCCCGCAGACCGTTGACAATATCCGCCGCGAACTTGGTCTCGACCAGCCGCTTCTGGCGCAATTCATGCACTATCTGAACGGCCTGCTGCATGGGGACTTCGGCCGCTCCTATGCGCAGAAAACACAGGTTACGACCCTCATCCTGGCCCGCCTGCCGGCTACGATCACCTTGATGGCGGCAGGCATTTTCGTGGAAGTGCTGCTTGGCCTGACGCTCGGGATCATCGCAGCGCTCGATCGGGGTGGCCCGACCGACCGCCTCGTCATGGCGTCGGCCTTCGTCGGTGTGTCCGCGCCGCAATTCGTCGTGGCATTGCTTCTGCTGTATCTCTTTGCGGCCACGCTGGGCTGGTTCCCGATGAGCGGCTACGGCAGCTTCTCGAACATCGTGCTGCCGGCGGCCACGCTCGGCCTTCTTGGCGCCGGCTGGTATGCCCGCATGGTCCGCTCGGCCATGATCGATGTGCTGAACCAGGATTTCATCCGCACCGCACGCGCAAAAGGTTTGTCCGCACGGCGCATCATCCTGCGCCATGCCCTGCCGAACGCCATCCTGCCGATCATTGCCATGATCGGCATCGACATTGGGCAGTTCATGGGCGGTGTGGTGGTGGTCGAGGCCGTCTACGGCTGGCCAGGCATCGGCCAGCTGGCCTGGCAAGCGATTCAGCTGGTCGATATTCCGATCATCATGGGGGTTACGCTTACTTCCGCGCTCGCCATCATTCTCGGCAATCTGGCCGCCGACCTTATCGCACCGCTTATCGATCCACGCATTCGTTCGCATTGAATCACACCAAGAAGGGGAACTAACCTATGTTCAAAAGCTGGTTACTCAGAACGACGACGGCTGCCATGCTGGTCCTCACGCCGCTGGCCGGCCATGCCACCGATCAGCCGACGGACGGTGGCAGCATCACCGTTACCTATAAGGACGATATCACCACGCTCGACCCGGCCATCGGCTACGACTGGGTGAACTGGTCGATGATCAAGAGCTTGTTTTCCCGTCTCATGGATTACGAACCAGGTACGGCAAAGCTCGTTCCGTCGCTGGCCGAAAGCTTCACCGTCTCCCCGGACGGCCTGACTTACACCTTCAAGTTGCGCAAAGGCGTGAAGTTCTCGAACGGACGCGAGATTGTCGCTCCGGACGTCAAATATTCTATCGAGCGCGCGGTCAATCCAAAGACGCAGGGTCCTGGCGCCGGCTTCTTCGGTGCGATCAAGGGCTATGAGGACATGGCCGCTGGCAAAGCCGACAATCTTCCGGGCATCGAGGTACCGGACGCAGACACCGTCGTCTTCCATCTGGGCCGCCCGGATGCGACATTCCTGCATGTGTTGGCAATCAATTTCGCTTCCGTCGTGCCGAAGGAGGCCGTGGAGGCTGCAAACGGCGACTTCGGCAAGAAGCCCGTCGGCTCGGGCACATTCATCCTCAAGGACTGGACCATCGGCCAGAAGCTCGTCTTCGAGCGTAACAAGGATTACTTTGCCAAGGGCGTTCCGCATGTCGACAGCTTCACCGTTGAAGTCGGACAGGAACCGCTCGTAGCACTTCTGCGTCTGCAGAAGGGTGAGGTCGATATCGTCGGCGACGGTATTCCGCCGGCAAAATTCCTGGAGATTAAGAACTCTCCGGACGGTGCGAAGATGATCGTCGATGGCGAGCAGCTGCATACCGGCTACATTACGCTCAACACGAAGGTGAAGCCCTTCGACAATCTGAAGGTTCGCCAGGCAATTAACATGGCCGTCAACAAGGATCGCATTACGCGCATCCTCAATGGCCGGGCCACACCGGCAAATCAGGTTCTGCCGCCGCTGATGCCGGGTTATGACAAGTCATTCCAGGGCTTTGCCTATGACGCGAAGAAGGCAAAGGCGCTGCTTGCCGAGGCCGGCTATCCCGATGGCTTCTCGACCGTGCTCTACTCGACCAACACCGACCCGCAGCCTCGCATTGCGCAGTCGATTCAGCAGGATCTGGCGGCAATCGGCATCAAGGCCGAGGTTCGCGCGCTTGCGCAGGCCAATGTCATCTCCGCCGGCGGAACGGAAGGCGAGGCGCCGATGATCTGGTCGGGCGGCATGGCCTGGATCGCCGACTTCCCCGATCCGTCCAACTTCTATGGACCCATTCTCGGTTGCTCTGGTGCCGTTCCCGGTGGCTGGAACTGGTCGTGGTATTGCAACAAGGCCCTGGACGAACGCGCCGTTGCCGCCGACTCCATGTCGGATCCCGCCAAGGCGGCAGATCGCCAGGCAGCCTGGGGCAAGATCTTCACCGACATCATGGCTGATGCTCCCTGGGTACCCGTCATGAACGAGCGCCGCGTGGTCGCCAAGTCGTTGCGCATGGGCGGATCTGGCAATGTCTACGTCGATCCGACCCGCGTCATCAACTATGACGCGATCTTCGTGAAACAATAAGCCAAGAAGATGGCCAATTCGCCTCTCTCGCTACGCGGGGGAGGCGGGCTAAAGCCAGCGGAACTGAATTCGGAGACCATCATGTGCATCGCCTGCACCCACACTATTCATCGCGCGCAGCATAATTTCGGCTGGAACAGAGACTTTCCGCCGGCCCTGACAGCAAAGCCCGGCGAAACCATCCTGTTCGAATGCATGGATTCGTCGGGTGGTCAGATGGGCGCGGATGCGACGCTGGAAACGCTCGTCAATCTCGACTTTGCCAAGATCAATCCCGTCTCCGGTCCGGTCTATGTGGAAGGCGCCAAGCCCGGCGACGCCCTCAAGGTGACGATCCGCAAATTCCACCCGATCGGTTACGGCTGGACGGCAAATATTCCGGGCTTCGGACTTCTGGCCGATCAGTTCAAGGACCCGGCGCTGCATGTCTGGAAATATGACAGCGTCGCTATGGCGCCTTCAGCGTTCGGTCCGGGCGGTCGCGTGCCCCTGAAGCCGTTTACGGGAACGATCGGCGTGGTACCGGCAGAACCTGGTCTCCACTCCGTTCTCCCACCCCGTCGCGTCGGCGGCAATTTGGACATCCGCGATCTGACGGCGGGCGTCACGCTCTATCTGCCGATCGAAACGGAAGGCGCGCTTTTCTCGGTCGGCGATACGCATGCGGCGCAGGGCGACGGCGAAGTCTGCGGCACGGCCATAGAAAGCCAGATGAATGTCGAATTGACGCTCGATCTGGTCAAAGGCGCCAACCTCCAGACCCCGCGCTTTACCACTACCGAGCCCGTCACGCGACACCTCGATGGTGCCGGCTACGAAGTGACGACAGGTATCGGCCCGGATCTGATGACAGGTGCGAAGGAGGCCGTCATGCGCATGATCGACCTGCTCACGGCCGAGCATGGCCTCAATCCGGTCGATGCTTACATGCTCTGCTCGGTTTGCGGAGATTTGAGGATCAGCGAGATCGTCGATATGCCGAATTGGGTTGTTTCCTTCTATTTTCCAAGGATTGTCTTCGCGTGAGCATTCAAAGCGCCCGTTCAGCGGTTCTTTCCGTCCGTAACCTGAGCGTCGATGCCAGAACGCCGGAAGGGTTGACGCGCATTCTCGATGATGTGAGCTTCGACCTTGAGCCCGGCAGGACGCTTTGCCTTGCGGGCGAATCCGGATCGGGGAAATCGGTGACCTCCCTCTCGATCATGGGCTTGCTTCCGAAGACTTCGTTGAAGGTCGCCGCGGGCGAGATCCTGCTGGAGGGACGCAATATCCTCGGCATTCCGCACCGCGCCCTGCGGCAGATCCGTGGCGGCGAGGTGGCGATGATCTTTCAGGAGCCGATGACCTCGCTCAATCCGGTCATGACGATCGGGGCACAGCTTATCGAGGCCATCCGCGAGCATCAAGCCGACACCGCCGACGCCGCCGCGAAGATCGCCAAGTCCATGCTCGATGCCGTCCATATCAGCGACGCCGCCAAGCGCTTGACCCAATATCCCCACGAGCTCTCCGGCGGCATGCGTCAGCGCGTCATGATCGCCATGGCCCTGTCATGCCGTCCGAAAGTGTTGATTGCCGACGAGCCGACCACGGCACTCGACGTTACGGTGCAGGCGCAGATCCTGACATTGATGCGCGAGCTTCGCGACGAATTCAACACATCGATCCTGCTGATTACCCATGACATGGGCGTCGTTGCCGAAATGGCCGATCGCGTTGCGATCATGCAGCATGGCCGCATCGTCGAGCAGGGCGATGCGCTCGATATCTTCGGCAAACCCGGCCAGGCCTATACACGCGAACTGCTGGCCGCGGTGCCGCGCCTCGGCACTCATGCCGGCACGGACGAGCCACCGCGCATTTCAAACGCTCCCGTCATGGCTGCGACGGACACGCCCATACTCGAAGTTGAGAAGCTGAGCGTAACCTATGGCGGCAAGAGGGGATTGTTCGGTAATGGCAAGACCGCCGCACCCACCGTCAACGAGGTCTCCTTCGCTATCAAGGCCGGCCAGACGCTCGGGCTGGTGGGGGAGAGCGGATCGGGCAAATCCACTACCGGCAAAGCCATCCTCAATCTCATCGGCTTTGCAGGAAGTGTGAAGATCGAAGGCCGTGAGGTCCATGGGCTTTCCGCGGCAAAAATGCAGCCGGTGCGCCGCGCCGTGCAGATGATCTTTCAGGATCCCTATGCTTCACTCGATCCGCGCATGAGCGTCGGCTCCGCGATCGCGGAGCCGTTGGTAATCCACAATGTCGGCAATGCGTCCGAGCGCAAGGATCGCGTCGCGGCGCTATTGAGGCGCGTCGGGCTAACGCCGGACGCCGCAGGCCGCTATCCGCACGAGTTTTCAGGTGGCCAGCGCCAGCGCATCTGCATCGCACGTGCGCTGGCGCTCGAACCGAAGCTGATCGTCGCGGATGAGAGCGTAGCCGCGCTCGACGTTTCGGTGCGCGCACGCGTTCTCGATCTGATGCTCGAGCTTCAGGAACAGATGGGGCTTGCCTATCTCTTCATTTCGCACGACATGGCCGTCATCGAGAAAATGTCGCATCACGTCGCCGTCATGCGCGGCGGCCGCATCGTGGAAATGGGCACGCGCCGGCAGGTGTTCGAAAACCCAAGCGACGACTATACGCGAAACCTGATGGCTGCCGTTCCGATCCCCGATCCAGCTCACTATCGGCAGGCACGCCGATGCTGATGGTTTTCCCGACTTTCGGCCGACTTCTGTAGCGGAAATCTTGTTCAATCGGCGCCTCTGGTGACAAGAATCAAGCGGCGCAAATCTCGCGCGCGATATCTTGCGGATAAGCTCCCAGGCAACCCTCTACCGCGGTGTTGGACATGATCGCGGCAGAAATACCTTTCACAGGATCGATGAACCAACTGTGTCCATAGACGCCGCCCCAAGTTACCGATCCTTTCGACATCGGGGATTCTGACAAAACCGGGTCCTTGATGACCGCGCCCAAAAAGGAAAATCCCTGTCCTGGTTCTCCTGGGCGTGGAATGTCGCCTATCTGATTGAGGAGCGCCGCTTTCGCCGTCTCAGACTTCAAGATGGGAGCCCCACCCTGGCGGATGGTTTCAAGAAAGGAGATCAGATCCGGTGCCGTCCCCACCATACCAGCGCCACCGGACTGGAAAGCCTTTGGGTTGAACAGCCGGGTCGGCGCAAAGGTCAGCAAGTTGCCATCATTGTCCGGGATTGGATGATGGTCACTCATTCTGACGGCCTTGGAATCGCCATCGGCATAAGGTGTGGCAAGTCGCCGGGGATCCCTGACCGAGAAACCAGTGTCGCTCATCCCGAGCGGTCCGGTTACATGACGACGCACCGCTTCATCGAGGCTGCACCCTTCAATCTGCGCTATGACTGCTCCGAGAACATCGATGGCGATCGAGTAAGACCAAAGCGTACCCGGCGCTGCCAGCAGCGGGAAGGTCGATAGCCGGCTGAAGTTCTCCTGGAAATCGAGGTCTGTATCAGAAAGGCCGCTATTGAACATCCGCTCCGGTGGCGTGGTTTTGGGATCTGCCCCATAGCTGAGGCCTGCCGTATGAGTGAGCAGGTGTTTGATGGTGATATCGGCTGTTTTCCCATCTGGCTGTCGGGGCCGGAAATAAGGAAGGTAATCTCGCACGAGGCTGCCAAGGGCTAGCCGGCCCTTATCGATAAGAGCCAGAGCGGTCGCTGCTACGAATGGTTTGGTCACTGACGCGAGCCGAAATATGGTTCGGGTGTCAATGGGCTTTCCCATTTCGCGATCGGCATAACCGGCCGCACGGCTATAGACGGTTTCGCCACCTCTAACGACAATTACGACGGTGCCGACGATCTTGCCGGCACTGATCGCCCTCTCCACAACTGTGTCCACCCGCACTTTCATCGCAACAATCCTCGAGTGCTTCCCGACATATATATATATAGCACTACATATATCGGTCATGTCTGCAAGGCGGTGCACGCCAATACGCGTCTTGGGGAACCGCAAGGGACCCGAGGAGGAGTACATTTGCATCGACTCTTAGGGATCAGATTGACGAACTGTGGCGTCAGCGCTCGGTGGTCGATATTGCCCCATTGGTCGAAGCACGCAGGCTTGTTCCGACATCCCTCTGGCCATGAAGGGGAAGGATGGTGCCGGGACGAGGGCTTCCAGTCGCGTGCTGAACCCTGATAGCGACGATAGCGCTAGCCTGCGGCCACCAGTCCGGGAGGAGTTTTGGGGCTCAAAGCCGCGCGTCATGTCGGTATCGACGGGACCGATAAAGCAAGTATGGAGGCCACCCGGCGACTGGCCAGGAGGGCGATTAAGGCCTGCATTAAATTGTGGCACGCGGCCTTGGAGATCGAATATGCCGGCGCGGATGCAACTGGAGCCAACGCCGACAGAGCGATTTACCAGTCCAGTCGAATGGCGAGTTTCCCAAGGGGACCCTCGGACAGTGCGTGGTAAGCTTCTGCAATATTGTTGACACTGAATGTTTGCGCCACCACCGGTACGATCTGGGCCGTATCGATCGCCTTCATAGCTTTGCTGAAGTCCTCCGCCGATCCTGTATTGTTTCCTTGGACCCGCAGAGCCTTGACGATGATTGGCATCAGGTCGATCTGTAGGTTCGTCCCCGTGACGAAGCCGATCGTGAAGATGACGCCGCCATAACGTGCCGCGGCAAGCGACCGCACAAAGGTATCGGTTCCGACCGTATCCAGGACGAGATCAGCGCCCAGCCCGTTGGTCAGTTCCAGGACCTGTGAATCCCAGTCTGGTGATCTGCGATAGTTGATGGTCGCGTCTGCGCCGAGCGCGCGCGCGAATTCCAGTTTCTCATCGGAGGAAGAGGTAACGATCGTCCGCGCTCCCCTTGCCCTTGCCAGTTGGAGGCCAAATAGCGAGACGCCACCTGTGCCGAGAAAAACTGCGGTGGAACCGGGGCAGATATCGGCGCACACCAATGCGTTCCACGCGGTCGTTGCCGCGATCGGAGTGGTTGCTGCCGCCTCCCAAGATAGATGATCGGCGATTTTGACGAGAGAGCCAGCCTCTACAGTTGCTATCTCGATCAGCGAGCCCGGCAGTGTGGCGCCGCGGGTAGCGCCAGCCCTCTCTGTCGTTCCTCGCCCGGCAGACCAAATTGCTTTCGGGTGCAAAGCAACACGGTCACCAACGGCAAAGCCCGAGACACCATCTCCGATCGCAATCACCTCGCCAACGCCATCCGCGACGGGAATGAGCGGATAATCGATGCCGGGATATTTTCCGAGCGCCACGGCGAGATCGATGAAGTTGAGGCTCGCGGCATGCATCCGGACCAATAGCTGAGCATGCCCGGGTGATGGGGGATCAGGCAGCTCCGTTCTCACCAGCTGGTCCAAGGAAGGTCCGTTTAGCGTGATAGCGTGCATGGTATTGCCCTTTCATAGTGTTTGGCAGCCACAACTATGCCATCCTGCAAAAGAATCTGGAATTGGGGCAATATGCAGTATATATCTGCATATTATGCAGCAATCAGATGCCCTTCCTGACATCGAAAGTTTAATAGCTCTCGTCGCCGTTGCCGAAGGCGCATCGTTCAACGCTGCCGGCCGGCGACTTGGACGCGACGCCACGGTAGTTTCCCGTCGCGTACAGAATTTGGAGCAGCGTCTCGGAGTTCGGCTTCTTGAACGTTCCACACGCAGCATTACGCTTACCGAAGCCGGCTTCGCTTACCTTCAGCAGATCCGCCCTTTACTTCAGGGCCTGGCGAGCGCAGGTCGGGAAGCGGAACGGTATTCCAGCGGCGAGCCGCGAGGGCGACTTCGGCTGGCTTTGCCGGGTAGTTTTGGCCGAATGTGGCTGATGCCGCTTCTCGTCGAGTTTCTCGATGCCTATCCTGGTGTGACGCTCGATGTTGCGTTTTCAAATCGATTCGTGGATTTGATCGGCGACGGGTTCGATCTGGCGATCCGCCTTGGGGTTTTGCCGGACTCGAGACTCGTGAGCCGCAAGCTTGCGGATAGGAAGCGGATGATTGTGGCGTCGCCTTCATATCTTGAGCGACATTCGGCACCGACGACACCCGGTGATCTTTCTGAAAAACACTGTTTGATCTTCTCGGGGAAGCCCAATCCTTTCCTCTGGGAGTTCATAATGCCGGGCGGCGAGCAACTTTCTGTGCCCGTTTCCGGCCCGTTCATATCGGATGATGCCGAGGCCCTGGTGCTTGCCGCAATCAATGGCCATGGATTGCTCTATGCGACGGACTGGCTGGTCGGTCGTGATCTCAGCGACGGGCGTCTTGTTCAGGTTCTCGAAAATTATCCGGTGCCTGACGAGGGCGGAATCTACCTTGTCCACCCCTCCGGTCGGCACGTGCCCAACAAAACCCGCGCCTTCGCTGATTGGATCACCAAGCGTTTTTCCCAAACCTCGCCTTGGCTCGCGTGCGAACGATGATGGGCGCGAGACGAATCAACTTCCTCATCCCTTGTAGAAGAATTTCAGGGAACGCCCCCTTTTTCTTCCTCGACATCCGCGCCACCGAGCCGCCGCACGAAGTCCGCGAAGAAAAGCGAGGCGTTAGTGGCCCGTTTATGCACCGCGATGGTCTGAGGAATTTGCGAGAACACTCCATCTACCACCCGGAAACCTTCCATCCGCTCGGAGGCATTGAAGAGGAATTCCGTCAGTCCGGCCGCCGTATCGCATTCTCCGTTCGCGAGAAAGTCGAGGGCGGCCGTGGGGCTATCGACATGTAGCACCGTCGCTCGCTTGAGTATTCGCTCAAGCTGCTTCGTATAGGCGGCGCTACGCGCGGAGGCGATGCGAATTCCCTTGGAATCCAGCTCGTCCGCCGTCCGGTAGGGTGAAGAGACCGGAACCAGGTAGGTGGCTTCGACCGAGATATAGGGAGGCGAGAAGCTGAAGCGATCTGTTCTCGATGGGTCTGACGCGATGAAGGCGATGTCCCACTCGCCGCGGTCCGCGGCAGAAAGAATATCCGCTGCCGATCCGTATCGTATCAGCGAAAGCCCGCGATTGAGTTCATTGGCGATCCTATTCGCAATTTCCGCGCTGGGGCCCACTAAGGCGCCTGCATTTTCGTCCCAGCGAATCAATGCTGCGTTCGACATGTTGACGGCGGCCCTAATGATTCCAGTCGGCGCTATCTCCGAGCAGACCTGCTCCAAAGTGAACATGCTACGTCTCCCTAGAGCGTGATGCCGAAAAGTGTAGGCGGTTTTCGGATGACATCACGCTCTACTTCTTTGATTCCAGAGCGGATTCGGGTTTGAAGTCGAAAAGACCTGAAATCATCCGCCTCTAGCGCGAAAACCTGGACGCAAGCGCTTCCGATCCTCTGGCAAGGAGGGCAACGTCAACGCCAACCGCCGTGAACAGCGTTCCCTGCTCTATGCAGCGAGCCGCAAACTTCTCGTCAGACGTCAAGATGCCCGAAGGCTTGCCGATGGCTTTCAAGCGTTCGATCGCATTCTCGATTGCCGAAACTACCTCGGGATGCCCCGGCTGCCCGGGATAGCCGAGGCTGGCTGCGAGGTCCGCCGGACCGATGAAGATCCCATCGACTCCGTCGACCCCCGCGATGGTTTCGAGCTGATCGAGCGCCTCCCGTGTCTCGATCTGCAGCAAGAGGCAGATCTCCTGTTCCGCGATCTGCGCGTAGTTCGGCACGCGGCCGAAACGCGTGGCGCGGGTAAGGGCGGAGACGCCGCGGATACCTCGCGGTGCGTAACGCGCCGCGGCCACGGCCGCCTTCGCCTCCTGTTCATTCTGCACATAGGGAATGAGAAGCGTCTGGACGCCGATATCCAGAAAACGCTTGATCAATACGGGGTCGTTGAAGGCAGGGCGCACCACGGCGGCAACGTCGTATGGCGCGACCGCCTGCAACTGTGGGAGCACGGTGAGGACATCGCTAGGAGAATGCTCAGTATCGAAAAGCAGCCAGTCGAAACCGGAGGGGGCGACGATTTCCGCCGTATAGCTGCCCGGAAGGCCGCACCACAATCCGATCTGACTTTGACCGGCCAGGAGTTTTCGCTTGAACCTGTTGATTGGGAGTTCCATTAGATCCTCACACGAATGAGACGCCGATTGAGCCGACGGGGCCGTAGTCGGCCTGGATCACGTCGCCTCGGGCTATATCCACAGGGCGGGTGAAGGAGCCGGCCAGCACGATCTGCCCCTTTTTCAAACCGCCGCCCACCGCATGGAGCTTGTTTACCAACCACGCGATTCCAGCTGCCGGATGGCCCATTATGGCGGCGGAAACACCGGATTCCTCGATGATGCCGTTCTTCGAAAGGGTGGCTCCTACCCAGCGGATGTCGATATCCATTGGACGAATGATGCGACCTCCTACGACGATCGCGCCAAAAGCGGCATTGTCGGCGATCGTGTCTGTGATCGCCCTTGGAACTTCGGTGCGATAGTCGATGATCTCCAGCGCCGGAACCACGAATTCGGTCGCCCTCATCACGTCGTAGATCCGCGTACCGGGGCCTTCGAGATCTTCGCCCATCACAAAGGCAAGCTCGACTTCGAGGCGGGGCTTGATAAAGAGGTCCGCCTTGATCTGCGCTCCGTCATTGTACAGGGCGTCGTCGAGGATGACACCGTAGTCGGGCTCGGTCATCTTGGACGCCATCTGCATTGCGCGCGACGTAAGGCCGATCTTATGGCCTGCGATCCGAGCACCCTTCGCAATGCGAGCCTCCGCCCAGAGCGCTTGAATTTTATAGGCGTCTTCAAGCTCTAGACCGGGATAGGTCTTGCTCGGTTGAACGATTGGCTTGCGCTCGGTTTCCGCCTTCAGAAGGGCGTTGGCCGCCTCTCGGCGTTCCTGTTCTGTAATCATCGGTTCGGCTCTGTCGTTGGTTATTTGATGGGTGGACGCGGCAGCACGGCTTCGCCGGGTTCCATGACGTAAGTGTAGTCGAGTGAGAACCAGGGGCCGTCGACGCCGGGCTCGGACGGATGTGGTTCCTGATGGAGAACGAAGTCGCCGGTGAGGGCTGCCGTCACGCCAAACTGAACGTCGGAATCGATGTGCGGATCGCTTGGATCGAAGACCTGGGAAATCAGCGTTTTGTATCCCTGCTTGAAGATCAGGGCGTGAAGATGCGCTGGCCGGTACGGGTGACGCCCCTGCGCCTTCAGCAGTCGGCCGACGACGCCGTCGACCGGGATCGGATATCCGACCATCTTCACGGTTCTGAACCAGAAGCGACCGTCGGCATCCGTGGTGAACTTGCCCCGAAGGTTCATCTCAGCCTGATCGGGATCCTGATTTTCATAGAGCCCAACGGGAGAAGCATGCCAGACGTCGACCTCGGCACCAGCCATCGGCCTGCCGTCCCGGTCTACCACCCTGGCGCGGACATAGAGGGGCGTGCCCGGCGTGTCGGAGCGGACGATCGTGCCGCCGTTTTCGACGCGGGGAGAGTTCAGGCGCCAGAACGGGCCGAGAAGAGACTGCGACGTCTCCGTCTGGCCACTGTTGCCGTTGTTCAAAAGGCACACCAGCGAGGATACGCCGAGAGATCCGGCCATGAGAACAAATTCGTTGTGGCTGTCCGTCTGTAGTTGTCCGATCTCGTTGAGTATCGCCGTGGCTTCGCGGAACTCGACTTCGGATAATCTTACCTCTCGCACGAATGCATGGAGATGCTTCACCATTGCGACGAGGATTTCTCGCAGGCGGGGATCCTCGGTTTTGTTCATCACCGCGAGGACGGCAGGCGTCAACTCGCCTTCGGTTTTTATGGCCATAGGGCTACCTCCCAATGGCTCTGACTATTCAAAATAATCGATTATCTGTCAATGAATGTTACGACGACTTTTTCCATCGGCGAGGAGGGAACTGGCTAAGTACAAGATTAACTCTTTGAAAAAACCCAATTAAAGTTGAGAGGCGTATGTGTTGTAGCCAGCAAAATGGGTTTATTCACGTTTTCCGTTGACACAAATAATCGTTTATCATATCGATCATCGACAGTTGATCGAAATTGCCAGGGAGCAGGGATGAGTTCGAGCGACGACAGCGCCTCTGCGCCACTGACAGACGAGGAGACGGCGTCCGCGGGTTTTGCCGATGATGGCAAGAACACGATCGGAAGCCAGTTGGCGTCGCGTTTGCGCGAGGCGATCATCTCTGGCGAGTTGGAGGCCGGCAGCAAGATCAATCTCGACAAGGCGCGCCGCACGTTCAATGTTAGCTTGAGCCCTCTGAGGGAGGGGCTTGCCCGCCTGATCTCCGACGGTTTGGTGGAATTTCAGGACAACCGCGGTTATCGCGTGGCGCCGATCTCACTGGCGAATTTGGAAGAAATCACGACGCTCCGCGAAGAGCTCGAAGTCTTCGCGCTGCGGGAATCCATGCGCATCGGCGATGTCGAGTGGGAGGGCAATATAATGCGCTCGCTCCATCGCTTGAACCGCACGGAACGAGATGCCTCACGGCCTGAGACGCTCGAGCAATGGGAAACGCTTCACCGGGAATTCCATCTCACGCTCATTTCCGGTTGCGGCAAGCCGCTTCTGTTGCATTTCTGCGGCCTCTTGCTGAACCTGAATGACCGATACCGCCGGGTCTTCCTCATCAGGACGTCCGGCGACCGGAACGTCGGGCAGGAGCACAGCGAGATCGCGCAGGGAGCGGTCGCGCGGGATATCGACTACGCCTGCGAGAAACTGCGACAGCACATCCACCGCACGGGGACGAACCTTCGGAATCATCTCGCGACGAAAGGGATAGTGTGATGATGCCGCCTGGATCAAAGTCAGAGCAAAAGATTGGCGTGGCGCACTTCTCCGCCATCTCCCTGGCGCCGAGCGATTTTGCGAAGGCCGCGGCGGAGGCGGGCTTTTCCAGAATTGGACTGAGGCTCAATCCGGCATTTCCTGGAGCGCCATACTATGAGCTGCCTGTAGGCGGTCGCGCAGCGGAAGAATTGAAAGCCGTATTGCGCGGCGAAGCGCTTGAGGTCTTCGATATCGAGTTCTTTGTCATCGATCCCTCGTTCAACGCCTCGTCTCTGGAGCCCATAGTGGCTGCGGCCGCCAACATCGGGGCCAAGCGTCTAAGCGTGTGCGGCGACGATCCGGAGCGGAGCAGGCTGCAGTCGAACTTCACCGAATTCTGCAGCCTTGCAAGCGGCTACGGATTGGCAGTCGATATCGAGAACATGGGATGGCGGACGGTCAGAACCTTCGCTGACAGCGTCGATCTCCTGAAATCGAGCGGCACGTCCAATGCCGGCGCACTCGTAGACGGAGTCCATTTCTTCAGGAACGGCGGAACGTTGACGTCGCTACGCGCCGACATCGACAGGGTCAAGCACGTCCAGTTATGCGACGTCAGCGGACCCGCTCCGAGCACCGCCGAGGCCATGATCGCGGAGGCCCGAGGCAAGCGTCTTGCTCCTGGCGAGGGCGAATTGCCTTTGGGTGAACTGGTTGAAATAGCCGACGGGGCCGCATCGATCTCGGTCGAAGTACCTCTTTCAGGCTCGGCAGACGCGGAGGAGCATTTGAAACGCCTGTTCGAAGGGGCCTTACGAATATTTAAGCCGGGTCAGTGATCGCGGCGCCGGCGAGGCGAGAGCCGCGCCGAAGGGAGGAAGCCAGCAGATGGGTTACAGGTTTGATTTTGGCGCGGTCTTCGACCGCGCCCCGGAATTGTTTTGGGGTTCGCTCGGAACGTTGGGTCTCGCCTTCGCCGGGATGCTGCTCGCTCTCGCGATCGGGATCCTGGGCGTGACAGCGAGAACGTCGAAGACCGCGTGGGTTCGCGCTCCGGTTATCGCGTTCGTCGAAGTCGTCCGCAACACGCCGTTCCTGGTGCAGATCTTCTTCATCTACTTCGCCCTCCCGCTTATGGGCATCCGCCTGAACCCGACGGTCACCGCAATCATCGCGCTGGGGATCAACGGAGGCGCCTACGCTATCGAGATCATCCGCGGGGGCGTCGAGAGCATCAACAAGGGACAGATCGAAGCCGGTTTTGCGCTCGGGCTGCACAAGGCCGATGTATTCCGGCTCATCGTTCTGAAGCCGGCACTGCGAGCGATCTACCCCTCTTTGACGAGCCAGTTCGTGATGCTGACCTTGACCACGTCGGTGTGCACCTCGATCGCCGCATATGAGCTGACTTCCGCGGCGCAGCGCATCGAGTCGGATACGTTCCGAAGCTTCGAAGTCTACTTCACCGTGACCGCAATCTACCTGGTCATCTCAAGCCTGATGATGGGAATCTTCGCCCTGATCTCCCGTTCCTACTTCAACTATCCGACTCGATAGGAGGCGCTCATGGGTCCCATCGGCGAAAACGAGCTGTTCTTCATCCTTCAGGGTCTGAAATGGACCTTATTGCTAGCGGTTATCGGTTTCATCGGCGGAGGCGTGTTCGGCATTTTGATTGCGCTTGCGCGCACGTCGAAGCATCGTTTCGCCCGGCTTGCATCATCCGGCTATATCGCGCTCTTTCAGGGCACGCCGCTCCTGATGCAGCTCTTTGTCGTCTATTACGGCGTTGCCTTGTTTGGCATCGACGTCAACGCCTGGGTCGCTGTCGCGATCGCGTTCACTCTCCACGCAAGCGCCTTCCTCGGCGAGATATGGCGCGGCTCGATTGAAGCCGTTCCCAAAGGGCAGACTGAAGCCGCGAACGCTCTTGGCCTGCATTACGTCTCCCGAATGAAGGACGTGGTTTTG
Organism: Rhizobium sp. No.120; assembly: GCF_054558365.1. Lineage (NCBI taxonomy): Bacteria > Pseudomonadati > Pseudomonadota > Alphaproteobacteria > Hyphomicrobiales > Rhizobiaceae > Rhizobium > Rhizobium sp. No.120. The sequence goes on from NZ_BAAJNQ010000016.1 coordinate 88,603, forward strand.
CCGCAGGCTTTGAAGATTTCGATGCCTGCGACCATCGGCTTTCTCGTGCAGCTCATCAAGGGAACGTCGCTTGCCGCGATCGTGGGCTTCATCGAGTTGACCCGGGCTGGCCAGATCATATCGAACCAGACCTACCGCCCGCTGCTAGTCTTCGGGATCGTCGGAATAATCTACTTCATGATTTGCTGGCCTCTTTCCCACGTCGGAAGCGGCCTTGAGAAACGGATGGCAAAAGCCGCCCGCTAAACCTGCTTCGGGAGAAGTAAACAGCACAAGAGGAGGAAAGTGCAATGAATACCAATCGTCGGAAATTTCTCGGTCTAGCGCTGGCGACCGCTACCTTCGCCGCCGTTGGCGCCACGGCAGCCACCGCGGCATCTGTTGAGGAGATCAAGTCGAAGGGAACGCTCGTCGTGGGCATCCAAGGCGACAACGCGCCTTGGGGCTTTGTGAATTCGAGCGGCAAACAGGACGGTTTCGACGCCGATGTGGCGACGCTGTTCGCCAAGGAACTCGGCGTGAAAGTCCAGTTCCAACCGCTCGCGGTAGCGAACCGTATTCCGGCGCTCACGACCGGCAAGGTCGATATTCTCTTCGCCACGATGGCGATGACGGAAGAGCGCGCCAAGGCGATCCAGTACAGCAAACCTTATGCGGCCAACACGATTTCGCTTTATGCCGCCAAAGCCGACGCCGTGAAATCGCCGGCCGACGTGGCTGGTTGGGAAATAGGCGTGCCGAAGTCCAGCTCGCAGGACAAGGCCGTAACCGACGCGGTCGGATCGAAGGCCACCGTCCGCCGCTTCGACGATGATGCGGCCACTATCCAGGCCCTGATCTCCGGACAGGTAAAGGCAGTGGGCGGCAATCAGTTCTACGGGCAGAGGCTCGATGCGGCCAGCGCCGGCACGTATGAACGAAAGATCGACTTCCTGACGACTTACAACGGCGTGGGAACGCGACTCGGCGAGAAGGACTGGAACGAGACCGTCAACGCCTTCCTCGACAAGATCAAAGGCAACGGCGAACTCGCTGCCATCACCAAGAAGTGGATGGCAATCGATCTTCCCAAGTTCCCTGAATCCATCCCCAACATCCCGTTTACGGTCAAGTAAAGCATAAATGGAGGGCGCCGTGCTCAATTCTCCCAACGATCAGTCGACCTTGATATCCCTTGATAAAGTGGAGAAATGGTACGGCGCCTTCCACGCCCTGAAGAACATCAATCTGTCGGTTCGCAAGGGAGAGAAGATCGTCCTTTGCGGACCGTCCGGTTCCGGCAAGTCCACCCTGATCCGCTGCATCAACGCTCTTGAACTGATTCAAGGCGGCAAGATCGTGGTGGAAGGTCAAATGCTTGATGGCACCGCCAAGGCGGTCGACGCCATTCGCCGTGAAGTCGGAATGGTTTTCCAGAACTTCAATCTGTTCCCGCACATGACCGTCCTGCAAAACTGCGCGCTTGCACCCATGAGAGTGCGGGGCGCAAGCCGTGCCGACGCAGAGAAGTTGGCGCGAAAGTATCTCGAGCGCGTCCGCATCCTCGATCAGGCGGAAAAGTATCCGGCACAACTCAGCGGCGGACAGCAGCAGCGCGTCGCCATCGCGCGTGCCCTATGCATGGAGCCGAAAGCGATGCTTTTCGACGAGCCCACGTCCGCCTTGGATCCCGAAATGGTCAAAGAGGTTCTCGACACCATGATCGGCCTCGCAAGAGATGGCATGACGATGATCTGCGTGACCCATGAAATGGGCTTCGCACGGCAAGTCGCTGACAGGGTCATCTTCATGGCTTCCGGAGAGATCATCGAGGAGGCGGAGCCCGAAACCTTCTTCAAGAACCCCAAGCATGACCGGACAAGGGCATTTCTCGGCGAAATCCTTGCGCATCACTGATCGGGCAGAGACATGGACAACAACAAATTCCTGGTCGGCCTCATCGGCGCCGACATCCAGATGTCAAAGTCGCCGGCGCTCCATGAAACGGAAGGGCGCCACCTGGGGCTTGATTACGAGTACGAGCTCGTGGACTTGGCAGTGCGCGGATTGCCTCCTTCCGCGCTGCCGGATCTCCTGAACGAGCTGGAAAGCCGCGGCTATGCGGGAACCAACATCACCCATCCGTGCAAACAGACCGTGCTGCCTCACCTGACGCGCCTGTCCGAGGACGCTAAGATGCTTGGAGCCGTCAACACGGTCGTGCTTCAGAACGGCGAGCGGATCGGACACAACACCGACTGGTATGGCTTCTACAAGAATTTCGAGCGCGGCTTGCCCGACGTCGCGAAGGCTCATGCCGTTCTGCTTGGCGCTGGTGGTGCCGGGGTAGCCGTCGCGCACGCTGCCGTGAAACTCGGCATAGAAAAACTCTCGATCTTTGATCAGGACGAGCGCCGCGCCTCTACGCTTGCCGATCAGCTCAATGAGAGATTTTCAGGAGAGGTCGCAAGGCCGGTCAGAGACGTGGGTGCCGCGCTCGCCATCGCAGATGGCCTGATCCACGCCACGCCGACTGGTATGCCAAGCCATCCGGGGCTTCCGATAGATCCCGATTGGATACAGCATCGTCACTGGGTGGCCGATATCGTCTACATGCCATTGGTGACCGAACTCCTTGCGCTGGCAAAGCAGAAGGGGTGCCGAACGCTGCCGGGCGGCGGAATGACCGTGTTTCAAGCGGCGGCCGCCTTCGAGCTGTTCACAGGTCTGTCGCCCGACACGGAACGAATGTCGCGCCATTTCGATGAGATGTGCCGAGCGGCAGCCTAATCGGGGGACTATGTCATGCCGCATATCATCATCGACTACAGCCGAGGCGCAGCGGAACGTGTCGCCATCGACGAGCTGACTCGTGCGGTTCATCGCCGGGTACGCGACGGAGGGCTGGTCAAGCCAACCGTTGTCCGCACCTTCGCCAGAGAAGCTACCGTCTCCTGCGTCGGCGACGAGCATCCCGACAACCACTTCGTGCAGATAATTCTACGCATGGCCCCAGGCCGCCCTCCGGAAGTCAAACGAGAGCTGCTGAAATCGGTGCTCGAGGCTGCGCGTGACGTCGCAGCTTCCGCCTTGGAAGCCGGCCGGCTCGGGCTTCGCGCAGATCTCTACGAATCCGACCCAAACTTCGCGTTTCAGGACATAGCGTTCGCCTGATCCCGGCAACGCCCAACAAGGACAAATGCAATGAGCCTCATCTACGTTCTCAACGGACCAAACCTAAATCTTCTCGGCAAGCGCCAGCCACATATTTACGGGCACGAGACATTGGCTGACGTCGAGGCGGACTGCCGAAAGTTGGCGACGGAGCTGGGGTACGAGATCTGTTTCCATCAAAGCAACCGCGAATACGAGATCATCGACTGGATCCACCAGGCACGCGAGGATGGCGCCGGCATTGTCATCAACCCGGCGGCGTTCACCCACACTTCGGTCGCTATCCTCGACGCACTGAATACCTTTGAAGGTCCCGTCATCGAGATCCATATTTCCAACGTCCACAAGCGCGAGAGTTTTCGCCATCACTCCTTCGTGTCCCACCGCGCCGACGGCGTTATCGCTGGTCTCGGCACCGAAGGCTATCAGCTCGGCATCCGCAGAGTTGCGACCATGCTCAAGGCTGAGAAAAAGGACTGATAGCGATGGCGAACCGGGTCAAGCTCGCGGTCCTTGGGGCGGGGCTAATCGGCAAGCGTCACATCAGGCACGTGCTGGAAGAGCCCGCCGCAGAGCTGACGGCAGTCGTGGATCCGACGCCAGTCGGCCAAGCGATCGCCAGTGAAGCGGGTGTCAGATGGTTCCCCAGTTTTGCCGACATGATGAATTCCGAGTGCCCCGACGGAGTGATCATTGCGACGCCGAACCAGGTCCATGTCCAAAATGGGTTGGAAGCCGTTGAGGCGGGCATACCAGCCCTGATCGAAAAGCCGATCGGGGACGACATCGCTGCCGGCGAAAGGCTTGTGCAAATGGCTGAGGCCAAAGGCGTGGCGCTGCTGACAGGACATCACCGCCGGCATAATCCGATGATACAGAAAGCAAAGGAGATCATCGACAGCGGGACGCTCGGTCGAATCCTGATCGTGAATGCGATGTTCTGGCTGTTCAAGCCGGACGAGTATTTTGACATTCCCTGGCGGCGAGAGCGCGGGGCAGGGCCGGTCTTCCTTAATCTCATTCACGACATCGACAACCTGCGTTTCCTTTGCGGCGATATACACGCAGTACAGGCCCGTGAATCCAACGCAGTGCGAAGTAATGCCGTCGAGGAAACCGCTGTTATCCTCATCGAGTTCAAAAACGGTGTTCTCGGGACTGCTTCCGTGTCCGATTCCGTTGTGGCGCCGTGGAGCTGGGAGATGACGACGGGAGAAAATCCCGCTTATCCGAAAACTCAGGAGATTTGCTACATGATCGGGGGTACTCACGGATCTCTGGCCGTGCCGTCGCTGGACATATGGAGCAATGCCGAAAAGCGAAGCTGGACCGAGGCATTTGAGCGCGACAGAGCCGCATTCGAAAACGAGGACCCGCTTGTCATGCAGATCCGTCAGTTCTGCCGCGTCATTCGGGGCGAGGAAACTCCCTTAGTCAGCGGTCGGGAAGGCTTGGAGACATTGAAAGTCATTGAGGCCGTCAAGCGGTCGGCCGCGACGGGAGCGCGCATCGTCCTGTAGCTCGGGGCAAAGGCAAGCGGCAAGAAAGCGCTCAGCTGTTTCGATCAGTCTCTATTTTCCCAGTTTCTTGGCCATCTGTAGGTGATGTTCGAGCGTTGGTGTCGTATTGGTGGCCCATGTTTTCAAGGCTGCATTGTCTCCCTTTGCACCATATCGTTTGAATAGATCGACTGCGTTGGCATGAGCCGAACGTTGATCAGAATCATAGCGCTGAACGAATTCCTTTCCTTGCAGCTTTTGCAGTCTGGTCAGCATCTTTTTCTGATTGGATGCCATTTCAGTGGGAAGTGCCGCCTTTACCCTACCGCTCGTTACGAGATCTTTTAATTGCATCGTCGTCTTTTGATGATCATCGACCATTTGCTGGGCAAAGGCCTTTGTCTGATCATCGCCTCGCTGTAAAGCAAGCTTGCTGGCGTTGATTTCGAACATGTCACTGCTTGCAGCCTCGTTGACGAAATCCTGCGTCGTCGGCGCGGCGCCTACGAGAGAATTGACGCCTGTCTTTTCCGCGGCCGATTGCGCGAACGCCGCGGTGGCAAGAAGCAGGATTCCTGCGGTAGTCATTGAGTATTTCATGGTGTTCTCCTTTCGTCAGTCTTCGAACTTCCAAAGGGCCGGAACGTTCCAAACAGGCTACTTGCCGACAGAAGAGCAAAAATGATGACGAGGTTCCATAAGAGCTGAGCTTCTGCGGAGAACGGTCTGTCAACCCGTGCCATCGCCGCATGGCTGCCGATCCTCCGCGAAGCAGCGGACGATCAATCTAGCGATCAAAGCGTTCTATCATGCCCCTTCCAAAACCCTATGGAGACCGAGACCATTGGAAAGGCCGCTGCAAGATATCAGCGCGGTTTGGACACAGCGAAAATATCGCCTTCAACGACAGCCCGGCTTCCACTCCTAAAAGTAAGAGACTGCTAGGCTCAGGGATCGCGGCCAAAATCCTTCCGGAGTTCGGTTTTTGCCTTTTCCAATGTTGCCCGCCGGGACTTCGAAAGCTGATTGCCTGCCCGATTGATATAGAAATTCAACATCGACATGGCGGATTGAAACGGGCTGGATTTGCGGCGATTACTCTTTTCCGTGGATTCCTTGAGTGAATCGGCAATCTTCTTGGCGCTGCGCTCGTTGAATATGCCTTCCTTCAGATCCATGGCATCACTGCTTTCAGTGACGTGCTGTGACCATTTCTTCTTCGATTTCCTTTTGGGCATTGCTGCGGTCCTTGTCGAAATTCGCATTACCAGCGGTCTCGATAAGCCGAGATTGCCAGCGCTGAAATTCAAACAAGAAAGCTGCCCTCAAGTTCCAGGCGCGGCGAGCGAAGTTTGCCGCCGAGCAGGACATTTCACTTGAGCACTCTTGAAGAGATGACAGGCGATATTAATTTTGCAGCCAGAACCTGCCGCACTTGACCGAAAGAATGGTTGCCGAGGGAGCTGACGATTGAGCGAAACCGAACGCGAGCTTCGCTATGCGTCCTGGCACAAGGATGCGGTCATCTATCAACTCCATGTGAAGTCGTTCTTCGACGCCAATGGAGATGGATTTGGCGATTTTGCCGGATTGACTGAGAAGCTGGATTACCTGGCATCGCTTGGCATCAATGCCATCTGGCTCCTGCCGTTTTACCCATCTCCCCGCCGAGACGACGGCTATGATGTACTTGACTATGAAAGCATCAGTCCCGAATTCGGCACCCTTGACGATTTCAGGAGATTCGTGGATGCGGCTCACGCCCGCAAGATGCATGTCATTACCGAACTGGTCCTAAATCACACGTCGGATCAGCATCCCTGGTTTCAGCGTGCTAGACACGCGCCGGCCGGGTCACCGCAACGGGATTTCTATGTCTGGTCCGAAACGGATGACAAATTCGCGGAAACGCGGATCATTTTCGTCGACAGCGAGAGATCCAATTGGACCTGGGACCCGGTTGCGAACGCCTATTTCTGGCATCGCTTCTACTCCCATCAACCGGATCTGAATTATAACAACCCCGCGGTCATCGACGCGGTGTTGAATATTATGCGTTTCTGGCTCGCTCTCGGCGTCGACGGCTTCCGTCTCGATGCCGTCCCTTATCTTGTCGAGCGGGAAAACACCAACAACGAGAACCTTCCGGAAACGCACAGGTTGCTCAAACGCATCAGAGAAACACTCGAAGCCAGCTATCCCAGCGTCATTCTTCTTGCGGAGGCAAACCAATGGCCGGATCAGGCACGGGATTACTTTGGCGCAGGGGATGAATGCCACATGGCCTTCCATTTCCCGCTGATGCCGCGAATATTCACCGCAGTCGCGATGGGAAACTCCGAGCCGATCATCAGCATGGTGCAGCAGACACATGCTATCCCCGAGGATTGCCAGTGGGCCATTTTCCTGCGAAATCATGACGAGCTGACCTTGGAAATGGTTAGCGAGGACGAACGCAATTTTCTATGGGACACCTATGCTTCCGATGAGCGTGCCCGGCTGAATCTCGGCATCAGGCGTCGTTTGTCGCCGCTGATGGACCAGGATCGGCGTCGGGTTGAACTTCTCCACATGCTGTTGTTCTCCTTGCCCGGCAGCCCGGTGCTCTACTATGGCGACGAGATCGGCATGGGCGACAATATCGATTTGGGCGACCGGGATGGTGTTCGTACGCCGATGCAATGGTCCAATCGCGAGAATGCCGGGTTTTCCAGCAGCGATCCAACGACGCTTGCGCTACCGCCGATTGACGATGCCCGGTTTGGATTCCGAGTGATCAACGTGGCTGGACAGGAGAACGATCGGCATTCTCTTCTAAACTGGGTTCGCCGGATCTTGGCAATCCGATCGGCGCATCAAGCCTTCGCAAGGGGAACGATTCGCTTTGTGACGACCGACAATCCGGCCGTCATCGCATATGTCAGGGAATATCGCGGCGAATGCATCCTTTGCGTTGCGAACCTGTCAAACATTGCTCAGGCTGCCATGCTCGACCTGCACCCATATGCTGGTAGAACCCCCAGGGAGATGTTTGGGAAGATGACATTTCCGGTCGTTGGCAAGCTTCGCTATCCGATCATGTTCCAGCCCTATGGCTATTTCTGGCTCCAGTTGAAACCTCGATCAAGCTGAGGCTTCCAGCCGGCGAAATGTTGTCCTTGTTCCTGCATTTGAGAGCAATGTCTCAAAACCCTGCCGCAGAGATCGGCGGCCTACAAGACACACAAGGACAGGTGCGTGATAAGGCCTGCTTCATGTGTTCCGTAGATCGAAACCGCGTATCCTGTCGGTTAAGGCGCTCATTTCCGGAACATTGTTGGCCTGAAGCGGTTTGTATTGATCCTGCTTGGAGCTGTTCCAGCAAAAGTGCGAAGCGATTTTGCGTCCGGAACTGCGTGAAACAGGAAGATGAAGCGCTTTTGCGATGCGAAGAAAAGCGGAAACGCTCTGGGGCGCTAAGCAGATCGTCCCCAACTTCCGGCAAAGCAACGACAGGAGGAGATGATGAGGAGCAGACCACCACCGGTCCCTGAGGAAAATCGAAGCGATAAAGGTGTTGGCGACCATGCCAAACCGTTGCTATCCGATCCCCATAAGCTTGATATATCTGTCAATCCCGACAAGAAGGGGCAGCAGGGAAATAGCCGGATCAACACAAGCTATCAGGGTCACCAACAGGATCGATAGGAGGAGCCATGTCCACCTCGACCAAAACGCCGGCCAGCATTCGCCAAGGCGGTCCGGGAGCATCCCATGAAAATGCGAAGGCGCCATTGAACATTCCGAAGCCTTCGGCAGAGCCGGATAGGCAGGACCGCAGCAAGGTCTCCGGTGGCGGTGGCGAACGCGATCGTCATCACGGCCACGATCCCAAGCGGAAAGGCGGCAAGTAGGACGGACGGGAGCGCATTCCGGTCCCGTCTATTCTTTGGAGAAGTAGCTCGCCTACTGGATGTCTTTTTGCCGACGGCAAGAGTCCGCAATCATCGGACCGTGAGCAACCGGCTGACCAAGGTTGCCGATCAGATCGAAAAGCGCGACGTCGCGAGCCCCTATCGGCTCAATCGTGCCGGCAAGTCTCTCGTTTCCGTCTTCATTGATAGCCCTACATTCGCGCGGCTCCCGGCTATCAAAGCCGGCATTTCGAGATCGCGATGGGACGCGTTGTTTCGGAAGGCCGAGCACCGCCTCAGTTTACCGATGCGCCGAATCTCGCCGCCGGCAAGCACGATATCGTTCGCGCGGCGATGCGCGCACAGGAATGGCTGCCCGGCAGAGACGTCAGTGTTTTCAGCAACGGAGAAATTGGCTTGCAAAGCATCGTTGTAGCGCAACATCCCAGCCCGTTAGCTATATCTCGATTGGTTTCACCTATCTATGCGGCTGCGACACATCGAACAGGCTTGGGAGGGCATCAGACATCTGCAAGATCTGGATGTCTATCTACAAAACGTCGCGGCCAATCGGCGCCCCCTGGGTTTTTCAGGTGCGAGCCGCCCTTCGGCGCTGCTGCGCACTTTTCCTGGAAGTGCTTTAGCGTTTGCCGAAAGCGCGCAGAAAGGTCTTCGTTGCCTCTCTTGCCATGCGATCAACTTCTTCCTCCGGAGTTGGACGGCCGATCTGTTGGTTGATCCGCAGATCTGTCGCTAGCAGCGCCATATACTGCCGCGCGGCAAGTGCCGGATCCTCTATGTCCACATAGCCAGCAAGTGCGAGCTGTGCCAGGCGAGCCGCGATAGCAGGGTATTTCTTGCCCGGACCGTATTCCTTCCAGGTCTCAAATAATTCGGGAAATCTGCCCCCCTCGGTTTCGAGGAGCTTGCGCAGCCAGCGGCCATTCGAATCGCAAACCGCCTTGCGCAGGAGTAGTGCTGAAAATTCGGTCAGTTCCTTTTCGAGATCGATAGGCGCCACGGGGAATGTATCCAATACCCGAAAGAAATCGGCGCTCGACTTCTCGGTGATCTCCGCAACCACCACCTTGAAGAGATTATCCTTGTCGCCGAGTTGATTGTACACCGTCTGACGTGACACACCGGCCCTTGCCGCGATGGCATCGATGCTCGCCGCCGCAAACCCGTCCTCGGCAAAAACCTCCGTGGCCGCGTTCAGGATTGCCTGACGTTTACTGGTGGCGGGCGGACTCTCTGTCTCGGAAGAAGACGCTGCGGGCGAAGTTTTCATGACACCATCATATAGGACTTGACCAATTGGACAATACTGTCCAAAATATTTTACAGGAATGACGAGTCATGCATGAGAACCATCTCCGTCTTTCCGCTGTCCCATCTATAATCGCCCACTCAATCCCCGTCACATGCTTTTTGTATGAGACTTTGCTTCGTCCGGGGAATGGTGTGCGGGAAAGGTTTTTCCGTGCAGAGCAAGGATTCCGTTCTATCTCCCGGAGCCGGCGGCTCCCACCATGCCATCGTCCTTGGCCTTCTTTCAGCCGTGGGTCTCTTTGCCCTCGACATGTATCTACCCGCCTTGCCGACGATCAGTCTCGATCTTCACGCTGACAGCCATGCGGTTCAGGCGAGCCTGATCTCCTTCTTCGCCGCCATGGCCGTGTCGCAGATTGTCTATGGGCCACTGTCGGACATGTTTGGCCGCAAGCGGCCTCTGTATGTCGGTCTGGTGCTCTACATCCTCGGCGCGATTGGCTGTGCGCTCTCCAGCGATATCGGCTGGCTGGTCGCCTTCCGTTTCATTCAGGGCACCGGCGCCTGTGCCGGCGTCGTGATTGCCCGTGCCATCGTGCGCGACCTGCACACGGGGGCCGCCGCCGCGCAACTGATGTCGCGGCTTATGCTGGTCTTCAGTATCTCACCTATTCTGGCCCCGCTCGCGGGCAGCATCGTAACGGTGTTCGGGAACTGGCGGCTGATCTTTTGGGTCATGGTCTTCGCCGGCGCTGCCGGCTTCGTCGCGGGCCGCTTTTTCCTCGAGGAAACCCGTCCGGTTGTGGCACGCAGTGAAAGCAGCCTCGGCGGAGCATTGAAAGCCTATGGAACACTCCTCAAGGACCCCTATTATCTCGGTCTGGTGCTGATGGCCTCGTTCGGCATGTCGAGCTATATGATCTATGTCGCCAACTCCTCCTTCGTACTGATCGGCCATTACGGGCTCTCTCCGAGCTTTTACAGCGTGGCCTTTTCGGTAAATGCCGTTGGCTTCATCGGCATGTCGCAGATGAACGGCTGGCTTGCCCGCCGGATTGGTTTGCGCAAGGTGATCCGCGGTGCGGTTTCCGGTTATGCGCTGACGATGTTGGCGCTGGCTGTCCTGATGGCCGGTGGCGTCGATCGCCTCGACATCATGGCGGCCTTCCTGTTTGCCGGCTACGCTTTCCTTGGAATGATCGTGCCGAATGCGGCGGTACTGGCGCTTGAACACCATGGCCGCATCGCTGGCACGGCCTCGGCGATGATGGGGACGGTTCAGTTCATGACATCGGCGCTGGTCGTTGGCATCGGCAGTATGTTTATGGACGGTACGGCGAGACCGATGGTGGTCGTTATCGCCACATGCTCGGCCATCGTGCTCCTCCTTTCGATTGCAGTGCTGCGGAGCAGGCATGTGGTCGCAGCTGAATAGATCTTGCCGCCAGCGATTGCAGTGACTTGAACAGGCCGCTCGCACCGAGGCCTCTTCAGTGCGAGCGAAATGCACCTTCGCAGCGGGGGAATCGGCGGTCTGGTGATCGCCGGTCGTGAACGGTTCGACATGACCATGGTCATGGTCGGCATCCTGATATTGGGCCTCGTCGGCTTCTACCCTCAATCGTCCTGCCTATGGGCGGCAGGTTTAGCTACTGCGCGGGCGACCCAAGCAGATCACGTAGGTTGCGCCTTCCAACAGTGATTGGCGGGCAGTTCTTAGCGTGTTAACCGACAAGAGCGATCGCCGCCATCGAAAGAATTTGTCGAAGACGGCGAATGAACTTGGCTCGGTCATTGTTATTCAGCGCAATCTGGCGGAAGCGGAGCAACAAGTTTCAGAGCTTTAACCATGCTTCCTTGCCGATAATATCGGCAACAAAATCCATCACCGCGCGCACCGGCCTTGAGTGGCGGAGGTCGCGATGGACGACAAGCCAGATATCCCGAGAAAACGGCGGCACATCCGCTTGGATCCGTGTGAGATCGGAATCTACCTCTCCGAGGAAGAGCGGCAGGCCCGCGACGCCAACTCCAGCGCGTGCCGCGATCAGATGCTCGCTGATGTAATTCAATTCACAGACCACAGGACGGTCGCCGGCGATACCGAGCAGCCATTGCTGCTGCGGAATCTCGGCGTGGCTCTGGTCGAAGGCGATGAATTGCCATCGCTGCGGTGTGGTCAACCGGGCATAGGAGCTGTTGGCATAAAGACCGAAACCCATGGTCCCAATTTTTCGAGCCACGCTACCCGCTTCCTCGGGGCGTACCAGGCGGATGGCAATGTCTGCCTCTCGGCGTACCAGCGAGACTTGATTGCCCTCAGCCGCGAGGGACAGGCGGATATCCGGATGTTCTTCATGGAAGCGGGCAAGATGGCGGGCGAGGAGCGGGGCAACCAGCACCGGTGGCGCGCTGAGCGCAACGCGGGCAACAAGTGGAGCATGCGCTGCCTTGGCCAGTCGAGCAATTCCGTCTGCGCCAGCCTCCATGGCCAGCGCGCGCTCACGCACGGCCCCACCTATCGCGGTCAGGCGACAGGAGCGTGGTAGCCGATCAACCAATCGGACATCGAGCGCGGCCTCAAGCGCGGCCAGCCGCCGGCTCACCGTGGCATGGTCCACCTTCAATCTCCGTGCGGCTCCCGAGAGCGAAGCACTTTCTGCTAGAGCAAGGAAACAGCGAACGTCTTCCCAATTGATCATCTGTGCGAATTCTCCAGGATCACTGGCGAACATACCGAATTTTCGCGGAGATGGAACAAGCATATCCGTCAAAGCGAACCATCACTTTCGGAGCATCTCAATGTCCCTCCATCCTCGATCTCGGCCTTTGCTTACCCTTGTCGGTTCGGCCTTAGGTTTCCTTCTCGTTCTCCTTGACGTCAGCGTGGTCAATGTCGCACTCGATGCCCTCAGCACTACTTTCGGCACGAATGTCGTTGGGCTGGAATGGGTGCTCAACGCTTACACGCTTGTTTTCGCCGCCCTGCTGCTGATGGCCGGGGCTTTGGGCGATCGTTTTGGTGCCCGAACCGTCTTTCTCCATGGCTTCGCCCTGTTCACTGCCGCGTCCGTCGCCTGTGGCTTGGCTCCCACGCTTGAGACACTGATTGCGGCGCGTGTCGTGCAAGGCGTCGGCGCGGCGTTACTGGTGTCAAACTCGCTCGCGCTTATTCAACAAGCCTTTCCGGCGCACAAGGCGCGAAGCCGGGCCATTGGATGGTGGGGCGCGATCGCTGGATCGTCGCTGGCGGCAGGGCCGGTGGCCGGAGGTTTGCTCATTGCCCATTTCGGTTGGCGCAGCATCTTCTTCGTGAACTTGCCCGTTGGCGTGATTGGCATCGCGATCATCCTGTTCAGCGCCCATCGTAGTCCGAAAAATCCAGGCAGGCCGCTCGACCTTTCCGGCCAGATCGCAACTATCGTTGCATTGGGCGCCATGGCGATGGCTCTCATCGATGCTGGCCGTCTTGGTTGGTTCCATCCAAACATCATCTTGGCGGGCGTGCTCGCTCTGATTGGCATCGTTGCATTCGTTGCGATCGAGACTAGAAGCAGCGCGCCGATGCTCCCGCTGTCGCTGTTTGGGACGCCGGCGTTCGCTATCGCCTCCATCAACGGCCTTCTGATCAACTTCGCCTATTATGGGATGATTTTTGTCTTCAGCCTGCACTTCCAATGGCAAATGAAGCTCTCGGCCAGTGGGACCGGTTTCGCTTTCCTGCCGATGACTGTTGTGATCTTGATCGTCAACCTCGTGATGAGTCGCATTATGGTTGGAGCCAATCCGAGGCACTTGATGGTATTCGGCCAATGCCTTTCAGCGACGGGCTATCTGCTGTTGATCCCCGCCTCGATGACGGAATCCTATGCGGCGCTCGTCGTGCCGATGCTGATGGCCGCCACGGGTATGGCGGTGATGGTGCCGACGATTACAAATGTGACGCTAGCTGCCGTCGAGACCTCCCGTGGCGGCATTGCATCGGGCGTGCTCAACACGGCTCGGCAGGTCGGCGGTATGCTCGGTGTTGCGGTCTTCGGCTATCTGGTGCGAGAAAGTGCCCCGTCGGCATTTGCCCATGGAATGCGCTTGTCGTTCGCTATAGCGGCTGGCCTGCTCATCATCGGCGCTCTGTTGTCACTCTTCGGCTTGAAAGAACTGCGTAAAGTCTCACCGGCATGATTGTCCTTGCAAACACATCCGCCTGGGAAAAGAGAATTGCGATCGAGCCTTCTTGCCATATGCGGACCGCAGCGCTTTTCCTGCAAAGCGATTACCTTGAAAAGGTCTTACGATTCTTGCTCGGCGATCCGCTTTAAAATCGGTAGTGCCATCCGCCGGTTACGAAATTGGCGGGGCGCCATTCCCCGCTCAGTCGAGTGTTTGTGATGACCTCCCAAACACGATCGGGAGCTGATCCTATGAGAATTGACTGGGAAGGCATTTCCAGCTTCATAGACGAAACTCCGCTTCGACCTTGCGTCCTGCGACAGGTGTTATCTCTCGCCCTTATGATTTGTGGGCAAGCGTGCAGCTCACAGAATGGCCATCAATACAGTGGCAAGGATCGTGCCGCCCATGAGGACATTCACTGCTCTCTCTGTCGCTGGCTGGAGGTTGGCCCGACCAAGGACGACGCCCGCCCAGAGCCAGGCGAGGTCGACAACAATCATGACGGCAACACAGACGATCCATTTGATCGACATATCAGCAACGGTGTCGAGCCGGACGATCGAGTATGACGCCATGAGCGATGCAAAGGCGATATAGGCCTTGGGATTTGTCACGCCCAGGAATGCTCCGCCGGCCACCGTCGAGGCGAAGTTCGTTCTGCTCTCTGTTTCACTTGCCCCAATCGGTGCGAAGGCGATCTTGTAGGAGAGATAGAGCAGATAGGCGGTTGCGACGAACATCATCGCCTTCGTGGCACCCGGAATGGCGGCGAATATGGAAAAGAGGCCGGCCGCGCTCGCACCCGCGGCAATCGCCAGGCCGATCTGCAGACCGCCGTAGAAGCGCAAACCCTGGAGAAATCCCTGGTCCTTGCCAACAGCAATGAGCGCTGCAATGGCTGGGCCGGGCGACCCAAGCAGAAGCACCGCAGCAATCCAAAAAAGGGATAAATTCGCAACATCAATCGTCATGAAAACCATCACATAAAGGATTCTTTATGTCTTTATATGACTCCGCCTCATTCGCGTCAAGCAGCTAACCCGACGATGAACGCTGGAACCATACACCCACGTTTCCGACAGGTATGCGCTTTACGGATGAAATCCATCCAGCACAGAGTTGGTGCATCGGTCGCTGAAAGAACGGATTTCTGTCTTTGATGCTCTGGCTACGCGGTGACGGTTTTGCAGCGGACGGATTTCGGGCGTGCGCATGCCATCGGACACCGTCATCGCGAGCTGCGAGGGGGGCAATGCAGATGTGGAGTGAAATCGCTCATCTTCAGGTCGCTTGATCACGGACCTCAGGTTCTACTTTCACCCGACGCCGATAAGTTTACAGTGCC
>NZ_BAAJNQ010000017.1:0-94856 GCF_054558365.1 Rhizobium sp. No.120
GGCCTGGTCAGAAATGAGGGAAAGTTTTCCTCAAAGGCCCCAAAAATCTTGTCCAGATGGTCAAATTTTGCGTCGACTGCAAAATCCGAACACCTTCCCTCTATATACATCCTCTCCGGCTAGCGAAGCCCATCCCTTCGAACACTCGCACGGCACATCGGGTTGCCCGGCAAAACCATCGGCTCCAAGCCTTAGAAAAACCGAGATTTTCCATAGAGTTTCTGCTATGGTTCAGGCCAGATATAAGAGAAGGGAGGAAACAATGCATACAACAAGACCGGAAAGCATCATCGAAGTCAGCTTCGACAGCGCCAGTGGCCGCCGCGCACTCGGTATTATGAGCATGCGCCAGGCATTGGATCTGCCCGACCTACCGAGCTTTACTTATACGCATCCGGATCCGCAGAAAGCAGCAGCCGGTATCGTATTGAACCGGCAAGAGCTGCAGAGATTCCTGACCTGCCATTGAGCAGGCCGCTCCGCGCAGACAGGCGATCGCGCGCCAGCGCGATTGGCTGGCAGGCGCGCTTATTTTAAGCTGCTTTTCTTTCCATCATCGTCGGCGGCAACACGACAACGGCGCTCAATCCGCCCCCTTCGCGGTCTTCCAGACAGAGCGCGCCGCCATGCGCATCGAGGATCTGGCGGACGATCGCCAAGCCAAGCCCACTGCCTCCGAGATCACGATTGCGCGATTCCTCCAGCCGCACGAAGGGTTCGAGGACCTCCTTGCGTCGCTCTGCGGGAATACCCGGTCCACGATCACCGACGATGATGGCAGCCTGATCACCGCGGCGCTCGACGACAATATCGGCCTGGCCGCCATAGCGCAGCGCGTTGTCCATGAGATTATCGAGCACTCGCACGAGAGCGGTCTCCGTCATTGCGACGGCGATCGGCTGGCCGACGGGCGTGAAACCTACTAGGCCCTTGCCGTCCTGCCGCTCCGCGAGGTGACGTTGGATGGCGACGTCGAGATCGACAATGGTCTTGCCGTCCGAGACGACGGTGCTGCGGGCGAAGCCGAGCGCGTCCTCCACCAGCCGCTGCATGGCCTCGACATCGGCAATCGCCCGCTCGCGATGCGGCGTTTCCGGCATCATTTCCATGCGCAGTCGGAAACGGGTGAGATAGGTCCTCAGATCATGCGATATCGCTCCGAGTATCAGGGTACGATTATTGACGAGCGCAGCGATACGCAGCTGCATGGCGTTGATCGCCTTGATCAGCATGCGCAGCTCGCAGGCGCCTCTTTCCGGAATATGAACCGGCTGCAATCCGTTGCCGATCGAGTTGACGGTACGGGACAAGCGCGTCAGGGGCCGGGTTTCCCGCGCAACGGCGGCAATGGCGATGACGGCGACCAGTATGCCAAGGATACCGCCAATGAGGCCGATGGGAATACCGTTCAATCGCACGGTCGGCGTTTCGGGCAGGTTGAAGACGGCGACCTTGCCGCCGGCGACGCCGATCGACACTTCCACGATCCTGTCCGGCGCGCCGACGGAGAACCAGCCCTGCGGCTTTTCGGAAAGCGAGCGCATGTTGAAATAACGATTGCCGAGGGCGATCGCTGCAAATTCGCGGGCGAGCTTGTCGGCAAGCGTCAGATTGGACGTCTCCTCCCGACCCGGAGCCGGCGGATCGGCCAGGTGGATCGTCAGGCCGTTGGCATTCAGTGCCCGCACGGCTACCTGCTGCGCCTCCGGTGGAATAGCATCGAGAAGACGGATGGCGGTCTTCACCTGTTTGGCGGGCGATCGCTCCGGATTGAACGGCGTGTCCGGCTTCAGCTGTGCAGCCGCAAAGGCCGCAAGCTGAATGATGAAGAGCGCCACGGCGACGATCATGATGATGCGAGCGACCAGACCGAGTTTCAGCATGGTTCAGACATCCTTCACGTCCATTGTCAGAAGATAGCCGGCATTGCGCACAGTGGTGATGATCTGGGCGCCATCGGGCAGGCAATGGCCGAGCTTGGTGCGCAGACGGGAGACGGTAACATCGATCGTCCGGTCGAAAGGATCGGCGCCGCGGCCGCGCGTCCAGTCGAGCAATTGCTCGCGCGACAGCACGCGGCGCGGTCTTTCGAGGAAGCAGACCAGCAGATCGAATTCGGCAGTCGTCAGATGTATCGCCCGCTCGCCATCCATCTCGATCACCCGGCCATCGAGATCGACGATCAATCCGGCGAAGCTCTTGCGCCGCGATGGAATGCCACCATCCTCTTGCCGCTCCGGTCCGGAGCGGCGGAGAATGGCGCGGATTCGTGCCAGGAGCTCGCGCGGATTGAAAGGCTTGCCGAGATAATCATCTGCGCCCATTTCGAGGCCGAGAATGCGGTCGATATCTTCGGTCTTCGCCGTCAGCATCAGGATAGGTACCTTGCTGCGGGTGCGGATGCGCCGACAAGCGGAGAGACCATCTTCACCCGGCAGCATCAGATCGAGGATGATCAGATCGGGGAACCCCTTGGACAGGATGCGATCCATCGCGGCGGCGCTGTCGGCGGTCTGCACGGCAAAACCTTCCCGGCTCAGGAACTCCTCCAGGAGCGCTCTAATCTCGCGGTCGTCTTCGACCAGAAGCAGCGATGCGGAAACCATGGCTCTTCCATGCGGGGCGAGAGGCGGTTTTGGCAACAGGGAAACGACCGGCGTTACAAACTGTAACAAATTTCCCTTTTTTTGAAAAATGCCAGCAAAAGAAGCCATGCGGCTTCTCCGCAACCGGATCCCTCCGGAGCGAAAGGCGGCAGCTTCGTTGCCGCCTACCCAACCCCATCGCCCGCTCCGGCCCGCGACAGGGCTTGCATCCATGAAATGCGAGCCCTGTCTGCTTTTTTCAAACCGCAATCCTTTAGCCTCTTTTCGACAATGTGGGTTTGCGTCCTGTTATCTGCCGTGCGAAAGGATTGACCTTCACCGACGGCAATGTCGGTCACGGCAACATGCTCATGAGGCAGGACGGTTGAGCCAAAGGCAATCACCGCTGAGATCCGGCAAGGCAGCGCGGCGCACTCAGGAGCCGGAAGGCAAGCGCGTGACCTTGCCGCGGGCGCTTTCGAAGCTCGGCTATTGCTCGCGCACGCAGGCGGAAGCGCTGATCGTCGCGGGCCGCGTGACCGTCGACGGCCGCAAGATTTCCGATCCCGCCACCTGGGTCGATCTGGAGCATTCGAAATTCGCGGTCGACGGCGTGGAGATATCAGCCGAGAAGAAGCTCTATTTCATGCTGAACAAGCCGCGCGGTCTGGTGACGACGCGCGACGATCCAGAAGGACGGCCGACTGTTTATGATTGCCTGAGGGAGATCGATGCCCGCCATCTCGCGCCCGTCGGCCGCCTGGACAAGGCGAGCGAGGGATTGCTGCTCTTCACCAACGACACGGTCCTGGCGCAGGCCCTGCTCGATCCCGTCAGCCACGTCGGCAAGGCCTATCATGTGCAGGTCGATCGCATCATGGACCAGGAACAGCTGGCGCGCATGGAGCGCGGCATCGTCGACGAAGGTGAACTCTTGACCGCGAGCTCGGCCCGGCTGCTGCGTAGCGGCGACCGTAACAGCTGGATCGAAGTGGAGCTCAAGGAAGGGCGGAACCGCCAGATCCGGCGCATGCTGGAGGCGCTTGGCATCGAATGCCTGCGGCTGGTGCGCGTTGCCTTTGGCGATATCGTGCTCGGCGATCTGCGGAAAGGCGGCGTGCGGGCCTTGACCGAGACAGAAGTTCTAAGCTTGCACCGGCGCGCCGGAATGAAAGTCAATCGATAGAAGGCTGAGCGCGATGCAACCCCATAACTTCTGGCAGGAACTGCATGCGCCGGGCACCTTCGATCCGACGGAGGAGCGTGCGGATTTCCATGTGGCCGAGCTTCCGGACGGACGGCAATTGCGGCTGCCGATCCGTGTGCTCGCCGACGGCGAACACGCGCTGGCGTCGTTGATCGTCAATCAGGCAAGCTTCACCGTGCTGGATGCTCTCGCGGAGATGCTTGCGAAGCGAATGACAGCATATGATATCGATGTCGTCGCCGGATTGCCGACGCTGGGACTGACGCTGGGGGCCGCAGTGGCCCGCGCGCTGGGCCATACGCGCTACGTGCCGCTAGGAACATCGCGAAAGTTCTGGTATCGCGAGGAACTGTCGATCCCGCTTTCCTCCATCACCACGCCGAACCAGGAGAAGCGGCTTTATATCGACCCGCGCATGCTGCCGTTGCTGGAAGGAAAGCGCGTCGCGTTGATCGATGACGTGATCTCTAGCGGCGCCTCGATCGTTGCAGGACTTGCTCTTTTGACGTCTTGCGGCATTGAGCCTGTCGTGATCGGCGCGGCGATGCTGCAGTCCGAACGCTGGCGGGATGTTGTCGATCTGGGCGGCAAGCGCTGGAGCGAGAAAATCGTCGGCGTGTTTTCGACGCCCATCCTCGAGCGGAGCGAAAATGGCTGCTGGCATCGGCCAGGTTGAACGCCTTTTGCTCCGGCAACCCAACGAACAGAGCCGATTACCTATTATGATCTATGAAAACCGTTCCGATTTCGACAGCAATGCGTTAAGGGTCCGCTCAAGAAGCATCCGCCAGGCGGATGCATGAGCCTGTTGGTGGACGCCTTGCGAACTCTCTCCGAAGCCTATTTTCCGGAATTGCCCAACTACTATCGCGGCAAGGTGCGCGAGAATTACGATCTGCCCGACGGCAGCCGCATCATCATCAGCACCGACCGGTTGAGCGCGTTCGACCGCATTCTCACCTGCATTCCCTATAAAGGGCAGGTGCTGACGCAAACCGCCCGCTACTGGTTCGAACAGACACGCGACATCTGCCCTAACCACGTGATCGACTATCCCGACCCGAACGTCGTGGTCGGCAAGCGGCTGAATATCCTGCCTGTCGAGATCGTCGTTCGCGGCTATCTCGCCGGCACCACAGGGACCTCGATCCTGACGCTCTACAAGAAGGGTCAGCGCGAGATGTACGGCATCACGCTGCCTGACGGCATGCGCGACAACCAAATCCTGCCGCAGCCGATCATTACGCCGACGAGCAAGGAATTCGATGGCGGTCACGACGAGCCTCTGACGCCGAAGCAGATCGTTGAGGGCGGGCTTCTGACGCAGCAGCAATGGCAGACGCTGACGAATTATGCTTTCGCCTTGTTCGCGCGCGGACAGGACATCGCCCGCAAACGTGGTCTCATCCTCGTCGATACCAAATATGAGTTCGGGACCGACGAAAACGGCACCATCATTCTCGCCGACGAAATCCACACGCCCGATAGCAGCCGCTACTGGCTGGCCGACAGTTATCAGGAGCGCTTCGAAAAGGGCATGCGCCCGGAAAGTTTCGACAAGGACTTCGTGCGCGCCTGGGTGACGGAGCGCTGCGATCCCTACAAGGACGAGATTCCAGAGATTCCGAGCGAGCTCGTCGAGCAGACGTCCAAGGTCTATATCGGCGCCT
Organism: Rhizobium sp. No.120; assembly: GCF_054558365.1. Classification (NCBI taxonomy): domain Bacteria; kingdom Pseudomonadati; phylum Pseudomonadota; class Alphaproteobacteria; order Hyphomicrobiales; family Rhizobiaceae; genus Rhizobium; species Rhizobium sp. No.120. Next base: position 5,463 of record NZ_BAAJNQ010000017.1, read on the forward strand.
TTGAGGCGATAACGGGCATGCCTTTCGTGCCTGACGATCGCGAAGCAACACCACGTGACCGGGTTCGCGCAAGCCTCGCCCGCTATTTCCCCTCAGAGACCGTCTGAACGGTCGTTTCGCTGAATTTACACACCGCAACTTCCCGTAAGTTGCGGTGACTATGAGGTTTTGCGCTTTTCGCACCCCCTGATTGCGGATGGGAGGGTATGTTTTTTGCAACACTTCAGATTTTTTTTACCGATAAGCTGATATTTCGCCCGATCCCACATATGTTCGCAGCCGAGAATTCGTAAAAGCCACTGTGCTATTGCAAAACTCATTGCTAGATTGACGCCGACCGCTTCGCGTCGTTGTTTGTGTTGCGTTAAGACTGGAGCGCCGGCATATGGGATCAATCCGATCCCGAAAAACACTGATCAGTAAATTGAATTGTGGGACAATGTGATGGTTTCCATTCGTACTGCCGCCCCCGCCCTGCTGCTTGTTTTGGCAGGTTGCGTCAGCGGCCCAGACCATAAGCCACCGGAAATGCCTCTCCCGGCCAAATTCTCGGAGGGTGGTACGAAGGCGAACGGCGATGTCGCCGGCTCGCAATGGTGGACCGCTTTCGGCGACGCCAAGCTGAATGCCTTCGCCGCACAGGGACTTGCCCAGAACTTGAACATCCAGCAATCGCTGGAACGCATCAACCAGGCGGAAGCTGCCGTCGTCACTGCAGGCGCAGGCGGTCTCCCGAGCCTCACCCTGTTGGGCGACAACACAACCAGCGGCCAAAAGGGTGGCTCGAGGGTTTCTTCGTCGTCTGGACGGCGCAACACCACGCAAGGCACCGCTTCGGCTTCCTGGCTGCTCGACCTCTGGGGTCAGTATCGCCGCGCCACGGAAAGCGCTAATGCCTCGCTCGATGCCGCCTATTCCAGCGTCGACGTTGCACGCCTGACCTATCTGCAGGATCTCGCGAACAGCTATGTCAATGCCCGCTATTACCAGCGGCTCATCTCCATCGCCCAGGAAAACCTGAAGTCGCGGCGCGATACTCTTTCGCTGACCAAGTTCCAGCTTGAAGCCGGCGCGGCTTCCCGCCTCGACGTGGTTCAGGCCGAGGGCCTCGTCAACCAGACGCTGGCGTTGGTACCTGGCTATGAGATTCAATACCGTCAGCAGGTGCATCACATCGCAACGCTGCTCAACGTTCCCTCCTCGACTATCATCGCGCAGATGCAGGGCGGCGGCAGGCAGCCGATCTTCCGCGGTAGCGTCCGCACAGGTGTTCCGGCCGACCTCATCCGCAACCGTCCTGATATTCGCGTTGCAGAGCGTCAGCTTGCATCCGCCACAGCCGAGATCGGCGTAGCAGAAGCCAAGCTCCTTCCGTCGATCACGCTTAGCGGCTCGATTTCGCCGACCTATATCCACACTTCGGCGGCGAGTGGCGGCTTGACCACCTGGTCCTTCGGCCCGTCGCTGAACCTGCCGATCTTCGATGGCGGCGCCCTGCGTGCCGGCGTCAAGAACGCTGAATCGGCGAGCCGCGAACAATACATCGTCTGGCAGCAGAAGGTTCGCTCCGCGATCGAAGAGGTCGAAAACGCCCTGTCCGCGGTCGCCCGCGACGCACAGACGGTCGCGGCGTTGCAGGCTCAGGTCAAATCCTATCAGGAAGCCCTTCAGCTCTCGACGGCAAGCTACAAGGACGGTGCATCTTCGCTGCTCGACGTTCTCGATGCCCAGCGCAACGTGACCGCTGCCCAGCAAAGCCTGGCGCAGGCCATTCAATCAAGCGCTCTCGATTATATCTCGTTGAACGTCAACATCGGCGCAGGCTATGTGCCGGCCGATAAGGCGATCGCGGCCGCTGGACCGACCAGAGCCAAGGCCGAAGCCATCAAGGTTGCGGCCAAGAAGGCGATGTAACCTATAGCTTGGGGGCCGTACCAGGGCCTTACCGCTTGAACTTGAAAACCGCCGCAGTATCTGCGGCGGTTTTCTTTTGAGCGCAAGGAGATGCGAAAATGAAAATGGCGCGCTCCGCTTCCGCGGGAACACGCCATCGCAAAAAACAAAAAAGGCCGGAATAACCCGGCCTTTCGCCATCCGCCTTCTCATCAGTGCCAGTACATCCGTGGTCAAAGGCAAGGGCGGAACTGCAGCCAGATTGATCATGAAAGGTCAACGAAGAGTTAACGCCACTTTCATGATTTCATGGGCGAAACGGCTCGCTTTCCAGCGCGCCAGCGCCCATCGGCTGCATGACTGAACCCTATATGTGGGGGCAAGGTGGCAATTTCAAGGCCGCTTTGTCGTTTCTGCCAGGACCTTCTAAAACAGCCCTGCAGCCTTCATCAAAAACCTTAACGCCTTTTCGGATTCGAACTGACGCGTTCAAGCTGTATTCATGCAAGTGCTTCTACAATACATGCAGAGATTGAGGAGGCGGCCGGGATTTCTATCAGATCCCGTACATGGAGAAGCCTTTATCTTGCCGAAGTCGGCAAGTCTTAGCAGAGAGAGCGCCGGGGTAGGCGTATGACAGCAAACAAGCGCCGGGGTGGCGAAGTGCGCAAAAGGGAGAGTGATTTATGAAATTCAAGGTTCTCGCGGCGAGTCTTCTGACGGCGCTCGTGGCACTGCCAGCCATCGCGGAAGCGGCGGCAGGCTTTGCGACGGCAAACGTCAATATGCGGTCTGGCCCAAGCACCGCCTATCCGGCTGTCACGATGATCCCCGTCGGTGCGCCCCTTCAGATCAATGGCTGCCTCAATGATACGCCGTGGTGCGATGTTTCCTTCTATGGCGGCCGCGGATGGGTTGCAGGCCGCTATATTCAGGCGACCTACCAATCGCGTCGCATCTATGTCGACCGGCAATACTACCGGCCACTCGGTATTCCGACGGTGGTGTTCAATTTCGACGACTATTGGGGTCGCTATTACCGCGGCCGCGACTTCTACCGCGATCGCGATCGCTGGCGCCGCGGCCCCGGCTGGGTCGATCGGCGGCCCGACAGCGGCTGGGATCGCAATTCTCCAGGCTGGGATAATGAACCCGATCGCAATTGGGACCGCCGCCCAGATCGCAACCGCGATTGGGATCGCGGATCGGACTGGAATGACGGACAGGATCGCAGCTGGGATCGCCGGCCTGATCGTGATCGTAACCGCGACTGGGACAGACAACGCGACGGCAATCGCGACTGGGGCAGACAGCGCCCGGATGACAATCGGGACTGGGGTAACCGGCCAGACCGCCAGCGCGACAGCAACCGTCCGGACAGTAATCGCCCGGACAACCGCCCCCGCCCGGAACCGCAGCAGGCTCAACCGCAACCACAGCCGCAGAACAATCCGCGGCCAAATGCAAGCGAGCCGGGACCTTATAGCCCTAACCACAGGGATCCATGCCCCGCGTCGGAGCCCAATTGCCGGATGTCCGTGAGAGGCTCGAACCGCTGACCGCCAGGACTCGACCGCCTAAAAGCTAAAAGGCCGGCGACTTTGAAAGTCGTCAGCCTTTTTGTGACGTGCATCGCCTCCGAGAAGAATGCGTTCACCGCCATGCGGGAGCCTCACTCAGGAGATGCTTTCATGGAAGAGTACCTGTCCAACACTCTCGACGTCTACCGCGTTTTGCCGGTTCGCAAGGTTTGGCCGTTTAATCCGCAATCCTGGGCACCGTGCTTCAATGCATTTTCAGGTGCGCTTCCCGCGTCGCCGAAATGAACATCTCGCGCGCCTCTTCGGCCGACTTACGACCGTCTATGGCAGCCCGACAAAGGCTTCTTGCCGCCACATAGAGGGGACCACGGCGGTCAGGCCATAGATTGGCCATGCAGTTGAGGGCCTCGGAAGGGCCCGTCACGACCTGGAACGAATCCTGAGCAAAACCGATCTCAATCGGATTGCTCCATTTGATGTGTCGCATGAACACTCCTCCTCACGCGCTACCAATTGCTTGGAACCATCAATTAAGACGGCCACGTGACGATACTATAACCTTGATCAGATCATTCGAAAATATGGAAGATTGCCTGTTTTGCGTGAAGTATTGCCGCAGCCTCATCCGACACGAGTGCAAGTACGATAGTATCGCCAATTTGTAGGAGAACATCGGCTGTTGCGATACCTCAAGCCACCGGGGATCTACTTTTCTCGTGCAATCCGCCTTGCCTCATCCGGCGAGAAGCCGGCACGGCGCGCAAGCCGCTCAAGGCCGAATATCCGATCGATCCGATCCACCAGCCACAGTTCGAAACGTTTCCACATTGGCATAGCCTCCTCTGCTGCGATCTGTTTGCCGCAGCAGCCCACGATGGATATCGCGCCCCGCCAACCACCATTTTATTTCAACGAAATTGCGGCGGCCGCTGCGCGTTGGAGAGCAATTCCTGCTTCGTTGCGAAGTCGCCAAACAGCTTTTTCAGCCGGGCTTCCTCCTCCTTGCAAATCCGATGGCGCCGTACGAAATCTTCGACGCTCCAGACCTCGCGCAATTTGCTCTCTTCAACTTCCTCTATCTTCAGCAATGAAGTCATGTGCTCACCCTCTTTGTTTTATGAGAGGATAATGCTCAGGGTAGCAAAAAGTTCCTTACGTATCCCCCGCCGGTTTCAGGGCGGGTTCGCCGCCATTGCAGATTGGAATGTTCTTAATCCCTCCTTAAATCGCCGCATTTACAGTGCAGGCGGGATTTGATGTCTTCAGGAAAAGCGCGCGAACCAAGGCAGGTTGCTTTACCTCGATCGCCCATTGGCTCAAAGAGCGCTACCGCCGCTGCGATCAGCCTGATAGAAGATCTGAAACAAACTGGGCACCGAGGTACGACCGGCCGGCAATGGCAGATAAGAAAAAATCACGCCAGAGGATAGAACCATCCTTCTCCAGCGGCCGGGAACGCATCGATGACGGATTCAATGCAGGCGAACGCATCGTCGGCGGCAGGCAGTCTGCGAAGAAATATTACCGGGAGCCCGACGAAGAAGAGGACGATGACGACGAGGAAGAACCCGTGGTCGAAAAGCCTCGCCGAACTCGCGCCCGTAGCCGCCGCAAACCTGCGCGCCGTGCGCGGCCGCGCCGCGGCTTCTTCGGTTTCATCCGTTCGACGATCTATTGGGGCCTCGTACTGTGCCTCTGGGCCGGCATCGGCCTTGCAGGCCTCGTCGCCTATTATGGCTCTCGCATGCCGAGCGCCAGCACCTGGTCCATTCCCGAACGACCGCCGAACGTCAAGATCAACGATCTCGGCGGAACCCTGATCGCCAATCGCGGCACCACTGGGGGCGAAGCCGTATCGCTCAGCGAGATGTCGCCCTTTATTCCCGAGGCGATCGTCGCGATCGAGGATCGGCGATTCTACTCGCATTTCGGCTTCGACCCGATCGGCCTTGCCCGCGCCATGGTAACGAACGTGGTGACCGGACACGCCGTCCAGGGCGGCTCGACGCTGACGCAGCAGCTCGCCAAGAACCTGTTCCTGTCACCGGACCGCACATTGGAGCGCAAGGTGCAGGAAGTGCTGCTGGCGTTGTGGCTGGAGCACAAGTACACCAAGGATCAGATCCTGACGATGTATCTGAACCGCGTCTATTTCGGTTCCAACGCCTATGGCGTCGAGGCCGCCTCGCGGCGCTATTTCAATAAATCGGCCAAGGACGTCAATCTCGGCGAAGCCGCCATGCTGGCCGGTCTCGTCAAGGCTCCCTCTCGGCTATCGCCCGCCCGCGATCCCGCCGCCGCCGAGGCCCGCGCGCAGCTGGTGTTGCAGGCGATGCACGATCAGGGCTTCATCAGCGAATCTGACATCAAGACGGCGATGTCGCAGCCGCCGACCCGATCGAAGAGCTATTGGAGCGGCGCCGAGAATTACGTCGCCGACATGGTCATGGACCAGCTACCGAAGCTGATCGGCGGCGATGTCAAGGAAGACCTCATCGTCGACACCACGCTCGACATGTCGCTCGAAGAAAAGGCCGAGAAGGCGCTGAGCGACGTGCTCGAAAAGGAAGGCAAGAAGCTCAACGCCTCGCAGGCCTCGCTCGTCTCCGTCGATGCGACGGGTGCGGTCCGCGCGCTTGTCGGCGGCCGCGACTACGCGCAGAGCCAGTTCAACCGTGCCGTGACGGCAAAGCGTCAGCCAGGCTCCGCCTTCAAGCCTTTCGTCTATACCGCCGCGCTCGAGATGGGCCTGACGCCCAATTCGATCCGCAACGACATGCCGGTCAAGATCGGCAATTGGGCACCCGAGAATTACGAGCAGCGCTACAGTGGACCGGTGACGCTTGCCACCGCCATTGCGAAATCGCTGAACACGGTTGCCGCCCAGCTCGTGGCCGAAGTCGGGCCGGATCAGGTCATCAAGGTCGCCCGCAGGCTCGGCATCGAATCGGATCTGCAGGCCAATGCCTCGATCGCGCTCGGCACCTCCGAAGTGTCGCTGCTGGAGCTCACCTCCGCATACGCCACTTTCATGAACGGCGGCTACAAAGTGGCCCCGCATGTCATCACCAAGGTGACGACCGCCTCTGGCAAAGTGCTCTACCAGACCAATACAGACAATCCTGAGCGCGTCTTGAACCCGGATATCGTCACCAACATGAACGCCATGATGGCCGGCGTCATCGCCAATGGAACGGGCAAGACAGCGCGCATTCCCGGCTGGCAAGCGGCCGGCAAGTCGGGCACGACGCAATCTTTCCGTGACGCGCTGTTCGTCGGCTTCACAAGCCACCTGACCACAGGCGTCTGGTTCGGCAATGACGATGGCAAGTCGATGCGCAAGGTAACCGGCGGCGGCCTGCCAGCGAAGGCATGGAAGGAATTCATGGTTGCCGCCCACAAGGGCATCACGCCGACGCCGATCTTCGGCGGCGGCCAGATCATCGACAACGGCCTGCCGATGGCGCAGGCCGGGCAGAATGGCGACCAGCCGACCACCATCGGCAACATCATCTCCGGCGTCGCCGATGGCGGACAGCCGGTCCAGCAGCCAACCTTGCAGCAAAGACCGTCGCAACAGCCGATCCAGCCGCAGGTTGTCAACCAGGCCTCGGCAAACGACGAACCGCTGGACCTGCCGCCCGCAAATCTTGCCGACGACAGCAACCCCTACAGCTCCAATCCCTATGACAGCGATATACCGCCCGCCGATGTCGGCGACAGCGGCGCTCCGGTCGCCACCGCGCGGCCCCACCGCTCGTCGCTACTCGACGTCATCCTCGGTCGTTAAAATCGCGATTTTGCATCTACAGCGCCGCGCGCCGCACATCGCGGAGTGGGGCCGCTGCAGCACTTTAGATCTGCCACGTAATTTTATTCCTGAATCGATCCCGATTTAAGGAATTATGCAGTAGACGCTTGCATGGCCGCGGCAAGGCTGCTCTGATACGCGGTCGCGTCAAATCCTGAGGTCCTCGGCGCATATGGGACCATATGGAATTTGAGCGACAAACCATTTGTTTTGCTGGATTTCGGGCTATTTCCTGCCTTGCAGTCAGTAAAACCGCTACTTATATACGCGGCATCACCGCAGTCATGGCTGCGCAATCCTCAAGACCATCCCGTAAGGGGCTGTCAATGGAATGCCTGACAGGGGTTCCGATAGCTTGCTTCAAGGAGAGAATGACATGGCAAAAGTAATTGGTATCGACCTTGGAACGACAAATTCCTGCGTCGCCGTCATGGACGGTAAGGACGCAAAAGTGATCGAAAATGCCGAAGGCGCCCGGACCACCCCCTCCATGGTTGCCTTCACCGACGATGGTGAACGTCTCGTCGGCCAGCCGGCCAAGCGCCAGGCTGTCACCAACCCCACAAACACCCTCTTCGCTGTCAAGCGCCTCATCGGCCGCCGCTACGAAGATCCGACCGTCGAGAAGGACAAGCATCTTGTTCCCTTCAACATCGTTCGGGGCGACAATGGCGACGCCTGGGTAGAAGCCAACGGCAAGGGCTATTCGCCCGCACAGATTTCCGCAATGATCCTTCAGAAGATGAAGGAAACCGCCGAATCCTATCTCGGCGAAAAGGTCGACAAGGCCGTTATCACCGTTCCCGCATACTTCAACGACGCTCAGCGCCAGGCAACCAAGGATGCCGGCAAGATCGCCGGTCTCGAAGTCCTGCGCATCATCAACGAGCCAACCGCTGCCGCGCTCGCCTATGGCCTCGACAAGAAGGACGGCAAGACCATCGCCGTTTACGACCTTGGCGGCGGCACCTTCGATATCTCCATCCTCGAAATCGGTGATGGTGTCTTTGAAGTGAAGTCGACCAATGGCGACACCTTCCTTGGCGGTGAAGATTTCGACATGCGTCTCGTCGAATACCTCGTTGCCGAGTTCAAGAAGGACAACGGCATCGACCTCAAGGGTGACAAGCTCGCTCTGCAGCGCCTCAAGGAAGCTGCCGAAAAGGCCAAGATCGAATTGTCTTCTTCGCAGCAGACCGAAATCAACCTGCCCTTCATCACGGCAGACGCCACCGGCCCGAAGCACCTGACGTTGAAGCTGACCCGCGCCAAGCTAGAAAGCCTGGTCGACGATCTCGTCCAGCGCACCATCGCTCCGTGCAAGGCAGCACTCAAGGATGCCGGCGTCACTGCCGCTGAAATCGATGAAGTCGTTCTCGTCGGCGGCATGAGCCGCATGCCGAAGGTACAGGAAGTCGTGAAGCAGCTGTTCGGCAAGGAGCCGCACAAGGGCGTCAACCCGGATGAAGTCGTCGCGCTCGGCGCTGCCATCCAGGCCGGCGTTCTGCAGGGCGACGTCAAGGACGTTCTGCTCCTCGACGTGACCCCGCTGTCTCTCGGCATCGAAACGCTGGGCGGCGTCTTCACCCGTCTGATCGAGCGTAACACGACGATCCCGACGAAGAAGTCGCAGACCTTCTCGACCGCCGACGACAACCAGTCAGCCGTGACCATCCGCGTTTCGCAGGGCGAGCGCGAAATGGCCGCCGACAACAAGCTGCTCGGCCAGTTCGACCTCGTCGGCCTGCCGCCGGCTCCGCGTGGCGTTCCGCAGATCGAAGTCACCTTCGACATTGACGCCAACGGCATCGTTCAGGTTTCGGCCAAGGACAAGGGTACCGGCAAGGAACAGCAGATCCGCATCCAGGCTTCCGGCGGTCTTTCCGACGCTGACATCGAGAAGATGGTCAAGGATGCCGAAGCCCATGCTGCGGAAGACAAGAAGCGCCGCGAAGGTGTCGAAGCCAAGAACCAGGCCGAGAGCCTGATCCACTCCAGCGAGAAGTCGCTGAAGGATTATGGCGACAAGGTCACGGAAGCCGATCGCACCGCGATCTCCGATGCGATTGCAGCGCTCAAGGCGGCAACCGAAGCTTCCGAGCCGGATGCCGAAGACATCAAGGCCAAGACCCAGACGCTGATGGAAGTTTCCATGAAGCTCGGCCAGGCGATCTATGAGTCGCAGCAGGCGGAAGCCGGTTCCGGTGATGCCTCGGCAGCAGGCGGCAAGGACGATGTCGTCGATGCCGACTACGAGGAAATCAAGGACGAAGGCGACCACAAGCGGTCTGCATAAGCGCGAACCGAAAGGTTCTCGAGGAACTTTGATCCGGCTGCCTTCGGGCAGCCGGAAATCCATTTCCGGGGTCGAATGCTGAATGGCAAAAGCGGATTTTTACGAGACATTGGGCGTCTCCAGGACGGCGGACGAGAAAGAGCTGAAAAGCGCCTTTCGTAAGCTGGCAATGCAATATCATCCGGACAAGAATCCGGACGACAGCAACGCCGAGCGGAAGTTCAAGGAAATCAACGAAGCCTACGAAACGCTCAAGGACCCGCAGAAACGCGCAGCCTATGACCGCTATGGCCATGCTGCTTTCGAGCATGGCGGCATGGGCGGCGGTGGCGGCTTTGGAGCCGGTTTCGGCGGCGGTGGTTTCTCCGATATTTTCGAGGATATTTTCGGCGAGATGATGGGTGGCGGGCGCTCCCGCGGACGCTCTTCCGGCGGTCGCGAGCGCGGTGCTGATCTTCGCTACAATATGGAAATCTCGCTGGAGGAAGCCTTCAGCGGCAAGACGGCGCAGATTCGCGTCCCAACTTCGATCACCTGCGACGTCTGTTCGGGCTCGGGCGCCAAGCCCGGCACGCAGCCGAAGACCTGCGGTACCTGTCAGGGTTCCGGCCGCGTCCGCGCCGCGCAGGGCTTCTTCTCCGTCGAACGCACCTGCCCGACCTGCCATGGCCGCGGCCAGATCATTCCCGACCCCTGCACCAAGTGTCATGGCCAGGGCCGCGTGACCGAGGAGCGTTCGCTCTCCGTCAACATCCCGGCCGGCATTGAAGACGGCACGCGCATTCGTCTGCAAGGCGAAGGCGAAGCGGGTCTTCGCGGCGGCCCCTCGGGCGACCTCTACATCTTCCTCTCCGTCAAGCCGCATGAGTTCTTCCAGCGGGATGGCGCCGACCTATATTGCGCCGTGCCGATCTCGATGACGACGGCGGCACTCGGCGGTACCTTCGATGTGGCGACGCTCGATGGCACGAAATCGCGCGTCAGCGTTCCCGAGGGAACCCAGGTCGGCAAGCAGTTCCGTCTGAAGGGCAAAGGCATGCCCGTGCTGCGCTCCAGCCAGGTCGGCGATCTCTACATCCAGATCCAGATCGAGACCCCGCAGAAGCTGACCAAGCGCCAGCGCGAGCTGCTGCAGGAGTTCGAACAGATCTCCTCGAAGGACAACAATCCCGAATCGACGGGCTTCTTCGCCCGCATGAAGGATTTCTTCGATACGTTCAGCGACTGATTCGCGAATCAGAAGTGTTTCACATGAATCCGGCCGATGATTCGGCCGGATTTTTTATTGGCATACGCGAATCAGCCCCAGGTCAGGGGATCGAGCCGGAGATAGAAGGTGAGACGTTCGCGATCTGGCTCTGCTATTTCCAGGGTTTCGAACAGAATCGAAAAGGCTCGTTCTCCTTGTTCGGGCGTCATCCAGCTCTCCCCGGCATTGGCAATCATCAGCGAGAGATCGACATAGCGATCCGCCGTCCCTGCCCGGCCGAGATCGATCAGGCCCGTGCATTGCAGGCTATGCGGGTCGACCATGAAGTTCGGCATGCAGGCATCGCCATGACAAAGCACTCTATTGGTGGCCTCCTGATCGAGCCGCAGCGGCAGGTCGCGCTTAACGCGATCAAGCAGTTCGCGGGCCGGCCTATCCTGATCCTCCGGCGGCAGGAAATCCCGGTTCACGGCATCGCGTGAGACCACATCCGCCGCCTTCGCGAACATCACAGACAGCCTGCGATCAAACGGGAATTGATTCGGCGGCAGCTCATGAAGAGCTTGCAGCTGCCGCGCCATTGATGGCCAGGCCTTCAGCAGCGCATCTCCGTCCAGCTCGGCTGCCGGTACGCCGGGAATAGCAGTCATGATCAGGCACGCGCCCTCCTCCGCCTCCCGCCAATCAATGACCTCAGGCACGGCAATGCCCTTGCCTTGCAGCCAAAGCAATCGGTCGCGCTCGCCGGCAAGATCGGTCGATCGGGCCGACGCAGCTATTTTTGCATAGGCTTGGCCGTCTTCCCGCCGATAGACAAGATCGCCCGATTCGCCGGTCTTTATGCGCGTCCAACCGACAAGCGTATGCGCGAGCAATGTCTTTGCAAATTCCAATTGACGGCCCCTCCATCCAAAACTTTCCCGAGCAACGCGATATAGGGAGCGTAGTCTGTGAGTGCCAGAGCCCGATTCCAGCCGTTACGCTTTGTCGAGAACGAAGAAAAGCGGCAAAAACCTTGCACTCCTGCAGGGTTCGGCATACCCCTCGCCCATCGACTAGGAATCTCAAGAACCGATGCCGAACAAGGTTTCCATTTCGCGCCTGAAGCTGACCGACTTCCGCAACTATGCGGCGGCAGCGCTGGCGCTTGACGAGCGGCATGTGGTGCTGACCGGCGATAACGGCGCGGGCAAGACCAACCTCATGGAAGCGGTCTCGCTGCTTTCGCCCGGCCGAGGCCTGCGCCGCGCCGCATATGCCGATGTCACCCGGGTCAATGCCCCAGGCGGATTTTCTATCTTTGCCGAGCTCGAAGGCATGGATGGCAGCGTTGAAATCGGTACCGGCATCGACACGGTGGACGAATCGACCGCCCGCCGGCTGCGAATCAACGGCACGCCGGCCAAGACGGTCGACGAGCTGACCGAGCATTTGCGCGTTCTATGGCTGACGCCGGCGATGGACGGCCTCTTTACCGGCGGCTCCTCGGAGCGTCGTCGCTTCCTGGATCGGCTGGTGCTGTCGCTCGATCCCGCCCATGGCCGCCGTGCCAGCGACTTCGAGCGTGCCATGCGCAGCCGCAATAAGCTTTTATCCGAAAACCGGTTCGATCCATCCTGGCTTAGCGGCATTGAGGAGCAAATGGCAAGCCTCGGCATTGCCATGGCGATCGCGCGGCAGGAAATGCTCGGCCTTCTCTCGCGGCTGATCGCCGAAACGCGCGAGGCGACGCCGTTCCCCTCCGCGGCGCTGGAGCTTTCCGGCTTCCTCGACGGACAGTTCGACCGCCCGGCCGTCGACCTGGAAGATGCCTATGCCGATATGCTGCGCGAGGGGCGTTACCGCGACGCCGCTGCCGGCCGCACGCTGGACGGGCCGCACCGTGTCGATCTTCTCGTACGGCATCGCGAAAAGGACATGGAAGCAGAACGCTGCTCCACCGGTGAGCAGAAAGCCTTGCTCGTCGGGCTTATCCTTGCGCATGCACGGCTCGTCGGCAATCTCACGGGCTATGCGCCGATCCTACTGCTCGACGAAATCGCGGCGCATCTCGACAAGGGTCGGCGTGCGGCCCTCTTCGATCTCATCGACGGGCTCGGCGGCCAGGCCTTCATGACCGGCACGGACAAATCCATGTTCTCGGCCCTTGGCGAACGGGCGCAATTCTTTACCGTGGCGCATGGCGGCATTACGGAATCCTAGCGCCTCCCTGGCCGCGATTGTGTTAGACTTCTGCCCATGGATCCTTTGAGCTCAGACGAAATCGGCCGCTATCACCGTCATATCCTCCTGCCGGAGGTCGGCGGGGCCGGCCAGCAAAAATTGAAAGCGGCCCGCGTGCTTGTTATCGGCGCCGGCGGCCTTGGTGCGCCGGTGCTGCAATATCTCGCTGCCGCCGGCGTTGGCACGCTTGGCATTGCCGATGATGACCGCGTTTCGCTGTCCAACCTGCAGCGGCAGGTCATTCACGATACGGGCACGATCGGCGAACTGAAAACCCAGAGCGCGGCAGACGCCATCGCGCGGCTGAACCCGCATGTGCGGGTCATCCGTTTCGAGGAGCGGTTCAGCCTCGATACCGCAGCGCGGCATCTAGCCGGTTTCGATCTCGTCATCGACGGTTCCGACAATTTCGATACGCGCTATGCGGCTGCCGATGCGACTGAAGCAGCGCATTTGCCGCTGGTGACCGGCGCCGTCGGCCGATTCGATGGGTCCGTGACTACGCTGAAGCCTTACGAAAGCGATGCGGACGGTAACCTCAATCCGCGCTATCGCGATCTCTTCCCGGCACCACCGCCGGAAGGTCTCATCCCGAGTTGCGCGGAGGCGGGCATCATCGGCGCCCTAACCGGCGTCATCGGCACGCTGATGGCGATGGAAGCGATCAAGCTGATCACAGGCATCGGCGAGCCGCTGATCGGCCGCCTGCTGCTTTATGACGGGCTTTCCTCGCGCTTCGAAACGGTGCGCTATCGCCGCAAACGTGCCCAGGTTGCTGCCGAATGAGCGAAACCACACTTCAGCGCCTCGATGACGGATTCGACCGCTGGGATGCCTTGCTGGACCTTATCCTGACGTCCTTTGCCTATATGAACGGACGCATCGATCCGCCCTCCTCGGCGTTAGCGCTGGCATCCGAAACGTTGAAAGCGAAGGCACTTTGCGAGATCGCTTATGTGGCGCTCGATGGCGAACAGTTGGTCGGCTGCATTTTCTGCCGGCCGGAGGCAGAGAGCCTTTATGTCGGCAAGCTCGCTGTGCTGCCGGCGGCACAGAGTAATGGTATCGGCAGGCGACTGCTGGGCCTGGCCGAGACAACGGCCCAAGAGCTTGGCCTGAGGGCGTTGCGGCTGGAAACGCGGATCGAGCTCACCGACAATCACGCTACCTTCGCGGCATGGGGTTTTCAGAAGACGGCCGAAAATCGTCAGACCGGGTTCGATCGGACGACATCGATCGAGATGCGCAAGGCGATTGCCTAGTGCATCCTCAGCCGGTGGATGGAGCCGTCACGCTTCGCGCGGCGGGATGCGGGTGATGCGGGCACCCAGGGCGTTCAACCGCTCCTCGATGCGCTCATAGCCGCGCTCGATCTGCTGGGCATTGTTGATGACGCTTGTGCCCTCGGCGCACATGGCCGCGATCAGCATCGCCATGCCGGCACGGATATCCGGGCTTTCGAGCTGGGCGGCGCGCAGCTTGGAAGGGCCGGCAACGATGGCGCGATGCGGATCGCACAGCACGATGCGGGCGCCCATGGCGATCAGCTTGTCGACGAAGAACATGCGGCTTTCGAACATTTTTTCGAACATCAGCACGACACCATCGCATTGCGTGGCGGTGACGATGGCGATCGACATGGTGTCGGCCGGAAAGGCCGGCCAGGGCTGATCCTCGATCTTCGGAATATGGCCGCCGAAATCGGGCTGGATCTTCATCTCCTGGTCGGAACGAATGATGAGATCATCGCCATCGATCTGGCAGCGGATGCCGAGGCGCTCGAAGGTCATCAGCGTGGAGCGCAGATGCTCGACGCCTGCGCGGCGGATGGTGATTTCCGAGCCGGTGACGGCGGCAAGGCCGATCAGCGAGCCAACCTCATTGTGATCGGGGCCGATGCGATGCGATGCACCGCCCAGCCGCTGCCCGCCGTGAATGGTCATCATATTGGTGCCGACGCCCTCGATTCGGGCGCCCATGGCAATCAGGAAGCGGGCAAGATCCTGAACATGCGGTTCAGAGGCGCAATTGCGCAGGATGGTCGTCCCCTCGGCGAAAACGGCAGCGCAAAGGGCATTTTCAGTCGCCGTCACGGAGGGCTCGTCGAGGAAGACATCGGCGCCGCGCAGTCCTTCCGTGCGAAAGCTGTAGACGCTGTTGACCTCAATCTTGGCGCCAAGCTGTTCCAGCGCCAGGAAATGCGTATCGACGCGCCGGCGGCCGATGACGTCGCCGCCAGGCGGCGGCAAGGTGATCTCGCCGCAGCGCGCCAGCATCGGTCCGGCAAGCAGGATGGAGGCGCGGATGCGGGCACAGAGATCGGGATCGAGATTGGCGGGGCGAAGCTCACGCGCCTCGATTTCGAGTTCGTTGCGACCGAGCCAGCGCACTTTCGCGCCGACGGATTGAATCAGCTCCACCAGCGCCTCGACATCGCGAATGCGCGGCACATTGCTGAGCTCGACACGTTGATCGGTCAGAAGCGATGCGGCGATGATCGGCAATGCGGCGTTCTTGTTGCCGCTCGGCTCGATCTCGCCCGACAGCCTGAAGCCGCCCTCGACCACATATTGAATCCGCTCATGCGGCAGCGCCCGCGCCATGATTTCCGCCCTTCCTGATTTGTGTTTGTGGTCACCTCTGGGCCGGCATTGTGACATGCACATGACCGGCGAGAGGGACGTGAGATCAAATTTGCAGCCGAGACTAGCCGCTTGGCTTCGGCGAGAGAATCAGGGCGATTCGCTTATCGAAAGGGCAGCACGCGGTTGGGTGGGCGATGACCATCGATGAAGGTGCGGATGTTGATGATCACCTTGTCGCCCATGTCAATTCGGCCCTCGAGCGTCGCCGAACTCATATGCGGCAGGATGACCACCTTGCCCTCATTGGCGAGCTTCACCAGCTTCGGATTGACGGCCGGTTCGTTCTCGAAAACGTCAAGGCCAGCACCTGCGATCTTGCCTTCGCGCAGGATCTTGATCAGAGCTGCCTCGTCGATGACATCGCCGCGGGCCGTATTGACGATGTAGCTTGTCGGCTGCAGCAGTGCCAGGCGGCGGGCCGAGATGAGGTGATAGGTAGCCGGCGTCGACGGGCAATTGACCGAAACGATATCGACGCGGGCGAGCATCTGGTCGAGGCTGTCCCAATAGGTCGCCTCCAGCTCGTCCTCGGTCGCCGGATTGACCCGCTTGCGATTGTGATAATGGATCGACAGGCCGAATGCCTTGGCGCGACGAGCAACGGCGGTGCCGATCCGCCCCATGCCGACGATGCCGATGCGCTTGCCGTGGATGCGGCGGCCAAGCATCCAAGTGGGCGACCATCCGGCCCATTCGCCAGGGCTGTCCGTCAGCACGCGCGCACCTTCCGCCAGACGTCGCGGCACGGCGAGGATGAGCGCCATGGTCATGTCGGCCGTATCTTCGGTGAGCACATTCGGCGTATTGGTGACGGTGATGCCGCGCCGTGCTGCGGCTTCGACATCGATATGATCGGTGCCGTTGGAGAAGCTGGCAATGAGCTTCATCTGCGGGCCGGCTTCTTCGATGATCTCGGCGTCGATGCGGTCGGTGACCGTCGGCACCAGCACGTCGACGGAGCGAACGGCCTCGATCAATTCCTCCTTGGTGCGTGGGCGATCATCTATGTTGAGTTCGGCATCGAAGAGTTCGCGCATGCGCGTCTCCACCGCGTCAGGCAGTTTGCGCGTGACGTAGACCTTCGGTTTTTTCTTCGTCGTCATGGCGAGCGGCGATGCCTTGTTCAGATGTTCTTAACCAAGAAGCAGGATAATTTTCCCGTTCCGGGCATTTCTACCAGACCCGCAGGCGAAGACAAACAAAACTCGCTGACGCGATCCGAGGATTTGCCGCTCACCGGAGCGAAAGGTCGCCGGAATGGCGCCTTTGTCATGACGAACGAACGGAAATCCCATGCGTGGCAACGTCTTGAAGTCCTGCGCCATTTTCGCAATCGGCCTGATGATGGCCGCTGTGTCGGCCGATCTTGCCGCGGCCCAGGCCGCCAAGGGGCCGAGCGGTTTGCCGCTGCCGCGCTTCGTCACACTGAAATCGAAGCGGGTCAATCTGCGCATCGGCCCGAGCGCGGATTATGCCGTATCCTGGCTCTACCTCAAGCAGGGCCTGCCGGTCGAAATCATCCAGGAATATGATAATTGGCGGCGCGTGCGCGATGCCGATGGCACCGAAGGCTGGGTCAACCAGTCGCTGCTGTCAGGTCAGCGCTCGGCCATTGCTGCTCCGTGGATGAAGGGCAAGGGCAAGGCCGTCTTCGTCAACATGCGTCGCGAATCCCAGCCGTCCGCCGCCGTCATCGCCAAGCTTCAGCCCGGCGTGATGATGAGCGTCAAGGAATGCACGGGCGACTGGTGCCTCGTCACCGCCGACGGCACCGAGGGCTGGGTTGCGCAATCCGAGATCTGGGGCGCCTACCCCGGCGAAGCTTTCAAGTAACTTATTCCCAGGCGGTTTTTACGCTTAAACGATGATGCGACTTTTCCGGCACGATGATGTATCCGGTATGAGAAACGGAGACCGGTTACCTTGGCGTATGTGCTCGGCGTTCTTGGCGTTGCAGTCGCTACTTTCACATCGACGAACATAGACGATATTTTCGTGCTCCTCGGCTTCTTTGCCGATCCGAAGTTCCGCCTGAGGCAGATCATCATAGGCCAATATCTGGGTATTGGCGTTCTTTACGGCGTCAGTGCTATTGCCGCATTGCTCGTTCTCGTCATTCCCGCTGCTTATATCGGCCTGCTCGGCCTTGCGCCGATCTACTTCGGACTGAGGAGGTTGTGGGAGTTCTGGAACGGCGGAGAGGCCGACGACAATCCAGAGGATCATGCCAAGGCCTCGGCAGGACATGGAAACATCGTGGCGGTCGCCTTGGTAACGATCGCGAATGGCGGAGACAATATCAGCGTCTATACGCCGCTCTTTGCGACGCGATCGGCTTATGAGGTTTTGGCGATCGGCTGCATCTTCGCGGTACTGACGGCAGTTTGGCTGGGTGCAGCACATTCTCTCGTCAATCATCCGAAGCTCGGCGTCCCGATCAGGCGCCATGGGCATAGGGTCGTGCCGTTCGTACTGATCGCACTCGGCATCCTCATCCTCTATGAAGCGGGAACCGTGACGCTCTTTCGGTGACAGGCTTGCGCCGCTTCATAGCAAAATCCGCCCCGCGATCTGCCGGAGGCGGCTTCCATGATCTGCCGATAGGCGCCCCTGAAAACGAACTCCGTCAGAGAAGCCCGAATTCCTTGGCGGCCTCCGATAGCGACCGCATGGGCCGGGGGCCAATCTGCTCGATGACGATGGCAGCGGCGAGATTGCCGAGCTTGGCGCAATCTTCCAGGTCTCGACCCTGTGTGTAGCCGAAGAGGAAGCCGGCGGCGAAAAGATCGCCCGCGCCGGTCGTATCGACACGCTCCTCGATCGGATGAGCATCTACGACATAGCGCTCGTTGCCGCGTACGACGACAGCGCCATCCTTGCCCGTCGTCACGGCGGCGATCTTGCAATCGGCCGCAATGAGGTTCAGGGCCTTTTCGAAATCGTCGGTCTCGTAAAGCGAGAGGGCCTCGTCACGATTGGCGAAGACGATATCGACGGTGCCGGAGCGCATGAGGTCGAGGAATTCGTCACGGTAGCGGCCGACGCAGAAGCTGTCGGAGAGCGTCATCGACATTTCCCGGCCATTGGCATGGGCGATGCGGGCGCATTCGAGGATCGCTTCCTTGGCGCGTGGCGGGTCCCAGAGATAGCCTTCGAAATAGGTCACCTTGGCGTCGGCGACGACATCTTCCTCGACATCCTCCGGACCTAGCTCGACGCAGGCGCCGAGATAGGTGTTCATGGAGCGCTCGCCATCCTCTGTGACGAAGATCATCGAGCGCGCGGTCGGCGGGAAAGTGCCCTTCGGCTTGGTTTCGTAATGAACGCCCTGGGCGCGGATATCATGGCCGAAGATCTGGCCGAGCTGGTCTTCGGCAACCTTGCCGAAATAAGCAGCCTTGCCGCCGAAATTCGCCACTCCTGCCGCCGTGTTGCCGGCACTGCCGCCCGAGGCTTCCAGCGCAGGGCCCATGCGCGAATAGAGCAGCTCGGCGCGCTCGGCATCTATGAGGTTCATCGCGGCTTTGGTGATGTTGTTTTCGATCAGAAACTGATCGTCGCAACGGGCGATAATGTCGACGATAGCATTGCCAACGGTCAGTACGTCGAAGCGAGTCATCTATAGGAAGATCCCGGTATTGGTGATAGCCGGTATCCGGTAATATCGGTTTTTCTGAAGTTTTAAAGCAAAATCCGCGCCAACGCGGCCAACTTGATTCCAATCAGTCATTTGCCTGTTACTTTCTATCTTTAAATGCTCATCAAGCGGCTGGGATGGGAAGCTCGAAAGACTTCCAGGCCAGTCTGGGAAGGAATGATGCCTTCCGCCTCACCGGTACGCTGCCGACCACGGATGAACTGGCGGCATGTGCACCGGGGGGATCTCCCCACCGGGGCGAGATCGACAAGAGCGGGCCAAGCCCGCTTTTTTTGTTTTGCGGGTTTCCAGCCCGAGGCAAGCTGCTACAAGTTTCGGGTCCAATTCCTCGAAATCACGAGCTTCACACCCGCGTGTCCGAATTCCTCACAGACGTTCTTCCTGTCTTCCTGCTTATTCTCGTCGGCTGGGTCATCGTGCGCGCGGGTTTGCTGAAAACCGATGTCGGTGAAGCCATGAGCGAGTTCGTCTTCAAGGTCGCGGTGCCGCTGCTGCTGTTCCGGACCATCGCCGAAGCGGATTTTCGCGGTGCTTCGCCGTTTCGATTGTGGATCGCCTATTTCTCCGGCGTCGCCATCACCTGGACTGCCGGGCATATCGTCGCGACGCGGCTATTCGGGCGGGATGCGCGCATCGGCGTACTCGCCGGCGTTTCCTCGGCGTTTGCCAATACGATCTTCATCGGCCTGCCGCTGGTCGGGCGCACGGTGGGGCCTGACGGCGTCATGGCGATGTCGATCCTGATCGCCGTGCATCTGCCGACGATGATGATTGCAGGCACGCTGCTGATGGAACAGGCCGAGCGCAGGGAGAATGCCGGCGTCGGCCGCAGCACTGGCGAATTGCTGCGTCAGGTCGGCAGGAACCTCCTCCGCAATCCGCTCGTCATCGGGCTTTTCTGCGGTCTCGTCGTCCATCTGACCGGCCTTCCTATCCCCGCAACGCTTGGCACGGTCGTCGACAACATTGCCAACATCGCCGGCCCGGCGGCGCTGATCTCGCTCGGAATGGCGCTGCGCCAATATGGGCTGTCGGGCAATCTCGGCATCACCAGCGTCATCGCGGCCTTCAAGCTTTTTCTGCTGCCGGCCTGCGTGCTGGCTGCCGGACTTCTTCTCGGTCTGAGCCCGGAATGGCGGGCCGCACTCGTCCTCACGGCCGCCGTTCCTACAGGTGTGAACGCCTGGCTGATTGCCAATCGCTTCGGGGTGGGCCACAGTCTCGCCGCCTCGACGATTACCTTGACGACGGCGCTCGGGGCATTCTCGGTGTCGCTTTGGGCTTATCTGCTCGGATAGCCGACGCAGAGACCCGCCGATCGTAGCGACATCTCTCCGCTATCGGAGAAGCAGGCAGGAAAATGGTCATATATTTGCGCATCCCGGCCTTCCCATCCGGAGCGCAGCAAAGGATGGCACATGAACATTGCAACCCAAGTCACCAATCCCGCGTCAGCCTATGCGCAGAAGGTCTTCGTGCTCCAAGGCGGCGGCGCGCTCGGCTCCTATCAGGCAGGCGCGTTCCAGGCGCTCAGAGAACAGAATATCGAGCCGGACTGGATCGCCGGTATCTCGATCGGCGCGATCAACGCCTCCATCATGGCCGGCAACGTGCCCGGCGAACGGCTCAAGGCGCTGAGCTCCTTTTGGAACAAGGTAACTGTGCATCTCCCCGTCGATCTGCTGATGGAAAATCGGCGCGAGACAAATCCCTTCTACCGCACCGTCAGCAGCTGGTGGGTGTCAACCTTCGGCGTTCCAGGCTTCTTTTCCCCATGGCAGATCCCGGCCTGGTTCCAGACGCGCGGATCGGCGGGCGCAACCAGCATCTACGATACGGAGCAATTGCGCCAGACGCTGCTCGACCATGTGGATTTCGACCGGATCAATCACGGCCCGGTGCGTTTGAGCCTCGGCGCCGTCAATGTGCGCACCGGCAACTTCGCCTTCTTCGACAACAGGGACATCAAGATCGGGCCGGAGCACGTGATGGCAAGCGGCGCCCTGCCGCCGGGCTTTCCGGCCGTCAAGATCGGCAACGAGCATTACTGGGACGGTGGCCTCGTCTCGAACACGCCGCTCAGCTACGTGCTGCGCAATGGTGCCGATATCGATACGGTCGTGTTCCAAGTCGATCTCTTCAGCGCCGTCGGTCCCTTGCCGCAGGATCTCGAGGAAGTCGAGGAACGGCGCAAGGACATTACCTATTCAAGCCGCACCCGGCTCAACACCGATCTCTTCCTGGAGCGTCATCGCCTGCGGCGTGCAATATCTGATCTTTATGCGCGACTTCCCGAAGGGGCCAAGGCCGATCCGGAGATCAAAAAGCTGGAGCAGCATTGTTCCGATTACGGCGTCACCATCATCCACCTGATCTACCGCAACAAGCAATTCCGCTCGCATTCAAAGGATTACGAGTTTTCTGCGCTATCGATGCACGAGCATTGGGAAGCAGGCTTGCGCTATGCCCGCAAAGCGCTAATCGCGGAAGACTGGCGTACGCCTCCGAGCGCCGAGGACGGGTTGAAAGTCTTCGACCTCGATCAGCGTAGGGCCTCGCGCCGGCACGCGATCTGAACGATTAAACCCAAAAACGCGGTCCCGGCGACCGCGTTTTTCAATCGATCCAGTTAATTGGCTCAGTTCGTCGCAGCCGGTGCGTTCGGGTCCGGCAGCGGGACCTGCGTATCGGCAAGCGTACGCAGATAGGCGATCACATTTGCGCGATCCTCTTCCTTCGGCAAGCCGGCAAAGCCCATTGCCGTTCCGGCGACGAATTTCTTCGGTGCAGCCAGGAAGTGATAGAGGTGATCATAGGTCCATTTTTCCGAACCGCCCTTGGAAAAATCCTTCATGCCGGCCGA
Organism: Rhizobium sp. No.120; assembly: GCF_054558365.1. Taxonomy (NCBI): domain Bacteria; kingdom Pseudomonadati; phylum Pseudomonadota; class Alphaproteobacteria; order Hyphomicrobiales; family Rhizobiaceae; genus Rhizobium; species Rhizobium sp. No.120. Next base: position 27,603 of record NZ_BAAJNQ010000017.1, read on the forward strand.
ATAGGCAAAGCCCTCGTGCTCGGCGACCGGGCGGTCGACAATACCCCAGAGATCGGGGCCGACCTTGTTCGGACCACCCTTTTCTCCGGAATGACAGGCCTGACACTTCTTGAAGATCGTTTCGCCGGCCTTGGCATCAGCCTTCTGCAGGAGCTGAGCGATCGGCGTTTCCGCCTTGGCGGCCGCGCCCTTGTCACCGCCCGCAGCCGGCTCCTCGGTCGCGACGATGGCAAAACCGGGCTTTTCCGGCGCCTCTGAATGGAAAATAAATCCTGACGCGAGCGACACGGACTTCAACACGAACAGCGTGGCCAGAAGTGCCCCGACTCCCATGTTCACGTAGGATGAATTCATCTGCTATGCTCCCCTCGCCGCCAGCATCCTCCGCTGGCCCATCTTGAATTCGCGCGAAACCTATGTCTTTTGGCTGTTTCTTGCAACTCTGTAAACGGTCTCCACCATGAGACGTTTTGACACTTTTCCCTCGGGAATAGAAGGCCCAACAATGACTGATCCAAATTTAGACAAGACGCTGGTCCTCATTCCCGCCCGCATGGCCTCCACGCGCCTGCCGGGCAAGCCGCTCGCCGACATTTGTGGCCTGCCCATGATCGTACAGGTTGCCAAGCGCGCACGCGAGGCGGCGATCGGTCGCATCGTCGTAGCCGTCGACCATGAGGATACCTATGCCGCAGTCGCCGATGCCGGCTTTGACGTCGTCATGACGCGTGGAGATCATCAATCCGGTTCCGACCGCATCTATGAGGCGTTGCAGGCCGTCGATCCGCAAGGCCGGGCCGAAATCATCGTCAATGTGCAGGGCGACCTGCCGACGGTGGATCCCGAGACCATCCGAGCCTCGCTGCGCCCGCTCGAAAACCCGGCCGTCGACATCGCGACGCTCACCGTCGAGATCAAGGATGAAGAAGAAAAGACCCTGCCGAGCGTCGTTAAGGTCGTCGGCTCCCCGATTTCCGAAAATCGCCTGCGCGCGCTCTATTTCACCCGGGCCACTGCGCCCTATGGGCAGGGGCCGCTCTATCATCACATCGGCCTCTACACCTATCGCCGCTCTGCTCTCGAAAAATTCGTCAAGGCTGGACCGTCGCCGCTGGAGCGGCGCGAATCACTGGAGCAGTTGCGGGCGCTGGAGGCGGGCATGCGCATCGATGTCGAGATCGTTGACACGGTCCCGCTCGGTGTCGATACTCCCGCCGACCTCGAAAAGGCCAGACGCATCCTCTCCGCCGCTTCTCTCTGACGGCATTCCCCCAAGGGCAGTCCCATGATTACCAAGACCAACAAGATCTCCTTCCAGGGCGAGTACGGCGCCAATTCCGATATGGCCAGCCGTGACATGTTCCCGACCATGGAGCCGTTGCCCTGCCAGACCTTCGAGGATGCCCTCACCGCCATCGAGAACGGCGATGCCGATCTCGGCATGATCCCGATCGAAAACACGATCGCCGGCCGCGTCGCCGACATCCATCATCTGCTGCCGGAATCGCGCCTGCATATCGTCGGCGAATATTTCATGCCGATCCGTTTCCAACTGATGGTGCTGCCCGGCGTGAAGAAGGAAGAGATCCGCACGGTACACAGCCATATCCACGCGCTCGGCCAATGCCGTAACATCGTCCGCGCCAACGGCTGGAAACCGGTCATCGCCGGCGATACGGCAGGGGCTGCCAAGCTGATCAAGGAAACCGGCGACCGCAGCATGGCGGCGCTGGCGCCACGGCTCGCGGCCGATCTCTATGGGCTGGAAATCATCGCCGAGAATGTCGAAGACACCGAAAACAACATGACGCGTTTCGTCATCCTGTCGCGCGACGAGGATTGGGCGGAACGCAGCTCGGCGGACGAAAAGATCGTCACGACTTTCGTCTTCAACGTCCGCAACATTCCCGCCGCGCTCTACAAGGCGCTCGGCGGCTTTGCCACCAACGGCATCAATATGACGAAGCTCGAAAGCTATCAGCTGGGCGGCCGTTTTGTCGCAACGCAATTCTATGCCGACATCGAAGGTCATCCCGCCGATGCGCATGTGCGCCGCGCGCTGGAAGAACTGCGCTTCTTCTCCGAGAAGGTCCGGATCTTGGGCGTCTACAAAGGGCATCCCACGCGGGGCGATCTCTAAGTAGCGGTAATCATAATGCCTTGGTGACGAGTTCCCCTGCCCGCGCGCGAGCAGGGGTTAGGGTGCGGGGAAGGAGATGGCTTCTTACTTATCCGGCTCACAAACGCGCAGCCGATGGCCGTCCGGATCGAGCACGACGAAGGTTGGACCGAAATCCATGGTCGTCAGCTCCTGCGCGATCGGCAGGCCGCGTGCCTTCCAATCCTTGTAATGCTGCTCGACGGCGCCGGGGCCTTCGACCATGAAGCCCAGCTCGCCGCGATTGCCGATGGCGGAGGGCTGGGGCTCGACGCTGCTGCGGCGCCAGAGGCCGAGGCTAAGGCCGTTGTCGAGCGCAAAGGCCACGAAGTTCGGCGATGCGAATGCCGGCTCACGGCCGAAGAGATCGCGATAGAACGGCGTGCTTTCGCTGGGGTCCTTGACATAGAAGATGATGAGGTTGGGGCTGGTCATTTGGATGATCCTCTCGTTTGGATGAATTTAATGGCATGCGGATAGGGACCGGCGAACGGAGCAAAGTTCGCCTGACATGACTGTGTCATTGCCTGTTGGATGCTTGCGAAGATGCCGTTTCAAAGCGCATTGCACTTTTCGAATCGGCGTCTTGCGTTTGGATCTTTGATTATGCGTAGGTCGTTATCGCGAAGGCCGCGGCGAGGTCCCGTGGCGGGCCTCAGTGCATCCGATCTTCCTCTCGATACGGCGCACAACCGTCCAGGAAGCCAAGGTCCCGCTTCACGGAATCAGGCACTTCTTCGATATCGAGCCGATTCCACCGGTGGGAGAAATAGCCGAGCACGACCTCAAAGAGGCGAGCCGGCCATGACCCACGCTTGCCCCTGCGCGCGCCGACGTTTCCGCGATGCAGTTCTTTCGTTGTAATAAAAACAGTGCTTGCCATGATCGGTCCTCCTTCCTGATTGGATGGGCCCATTATAGCCAAGCCTACTGACAGTTTCTGGCAGTAGCGTTGCGTCAGACGGTCAGGTGTGGGCAATGCCCTCTTTGGCCTGCCATTCTCTTGCTAGGGCGACGCGGCGGCGTGGGTAACGCGCCTCGAGCACCGCGAAATCGACGATGCGGTCGGCGCGGAAATGGCGGAAATCCTGACGCAGCTCGCACCATGCCATAATGATGCGGGAGTTGTCGAAATAGCCGAGCGCGAAAGGCCAGATACGACGGGTGGAAATGGCGCCGTTCACATCCCCATAGGTCAGTTGCACCATACGTTCGGTGCGGATCGCCTTGCGCATCAGGGAGAGATCGGCCTTGTCTTCCGTGATGCGGCGTGTGCCGACGACCACGGCGGCCTGATCAATCGCCTCGCGCATCTCTGGAGGCAGAACGGCGGCGATCTTGGCGAGAGCATCGGTTCCGGCCGCCGCCAGGCGGGCATCGGTTGCTCGCGCCACCCATCGCGATCCCAGCACCAGCGCTTCGATCTCATCCTGGGAAAACATCATCGGCGGCAGCATGAAGCCGGGCTTCAGAACATAGCCGATGCCCGGTTCGCCCTCGATCATGGCGCCCTGCGACTGCAGGCTGGCGATATCGCGATAGAGCGTACGCAGGCTGACGCCCGTTTCCTCCGCCAGAACGGCACCGCTCACCGGACGACGATAGCGCCGCAGCGTCTGCAACAGCGTCAGCAAGCGTTCGGAGCGAGCCATGGCAGGATAGTCCTAGCGCTTCCATTCCACCCAGTCGCGCATCAGGCGATGGGCGATGGCGCCCTTGGGCGGAGAGGTATTGCCGGAGGCCGAGACGCGGTCGAGCATGGCGAGCGTCTCTTCCGGAGTAAACCAGCGGCAATCCTCAAGCTCGGCCTCATCCATATGGATTTCCATCGATTTGGCCTCGGCATAGCAGCCGATCATGAGGGAATGCGGCATGGGCCAGGGCTGCGAGGCGTGATAGCGCACACGGCCGATATGAATACCGGATTCCTCGAGTGTTTCGCGGCGCACCGCATTCTCGATGGTTTCACCCGGCTCGACGAAACCGGCGAGACAAGAATACATGCCCGGCGCGAAATGATGGCTACGGCCGAGGAGGCAGCGATTTCTTTCTTCATCGATACCAAGCATAATAACCACGGGATCTGTGCGCGGGAAAATCACATGTTCGCAAGCCGTGCAGATCCGCTTGTACCCGCCGATCCGGCTTTCCATGACCGAGCCGCAGCGTCCGCAAAAACGGTTGTCGCCGTTCCAGCGCAAGAGGCTCATGCCCTGCGCCGCTTCGCCTAGGATCTCGCCTTCCAGCAGGAGATCGCGCCAGAGAGAGCGCATATCAGCGGGTTTATACTGGCTCGCCAGTTCATCGGCATGTACACCAACAGGGACGGCAAGCCGGGGCTCGCCGGTCTTGCGGTAGCCGAGCAACACGGCCTCCTCCCAATTCGGGTCGAGCTCCTGCAGCTCGTAGCGGGCAAACAGCGGGTCGAGCACCTGGCCATCATGCTTCAAGACAAGCCGGTCCTGAGCGAAGGCCAGGATGTGCGTGCCTTCCTTGGCGAGCGCATGCTTGATCGATTCCTCGTCGCGATGCTCGGCATCCCGGTTGAGCTGGTTTTCCGCGAAAGCGGTGAGACTGCTGGCTTCCGGATGCGGGGCATCCGAGGAAAAGATGGAATGGCTCATTGTGAAAGCGTTTCCCGCAACTTGGCTATGAGGCTGTTCATGTCTTCGTCCGAATAGGGTTCCGCCTTGCCATAGCCCCAGACCGGGCCGGGCCAGTTGGCATCACCTTCGAACCGCGCGATGACATGAACATGCAGCTGCCGGACGATATTTCCAAGTGCCCCGAGATTGATTTTTGTTGCTCCCGTCACCGTCTTCAGGGCGCTTGCGACCTTATCCGTTTCGAAGGTCAGCAAGATCCGGTCGAGCGGGGTCAGCTCGAAGACCTCCGATTTGTCGGGCCGGCGCGGGATCAGCACCAGCCACGGCCAGCGGCTGTCTTTCATCAGCCTGACGTCGCAAAGGCCAGTTATGGTGACGGAAACGCTGTCATTCGCAAGACGATCGTCGAGCGTGAACTCCTTCAAGGGGGCATCCTCCATTGTTTTATCAAATGTTTAGCAGTTTTTTTTGACCTTGGCTTGCTTTTGATGACGATATTGCCGATATGTGCATCCGGGAGGTTGGTGGTGGACGAGCCACTCGCCAACCGGGTCAGGTCCGGAAGGAAGCAGCCCTAACGAGCCCGGCACGGGTCATTCGTGCCAGCCTCCCACCCTTTCCGAAAGCAAGACCCGGCTTTCCGGGCAACAAGCAGGGCGATGAGCGACACCGAGCGACAAGCAAAAGATGCCGCCTCGACCGGCACCGGCTACCGGGTGCTGGCCCGCAAATACAGACCCAAGGACTTCACGGACCTGATGGTTGGCCAGGAGCCGATGGTCCGTACGCTGACCAACGCGTTCGAGACCGGCCGCATCGCCCAAGCCTATATGCTGACCGGCGTGCGCGGTGTCGGCAAGACCACGACCGCCCGCATCCTTGCCCGCGCGCTCAACTACAAGACCGCTGACATCGATCGGCCCACCATCGACCTGCGCGAGCCGGGCGACCATTGCCAGGCAATCATGGAAGGCCGGCATGTCGACGTCATCGAGATGGACGCCGCTTCGCATACGGGTATCGACGATATCCGGGAGATCATCGAGCAGGTGCGGTATCGGCCGGTATCGGCGCGCTACAAGGTCTATATCATCGACGAAGTGCACATGCTGTCGACGGCCGCTTTCAACGGGCTGCTGAAGACGCTCGAAGAGCCGCCCGAGCATGTAAAATTCATCTTCGCGACCACCGAAATCCGCAAGGTGCCGATCACGGTACTGTCGCGATGCCAGCGCTTCGACCTGCGCCGCATCAGCGCCTCCGATCTCGTCGGGTTGTTCACCACCATTGCCGCCAAGGAAGGCATCGAGGCCGAGCCGGAAGCGCTCGCCATGATCGCGCGTGCCGCCGAAGGTTCGGCGCGCGACGGTCTGTCGCTGCTCGACCAGGCGATCGCCCATGGCAGCGGCTTCGTTGCCGCCGATGCGGTGCGTGCCATGCTCGGCCTTGCCGACCGCGCCCGCATTGTCGATCTCTTCGGCCATGTCGTCAAAGGCGATGTCTCGGCAGCCCTTGCCGAATTCAATAGCCAGTACGAGGCCGGCGCCAATCCCGTCGTTGTCTTGACCGACCTTGCCGATTTCACTCATCTCGTGACCCGCCTCAAATATGTGCCCGATGCCGCCGACGATCCGTCGCTCAGCGAAGTCGAGCGCACGAAAGCGGCGGAATTCGCGCAAGGCGTTGCGGTCACCGCACTTTCCCGCATCTGGCAGATGCTGCTCAAGGGCATTGCCGAGACTGAGAATGCCTCGCGCACCGCCGGCGCCGCCGAAATGGTGCTGATCCGTCTTGCGCATGCCGCCCACCTTCCCGCACCCGAAGATGCGGCACGCAGGCTTGCCGAATTTTCCGACACCAATGGCGGCTCCCGCCCCTCACCATCTTCGAGCGGCGGCAATGGCGGCGGCGCAGTGTCCTATCAGGGCAGCGCCATGGCCCGCGCGGTCGAAACGCCGGCGCCACGGCCTGCACCTTCCGCCCCGGTCGCCATGTTGCGCGCCGTGCCGAATACACAGCCGGATTCGCAGCCCGTCGGCCGCATCGAGACGAAACCAGCCGAAGTGCCGAAACCGCTCGTACCGGTCAATTCGATGGCTGATATCGCCGAACTTGCGAGCCAGAAGCGCGATCCGAAGATGAAGGCGCTGGTGCGTACCTTCGTGCGCCCGGTCAAGCTGGAGCCAGGAAGGCTCGATGTGAGCCTAGCCCCCGGTGCTCCCGGCACGCTGCTGAATGAGCTTGCCGTCAAGCTGAAGGAATGGACCGGCATCCACTGGATCGTCAGCCTCAGCCGCGAGGAAGGCCAACCGACGCTTGTCGAGGCCGAGGCGAACGCCCAGAAGCAGCGGGTCGCCGATGCGCGGCAAGACCCTGATGTCGCGGCGATCCTTGCGCAATTTCCGGGCGCAAAGATCATCGATGTGCGGGTGCGAGCTCCCGAAACGGACGAAGAGGATGAAGCTGCGGCTCCGCCGGCAATCGCCGAATCCGTCGATGGCGATATTCTACCCGGCGACGACATCGAATTCTAAGGCTAGGATGAATGCTGACGGAACCGCTTCGACTTGAAGCGGTTGACGACCACGACGACATATCCTGCCGCTCAAACAGAGACTTGGAGAAGAAGGACCAAAGACGATGCGCGACATCATGGGCATGATGGGCAAAGTGAAGGAAATGCAGGCGAAGATGGAGAAGATGCAGTCGGAGATCGCCGACATTCGCGTCGAAGGCAAGGCCGGCGGCGGCCTCGTCACCGTCACCGTCAACGGCAAAGGCCTGATGGTCGGCCTCAAGATCGACCCCTCGCTCTTCAAGGAAGACGATGTCGAGATCCTCGAAGACCTGATCGTCGCCGCCAACAAGGATGCTCAGGAGAAGGCTGAGGCGATCGCCGCCGAAAAGACGCGCGAACTGACCGCCGGCCTGCCGATCCCGCCTGGTTTCAAGCTGCCGTTCTGAGGCTGGACTATTTCTTTCAGCGTGCGGCCGCCTTGCGAATGAGATCGCGGCCTATCGCCTTTACAGGTTCGTTCCGTAGCACCAGCGATGTCCTCACCGCGCCGTGGCGGGCGATAGAATCAACGATGGTTTCAAGGTCTGATGGTGTCGGCACGAGAACCTTGAGCAGGAAGCAATCCTCGCCTGTCAGCCTCAGAACCTCGATAATTTCAGGCATTTCCGAAAACTGCTTCAGATACGGCCGGATATGCTCATGCGTGGTGCGCAGGCGGATCACTGCCATCATGCCGAGCCCGACGGCAGCGGGATCGACGACGGCGCGATAAGCTGCAATCACGCCACGCTCCTCCAGCCGCTTCAGCCGCTCCGATGCCGCCGGCTGCGACAGGCCGACACGACGGCCGAGCTCCGATACCGAAATTCGCCCGTCCTGCTGCAGGATTTCGATGATCGATAGATCCGTCGGATCCAGTCCTCTTTCAAAAGTATCCATCGCTCACCTTCAGTTCATCGGTTGGTGAAAGTTTTATCCGATGGATTGCAATGTCAATCCACGTCCCGGCATGCCAGCTTTTCTCCGTGAAAGACTATGGAGAAAGGATAGAGATGAGCGATATCATCACGCTACCGGGACTTGGCGGTTCGGGCCAAGGTCACTGGCAGACATTGTGGGAACGGGACGATCCGGCCATGCGACGCTTCCAGCCTTCCAGCTGGGACAGGCCAATACTCACGGATTGGATTGCCGCGCTCGAGCGCGAAATCTCGCGCTCCAAAACGCCGCCGATCCTGATCGCGCACAGCCTTGCCTGCCAGCTGATAGCCCATTGGGCGCCCATCAAGAAGGCGGCGATCCTCGGCGCGTTCATGGTGGCCGCGCCCGACCCTACAGGCGAAATCTATCTTGCCGAGGCCGGCAGCTTTGCCAATCCGCCACGGCAGCGGCTGCCTTTTCCATCCCTGCTTGTCGCCAGCACCGATGATCCTTTCAGCTCCTTCGACCATGCGCGTCGCAGCGCCGAAAGCTGGGGCAGCACCTTCGTCGATGTCGGGCCACACGGGCATATCAATGCGGCATCCGGACTGGGCAACTGGCCGGAAGGTAAGGCGATCTTCGGGCGTTTTCGCGCCGAGCTTGGCTGAACGCAAATCCTGCATTTGGAAAAGCCGCGCCGGAATGCTATCTCTGGCGCTCTTCTTCCAGATATCGTCCAGCCTGCCCTGTTGGAGGGAATGCGATGAGCCTATCGACGCTGCTTGTTTTTGCCGGTGCCTTGTTCATTGCGGCGGGATCGCCGGGACCGAACATCGCGGCACTCGTGGCGCGCGTGCTGACGAAAGGCGCGCGCAACGTGCTGCCCTTCCTCTCCGGCATGTGGCTCGGCGAGGCGATCTGGTTGACCTGCGCCGTTGCCGGCCTTGCGACCATTGCCGAAACCTTCCACCTCGCCTTCGTGGCGATCAAGTGGCTTGGCGTCGCCTATCTGCTCTATCTTGCCTGGAAGATGTGGTTTGCCTCCTCCGATACGGCGGGAGAGGAGTTGCCGGACGAGCAATCAGCCGTGCGGCTCTTCCTCGCCGGTTTCACGGTTACCATGGGCAATCCGAAGATCATGGTCTTCTATGTAGCGCTACTGCCCTCGATCATCGATCTGCACGGCGTGACGATTTCGGGCTGGGCCGAGCTGGTCGCGACGATGTTTGCGGTGCTCGTCATCATCGACCTCTCCTGGGCGATGCTCGCCGCCAAGGCCAGAACTTTCCTCAAGAGCCGCCGAGCCGTGCGCATCGCCAATCGTGCCAGCGCCGGCACCATGGCAGGTGCGGCTGTCGCCATCGCCATGCGGTGATTTCAGGCCGCTGCGTCGCTTTCGATGAACGCACGCAGCTTATGATGGATAGGCGTCGCCAGATAGCGCGCCCGATCCTGCGGCGACAATCGCCTCCCGAAGGTCGCCATCATTTCCGGCATCGTCACCCTCTCGCCGGCATAGGGCAGGTAGGTGACCGGCATGTCGGCGCTCACCGTGCCCCCCGCAAGAACGCGGCAATAGATGCCGGGCCGCCCGGCCCGGATGTATCGCTTGACGAATTGCGGATCATCCATCTTCGCCGCGAAGGTCGAGCAGGGAATGCGCGCGGAGCTCACTTCCAGAACAAGATCGCCGGCTATGAATCGATCGCCGACAGCGATCTCGCGATTGTCCAGGCCTTCGATGATGAGATTTTCACCGAAGATGCCCGGCTCCAGCGATCGCCCAAGCTCGCTTGCCCACCAGTCCAGCGTCAGCGAGCCCTCGAGATAGACGGCTTGATCACGGCCGCCATGATGCTTGCGATTGCAGATAGCATCGCCGAGCAGCCCCAGCTCGTCGATCATGACCGCACCACTGACTGCGTGCTTGTTGATCCCGGTCTTCGCCTTCTTGCCTGGCAGCGTTTCAGGGGCACCGCGGCACACGGCCAGAATTTTCATCGCTCAACCGTTCCTTCCGAGATTCCGTTCTTGAAGCTTATGAGCTAAAAGCCTCCCATGGCAAAGCGAGTCACCGGCCCCGAAATCGAAAAACTCATCCAGCTCCTGGCGAAAGTGCCGGGCCTTGGGCCGCGTTCGGCGCGCCGCGCGGCGCTGCATCTGATCAAGAAGAAGGACCAGCTGCTCGGGCCTCTGTCCCATGCCATGGGCGATGCCTATGACAAGGTGAAGATCTGCTCGCGCTGCGGCAATGTCGATACCGTCGACCCCTGCACCGTCTGCACCGACGATCGTCGCGATCAGTCCGTTATCATCGTCGTCGAGGATGTCTCCGATCTCTGGGCTCTGGAACGATCTGGCGCGATGAACGCCGCCTATCACGTTCTCGGCGGCGTCCTGTCGCCGCTCGACGGCGTCGGGCCTGACGATCTCAATATTCGCGGATTGATCGCCCGCGTCGGCGAAGGCGGCGTCCGCGAGATCATCATCGCCGTCAATGCGACGGTCGAGGGGCAAACCACAGCACACTATATAACCGATCAGCTCGATGGCCTCGAGGTCAAGATCACCCGTCTTGCCCATGGTGTGCCCGTTGGCGGCGAGCTCGATTATCTTGACGAAGGCACGCTTGCGGCGGCGCTGAGGGCGCGGACGGCGATTTGAGAGCCGCGACAAAGGAAAGAGTATGAGGAGAGTTTTTACCCCCCTCCGTCAGCTTCCGCTGAGATCTCTCCCACAAGGGGGGAGATTGGTGGCCCGCAGCGGCGATCTGCCTCAAACCAATATCCCGCCTGCAGATGCCGAGGGAAATTTCGCGGATAACGGCGGCAGCGAACTCCCAACAATCTCCCCCCGAGCGGGGGAGATGTCGCGAAAGCGACAGAGGGGGGTATCAGCGGCTCGGCATGCACAAAGGCTGCTTTCCCTACTCTGCGCCTTCCTCCTCACCCTTCTCCCCCTCCCCGCACTCGCCGCCTCGAAAGCCGATGTCGAAGCGCAGTTTCAGGCCTGGATTCAGAAGGATCTCTGGCCGGAAGCGCGAAAGGCGGGGATTTCGGAAAAGACCTTCCAGGCAGCTTTCGCCGGCGTGATGCTGAACTGGGATCTGCCTGACCTCGAGCCGCCGGGTTTCCCGAAACCGAAGCAGCAGGCACAGAGCCAGGCCGAATTCTCGTCCCCCGCCCCATACTTCAATGAGGGACGGCTGCAGAAACTGGCGGTAACCGGGCGAAGTCTCGCCTCGCAATATGGGCCGGTGCTACGGCGGATCGAGAAGGCCTATGGCGTACCGGGGCCGATACTGCTGGCCATCTGGGGGCGGGAAACCGGTTTCGGCATCGCCAAACTGCCGAATTCCGCAATTCAGGTCCTGGCGACCAAGGCCTTCATGTCGACCCGCAAGGACATGTTCCGCAACGAGCTGATCGCTGGGCTGCGCATCCTCGAGCATGGCGACGTCACGCCTGATCAGTTCAAGGGCTCCTGGGCCGGTGCACTCGGCCAGCCGCAGTTCATGCCGACCAACTACCTGAAATATGCCGTCGATTTCGATGGCGACGGCCATCGCAACATCTGGACTTCGGTGCCGGACACGCTGGCATCCATAGCCAACTATATGGTTCAGAAGGGCTGGCAGCGCGATCGTGGCTGGGGATACGAAGTGACGATCCCGCAAAATGTCTCCTGCGCGCAGGAAGGGCCTGATCTCGCCAAGCCCATCTCTCAATGGGCCTCGCTCGGGATCAAGCCGGTTTCCCGCAAGGCCCTTCCGGCAGACGAAATGCGCGCCAGCGGCATGATGCTGGTCCCGGCCGGCCGCGATGGGCCGGAATTCATCGTCACGCCGAATTTCTACGTCATCAAGGAATACAACAATTCCGACCTCTACGGCCTCTACATCGGCAATCTCGCCGATCGTATCGCCAATGGCAGCGGTGCCTTCCAGGAAAAATGGGGCGATGTCGGCAAGATGCTGCGCTCCGACGTCGCCAACATGCAGAAGGCTTTGGAGCGCAAGGGTTATGATGTCGGCGGCACGGACGGCCTGCCGGGCTACAAGACCCGGCGCTCGATCGGCCAATGGCAGGAAAAGAGCGGCATGAAGCCCACCTGCTATCCCGACAGCTCCATGCTCGGTGTGCTGAAATAGCTGCGGAAACGCCTTTCGGCGCGAATGCCTTGCAATTTGCCGGAAAGAGGCTTATATCCGCATCAAATTCTTGATCGTGTGATGAAGAGTGGGCCGCAAGGACCCGCTCTTTTTTATTAGCGCGATCTCCCAATGCATGAACAATGCGGAGTGAATGCTTGTCGGACGTGACAAACGCAGACAATACCAATGAACCCCGGCTGATCGTCGAAACCGGCCTTGATCAGCGCGTCGCCGCGATCATCGAGCCCGTGCTTGTGGGCATGGGCTTCCGTCTGGTGCGCGTTCGCCTCCTCAATCTGAACGGCCTGACGCTGCAGGTCATGACCGAGCGTAACGACGGCACCATGACCGTCGAGGACTGCGAAGAGGTCTCCATGGCCATTTCTCCGGTCCTGGATGTGGAAGATCCGATCGATAAGGCGTATCATCTCGAAGTGTCTTCGCCAGGCATCGACCGCCCGATGGTGCGAAAGTCAGATTTCCAGCGCTGGATCGGCCACCTCGTTAAGTGCGAAACGTCGATCCTCGTCGATAACCGCAAGCGTTTCCGCGGCAAGATCGTCGCAGTCGATGCGGATGGTTTCACGATCGAGCGCGACCAGGTTACCCGTGGCGAAGAGCTCAAGGTGACCATTCCGTTCAGCACCTTGGCCGAAGCCAAGCTGATCCTGACGGACGATCTCATCCGCGACGCGCTGCGCGCCGACAAGCTGGCGAAAGCCGAGGCAGCGAACCAGAACGAAGCGGACGACGAAGAAGAATAACCGATCAACGAACCGCCTGACGGAACGGGAAACCTGAAGGCAGGAAGACGGAGACTAAGAACAATGGCAGTCAGTGCGAACCGGCTAGAACTTCTGCAGATCGCAGATGCAGTGGCGCGCGAAAAGGTCATCGACCGCGAGATCGTGCTTGCCGCAATGGCGGATGCGATCCAGAAGGCCGCGCGCTCGCGTTATGGCACGGAATCGAACATCCGCGCCGACATCAATCCGAAGACGGGCGAAATCCGACTTCAACGCCTGCTCGAAGTGGTCGAGAAGGCCGAGGACTATTCCACGCAGATCCCGCTGGAACTGGCCCGCGACCGCAATCCCGACGCAGCCCTTGGCGATTTCATCGCCGATCCGCTGCCGCCAATGGATTTTGGCCGCATCGCTGCCCAGTCGGCCAAGCAGGTCATCGTGCAGAAGGTGCGCGAAGCCGAGCGTGACCGCCAGTTCGACGAATTCAAGGATCGCGTCGGCGAAATCGTCAACGGCACCGTCAAGCGCGTCGAATACGGCAACGTTATCGTCGACCTCGGCCGTGGCGAAGGCATCATCCGCCGCGACGAAATGATCCCGCGCGAAAACTTCCGCTATGGCGATCGCGTCCGCGCCTATGTCTACGACGTCCGCCGCGAGCAACGCGGCCCGCAGATCTTCCTGTCGCGCACGCATCCGCAGTTCATGGTCAAGCTCTTCACCATGGAAGTGCCCGAAATCTATGACGGCATCATTCAGGTGAAGTCGGTTGCCCGCGATCCGGGTTCTCGCGCCAAGATCGCCGTCATCTCGAACGACTCGTCGATCGATCCGGTCGGCGCCTGCGTCGGTATGCGCGGTTCGCGCGTCCAGGCCGTCGTCGGCGAGCTGCAGGGCGAAAAGATCGACATCATTCCCTGGTCCAGCGAGCCGGCGAACTTCGTCGTCAACGCGCTGCAGCCGGCCGAAGTCGCCAAGGTCGTTCTCGATGAGGACGCCGAGCGCATCGAAGTCGTGGTGCCGGACGAGCAGCTTTCGCTCGCCATCGGCCGCCGCGGCCAGAACGTCCGCCTCGCTTCGCAGCTGACAGGCTGGGATATCGACATCATGACGGAAGCCGAGGAATCGGAGCGCCGTCAGAAGGAATTCAACGAACGCACCAACCTGTTCATGGACGCGCTCGACGTCGACGAAATGGTTGGCCAGGTTCTGGCCTCGGAAGGCTTTGCCGCTGTCGAGGAACTGGCTTACGTCGATCTCGACGAAATCTCCTCGATCGACGGCTTCGACGAAGATACGGCGCAGGAAATACAGACCCGTGCCCGCGAATATCTCGAAAAGCTCGAAGCCGAGATGGACGAGAAGCGCAAGGCGCTCGGCGTCTCCGACGAACTGCGTCAGATCAACGGCATGACCGCACAGATGATGGTCGCCCTCGGCGAGGACGGCATCAAGACGATCGAGGACTTTGCCGGCTGCGCCGCTGACGACCTCGTCGGCTGGAGCGAACGCAAGAACGGCGAAACGAAGAAGTTCGAGGGCCTGTTCTCCAAGCTCGAAGTCTCGCGCGTCGAAGCCGAACAGATGGTCGTGCAGGCTCGCCTGCTGGCCGGCTGGATCACCGAAGCCGATCTCGCCGCCGAAGCCGAAGAGGCATCGGAAGGTGAAGGCGAGGCCGAGCAGGAAGCATGATGAGCGCAGAGGGGCCGAAGGCCGCGCCCGAAGACGACGATCTTTCGGGTGACGGCGCAAATGGCCGTATGTGCATCGTAACACGCGAAAGCGGATCGCCGGATGAGCTGATCCGCTTCGTCGCCGCTCCGGACGGAACAGTCGTTCCGGATCTGAAGCGGCAGCTGCCGGGACGCGGATGCTGGGTCAAGATCGACCGGGCGCTCGTGGACAAGGCAGTGGCAAAGAAGTTGTTCTCCCGCGCCCTGAAGGCGGAGGTGACCGCGCCGAGCGATCTCGGCGCCACCGTCGACCGCCTTCTTGCGGCGCAACTGGCCGGGATGATGAACATGGCACGCAAGGCGGGCCAATTCGTATCCGGCTCGTCGAAGGTGGATGGCGCCGTTCGCAACGGCTCGGCACTTGCCGTGTTCCATGCGATGAACGCCGCCGCCGATGGCGTGCGCAAGATCGATCAGGCAAGGAAGGCCTGGCATCTCGGCATGGAGACCGAAGCGGAAATACCGTCCTTCCGTGTCTTTACGGAGGCGGAAATGGACGAACTGATGGGCCAGAATGCTTTTATCCATGCCGCGGCGCTTGCAGGGCAGGCGGGTGAGGGTGTAGTGAAGCGCGCAAACCTGCTCGAACGGTACCGCAACGGCGGTCAGTCCCGGGCAACGGGCGGCGCTGGCCGGCGAAAACAATGACGCGGTCACCGGCCTTTGCCGGACGCCTCATTAAGGTACATGCATTGAACGACAGGGTCTGACGGACATTTCCGTGCCCTGTCCGAAGGAACAGGAACGGAATGACCGACAATCAAGACGACAAGACGCTGAGTGTTTCGGGTAAGAAGACCCTCACCTTGAAGCCTTCAGGCGTAAACCAGGGCACCGTGCGCCAGGACATGGGCCGCGGTCGCACCAAGGCGGTCGTGGTTGAGACCCGTAAGCGCCGCCCGCTACGTCCTGAAGACGAAAAGCCAATCACGCCGGTAACGACAGCCGCGCCGTCAGTGACGCGCGTCGCCGAGCCGACGCCGCAGCCGCCGCGCCCGCCGCAGCCGGCTCCGCGCATTCATCAGCCTGGTGGCCAGCAGCAGCGGCCTGCGCAATCAAACCAGGGCTATCAGCAGCGCCCGCAGCAGGAACGCCAGTCGCGTCCGGTGGTTCTGAACCATCTGTCGGCCGACGAGATGGACGCCCGCCGACGCGCGCTCGCCGAAGCTCAGGCTCGTGACGCCGCCGACGCTGTTCGTCGCGCCGAGGAAGAAGCACGTCGTCGCCAGGAAGAGGAAGCACGCCGCATCGCCGAGCAGGCAGAAGCTGCCCGTCGCGCCGCCGAAGAGGCCGCCCGTGCCGCCGAAGCCAAGGTGGCTGCCCCTGCCGTACCGGCCGCGCCCCAGGCAGAAGCTCCGAAGCCGGCGGCACAGCCGGCTGCGGCGCCAGTCGTGGCGCGTCGTCCGGACGCGGCTCCCCAGTCGGCCCGTCCCGGCGCTCCTTCGGTGGAAGCTCCGGCCAACCGTCGCCGACTCAATCAGGAAGACGAGGATCGCGGCCCGCCGCGTGGTGGCGCGCCTGCTCGCGGCAAGATCGTACGCCCGGAACCGGCAAAGCCGGTCACCACGCGTCCGAAAACCGAGGACGAACGCCGCCGCGGCAAGCTGACGGTTACGACAGCTGACGTGGACGAAGACGGCAATGCCCGTGGTCGTTCGCTTTCGGCCATGCGCCGCCGCCAGGAAAAGTTCCGCCGCAGCCAGATGCAGGAGACGCGCGAAAAGATCTCGCGTGAAGTCGTGCTGCCTGAGACCATTACCATTCAGGAACTGTCGCAGCGCATGTCCGAACGCGCCGTCGATGTCATCAAGTATCTGATGAAGGAAGGTCAGATGATGAAGCCGGGCGACGTCATCGACGCCGATCTGGCAGAGCTCATCGCCGGCGAATTCGGCCACACGGTGAAGCGCGTTTCGGAATCCGACGTCGAACAGGGCATCTTCAACGTTGCCGACGAGGAAGGTGAACTGGTTTCGCGTCCGCCCGTCGTCACCATCATGGGCCACGTCGACCACGGCAAGACCTCGCTGCTCGACGCTATCCGTCATGCGAACGTGGTCGCCGGCGAAGCCGGTGGCATCACCCAGCATATCGGTGCCTATCAGGTCGAGCAGAACGGTCAGAAGATCACCTTCATCGACACCCCCGGCCACGCCGCCTTCACGGCGATGCGTGCTCGCGGTGCCCAGGCGACCGATATCGCGATCCTCGTGGTAGCGGCTGACGACAGCGTGATGCCGCAGACGATCGAATCGATCAACCACGCCAAGGCGGCCGGTGTTCCGATCATCGTGGCGATCAACAAGATCGACAAGCACGAAGCCAATCCGCAGAAGGTCCGCACGGAACTGCTGCAGCACGAAGTCTTCGTCGAATCGATGGGCGGTGAAGTGCTCGACGTGGAAGTCTCCGCGAAGAACCGCACCAACCTCGACAAGCTGCTCGAAGCCATCCTGCTGCAGGCGGAAATCCTTGACCTCAAGGCCAATCCGAACCGCACGGCGGAAGGCACCGTCATCGAAGCCCAGCTCGACCGCGGCCGCGGCTCCGTCGCCACCGTGCTCGTGCAGAAGGGCACGCTTCGTCCAGGCCAGATCGTCGTTGCCGGCGATCAATGGGGCCGCGTTCGTGCACTCGTCAACGACAAGGGTGAGCATGTGAAGGAAGCAGGCCCGGCCATGCCGGTCGAACTGCTCGGCCTTTCCGGCGCACCGCAGGCCGGCGACAAGTTCGCCGTCGTCGAAAGCGAAAGCCGTGCCCGCGAAATCTCGGAATACCGCCAGCGCCTCACCCGCGACAAGGCGGCTGCCCGCCTGTCGGGTCAGCGCGGCTCGCTCGAGCAGATGATGACCCAGCTCCAGACTGTCGGCGTGAAAGAATTCCCGCTTGTTATCAAGGGCGACGTGCAGGGCTCGATCGAAGCCATTGCCGGCGCGCTCGAAAAGCTCGGCACCGACGAAGTTCGTGCGCGCATCGTCCATTCGGGCGCAGGCGGCATCACCGAGTCGGACGTCTCGCTGGCGGAAGCCTCCAATGCGGCGATCATCGGCTTCAACGTGCGCGCCAACGCGCAGGCACGTCAGTTCGCCGAGCGTCAGGGCATCGAGATCCGCTACTACAACATCATCTACGATCTGGTGGATGACGTGAAGGCGGCCATGTCGGGCCTGCTCTCTCCGGAGCGCCGCGAAACCTTCCTCGGCAATGCCGAAATCCTCGAGGTGTTCAACATCACGAAGGTCGGCAAGGTCGCGGGTTGCCGCGTCACCGAAGGCAAGGTCGAGCGTGGCGTCGGTGTTCGCCTCGTTCGCGACAACGTCGTCATCCACGAAGGCAAGCTCAAGACGCTCAAGCGCTTCAAGGACGAAGTCGCCGAGGTCAATATGGGCCAGGAATGCGGTATGGCCTTCGAAAACTACGAAGACATCCGCGTCGGCGATACGATCGAATGCTTCCGCGTCGAGCACATCACCCGCACGCTGTAAGCAATCCTTCGATTTGCTAGATATCAAAACCGCCGGCCGAAACCGGCGGTTTTTCATTGGATGCTACCGAACGGGGATGCGCAGCCAGTATGACGACAGGGTCTGAAGACGAACATTCAATCACCGTCTCCTTCATTCGCCAGCCGGACGAGCACGTCGCGGTGATGCTGCGGGCGGGCAGACGCGTGGCGCGCCGCAGCCCGCAGAAAGCGCAGAACGAGGTGGCATGGTTCTTCATATCGGCGATCGCCGTCGGCGCGGGCCTGCCGGTTCTTTTCTATTTGCTAAGACGCTATGTCTATGTCCCCGTCCTCGGACTATCACCTTCCATCCACGAAGCCGACATTGCCATTATATGGCTCGTGCCTTCCCTGATGATCTACGCGCTCATTCTGGTCTACTACCGCTGGGCAATCCGGCGGCGACGGATGGCGATGCGCTCGCGCATTCGACCCGGCGTCGTGATTACCGCAACGGCCGATGCTCAGGGTGCGTCTTGGGCGTCGACGGATATCAAGATCTGGCTCGGTTGGAGCGAAATCATCAATATCAGCCGCGCCGACGGGCGGATCGAATTCGATCTCGAATCCTTCGTTACCTATATTCCTGCCTCCGCCTTTTCCGATCAGCAGGCGCAGGATACCGCTTTCGCAAGGATTCTCGGCTTCTGGCGGGCAGCAAACCCTGTCCAGCCTTGACCTTTGCGCCGGATCGAGTCATTTGACCCGCTTTATTGCGTCCACGGGACGCTGCTAATGGAACAACCATGACCAAACCAACTTCTTCCGCGCCCTCGCAGCGCATGCTTCGCGTCGGCGAGCAGGTGCGCTCAGCGATCACGCAGGTTCTGCAGCGCGGCGAAGTGCGCGACGACCTGATCGAGCGCACCGTAATCTCCATTTCCGAAGTGCGCATGTCGCCCGATCTGAAGATCGCGACCGCCTTCGTGACCCCGCTCGGCGTCGCCGACCATGGCGCCGTGATCGAGGCGCTGAACCGCCATGCGAAATATATTCGCGGCCGTCTCGGCCCGCAGCTTCGCCAGATGAAGTACATGCCGGAAGTCCGCTTCCGCGACGATACGAGCTTCGACAATTACAAGAAGATCGACGCGCTTCTGCGCTCGCCCGAGGTCAGCCGCGACCTCGACGACGACAACGACCAAGATCAATAACAGAGACAGAGAATGTCCAAATCACGCAAACCCAAGGGCCGCCCGATTTCGGGCTGGCTCATCCTCGACAAGCCGATCGATTTCGGCTCGACCGAAGCTGTATCCAAGATC
Organism: Rhizobium sp. No.120; assembly: GCF_054558365.1. Lineage (NCBI taxonomy): Bacteria > Pseudomonadati > Pseudomonadota > Alphaproteobacteria > Hyphomicrobiales > Rhizobiaceae > Rhizobium > Rhizobium sp. No.120. Next base: position 47,208 of record NZ_BAAJNQ010000017.1, read on the forward strand.
AAGTGGCTGTTTAAGGCGCAGAAGGCCGGCCATGCCGGTACGCTCGATCCGCTCGCCTCCGGCATGCTGCCGATCGCGCTCGGCGACGCCACCAAGACGGTTCCCTATGTCATGGATGGTCGCAAGATCTATGAATTCACCGTAACCTGGGGCGAGGAACGCGCGTCCGACGACCTCGAGGGCGAAGTCACGGCCACTTCCGACAAACGCCCGAGCGAAGAGGATATTCGCGCGCTGCTGCCCAAATATACCGGCGTTATCCAGCAAGTCCCGCCGCAATTCTCCGCCATCAAAATATCGGGCGAGCGCGCCTATGACCTCGCCCGCGAAGGCGAGACAGTCGAGATCCCATCGCGCGAAGTCGAGATTTTCCGCCTGACGCTGCTTGCTTGCCCGGATGCCAATACCGCGCATTTCGAAGTCGAGTGCGGCAAGGGCACCTATGTGCGTGCGCTTGCGCGCGATTTCGGCCGCGATCTTGGTTGCTACGGCCATATTTCCGGCCTGCGCCGCAGCTTCGTTGCGCCCTTCGCCGAAGAGGCGATGGTGCCGCTTGCGGATCTTGTAGCACTGGAAGAGATCGAGGATGCGGACGAGCGGCTCGCGGCCCTCGACGCGCTTCTGATCGATACGGCCGAGGCTCTTTCTTCGCTCCCGCATCTCGTGATCAGCGACGATCAGGCGCACCGCCTGAAGATGGGCAACCCTATCCTCGTGCGTGGCCGCGATGCGCCGGTTGCCGAAACCGAGGCCTATGCCACGGCTCGCGGCAAGCTGATTGCGATCGGCGAGATCGGCCAGGGTGAATTCCGTCCAAAGCGCGTGTTCGGCTGACTCCAATCAACCGGAAATAGCGGCTATTGCGGGCGATGGCTATGCGATATGCTCCCGACGGGCCATCATGGCCCGTTCAAAAAGGGGGCAAACATGCGCAGAGTTGCATTCGGAATAGTTGCATTCCTTTCCCTGTTCCTGACAGCTGCGAACGCCCAATCCGCCGAACGGTGGGCCGGGCTACCGCCATTTCCGCCGATGCCGCAGCCAAAGGCGAGCGGCATGGCCGATGTCAACGACATCAAGATGTACTATGCCGAATATGGCGCGGGTGACCCGATCCTCTTCATCCATGGCGGCCTCGGAAATGCCGATATCTGGGGCGCTCAGGTCGCCGAATTCGCGAGAGATCATCTCGTCATCGTCGCCGACAGCCGCGGGCATGGCCGCTCGACGCGCAGCGAACAGCCCTTTGGCTACGATCTGATGACCTCCGATTACGCCGCACTGCTCGATTATCTGAAGGTCGGCAAGGTGACGCTGGTCGGATGGTCTGACGGTGGCATCATCGGCATCGACATGGCGATGAAATATCCCGAAAAGCTGACGCGCGTAATCGCTCAAGCCGCCAATGTCACGACGGACGGCGTGAAGCCCAACGTCATGAGCAACAAGACTTTCAACGACTACATCAATGTCGCCGGCGAGTATTACAGGAAGCTGTCGCCGACCCCCAACGAATATGACGCCTTCGTCAAACAGATCTCGAAGATGTGGGAGACGCAGCCGGCATGGACCGCAGCCGACCTCGGCAAGATCACGGTGCCGGTGACACTTGCCATCGGCGACCATGACGAAGCGGTGAAGCTGGATCATACCGAGATGATGGCGAAGGAGATCCCGGGCGCCAAGCTTGTCATCCTGAAGGATGCCAGTCATTTCGCCATGCTGCAGGATCCAGGAGGCTACAATGCCATGATCCGGGACGCCATGGCAGGGCGCTGAAAGGCGCCCAGGGAGAACCCTCTTTCAATTGGCGCTTATTTGGTTTATAGGCAGCGCCAGCATCAGGCATGCCTGATTGCATTCGCGGCCAATGCTGGACGACATCCCGGCGTTTGGCGACTTCAATCTCCTCTCATAGAAAGGACCATCCGATGTCGATCACTGCTGAGCGCAAGGCTGCGCTAATCAAGGAATACGCTACTGCCGAAGGCGACACCGGTTCTCCGGAAGTCCAGGTTGCGATCCTGACCGAGCGCATCAACAACCTCACGGAACACTTCAAGGACCACAAGAAGGACAACCACTCCCGTCGTGGCCTCCTGACGATGGTTTCCAGCCGGCGCTCGCTTCTTGATTACCTCAAGAAGAAGGACGAAGGCCGTTATACCAAGCTGATCACCAGCCTCGGTATCCGCCGCTAACGGAATTTCCGGCGGGCGTTCACCTGAACGTCCGCCGGATGCTTATGAAGGGTATGAACCCTTGAGACCCGTTTCCCTCGCGCCTTATGACGGTGCGATGCGAGACCGACGGCAGGCCGGATGGGCCGGTGCTGCCAACAACAACCGTTGACCTGTCATGGGGCAGGATTGCCGGATGCTTTCAGCCGAAGCCTAGCGCTTCGGCCGATCTTCGAAAGCCTCTCGTTGTCTTGCCCGTGATGCGTCACATTTCGTGCGGTCGAAGATGCGCTCTGCCGAATTCGTCGGCGATGGCGCCTTTTCCCGCATCATGCAAGGACAAGATATGTTCGATATCCATACCGTCGAAATCGAGTGGGCAGGCCGCCCGCTGAAGCTCGAAACCGGCAAGATCGCCCGCCAGGCCGACGGCGCCGTCGTTGCCACCTATGGCGAGACCGTGGTGCTTGCGACCGTCGTTTCCGCCAAGGCGCCGAAGCCGGGCCAGGACTTCTTCCCGCTCACCGTCAACTATCAGGAAAAGACCTACGCAGCCGGCAAAATCCCCGGCGGCTACTTCAAGCGCGAGGGACGTCCGAGCGAAAACGAAACGCTCGTTTCCCGCCTGATCGACCGCCCGATCCGCCCGCTTTTCCCGGAAGGCTACAAGAACGACACGCAGGTCGTCGTCACGGTCATCCAGCATGACCTCGAAAACGATCCGGACATCCTGTCCATGGTCGCGACCTCCGCAGCCCTGACGCTCTCCGGCATCCCCTTCATGGGCCCGATCGGCGGCGCCCGCGTCGGCTACATCAATGGCGAATACGTTCTCAACCCGCATCTCGACGAGATGGACGAGTCGACCCTCGACCTCGTCGTCGCCGGTACGCAGGACGCCGTTCTGATGGTTGAATCCGAAGCCAAGGAACTGCCTGAAGACGTCATGCTCGGCGCCGTCATGTTCGGTCACCGCGGCTTCCAGCCGGTCATCGACGCGATCATCAAGCTCGCGGAAGTCGCTGCCAAGGAGCCCCGCGACTTCCAGCCGGAAGATTATTCCGAACTCGAGAAGGAAATGCTCGGCCTCGCCGAAGCCGAACTCCGCGACGCCTACAAGATCACCCAGAAGGCCGATCGCTACGCTGCCGTCGACGCCGTCAAAGCGAAGGTGAAGGCACACTTCCTGCCGGAAGAAGGCGAAGCCAAATACACGGCCGAAGAAGTCGGCGCCATCTTCAAGCACCTGCAGGCGAAGATCGTTCGCTGGAACATCCTCGACACGTCGAGCCGTATCGACGGCCGTGACCTGCAGACGGTTCGCCCGATCGTTTCGGAAGTCGGCATTCTGCCGCGCACGCACGGTTCGGCCCTGTTTACCCGCGGTGAAACGCAGGCAATCGTCGTTGCCACGCTCGGCACCGGCGAAGACGAACAGTATGTCGACAGCCTGACCGGCATGTACAAGGAGCGCTTCCTGCTCCATTACAACTTCCCTCCCTACTCGGTTGGCGAAACCGGCCGTATGGGCTCCCCGGGCCGCCGTGAAATCGGTCACGGCAAGCTCGCATGGCGCGCTATCCGCCCGATGCTGCCGTCGGCTGAACAGTTCCCCTACACGCTGCGCGTTGTCTCGGAGATCACCGAATCGAACGGCTCGTCCTCGATGGCAACGGTTTGCGGCACGTCGCTCGCCCTGATGGATGCCGGCGTTCCGCTGGCAAAGCCGGTTGCCGGTATCGCCATGGGTCTGATCCTGGAAGGTGATCGCTTCGCGGTTCTCTCCGACATTCTCGGTGACGAAGACCACCTCGGCGACATGGACTTCAAGGTCGCCGGCACTGCCGACGGCATCACCTCGCTGCAGATGGACATCAAGATCGCCGGCATCACCGAGGAGATCATGAAGGTCGCTCTCGGCCAGGCACAGGGCGGTCGTGCCCACATCCTCGGCGAGATGTCCAAGGCCATCACCGAAAGCCGCGGCCAGCTCGGCGAATTCGCTCCGCGCATCGAAGTCATGAACATCCCGGTCGACAAGATCCGCGAAGTCATCGGCTCCGGCGGCAAGGTCATCCGCGAAATCGTCGAAAAGACCGGCGCCAAGATCAACATCGAGGACGACGGCACCGTTAAGATCGCCTCCTCCTCCGGCAAGGAAATCGAAGCGGCCCGCAAGTGGATCCACTCGATCGTCGCCGAGCCGGAAGTCGGCCAGATCTACGAAGGTACGGTTGTGAAGACCGCCGACTTCGGCGCCTTCGTCAACTTCTTCGGCGCCCGCGACGGCCTCGTCCATATCTCGCAGCTCGCTTCCGAGCGCGTTGCCAAGACGCAGGATGTTGTCAAGGAAGGCGACAAGGTCTGGGTCAAGCTGCTCGGCTTCGACGAGCGCGGCAAGGTTCGCCTGTCCATGAAGGTTGTCGATCAGGCGACCGGCCAGGAAATCGTTGCCGAAAAGAAGAAGGACGACGCAGCCGAGTAAGCTGCGCCTTCATCCAAGTTCCGGGGCGCGGGATCTTTTCCGCGCCCTTTTTATATTGAATGCCCGTTGGTTTGGCTGGATCGTGGAATCGGTGCCTGGCCTCTCACCCTAGCCCTTTCCCCGCACATGCGGGGTGAGGGGACATGACTGTGCTCGATAACGGCCTCCACACCAAGGGGCATGTTTTCCGGCTCTGTCGTCCCCTCTCCCCGTCCCAACGGGGAGAGGGCTAAGGTGAGGGGTAAGCACGAGATACGATAAGGCCACAGATATCTGACGGTTCAAGTCCACCTTTCAAGACGAGACCACGCCCATGAGCCGCGATGCCCTGAAGACCCTATTCCATCCCTTTGCCTCCGGCACTATCGAAGCGCCCGGCGAGGGTCAGCGCATCCTGTTTCTCGGCGCCGAAGCCGGCTTTGCGCTGCCGGAGGGATTTACTGCCGAGCTTTCCGCCGTCCAGGGCTTCCGCCCCTTCTTTCGCCAGCTGCAGGCGCAGCGCATCAACGTGACACCGGAGGTCGAAGGCGAAGGCTATGACGGCGCGCTGGTGCTCTGCGGCAAGCACAAGGGCGAGAATGAGGATCATATCGCCGAAGCGCTGGCGCGCGTAAAGGAAGGCGGCCTCATTGTCGTTGCCGGCGGCAAGGAAGACGGTATCCAGCCGCTGCGCAAGCGCATCGAGGCCTTCGGGCTCGAAATCGAGCACATGCCGAAATATCACGGCGTGGCCTTCTGGTTTGCGCGGCCTGCCGATATCAAGCTTTTGACGGCGCAGCTCGCAAAGCCGGCGACGCTGGTCGACGACAGCTTCACCACGGCGCCCGGCATGTTCTCACATGACCGTATCGATGCCGGCTCGGAACTTCTCGCCTCGCGCCTGCCGACCGATTTTGCCGGTGATGCCGCCGATTTCGGCGCCGGCTGGGGCTATCTCTCCGTAGAGCTCGCAACGAAATCGCCACGGATCGAGCGCATCGACCTCTACGAGGCCCATTACGGCTCTCTGGAGGCCGCACGTGCCAATCTGCTATCGCACTGCCCGCAGGTCGCCCAGCGCTTCTTCTGGCACGATCTGGCGAGCGAGCCGGTCAAGGACAAATACGACCTGATCATCATGAACCCGCCCTTCCATGAGGGCCATGCCGCCGAGCCCTCGCTCGGCCAGGCGATGATCAAGACCGCTGCTTCGGCTCTGCGCAGCGGCGGCCGCCTGATGCTGGTCGCCAATCGCGGCCTGCCCTACGAGCCGGTGCTGGCGGAATACTTCAAGGAGTTCGGCGAGACCTGCCGCAATGCCCGCTACAAGGTGCTCTGGGCAAAGAAATGAGGGATCATGGCGGTCAGATGGCCGCCATTTTTCGAATGGGCTCAGGAGCTTCGTTTCGACGCTCGTGCGACCCATTCGCGGTTCAGCACGGCGTAGATGCATTCGTCGCCCCATATGCCGTTGAAGCGATCGTTCTCGATCAGAAGCGCCTCGCGGCGCAGGCCGAGCCGTTCGACGACGCCAACTGAGCCGGCATTTTTCGCATCCAGCCGTGCAAAGATCCGGTGGAAGCCAAATTTTTCGAAGCCGAGGGTAATCATGGCTTCCGCCGCCTCGGTGGCATAGCCCTTCCTGGCATAGGCTGGGTTGGAAGTATAGCCGAGCTCGGCCTGAAGTGCGGCCTTGTTTGCAAACGTCAGGCTGACATCGCCCACCAAAGCACCATCCTCCCGCCGAATGACAGCGCATAGCAGCGTATCTCCATCCTCGGAGAAAGGGGAATTCAGCCTGATATCGAAACGCTCCCTCATCACTTCAGGCGAAGGAGGGTCGCGGTAGAGGAAACGATAGATTTCCGGTAGGGAGCGATAGGCGCTATAGGCGGCAAAATCCTCCAGCACAAAGCGGCGAAGGATAAGACGGTCGGTCGATGCCAAAGGTTCTGCTTCGTCGATGGACGTCATCGGGAATCCTCTGGAAGGATATCCGGAAATTCGATCCTCCCGGCCAAAACCGGGAGGACACGATTGAGATCGGGAGCTTATTCCGTATCTGCGCTCGACAGCGTTTCCAGCGTCGGCATCGAGGTGATGTTGTAGCCAGCATCGACAAAATGGACTTCGCCGGTGACGCCTGCTGCCAGATCCGACAGGAGGTAGAGCGACGACGAGCCGACCTGATCGATGGTGACGGACTTGCGCAGCGGCGCGTTGCGCTGGTTCCACGACAGGATGGCACGGGCGTCGGAAATGCCGGCGCCGGCGAGCGTGCGGATCGGGCCGGCGGAAACGGCATTGACGCGAATGCCGCGCGGGCCGTAATCCGCAGCGAGATAGCGAACGGAAGCCTCGAGCGCCGCCTTGGCGACGCCCATGACGTTGTAGTTCGGGATCACGCGCGTCGAGCCGTTATAGGTCAGCGTCAGCATGCTGCCGCCTTCCGTCATCAGTTCGGCGGCCCGCTTGGCGACCTCGGTGAAGGAGAAGCAGGAAATCACCATCGTACGGGTGAAATTCTCCCGCGTGGTGTTGGCATAAAGCCCCTTCAGTTCGTTCTTGTCGGAAAAGCCGATGGCGTGGACGACGAAGTCCAGCTTGCCCCAGCGCTCCTTGATGGCGTCAAAGACGGCATCGACCGAAGCGAGATCCTCGACATCGCAAGGCAGTAGGAAATCCGAGCCGACTTCGGCTGCGAGCGGCTTGACGCGCTTGCCGAGCGCTTCGCCCTGAAAGGTGAAAGCCAGTTCAGCGCCTTCGGCGGCCAGTGCCTTTGAAATACCCCAGGCAATCGAATGGTTGTTTGCGACGCCCATGATGAGGCCGCGCTTACCCTGCATAATTCCCGTCATTGCCTTATCCGTTATAGCGCTGGAATACGAGCGTGGCGTTGGTGCCGCCGAAGCCGAAGGAGTTCGAAAGAGCGATATCGAACTTGGCGTTGTCGATACGCTTGCGCACGATCGGCACGCCTTCAAATTCCGGATCGAGTTCGGTGATATGGGCGCTTTCGCCGATAAAGCGCTCCTGCATCATCAGGATCGAATAGATCGATTCCTGAACGCCCGCTGCGCCGAGCGAATGGCCCGTCAGCGACTTGGTCGACTGGACCGGTGGGATCTTGTCGCCGAAGACTTCGCGGATCGCACCGATTTCCTTGCTGTCGCCCACCGGCGTCGAGGTGCCGTGGGTGTTGATGTAGTCGATATCGCCCTTCACGGTGGCCAGCGCCTGGCGCATGCAGCGCACGGCGCCTTCGCCTGACGGCGCGACCATGTCGTAACCGTCCGAGGTAGCGCCGTAGCCGATGATTTCGGCATAGATCTTGGCGCCGCGTGCCTTGGCATGCTCAAGCTCTTCCAGGACCAGGACGCCGGCGCCGCCGGCGATGACGAAGCCGTCACGCTTGGCGTCATAGGCGCGCGAGGCGGTTTCCGGATGGTTTTCGTTGAAGTCCGACGACATGGCGCCCATGGCGTCGAAGAGGTTCGACATGGTCCAGTCAAGATCTTCATGGCCGCCGGCAAACATGACGTCCTGCTTGCCCCACTGGATCATTTCGGCGGCATTGCCGATGCAGTGCGCCGAGGTCGAGCAGGCCGACGAGATGGAGTAGTTGACGCCGTGGATCTTGAACCAGGTCGCAAGCGTGGCTGAGGCGGTCGACGACATCGACTTCGGCACGGCAAACGGGCCGATGCGCTTCGGGCTGTTGTTCTTGCGGGTGATGTCGGCAGCTTCAATCAGGGTGCGCGTCGATGGGCCGCCGGAGCCCATGATGATGCCGGTGCGCTCGTTGGTGATATCGCTTTCCTCGAGGCCGCTATCGGCGATCGCCTGCTTCATGGCGACATGGTTCCAGGCGCCGCCCTGCGACAGGAAACGCATGGCGCGGCGATCCACCAGGTCGGTCGTATCGATTTTCGGCGCGCCCCAGACCTGGCATTTGAAGCCATGCTCGGCAAAGTCGGGGGAGAAGGAAATGCCGGATTTGGCGTCGCGCAGCGAGGCGGTCACTTCTTGAGCATTGTTTCCAATCGAAGAGACAATACCCAGACCCGTAACAACTACCCGTCTCATGTCGATGACCTTTTCTAAAACATCTGTCTTTGTGGAGGCGGCGAGGCCGCAGTTCAGGCAACCTTGTCCTTGGACAGGCCCACGCGCAGGTCCGTCGCCTGATAGATGGTCTCGCCATCGGCCTTCAGCCAGCCGTCGGCAGTACCGAGGACGAGGCGGCCGCGCATGACGCGCTTGAAGTCGATGCCGTATTCGAGAAGCTTCGTATCCGGACGAACCATGCCCTTGAACTTCACTTCGCCTGTCGAAAGCGCCATGCCGCGGCCAGGCTCGCCGAGCCAACCGAGGAAGAAGCCGGTCAGCTGCCACATGCCGTCGAGGCCGAGGCAGCCCGGCATGATCGGATTGCCGGCAAAATGGCAGGGGAAATACCAGTCATCGGGGCGCACGTCATATTCGGCGCGGATATAGCCCTTGTCGAAAGCTCCGCCCGTCTCGGAAATATCTGTAATGCGATGGACCATCAGCATCGGCGGCAGGGGAAGCTGTGCATTGCCCGGGCCGAACAGCTCGCCGCGGCCGCAGGCCAGGATTTCCTCATAATTGAAGCTGGATTGTCTCGTCGTCATAAAAATTCCGTTTCCCCCGCATGAATGCCGATGGATGTGAAGCTTTAGTGCAAGATGGACAGAAAATGAAGCACAAGCATTGGACTCTCATTCATCTATTCGATCGACGGCACTAGCCATTATGTGGTGGTCGCATACAGGAACGCCAGAGCCGCTACCAGAGCCAAATGCGGCAAAAGCCCGTTTTTTGCGGCTTTTGAGCACCTTCCCACCCCATTGAAACTATTGAAAGCAATCAAGGCAAAAGTTATATGGCTTAGTAAAGAATTATAGAGATCAGGAATCCGGAGTCCCTGAATGGCAGAACATGCCGAAATCGCGATCGAAACCAGGCTGCGCAATGTGGGCCTAAGGCCGACTAGGCAGCGGATCGCACTGGGGGACCTCCTTTTCGCCAAGGGCGACCGCCATCTGACCGTGGAAGAGCTTCACGAAGAGGCGGTTGCCGCCGGCGTTCCTGTTTCGCTGGCGACCGTCTACAACACCCTGCACCAATTCACTGAGGCCGGCCTGATCCGCGTGCTCGCCGTCGAAAGCACCAAGACCTATTTCGACACCAACGTCTCAGATCATCATCACTTTTTCGTGGAAGGCCACAACGAGGTGCTGGATATTCCGATCAGCAATCTGACGATCGACAATCTTCCGGAACCGCCGCAGGGCATGGAAATCGCCCATGTCGACGTTGTGATCCGTCTGCGCCGCAAGCAGCAGCGCTAAGAATAGCGCTGCGTCGGCTCATCTGCGGCAAATTCTCTGTCACATCACATCATCCGGATGGCGGCCCGGCTTATGGTGATAGGTCGGAAAGGTCCAGCCGAACCAGAGCGCGCCGCCGCGCACCGCAAAGGCGGCAGTCACGCCCAGCCCCGCGGAGGCATAAAGCGGCAGCATCGTCGCATTGGCGGCGGTGAAGACGCCGGCGCCGACGATTGAGGCCGTCACATAGATTTCTGGGCGCAGCAGGACCGAAGGTTCATTCGCAAGCAGATCGCGCAGGATGCCGCCGAAGGTCGCGGTCAGCGCGCCGGTGACGATGGCGACGGTGGGCGAGCCCGTCGCCGCCATTCCCTTGGCCGCCCCCATTACGCAGTAGGCCGATAGCCCCACGGCATCGAGCCAGATGAGCAACCGATAGCGCGATTCGAACAGGTGCGCGGTGAAGAAGACCAGAACGCCGACCATGGCGCAGATAATAATATAGGTCGGATTCAGCACCCAGAAGACCGGTACTCGACCAAGGACGATATCGCGAAGCGTGCCGCCGCCGATGCCGGTGACGGCTGCCAGGAACAGGAAGCCGATCAGATCGAGCTGCTTGCGCGAGGCGGCGAGCGCGCCGGTTGCGGCAAAAAGGGCGACGCCGGCATAATCAAGAAACGAGAGAAGCGACATCGAAAACTCCAGCGGAACGCCCGCGATTTTTCCGAAATGAATCACGACGGCAAGGGCCGCGCAAGCAGGCGCGTGCAAAGATGTCGCAGCGGCTGCGGCTGTTATCGTGACCGCAACGGCGCTTCGAAAAGGAATCCCCCGTGAAATCCCTGCTGATCGTAATCCTCAACCTCTTCGCTCTCGTGGTCATGCCCGTTGCGGCCGAGGCGCAGCAATCGATCCTGCAGGACCCTGTAGCCTTCGAAAAGGACCACTTCACCAAGAGCTGCGACGGACAAGTAAGTTTCGGCGACAAATTCGCCACCCAACAGGATATCAACAACGACAAGCTGATGGATATCGTCATCAATGAAGGCGAGATCACCTGCAAGGGCGAAAAGGGACCTTACTGCACGGACGAAGGCTGCCCCTACAATTTCTATGTCCAGGTGGCCGAAGGCGGCTACCTGATGATCGCTACGGCGAAAATTTACGGCTACGATTTCATCCAGCGCTTCGGCAACATGGTGCTGGTCATGAAGATGCATCCGCGCTTCTGCGACCGCAAGGATGGCGAAGCGGTCTGCGAAATCACCGTCAGGGTGCGCGGTACCAAATTCGTTACTATTTCGCAGAAATAGGTTTCACGGCGCATCGCATCGTTAAGGTCTGGACACGTCATTACGGCCCTGGATACAGCGCCGAGGTGCGGCCGACGACGTAATAGCCGACCAAACCGACCCATTCGCGCAATCCCGTCGCCAGCAGCTGCGCATTGCGCGAGGGCTGGGTGAAATCGAGGCCGAGCGTTTCCTTGCCGGTGCTGCGATAATCGACTGGCCATGGGACGACATCGATACCCTGCTTACGAAAAATGCCCATCGAGCGCGGCATATGGAAGCCGGAAGTGATCAACAGGCAATCCGAAAGACCGTTCTGCGCGAGCAGCTGCTTCGTGTTAACGGCATTTTCGAAGGTCGTGCGCGAGGTCTTATCCTCAACCAGGCGACTTGTTGGAATGCCGAGCGCGGTGAAGAAGCGCTCGGAAATCACGGCATCGCCCTCATAGGTGCCGCCGATCGAACCATCACCACCTGAGATCACGATGCGCGCCTGCGGATATTTCTGCGCGAGACGCAGCGCTTCGATCAGGCGATCGCCGGCCGAATCGAGTTCGTAGCCGCCCCGCACCGTCGTCACCTCGTTCTGCGTCGCGCCGCCGAGAACGATCATGCATTTGAAATCGGCGGGATCGGCCGCGGGATGCGGAAAGCGCTCTTCCAGCGTTTGAACAACATAGGCACCGGCCGTCGTATAGAGCGACACGAACAGGATCAGCGCCGACAAGAGCGCCGAGGTGATGACGGTCGCGCGCCAGCGCAGCAGAGCGGCGATGAATGCCAGCAGGACAAACACAAAGGCCAGCGACAGCGGCTGACCGAAGATCCAGACAAGTTTCGAAAAAACGAACACGGCACATCCTTACGCTTGTCGGCAAAACGATTCGTTTTATTCCCTAGCAGATTTTTGTGCGCCGCAATGTGGCTATTTCATCCGCGGCTCTGCCGGGCCGCCACCGTCAGCCGTTGGCCGAAGCGACGCTGCAGCGGGCGTGGGATAAAGAGAGTGATAAGCGCGAGTACGAGCGCGACCATCGAAACCAGCCAGAGCGCGTGTGCGCCAAAGGAGCCGGCCAGAAGCGCGCCGATAGTGGCGCCCGATATCATGCCGCTCCAGGGCACAATCTGCACCCTCCAGGCAAGATCCCGGTCACCGAGCAGAAAGCGGCCGATGCCGCGGCCGAAGCGCGAGAGCGCGCCGGTAACGTAAGTGAGGCCGATCGGCAGGCCTTCTATATGCTCGACCGTGGCGTTGACCATGCCCATGGCGAGCACCACGAGATAAAACTGCACGAGAATCAGAGACGGCACGGCAAAACCTGCGGCCGCCGCCAGAAGGATGCTGACGCAGGCGAGCACGACAAAAGCCCGCCGCTCCGCTGCGTGGGCAATAACGATGCCGAGTGCATTGCCGGCAATGAACGTCAGAATGGCGGAAAACAGCACCGCCGCATGGCCGAAATCTCCCGTCCCCAGCGCAATCGCCGCCCGCGTCGTGTTCCCAGTCATGAAGGACACGAAATTCCCCGTCAGCATCAGCCCGACCGCATCGGTCATGCCGGCGAGGAAAGCAATGGATGCAACAAGCAAAAGCCCCGTCACGGTACGACGGGTCTTGATGAGATGACGGCGGCGCTGTCTTGTCATGGGCGATTCAGGGTGGGTTAAGGAGAAAGGGAAGCTAGCATGAAGTTGGGCGAATGCGGAGAATGGATTAAATTATCGATACGCTGAAATAGGCGGGGTTATTTAGAGCAGCCGCTTCTTTGCAAATGCTCAGCCGGAATGAGACTTCAGATAGGCCTCAAATTCAAGAGCTCGGTATTTGTCGGGAAAGGCAGAATACCAGAGGAGAGCCCACGGCATGAACTTTGCGGTGTGGGTCGATTTACCAGCATTGTGGTCGGCAAGCCGCTGCCTAAGGTCCGAAGTCGATCCGGTATATTGCTGGTCGGGAAAATCTGCGCTTTGAAGGATGTAAACATATCACATCCGCATCTCGATCAATTGGCATCCGGTGATTCGCGTGCAAACTCTACATGCAATGGAGCGTGTCTTTGTATCGGGAAATGTTTTTCGGAGATTTCAGCCCGTCGTCGCCCAGCGGGCTTTGCCGGGCACTGCTTCAGCCTAACGCCTTCCCGCGGCCGCGCCACGCGAAGCCCGTAAGGGCGAAGCGTGGTGGAGCTAAGCGGGATCGAACCGCTGACCTCTTGCATGCCATGCAAGCGCTCTCCCAGCTGAGCTATAGCCCCATCAAGATGGTGCCGTTTGACCGGCCCTGGGTCCCTTCCGAGCGCTTCGCCCGTCGGGGTGGCGGCTTATTACTTGTGGTTTTCACAGATAGCAAGCCGAAAAATTCGGCCCGGGAAATTTTTTCGTTTACCGGGCCGATTGTCTTTCAGATCAGACGTCGTCTTCGTCGCCGGTGACGCCGATGATGTCGCTCATGTCGTCATCGTCTTCATCTTCGTCGGCTTCGAGGAAGGTATCGTCGTCATCGTCGCCGATTTCGACATCGTCATCGCCGATATCCGGAATGTCGTCGCCGCCGGCAGCGTCGTCGGCATCCTCGAGCGAAACCAGTTCGACTTCCGTGTTTTCGGTATCGACTTCGGCTACTTCGTCCTCTTCCGGAACTTCCTTGGAAGCGGAGGTTTCTTCGAAGAAGGACAAGGGCCAGGACTTGCCGGTATAGGGCGAGACCACCGGATCCCGGTTCAGGTCATAGAACTTCTTGCCGGTATCTGGGTCGGTACGTTTTGTTCCAAGTTCCGCTTTCGCCACTGTCAAAGCCTCATGAATGGCCGAATGGAAATTCGGCAATGCCGGGGAAGCCGGCGTTTTAAGGGAAATATCAGCCGGTCCCCTTAATCGTTGCGGCCGTTTCTGTCAAAGCTAAAGTTCATGCCGCTTTGCATGGGGTTTAGTATAATGAGCAACCGGCCTTTGCCGAAGGGCTGTGCGATGCCGGAGGGCGGCAAGGGAATGCTCACCCGGAAATAGGCACTGCCCCCGGGCGCGCCGAGCCATGGACAGTGAAAAAATATGCCGCCGGACTACATCGCGACGCTGATGAAAGGTATCGTCGGCATCGAAATCGACATCGAGACGATTGACGGCAAATGGAAGGTGAGCCAGAACCGGCCGCTGCTGAGCGACAGGGCGTGGCAGAAGGCTTTCGGCGATCGATCGCTTGGAGGCCGCGGAAATGGCCGATCGGGTGCGTCGCTACAGCAAATCACGAAAGACCGGGTAGGGACGGAAGAAGACATGATCATCGCCATCGACGGACCAGCGGCTGCCGGCAAGGGAACTCTGGCACGCCGGATCGCCGAGGCCTATGGCTATCATCACCTCGATACCGGCCTCACCTACCGCGCGACCGCCAAGGCACTGCTCGATGCGGGACTGCCACTCGACGACGAAGCGATTGCCGAAGGAATGGCGCGCAAGGTCGATCTGGCCGGGCTCGACCGGACCATTCTATCCCGGCACGAGATCGGCGAGGCCGCATCGAAGATCGCCGTCATGCCGGCCGTGCGCAGGGCTCTGGTCGAAGCGCAGCGGCGCTTTTCCGAAAAGAAGCCGGGCGCGGTGCTCGACGGTCGCGATATCGGAACCGTGGTCTGCCCCGATGCGCCAATAAAACTTTATGTGACGGCTTCGGCCGAAGTCCGGGCCAAGCGGCGCTACGAGGAAATCGTCGACGCCGGCGGCATTGCCGATTACGGCGCCATTTTCGAGGATGTGAAACGGCGCGACGAGCGCGATATGGGCCGCACAGACAGCCCCTTGAAACCAGCTGAAGACGCGTACTTGCTAGATACCTCAGAAATGAGTATAGAAGCGGCGTTTCAGACGGCAAAATCGATCATCGATGCCGCTCTGAGCCGAAATGCCTGAAAATTTTGAGCGGTCTTGCGTGCCTTGCGCCGGAAACCGCCGATTTCAAGATAGCCTGACATTCCGTCCAAGCGCCGGATAGCTTCCCAAAGGGAGGCGGACTGGGGTCAGGCCTGTTCAACGCGAACCACCGGCGCGTCAGTGTCCAGATTGCATAATAAGGACACGCCAGGAGATTTTATGTCTGTAACTTCCCCCTCTCGCGAAGATTTCGCGGCCCTTCTCGAAGAATCCTTTGCCAAGAACGATCTGGCTGAAGGCTACGTCACCAAGGGCATCATCACCGCCATCGAAAAGGATGTCGCCGTTGTAGACGTCGGCCTCAAGGTCGAAGGCCGCATCGCGCTGAAGGAATTCGGTGCACGCGCCAAGGACGGCACGCTCAAGGTTGGCGATGAAGTCGAAGTCTATGTCGAGCGTATTGAAAACGCGCTTGGCGAAGCCGTTCTGTCGCGCGAAAAGGCTCGCCGCGAAGAAAGCTGGATCAAGCTCGAAGCCAAGTTCGAAGCTGGCGAGCGCGTTGAAGGCGTCATCTTCAACCAGGTCAAGGGTGGCTTCACCGTCGATCTCGACGGCGCTATCGCCTTCCTGCCGCGTTCGCAGGTCGACATCCGTCCGATCCGCGACGTGACCCCGCTGATGCACAACCCGCAGCCCTTCGAAATCCTCAAGATGGACAAGCGCCGCGGCAACATCGTCGTTTCGCGTCGTACGGTTCTGGAAGAGTCCCGTGCCGAACAGCGTTCTGAAATCGTTCAGAACCTCGAAGAAGGCCAGGTTGTTGACGGCGTCGTCAAGAACATCACCGATTACGGTGCGTTCGTTGACCTCGGCGGCATCGACGGCCTGCTGCACGTCACCGACATGGCATGGCGCCGTGTGAACCATCCGTCGGAAATCCTGTCCATCGGCCAGCAGGTCAAGGTACAGATCATCCGCATCAACCAGGAAACCCACCGTATCTCGCTCGGCATGAAGCAGCTCGAGAGCGATCCGTGGGATGGCATCCAGGCCAAGTATCCGGAAGGCAAGAAGATCTCGGGTACCGTCACGAACATCACCGACTACGGTGCGTTCGTCGAGCTGGAGCCGGGCATCGAAGGCCTGATCCACATCTCGGAAATGTCCTGGACCAAGAAGAACGTTCACCCCGGCAAGATCCTGTCCACGAGCCAGGAAGTCGAAGTCGTCGTTCTCGAAGTCGATCCGACCAAGCGTCGTATCTCTCTCGGCCTGAAGCAGACGCTGGAAAACCCGTGGGCAGCATTCGCCCGCAACCATCCGGCTGGCACCGAAGTCGAAGGCGAAGTCAAGAACAAGACCGAATTCGGCCTGTTCATCGGCCTCGACGGCGATGTGGACGGCATGGTTCACCTCTCCGACCTCGACTGGAACCGTCCGGGCGAGCAGGTCATCGAAGAGTACAACAAGGGTGACGTCGTCAAGGCTGTCGTTCTCGACGTCGACGTCGAGAAGGAACGCATTTCGCTCGGCATCAAGCAGCTCGGCAAGGATGCGGTCGGCGAAGCAGCCGCTTCCGGCGACCTGCGCAAGAATGCAGTCGTTTCCTGCGAAGTCATCGCAGTCAACGACGGCGGCATCGAAGTGAAGCTCGTCAACCACGAAGACATCACCTCGTTCATCCGCCGCGCCGATCTGTCGCGTGACCGTGACGAACAGCGTCCGGAGCGTTTCTCGGTTGGTCAGGTTGTCGACGCCCGCGTCACCAACTTCTCCAAGAAGGACCGCAAGATCATGCTGTCCATCAAGGCTCTGGAAATCGCAGAAGAGAAGGAAGCCGTTGCTCAGTTCGGTTCTTCCGACTCGGGCGCTTCGCTTGGCGACATCCTGGGTGCGGCTCTGAAGAACCGCAACGCCGAATAATTTTCGGTAGAAGCCTGGAACAAAAGACCCGCCGGATCGCTCCGGCGGGTTTTTCTTTGTCCACCACGCGGTTGCCCGTGCCACCTGTCCGTTGCGAGGTCGCCTATTCCCAGGTCACCATGCGCCGATAGAAATCGAAGGCATGGTCGTGCAGCGGGTCACGCAGAGGCTGCGGCAGGGCAGCGAGCTCCGGCCGGATACGATCGCTTGGCAGTGCGGTTGATTCCGCTTCGTCGGATGCCTCCTCTGCTGCCTGCATCGGTGGCTCCTCCGCTTGGGCCTGCTCTTCATCCTGACCTTGCGGGTTCTCCTCGTCCTGAGTTTGCCCGCTCTCCTCATCGCCGATGGGATCGACGCGATCGAGCAATTTCGATTCGCTGTTCTTATCGGGAGTGTCGACCGGCAGATAATTCGCCACGACGAAGGGAACGCCGAACGGGAGGGGAGCCGGCATTACCGTCTGCTCCGCGGCCTCATAGGCTGCAATCGACACGGCGGACGGTGCCTGCAATGCCAGCTTGCCGGAAGAGAGTGAGGCAGCAGCAGGCGCTTCAGGCTGTACCGCCAATGACACCGGCATGGCCACCGCTGCGACCGGGCTCTTGGCACCTTCATTGACGGCCGGCGGCTGCGTCGACGATGCCTGCGCCGCGGTATTGCCGGTCAGCGCCTGGGCGATGATCTTCTCGACGGAAGACGTGGGATTGTTGATAATCTGCAGAAGGTCGGTATTGGTCTCCATCACGGGCGGACTGATGACGACCTGCAGGCCCTGTTTGATATCGGCTTCTATCTGCTGGATAACGCGCGGCACTGGCGGCGGCGTTAGCGGCGACCGAATCAGCGCGACTTCGGTCGGGAGCTCGGCTTCGGCGGCGAGCGCGGTCAGCAGCACGCTCGCAGTCAAATCATCGACAAGGGAAGCGAGCGCGGAAGGCTGGGCAGTGGCAGCCGCAGCAGCAGTGCTGCCGGCAGGCGCGATTTGCGGGGCAGCCGCGGTACCGTTTTGTGCAACCGTCTGCGCTTGAGCGGTCTGGGCAACAGCCGGCGCGGATTGAGATTGTACGGAAATGCCCGATTGCGGCGTCGGCTGTGTCGCGGGTCCTGGCTGTGCGGCAGACTGAGTCGTCGCTGGTGTAGTCGCCGGAGGCGCAGATGTCGATATGGCTGAAGCCGGTTCTTCTGCGGCAGCGGCAAGCGCCGTTGACAGCGCGGCCAGATCGGCCGCCTTCTGCATCGGGGCTGATACAGGTGCTTGGGACGCTGGCGTTCGCGCTTCGCCGGCATTCTGGCCATAGGAATTGACGACCGCTTTCAGCACAGCATCCGGCTGGGCGACCGACGCCTGCTCCAAGCTGAGGGCCAGCTGCACCGCCTGCGGGCTTTCCGGATTCTCCAATGCCGCTGCCAGAAGCGGCAAGGGGACCGGCGTCCTCATCTGCGCGTCCATCCGCTGCTGCGCGGCGGCGAGTTGCGGCGGCGTCAGGCTGCGGATTGCAGCGGCAACGCGCTGCGCATAGGCGGTATTGCTTTCACCCGGCTCACGGGAAACATTCACCGCCTTGCTGGCAGCATCGATCGCGGAGAGCAGGCTGTCGAGCATACGTTCGCGAGCCGCGACCAGCAGCATGTTCAGCTTGCCCTCGACGCTGGCATTGACCGCACTCGACAGAACGGCGACCGGCGTCGCCGTCGTCTGAAGCCCGGAGGTTTCAGCCGTCGCAGCAATCGGCTTCTCAACGGACACACCCACAGGGGACACGGCACCAACGGGAAGCAACATGACATGCTCCTTTGTCTGGCAAGGCGACGATGGAGGTGGGGAAGCAGGTTTAATCGAGGTCCGCTCATGCGGCCTGTGGATTTCCTAGCGCCGAATGACCGAATTGGCGAGGCGCGAACGCGCAGAACTGGAAATCTCCCGCAAAATAGCAGTCTAGTCCTTAACAGATCACTAAATAAAAGGGCCGGCGCCACTTCCACGACACCGGCCTCTTGGATTTCGCCCTGCAAGCGAAGCGATTAGCTATGCGCGAAGATATCCGCCTCTTCCCAGCCAAGGAGGTCGAGCTTGGCTCGGGTAGGAAGGAAGGCGAAGCAATCATCGGCATAGTCCATTCGACCGTCGCGCAGCAGGCGCTGCGTCAGCTTCTCGCGCAGCGCGTGGAGATAAAGCACGTCCGAGGCGGCATATTCGAGCTGTGCCGGCGACAGCGTTTCCGCCGCCCAGTCCGACGATTGCTGGGCTTTGGAGATATCGACCTCGAGCATCTCCTTGAGATTGTCCTTCAGGCCGTGACGGTCGGTATAGGTACGGCAGAGGCGAGAGGCGATCTTGGTGCAGAAGACCGGCGTCGTGGTGACACCGAACGTATGAAAGAGGACGGCGATGTCGAAGCGGCCGTAATGAAAGATCTTCTGACGCGCAGGATCGGCGAGCATGGTAACGAGATTGGGCGCCTGCTTCTGGCCGGCGGCGATGCGGATGATATCGGCCGTTCCATCGCCGGGCGAAAGCTGCACGAGGCAAAGTCGGTCACGGCGCGGAACGAGGCCGAGGGTTTCGGTATCGATGGCAATGGCGCCGGTATAGCGGGCGGCATCCTCAGTGGAAATATCGCCTTCGTGATAGCGGATGGTGGCAGCCATGAGATTCTCCCGGCTCTGTCCTTCTGAATTCGCGTTTCGTCCGTTCTATATAACGGAGAAGATGAGAACCATACCGGCCCGGTCAAAATGTCGGCGGCGTATTGATCCAGAGCAATATGGTCTCACCATCATGGCGGTTGCGCCAGGAATGATAACGGCGACTTTCGAAATAAAGGGAATCACCCGGCAGGAGATCGAAGAATTGATCGCTGTCGAGCACCAGCTCCAGGCGACCGGCGAGAACGTGGATGAATTCCTCTCCCTCGTGTCGATAGGCGCCTTCGCTCGTCGCGCCAGGCGCGAGCACGAAACGATGGCAATCCATCATCGTCCTGCCTTCGGCGAGCAGCTGGACGGTGACGCCCGGTGTCGTTGCCGGCCAGGCACGCCATTCGCCGGATCGGACGAGCACGGAAGCATCTTCGCGCTCCTCGCCCGAAAGGCGCGACACCGTGGTTCCGTAGTATTCCGCGAGGTCATGCAGCGTCTTGAAGCTGACACCCTGCGAGGTGCGTTCCAGGGTCGAGAGCGTCGACGACGTCATGCCCATGTCGGCGGAAACCTGCTCCAGCGTCTTGCCGGCGGCATGGCGCAGCGACCGGAGCCTGCGGCCGATATCCGAGGAGGCCGGTTGCTCGCCATTCTCCAGGCTAGCCGGGCCACCCTCTTCCATCTCCAGTGCCTCGCGAATGGCAGCCGGATTGAGACCGCGCTCCGCCCGAAACCATGCAATGCGCTTCAGCCGCGCCACGTCTTCTGCGCTATACTGACGGTGCCCAGTCTCTGAGCGGAAGGGGACGACAAGCCCCTGGCTTTCCCATAACCGCAGCGTGGAAGCCGATACGCCGGCAAGACGCGCCGCTTCCGCCACCTTATAGCGCACCGGATATCGCTCCGGCTCGATGCTGCTCATTTGCCAATATCCCTGATTTTCCTTTTTCGATCCGTTTAGCACGGATGATGCGACTTAGCGCGCCCTAAAGGAAAGCGGCAACCTCCCGCCGCCTTCGGCTCATTCTTGTCTCCCTTACAAAATCCCGCTTGAAATCCTACAGGAAAAATGTAGGAATTTTACAGATAGCTTGCAGAAGTTCTGCAAGATAATTCGCACGCACTTTCTGGGAGCCACTGCAATGACTTTGACCGAGCGGAAGAACGCCGCCATTTCCCGCGGCGTCGGCATGACAACGCAGATCTACGCCGATCGTGCCGAAAATGCTGAGATCTGGGATAAGGAAGGCAATCGCTATATCGATTTCGCTTCCGGCATCGCCGTGGTGAACACAGGCCATCGCCATCCTCGCGTCATTGCTGCCGTCAAGGAACAGCTCGATCGTTTCACGCATACCTGCCACCAGGTCGTGCCCTATGAGAGCTATGTGCATCTCGCCGAGCGGCTGAATGCGATCGTCCCCGGCGATTTCACGAAGAAGACGATTTTCGTGACGACGGGTGCGGAAGCGGTTGAAAATGCCGTCAAGATCGCCCGCGCCGCCACCGGCCGCTCCGCCATCATCGCCTTTGGCGGCGGTTTCCACGGCCGCACCTTCATGGGCATGGCGCTGACCGGCAAGGTGGCGCCTTATAAGATCGGCTTTGGCCCGATGCCGGGCGATGTCTTCCATGCGCCCTTCCCCGTGCCGCTGCACGGCATCAGCGTCGAGCAGTCGCTGGCGACGCTGAAGAAGCTTTTTTCCGCCGATGTCGACCCGCAGCGCGTGGCCGCGATCATTCTCGAGCCCGTTCAGGGCGAAGGCGGTTTCTATCCGGCGCCCTCAGCCTTCATGAAGGCGCTGCGCGAGATCTGCGACCAGCACGGCATTCTCCTGATAGCCGATGAGGTTCAGACCGGCTTTGCGCGCACTGGCAAGATGTTTGCAATGGATCACCATGAGGTGGCGGCCGATCTCGTCACCATGGCGAAGAGCCTTGCCGGCGGCTTCCCGCTCGCCGCCGTCACCGGTCGCGCCGAGATCATGGATGCTCCCAGGCCGGGCGGCCTCGGCGGCACCTATGGCGGCAATCCGCTCGGCATCGCCGCAGCCCATGCCGTGCTGGACGTCATCGCCGATGAAGGCTTGTGCGACCGCGCCAACCAACTCGGCTCGCGCCTGAAACAACGGCTGGAATCGCTGCGTGACAAGGTGCCCGAGATCGCTGATATCCGCGGTCCTGGCTTCATGAATGCGGTCGAATTCAACGATGCGGCGACGAAGCTGCCGAGCGCGGATTTCGCCAACAAGGTGCGGCTGACCGCGCTCGACAAGGGGCTGATCCTGTTAACCTGCGGTGTTTACGGCAACGTCATCCGGTTCTTGTCGCCAATCACCATTCAGGACGGCGTGTTCAACGAAGCGCTCGACATTCTTGAGGCATCGCTGATCGAGGCGAGCGTCTCGCATTAATTAAGCCGACCCGCGTATTTCCCTTATCCGTCCGTGCAGCCTGCCGGGCGAAATCTATCGGAGTGCATAGCATGTCCTTTACAACGGCAATGACAAAGCATGTTCCCTTCTCGTCGCGCCTACTACGCGCCGCCGGCTATATCAACGGCGCCTGGACGGGCGGCGGGGCGACGAAGACCTTCGATGTCATCAATCCCGCGACCGGCGAAGTGCTTGCCTCACTGCCCGATATGGGTGCCGCCGAGACAACCGCTGCCATCGACGCCGCCCATATCGCCCAGGTCGCCTGGGCCGCTCGCCCGGCCAAGGAACGGGCCGCAATCCTACGCAAATGGTTCGATCTCATGATCGCCAACGCCGATGAGCTGGCGGCGATCCTGACCGCCGAAATGGGCAAGCCCCTGCCGGAAGCCAGAGGCGAGATCCTCTACGCCGCCTCCTACGTCGAATGGTATGCGGAAGAGGCCAAGCGCATCTATGGCGAAACCATTCCCGCGCCGTCCAACGACAAGCGCATGGTCGTCATCAAGCAGCCGGTCGGCGTCGTCGGCACCATCACGCCCTGGAATTTCCCGGCGGCCATGATCGCTCGCAAGATCGCGCCGGCGCTTGCCGTCGGTTGCACCGTCGTCTCGAAGCCTGCCGAGCAGACGCCGCTGACGGCGATCGCGCTTGCTGTGCTTGCCGAAGAGGCGGGCGTTCCCGCCGGCGTGCTCAACATCATCGTCGGCCTCGATGGCCCGGCAATCGGTCGCGAGCTTTGCGGCAATGCGAAGGTGCGCAAGATCAGCTTCACCGGCTCGACCGAAGTCGGTCGCATCCTGATGCGCCAGTGCGCCGACCAGATCAAGAAGGTCAGCCTCGAGCTTGGCGGCAATGCGCCCTTCATCGTCTTCAATGATGCCGATCTCGACGCCGCCGTCGAAGGTGCGATGGCTTCAAAATATCGTAACGCCGGTCAGACCTGCGTCTGCGCCAACCGCATCTATGTGCAATCCAACGTCTATGACGCCTTTGCCGCCAAGCTTGCCGCGAAGGTGGGCGAACTTTCCGTGGGTGACGGCTTCAAGCCGGGCGTAACCGTGGGGCCGCTGATCGACGAACAAGGCGTCGCCAAGGCCGAAGACCATGTTCGGGATGCCGTTTCGAAGGGTGCTCGCGTCGTACTCGGCGGCAAGCGCATCGAAGGTGCCGGCACCTTCTTTGCACCGACCATCCTGACGGGCGTCGACCGAAACATGAAGGTCGCCCGCGAGGAAACCTTCGGTCCGGTTGCACCGCTTTTCCGCTTCGACACTGTCGAGGATGTCATCGCACAGGCTAACGATACGGAATTCGGCCTCGCGGCCTATTTCTTCGCCGGCGACCTGAAGAAAGTCTGGCGTGTGGCGGAAGCGCTGGAATATGGCATGGTCGGCATCAATACCGGCCTGATGTCATCGGAAACGGCACCCTTCGGCGGCATCAAGCAATCCGGCCTCGGCCGCGAAGGCTCGCGCCATGGTGCCGATGACTATCTGGAAATGAAGTATCTCTGCATCGGCAATCTGTAGCCAGCTATCAGGTTGAGGTGATATGAATGCGGCCCTGCCACAGGCGGGCCGCACTCAGCCGGTCGCTGTAAAAGGCGCCAGTATCGAGATTGAGCCTGAGACCGTTGACTTCCGCCCGCTGGACCGGTGTGTGGCCGTGGATAATCAACTTCGGCAGCGGTTGTGCGCTGTCGTAGAAGCGGGAGCGGATGAAGACGAGGTCGTCGTCTTGCTGGTCGGCAATCGACCGATCCGGATCGATGCCGGCATGAACAAACAGTGCATCTGGCGTATCCAGCAGGATCGGCAGGCGACGCAGGAAATTAACGTGATCGTCGGGCAACCAGGTGCGGATGAACGTATCGAGCTTCTTCCGCTTGGGATATAGCTGCTGAAGGCGAGGGATATCCACGCCATAGGAGGCGAGCGTCGCATCCCCGCCGAGCGCCACCCAATCCTCGAGCGATATCTCACCGTCGATATAGGACAGCATCGCCATCTCATGATTGCCGGTCAGGCAGATGCGGTCGAAACCGTTCGGCGGCGGCGCCATCAAGCGGCTGACGACCTGCGCCGACGCCGGACCGCGATCGATGAAATCCCCCAGCATGATGATGAGCTTGCGGCCGGGGAGCCCAGCCGCATCGGCAAAGATCTTGCGCTCCAGTGCGCTCAGAAGATCGTAACGGCCGTGGACATCGCCGATGACGTAGGTAGGCATATCGAGATCTTCGAGCCACTCCCGGTGCCGACGATGAGCGAAGCCATTGGCCATTTTTTCGCGTATCCTGGACGCCGCCATAAAACTGCCTTTCGAGCGCACACTTCGGAACGCCTCAACCGTGTCTGCAAAAAGGACTCAAAAATGACGATTCTTTGCCAAAAAGGCAGAAATCATCGCCGATGATGGTTCCAGCAGCAAGGCCGAGCCCTCGGCACCAACCCCGCCTTGCGGCAAAGCGTCCCGAACGACGCTCTTATGCACGGAGAAAGTTGACAGTGCGTATCCGCACTCCTATCGCGCTAGCCAAGCTGGCGCGAGAAATTCCCGCCGTTCAACCCGAGAAAGACATGGATGTCGGAAGCTTCGGCATATTGGCTGCCGGATTTGCTATCGCAAACGACATGCCCCGAACTGGAACGTCCCATTCATGGCGCCTGTAAACTTATCGTGAAGCCGTAATGGATCCGACAACAGCGCTCCAACTCTGCCGCTTCCTGCATGATGCATCCCTGATGTTTCTATGGGGCGCCTGCGCCTATCTCTCGTTCCTGGTACCAGGAGCACTTGCCGACATCGTTTGGCGCATGGTTGCAAAGCCGTTCCTGCTGATTGCTGCGCTTGCCATTTCAACAGTGTTGGCCGCGCTACCGGTGACGACGGCGATTATCGGCAACGGTTGGAGCGAAGCCCTCGATGTCGGCATGATCCGTGACGTGGTCTTCCAAACCACGGTCGGGGTTGCCTGGCAGGCGCAGGCGCTGGCGACTATCGTGATGGTTTTCGCCTTGCTACTGCCCGAGAACCGGCGCCGCCATGGGCTGGCCCTGGGTGCCGGCCTCGGGCTTGCCTCGCTGTCACTGACCGGGCATGCCTCGATGCTGGAAGGCTGGCTAAAGCAGGCGCACCGGGTTAGCGATATCTTGCATGTGCTCGTCGGCGGCGGCTGGCTGGGTGCGCTGGTGGCGCTTATCCCTATCCTCAAGCTTCTCAGCCGGCCGGAATGCAGGGCCGAGGCACAAGCGGCGCTGCGCCGGTTCTCCAATGCCGGTCACGTTGCGGTCGCGCTCGTCATCCTCTCCGGTATCATCAATACGCTGCTGATCCTGAAACGGCTGCCGACGGACTTGTCTTCGCCCTACCAGAAACTGCTTGCCATCAAGATCGCGCTGGTCGGCGTCATGGCGATGCTGGCCATCATCAACCGCTACGTCTTCGTTCCCTGGATCGGCCGCAAGCCGGCGCGCGCTCTGCTGGCCCTCCGGCTTGGAAGCATCGCCGAGATCGTCATCGGCATTGTCGTCATCGCGCTTGTCGCCGTCTTTGGCACGATGGAGCCAGTCTAGAGCCGTTTCGCTTTTCTTCGAATCGCGAAATGCTCTATCTCTTTGTTTTTACGCAATTCCTGACGGAAAACCGCTCCGCACTTTTCCTGGAATTGCTCTAACCGCCGAGCGATTTCACAACAGCGCGAACGGCTGCCGGATCTTGCGTCGTCGGCTTATATTCCAGACCCACCCTGCCGCGATAGCCTTGGCCGTACAGCCAATCCAGTCGCTTCGCCAGATCGATATGGCCGCTGCCGGGATCGTTGCGGCCGGGATGATCGGCAACATGGAGATGGACGATGCGGTCGATGCGATCGCCGATCACCTGCTGCGTGTCCTCGCCCATGACGGCAGAATGATAGAGATCGTAGACGATGCCCACTTCCGGGCGGTCCACCTCATCGACGATATCGAGGCCTTCCATGGTCGAGGACAGATAGTAGCCGGCATGGTCTATCCTCGTGTTCAGTGGCTCGAGGCCGAGCCGAACGCCGGACCCCTCGAGAATACCGGCGCCGGCGCTGAGGGCAGCGACGATGGCTGCCCGCTGCTCGGTGCGGGAAAATTCCGGCAGATCATCACCGGCTTGCGCGATCAGAACTGGCGCCCCGAGACGCTGGGCGATAGCAACGGACTTTCGCAGCCCCTTGAGCCAGCTCTCTTTGTTTGCCGGATTCGTCAGCGCGATCATCGGCTCCGCGACGATGCCGGACACCGCAATTCCAGTCTCGGCGACTGCAGCTACGATCGCGTCCAGATCCTTGTTGGTCCAGTGCCAGAACTCGACCGCATCGAAGCCGGCCGCATGCGCCAGCCAGATACGATCGGCAAAAACATCGCCATCGCGCGCAAACAACCACTCGATACAAGCTGAAAACCGCCGCATGAGATTCTCCTCCCTCATCGGTCAGGAGCAATGCGCGAGATCATGCGTGACCGCAAGCCTCTCTAGCGATGATATTGCTGCGACGGTCGCGGCATTGAAGGTTTGAGGGCCTCTACTTTCACTGCGGAAAGCACGCGCATATCGCGCCGGAAATCGGAGGGCGTCATCCCGGCAATATGGCGGAAGGATTTGTTGAAAGCGCTGATCGAGCCGAAGCCACTGTCCATGGCGACCTGCAGAACATTGGCGCCATCGCGCATCAGCATCGCCTGCGCCCGCGAAAGCCGCAGCAGGCTCACATATTTCGCCAGCGTCATGCCGGTGGATTTCTTGAAGAGGTTCATGGCGTATTTTGGATGAAGATTCGCCGCCTTGGCGATATCCACCGTATCGATGTCATGCAGGAAATTTTCGGCAATGAAATCGCACATGCGCGCCAAGCTGCGCGAGGATTGCGGATGAGCTTGGTCATTCACCGGATTCGCCGGCTTTTCCGGAACCATGCGATAGGGCTCAAAGGCGATGCGCTCCAGACGCAGGAGGAGTTCCGCAACGGCATGTTCGGCCTTGGCACCGTCTTCGGACATGACATAACGGTGCCATCGCGCGAAGTTTTCATCATCGGCGGTATCCGTCGCCGAGCTTATCAATGTCTGTCCGCGAATGAGGCGGCCCGAGATATCGAGCGGCAGCCGCAGTCGAAAAAAATGGACGAGCGGTAGATGCGCGCCGGCATAGATCGAATCCTCTGACAGTTCGTCCAGCTGATGCGGCTGACCACCCCAGAAGAGGCAGATCTCACCGGCTCGCAAAGTAAGCTCGTGATCGCCGATGCGATAGTGCACGGTTCCGCGGACGATGTAATTGACTTCCACCTGTGCGTGCCAATGCGGCTTTGCCATCGGCAACGGGTGGTTATGAAACATCTGCAGGACGTTTGGGAGCCCTTCGACACTGCTCGCACCCGGCTGATAAACTGCCCGTTGACCCACCTTACTTTTCGCCAAGTCGATGTTCCCTTTTTAGGAGACAGAAGCGTACCGGCGGATAGTTTAAGCGTGTTCTACTGAGGACGGCAATTGAAAAGGGAGGATTTTCAATGCGTTTAAAACTTGCTGGAGCGACGGCACTTGCTGCCCTGCTTGCTTCCGGTTCTGCCTTTGCTGAGCAAACCACCATCACAGTCTGGAGCTGGAATATCGCCGCGTCGGCGCTGAAGTCGACGGTCGAGGGATTCAATAAGAAAAATCCCGACATCAAGGTCGAGGTGCAAGACATCGGCAACCCAGGCGTCTTCGACAAGATGCTGGCTGCCTGCGCTGCCGGCGGCGATGGCCTGCCCGATGTCATGTCGATCGAAAACCACAAGGCTTCGATCTTCTGGAACCGCTTTCCGGACTGCCTGACCGATCTCACGAAGCTTGGCTATAACGACCAACTGAAGAAGCAGTTCCCGAATTTCAAGCGCGCCGAGCTTGAAGTCGGCGATGCCGCCTACGCCATGCCGTGGGATTCCGGCCCGGTCACCATGTTCTATCGCCGCGACATGTATGAAAAGGCAGGCGTCGATCCGGCAACGATCAAGACCTGGGACGATTTCATCGCCGCTGGCAAGAAAATCTCCGCCGCCAATCCTGGTGTCGTGATGACGCAGGCCGATCTCAACGGCGACACCGAATGGTTCCGCATGCTCGCCAACGAACAGGGTTGCGGTTATTTTTCGGGTGACAGCCAGAGCATCACTGTCAACCAGCCCGGCTGCGTCAAGGCACTGGACAAGGTAAAAGAAATCAAAGACGCGGGGCTGATGACCGCGGCGAACTGGAACGAGAAGATCCAGGCGAACACGGCAAGCAAGGTGGCCTCGCAGCTCTATGGTGGTTGGTATGAAGGCACTGTCCGCTCCACCTCGCCGGATCTTGCCGGCAAATGGGGCGTCTACCCGATGCCGAGCATGACGGCCGACGGCCCGCACGCAGCCAATCTTGGCGGCTCGTCGCTCGCAATCGCCAGCGGATCCAAGCACAAGGAAGCCGCTTGGAAGTTTCTCGAATACACGCTTGGCACCAATGAGGGTCAGGTGACTATGCTGAAATCCTTCGGCCTTGTTCCATCGCTGCTGACGGCGGTCCAGGATCCCTTCGTCAACCAGCCGCAGCCCTATTGGGGCGGGCAAAAGGTCTGGGCCGATATTCTTGCCACCCTGCCGAAAATCAACCCAAGCCCGGGCACGCAGTATTTCAGTGATGCCGATGAGGTCATAAAGGCTGTCCAGACGAAATATCTCGCTGGCGGCTATCCGAATGGCAAGGCCGCGCTCGACGATGCAGCTCAGCAGATCGCTTCGGCGACGGGTCTGCCGCTCGCGAAATGAGCGACACTACCGGGCGTGCCTCCCAAGCCGCGCCCGGCATCCCCGCCGCTCTAAAATCAAAGACGTAGAGCGTGACGTCGTCGGAAAACCGCCTACACTTTTCGGCGTCACGCTCTAGGAGCGGCGGGGATGTGATGTCACGCATCATTTTCCTGCGCTAAAGGAGAAGGCTTTCATGCGGTTGCGAAACCGGAGCGCCTATGCGTTCCTTGCACCCTATCTTCTGGTATTCGCCGCGTTCTGGGTCTGGCCGATCATCGATTCGTTCCTGATTTCGTTCCAGAATACCCGGGTTAATCCCTGGACCTTCAATCTGTCGCTCAATTGGGGGCGGCTGTTCGGCGATCCGGCATTCTACAACGCGCTCGAAAATACGCTGATCATCCTGATCGTTCAGGTGCCTGTCATGATCACGCTCGCCACTGTCATGGCGGTGCTGCTGAATTCGCCGCTGTTGAAGGCGCGTGGCATTTTTCGCTTTGCTTTCTTCGCGCCTGTCGTTGTTGGCGAAGTGGCCTATGCAGCCGTCTTCCGCCTGATGTTCAATGTCGACTTCGGCATCATCAACAAGCTGCTCGGCGGCGTGGGCATTGCGCCGATATCGTGGTTTGCCGACTCGCATGCCGCCATGGTCCTTATCATCATCGCGGTGACCTGGCGCTGGGCCGGGTACAACGCCATCATCATCTTGTCGGGGCTGCAATCGATCCCCGAAGATGTTTACGAGGCCGCGACCCTCGACCGCGTCAGCCGCTTCAAGCAGTTCATCCACATCACCCTGCCGCTCCTGAAGCCGATCATCCTCTTCTGCGTCGTCCTGTCTGTCATCGGCACCATGCAGCTCTTCACCGAACCGTATCTGATCACCAACAGAGGCGGCCCTGGCGGTGGGACGGAAACGCTCGGCCTGCTGCTCTATCGCCAGGCTTTCCAGTCGACCAACTTCGGCTACGCCTCCGCGATCGCCTATACGATGGCGGCGCTTGCGGTAGCCATCTCTCTTCTCAATCTCTGGGTGGGGCGCGAACCGAAATGAAATCAAAGTCCAAATCCACTCTGATCCGCTCGATCGCCTTGCACGGCCTGCTGGCGCCGCTCGCCATCATCTGGCTGTTTCCGATCTGGATGATGTTCGTCTTCTCGACCATGCCCGATTACGGCATTTTCAGCCCCGGCATCGTCCTGACACCGTCGACTGGTTTCATGGACAACTTCCGGAACCTGCAGGCCGACACCAACTTCGTCGGCGCGATGACGATCTCCATCGTCGTTGCCATCGTCTACACTTTCCTGTCGGTGCTGCTGACATCGATGGCCGGCTGGGCGCTGGCGCGCTATCAGTTCGCCGGCCGCGCGGGAGTCATCGGCATCATCCTCGGCACCATCACGCTGCCCTACTCCGTCGTCATCATTCCGCAATTCATCATGGTGGCGCGTGATTTCGGGCTGGCGAACACATGGGTTGCGCTGATTGTGCCGCCGCTCTTCAATTCGCTCGGCGTGCTGTTCATGCGTCAGGCCTTCTCGATGATGCCGGGCGAACTCTTTGACGCCGCCCGCGTTGAGGGCGTCAAGGAATGGCAGATCTTCCTGCGCATCGCCCTGCCGCTTGCAAGGCCGACGATGGCGGCACTCGCCATCATCCTGTTCCTGGCCTCCTGGAACAACTACCTCTGGCCGCTGCTCATCAACTCCCGGCCTGGAATGATGACCGCACCCGTGGCACTTGGAACGCTGATCGGCCTCACCAGGGTCTCCTGGGGCGGCATCATGGCTGGTGCCGTGATGCTGACGGCGCCGATCCTCATCATCTTCGTTCTCCTGCAACGCCACTTCATCGCCGGCATTGCCGCCGGCGCAATCAAATAATTCCGGGAGACCCGTATGGCTGAACTGTCTCTTACCAATATCGTCAAACGCTACGGTTCGCTGGAAATCATCCACGGCGCCAATCTCGAGGTGAAGGACGGCGAATTCGTCGTCTTCGTCGGGCCGTCCGGATGCGGCAAGTCCACACTGCTGCGCATGATCGCCGGGCTCGAGGATATTTCCGGCGGCGAACTGAAGATCGGCGGCCGCGTCGTCAATGATGTGGAACCAGCCGATCGCGGCATCGCCATGGTCTTCCAGTCCTATGCCCTCTACCCGCACCTGACCGTCGAGCAGAACCTCAATTTCGGGCTGCGGATGAACGGCAATCCGAAGGCCGACACCGACCGCCGCGTCAAACAGGCGGCCGAGATCCTGCAGATCACGGAGCTGATGCAGCGCCGGCCGAAGCAGCTTTCCGGCGGCCAGCGTCAGCGCGTCGCCATCGGCCGCGCCATCGTTCGCGAACCGCAGATCTTCCTGTTTGACGAGCCGCTCTCAAACCTCGACGCCGAACTGCGCGTACAGATGCGCGTGGAAATCTCGCGCCTTCACAAGAAGCTCGGCACGACGATGATCTACGTCACCCACGACCAGACCGAGGCGATGACGCTCGCCGACAAGATCGTCGTGCTGCGCGGCGGCAACATCGAGCAGGTCGGCGCGCCGCTCGATCTCTATGATGACCCGGCCAACCAGTTCGTCGCGGGCTTCGTCGGCTCGCCGAAAATGAACTTCCTGCAGGCCGAGGTCGCAGACAATCAGCAGGGCCGCATCGCCGTCGTGCTCAAGGGCCAGCGCAATGTCCGCCTCACATTGCCGATCACCTCGGCAAAGCTGGAGGTCGGGCAGCAGGTGACGCTCGGAGTCCGCCCTGAACATTTCCTCGAGGCCGGACGGGGTGATGTGGACATGACCGTCGATGTCGACGTCGCAGAGCATCTCGGCAATACCAGCTACATCTACGCCAATGTCGACGGCGGCGAGCAGATCGTCATCGAGCGCGAGGAATCCCGCAACACGGGCAACCGCGACAAGCTCACCGTGGCGCTTTCCGCCGCCAAGACATTCCTGTTCGACGGCGCCGGCAACCGATTGCGATAGGCGCTGCCCATTCTCCCAAGACAGCATGCAGATTTAGAAAGGATCGTTCCATGACTACTAAGACACAAATCCGCTGGGGCATCATCGGCCCCGGCAGGATCGCACAGACTTTTGCCGATGGTATCGCCCATTCCCGCAGCGGTAAGCTGGTGGCGATCGCCAGCCGCAACCCGGACAAGCCGGGCCTCGGTGACGGTTTCCCAGGCGCACGCATCGTCAATGGGTATGAAGCCCTCCTCGCCGACAAGGAGATCGACGCCGTCTATATCGCCACGCCGCATACCGGCCATGCCGAATGGGCGATCAAAGCAATCCGCGCCGGCAAGCATGTACTCGTCGAAAAGCCGATAGCGCTTTCCGCCTTCGATGCGGAGGCCATCTATTATGAGGCCAAGAAAGCCGGTGTCTTCGCTGGCGAAGCCTTCATGTATCGTGTCCATCCGCAGACGGCGAAGCTGATCGAGCTCGTAAAAAGCGGCGTGATCGGTGAGCTGCGCATCATCCGCACCTCCTTCGGTTTCAACATGGGCAAGGTCAATCCAGAGCATCGGCTGTTTGCCAATGAGATGGCCGGTGGCGGCATTCTCGATGTCGGCGGCTATCCGGTCTCGATGGCCCGGCTGATCGCCGGCGCGGTCGACGGCAAGCCGTTCCTCGATCCGGAAAAGGTGTCGGGCGTCGGCCATCTCGGCCAGACCGGCGTCGACGAATGGGCTTCGGCCGTGCTGAAGTTCCCGAACGACATCATTGCCGAAGTGTCCTGCTCCATCATGGCGAACCAGGACAACACGCTGCGCATCATCGGCTCCGAAGGCCGTATCGAAGTCAAGGACTTCTGGTTTGCCTCCGGTCACAAGGGCGGTGTCGGCAAGATCGACGTCATCAAGGGCGGCGAGACCCAGACGATCGAGGTCAAGGAAGATCGCTGGCTCTATTCCTTCGAAGTCGATGGGGCCGGCGATGCCATCTGCGCCGGGCAAAAGGAATTCGCCTATCCCGGCATCAGCTGGGCCGATTCGATCGGAAACCTCAAGGTGCTCGACCAATGGCGCGCTTCGATCGGCCTTGAATATAGCGTCGAGAAAGCAGCGAAGCGCACGAAGAACATTGCTGGCGCGACCGTCATTAAAGGCAACAGCATTCCGAAGCGCAGTATTCCCGGCATATCCAAGCCGGCATCGCTGGTCACGCTCGGCTTCGAATTCTTCCCGAATTTCGCAGCCGCCTCGCTAACGCTCGACGCCTTCTATGAAGCCGGCGGCAATGCCTTCGACACGGCTTATGTCTATGGCGGCGGCAAAACGGAGAGCATCTTCGGCGACTGGCACACCAGCCGCAACGTGCCGCGCGAGGAGATCGTGCTGATCGGCAAGGGTGCCCATTCGCCGCTCTGCTATCCGGATGTGATCGCCAAGCAGCTCGACCAATCCCTCAACCGCCTGAAGACCGACTATGTCGACATCTACTTCATGCACCGCGACAATACCGACGTTCCGGTCGGCGAGTTCGTCGATGCCATGGATGCCGAGGTGAAGGCCGGCCGCATCCGCGGCATCTTCGGCGGCTCGAACTGGACGCGCGCTCGCTTCGACGAGGCGATCGCCTATGCCGAGAAGAACGGCAAGACGGCACCGGCGGCCCTTTCCAACAACTTCTCGCTTGCGGAAATGCTCGACCCGATCTGGGCCGGCTGCATCGCCGCCTCGGACGATGAGTGGAAGACGTGGCTCAATGCCAAGCAGATCCCGAACTTCGCCTGGTCGAGCCAGGGGCGCGGCTTCTTTACCGACCGCGCCGGCCGCGACAAGCGCGACGACGAGGAATTGGTCCGCGTCTGGTATTCCGACCGCAATTTCGGTCGCCGTGATCGGGCGATCGAACTGGCGCAGAAGCTCGGCCGCAACCCGATCCACATCGCGCTGGCCTATGTCGTCGCGCAACCCTTCCCTGTAATACCGCTGATCGGCCCGCGCACGATCGCCGAGCTGGAAGACAGCCTTTCGGCGCTCGATATCAAACTGACGCCGGAACAGGTGAAGTGGCTCGAGGGCTGAAATAGGTCTGGCGCCTTCAAACAGCGCTGAAACAAAAAGCCCATCCGGGAAACCGGATGGGCTTTTATGCCTCCCTGAATGACCATCAAACGATCAAGCGGCAAAATCGAATGTCTTCGTGTCCGCGCCCTCAAGCCTCAGCAGATAGGCCTTGCGCTCGAGACCGCCGGCGAACCCGCGCAGATCACCAGCCGAACCCACTACGCGATGGCAGGGCGCGATGATCGAGATCGGGTTGCGGCCATTGGCGGCGCCGACGGCGCGGATCGCCTTTGCCGAGCCGATCTCGGTCGCGATCTGGCGATAGCTGCGCGTCTCGCCGAAGGGAATGGCGAGCAGGGCCTGCCAGACCTTCTGCTGAAACTCCGTTCCGGCAAAATCGAGCGGCAGATCGAAAACCTGTCGTTCGCCGGCGAAATATTCGCGGAGCTGCCGCTCGGTTTCCAAGAGCACGGGATGGCTGTCATCTTCCGCCACGATCAGCAAGGGCACACGGCCTGGGCGATCATTGTCCCAGAGGATCGCGGCAAGCCCATCATCGCTGCCGACGAGCTTCAATGCGCCGACGGGCGAGTTCATGATCCGATAGACATACTGCTTTTCCGCATTTTTCGAGGCTTTGGTCATGCCGATATCCTTTCTTTGAATTGCGCTCATGGCATCGGGCGAGATTACCTCTGATGGAGCGCTTATGTCCCCATTGGACCGCAAATGACCGTCGCCAACCACCCGAAAACGGACGCCGGGCGCGAAAACCCCGGCATTTCCAGATTTGTGTGCCCAGCCGCAAGATGACGCAGCCGCCATGCGCCCGCTTGGGGAATGTACTGGAATTGTGTAGAATCGCGGAAAGCCAGCTCGTCACGCATGCGGAGCTCGATATGACTGTTCGCCCGCCACGCAACTTCAATCCCTCTCAAACCAAAGAAACCGGGCTTGGCATTCTCGAATATGAGATGATGTCGGAACGCGCCAGCACGCTCGGCCATCATGGCATGAAGGTGGAAGCGGCGCTTGCAGCCTTGCAGGAGAGCGAGGCCAACGGCAAGGAGGGCGTCGAGCACGAGCGGCTGGTGGACATCGCGGCGCAAGCCGTCTGGGCCATGTTCATCCATCGCGAGATCTGCGGCCTGCGCAACGGCCGCGATGTCATCCAGCGCTATGGCATTCCGAACAAGGTGCTCGCGCGGCTCGGCGCCAGCCCGAGACATCCCTGACTATTAGGATTTCAAGATCGCCTGGAAACGCGGATCGAAGGCGTGGCCGATCGGCTCTGCCGCCGCACCGCGCGCTACTGCCCAAGGATCGGTCATGCCGAGCTGCAGGCGCGGCAGCAACCGATCGGGACGATCGGCATTGGAGGGTAGGAGCGGTTGCATGGCAGCAATCAACCGCGTCGCGAGCGCCGCCGGTGCGCCGCCGCACAGAATCACCGTCTGTGGGTCGAAGATTGTTTCGATGAGCTGCACGCTCCAGCGCAGATCGACCGCCGCCCTCTCGACCCAGGCGAGAATATCGGGATCGTCTGCAGCTGCGCGCTTATCTATCAGCGAATAGATATCCGGCGCCATCGGATCGACGCCGAGGTGATCGTAGAGTGAAGCCAACGAGGCGCGATGCTCCAGCTGGGTCTGTTTCCCGCCTGATGTCAGCAGCGCCATGCCGATTTCGCCGGCATTGCCATGGGCGCCGCTATAGAGCTCGCCGCCGAGGATGAGCCCGGCACCA
The DNA here is from genome assembly GCF_054558365.1 of Rhizobium sp. No.120. Classification (NCBI taxonomy): domain Bacteria; kingdom Pseudomonadati; phylum Pseudomonadota; class Alphaproteobacteria; order Hyphomicrobiales; family Rhizobiaceae; genus Rhizobium; species Rhizobium sp. No.120. Next base: position 82,941 of record NZ_BAAJNQ010000017.1, read on the forward strand.
ATACCATAGCCGACATAGAGGCAGACGGCATGGTCGAGGCCATGTGCGGCGCCGACCATGCGCTCGGCGGTCGCGCAAGCCGCGGCGTCATTCTGCAGGGTGACGTTGAGGCCAGTTCCGGCCGACAGCGTTTCGAGCAGCGGAAAGCGCTGCCATGCGCCCATCATCCAGGGATTGTCGGCATCCTCTTGCTCGATGCCGAAGGGACCCGGCATCGCCACGCCGAGGCCGACGAGGCGTTTCTCCGCCTGCGCCACGCGTTGCCGAAGCTCGACGCGCACGTCTTCTATCAGTTTCAGAACCACCGGTGTGCCCGTCGCCGGGCCACCGGCCGGCAAATTTGCTTCCTTGCGGATGAGGACATTGCCGACGAGATCGACGGCGATGGCGCGGGTGATGTGCCGGTCGATCTGCAGCCCGATGGCGAAAGCGCCTTCCGGCACCAAGCCATAAGGGGTCGAGGGCTGGCCGCGGCCGCGTCGCACCGTTTCCCTTGAGGTCACCAACCCGTCGTGCTCCAGCTCCTCCATGATGTTGGAGACCGTCTGTTTCGTGAGGCGCGTGGCGCGAGCGAGGTCGGCGCGGGAGAGCGCACCATTCAATCGCAAGGCGTCGATGATCACCCGCCGGTTATGGGCGCTGGTGCCCTCGTGGTTCGTTCCGCTGGTAGCCCTGATCGGGCGAATATCGTTCATCTGTTTTTGCCTCTTGACAGCAATAGAATATTGAAGAAGAAATTAGTCAAGACAATTGACTTAAAAGAAACCACAGAGTTTCATCAGGGAACTTAAGCGACGCTCCGATCAATGTTCGGCAGCCAGCCCGGCCAATTGCCTGCTCGACAACCGATGGCGACGTTAGCCGCCTTTGGAAAAATCGCGTGACTGTCAAAAACTGGAGGATGGAATGTTGAAATCATTGAACAAGACATTGCTGGGCGCGGCGCTGATCGGCGCATCCCTCGCCTCGCACGCCTTTGCCGAAACCACGATCAATGCCCTCTTCATGGCGCAGGCTGCCTATAGCGAAGCCGATGTGCGCGCCATGACGGATGCCTTTTCCAAGGCCAATCCGGACATCAAGGTCAATCTCGAATTCGTCCCTTATGAAGGCCTGCACGACAAGACCGTGCTGGCGCAGGGTTCTGGGGGCGGCTACGACGTCGTGCTCTTTGACGTGATCTGGCCTGCCGAATACGCGACCAACAAGGTTCTGGTCGACGTCTCCTCGCGCATCTCCGACGACACGAAGAAGAGCGTTTTGCCAGGTGCCTGGACGACGGTCCAGTATGACGGCAAGTACTATGGAATGCCGTGGATCCTCGATACCAAGTACCTGTTCTATAACAAGGACATCCTTGACAAGGCCGGCATCAAGACGCCGCCGAAGACCTGGGACGAACTGAATGAACAGGCGAAGATCATCAAGGACAAGGGTCTTCTCGCCACCCCGATCGCCTGGAGCTGGTCACAGGCCGAAGCAGCAATCTGCGACTACGCCACACTCGTCAGTGCCTACAAGGGCGACTTCATCAAGGACGGCAAGCCCGACTTCCAAACCGGCGGCGGCCTCGATGCCCTGAAATACATGGTCACCAGCTACAAGTCCGGCCTCACCAACCCGAACTCCAAGGAATTCCTCGAAGAGGACGTCCGCAAGGTCTTCGAAAATGGCGATGCCGCCTTCGCGCTGAACTGGACCTACATGTACAACATGGCGAACGACCCGAAGGACAGCAAGGTCGCGGGCAAGGTCGGTGTCGTCCCGGCACCGGGCGTTGCCGGCAAGAGCGAGGCTTCGGCCGTCAACGGTTCGATGGGCCTCGGCATCACCTCTGCCAGCAAGCATCCCGACGAAGCCTGGAAGTACATCTCCTTCATGACCTCGCAGGCAACGCAGAACCAGTATGCCAAGCTCAGCCTGCCGATCTGGGCATCGTCCTATAGCGATCCGGCCGTGACCAAGGGCCAGGAAGAACTGATCGCGGCCGCAAAGGTCGGCCTCGCTGCCATGTATCCGCGTCCGACGACGCCGAAATATCAGGAACTGTCGACCGCACTTCAGCAGGCGATCCAGGAATCGCTGCTCGGCCAGTCTTCTCCGGAAGATGCGCTGAAGTCTGCTGCCGACAATAGCGGTCTCTGATAATCTCATCGGGCGGCGCCAATCGCCGCCCGCCTCTTACCTCCTCCATAAAGAATGAAAGAAGGGGCCCGCCAATGTCCGGCACCTCCATGACAACTCGCGCCTGGCTTTTGATGCTGCCGCTGCTTGTGGTGATGATCGCTGTCATCGGCTGGCCCCTCGCCGACACGGTCGGCCTTTCTTTCACCGATGCGAAGCTTGTGGGAACCGGCGGCAATTTCGTCGGTATCGACAACTACGCGAAGATGCTGGCGAATTCCAATTTCCAACGGACCCTCATCACCACGGCGTGGTTCGCGATCATTTCCGTTGCCGCCGAAATGGTGCTCGGCGTGCTGGCTGCCCTGCTGCTGAACCAGAATTTCAAGGGCCGCGGCGTGCTGCGCGCGCTGATGATCCTGCCCTGGGCGCTGCCGACTGTCGTCAACGCAACGCTGTGGCGGCTGATCTATAATCCAGAATATGGCGCGCTGAACGCAGCCCTCACTCAGCTTGGCCTCATCGACGCCTACCGCTCCTGGCTCGGCGAGCCGGGCACGGCGCTGACGGCACTCATCGTTGCCGACTGCTGGAAGAATTTCCCGCTGGTGGCGCTGATTGCGCTCGCCGCCCTGCAGGCGGTACCGCGCGATATCACCGCCGCCTCGCTGGTCGATGGCGCCGGCCCCTTCAAGCGCTTCCGCTTCGTCATCCTTCCCTATCTTGTGGGGCCGCTGATGGTGGCGCTGGTGCTGCGCACCATCGAGGCTTTCAAGGTCTTCGATATCATCTGGGTGATGACACGCGGCGGCCCGGCAAACAGCACGCGCACGCTCTCCATCCTCGTCTATCAGGAAGCTTTCTCCTTCCAGCGAGCGGGGTCGGGCGCATCGCTTGCCCTCATCGTCACGCTGCTGGTCACGCTGCTTGCCGCCGCTTATGCCGCCCTTGTCCGCAAAACCGCAGGGAGTGCCACCTGATGGAACGCCAAAGCCCGCTCCTCACCTGCTTCATCTATATCTGCGCCATCCTGCTCGCCGTCGTCATCCTGGCGCCGATCGCCTGGCTCTTCATCATGAGCATTTCGCCGGCTGCCGATCTCGCCGCCAAGCCCTTGCGCTGGTGGCCGCAGACGGCGGATTTCTCGCGCTACAAGCTGCTGCTGTCGACGCTGGAAAACAGCGAGGGTGCCGCCTTCACCTCGTCGCTGCGCAACAGCATCGAAGTCGCAGGCATGGCGACGATCGCGGCAATCGCGCTCGCTATCCCCGCCGGCTGGGCCGTGTCGCGCACACCGTCTGTTGGATGGTCGCTTTCTATGGTCATCGCCACCTATATGCTGCCGCCGGTGGCGCTTGCCGTGCCGCTCTATATGGGCCTTGCCAATCTCGGCATGCTCAACAACGTTTTCGGCCTGGCGCTCGTCTATCTGACCATTCTCGCGCCATTCACGACCTGGCTTATGAAATCCGGCTTCGATTCCATTCCAAAGGAGATAGAGGCTGCGGCGATGATCGATGGTGCCGGGCTGTTCCAGACGCTGCGAATCATCACGCTGCCGCTTGCGATGCCCGTGATGGCAACCTCGGCGCTTTTCGCCTTCCTGCTTGCCTGGGATGAATTCTTCTATGCGCTGCTCTTTACCTCGGACCAGCGCGCCAAGACCCTCACGGTCGCCATTGCCGATCTCGCCGGCGGCCGTGTCTCGGATTACGGACTGATCGCGACTGCCGGTGTGCTAGCCGCCCTGCCCCCGGTGCTGATCGGCCTTGTCATGCAACGCGCCCTGATCTCGGGCCTCACCAATGGCGGCGTCAAGGGATGACCATGACCAAAGAGAAAACACGCCCCGCCGGCCTTGCCGCCATCGACCGCGAAATGGCCCGCCAGCATACCGATGCACTCGCCTCCTTCGAGGCCGCTGCCGAGATGGCCGCCAAGGCCGCTGCCTCGCTGAAACGCACCGGCAGGCTCCTGCTGCTCGGCATGGGCGGTTCCCACGCGGTCAATCGTGCCGTCGAGCCGCTCTATCGCGCCGCCGGCATCGATGCGATCGCCCTGCCGCTTTCCGAACAGCTCGGCCAACCATTGTCGCTGGCGGGCCGCACGATCTTCATGACCTCGCAATCCGGCGAGAGCGCCGAGGTCGTGCGCTGGTTCAACGAGACGGGCGGCACCGCCGAGACTTTCGGCCTGACGCTGGAGGGCAGCTCCTTCCTGGCCAGAACTGCGCCTTCTCTTGTCGGCGCCGGCGGTACCGAGCTTGCCTTCGCGGCAACCCGCAGCCTCACCATCACCTTCGCGCTGCATCTGGCGATCTTCGCCGCTCTCGGGCAGGATCCGGCGCGCGCCCTGGCCGTGCTTCGCGCGCCCGAAACGCTCGATATCAAGCCTGCGCTCGCAGCACTCGCCAATGTCGCCACGGTCGTCACCTCGGGCCGCCGTCTGCAGGGCGTAGCCGAAGCCTTGGCGCTCGGTCTCACCGAACTGTCCCGCCGTCCGTGCTTCTCCCTCGAAGGAGGCCAGCTACGTCACGGTCCGATGGAAATGCTTGGCCCCTCCATCGGCGTGGCGCTGTTCCGCGGCAATGATGCGACCGCCGGGCTCGTAACGGCAATGGCCGTTTCCGCCGCCGAGACAGGCGCGCCGGTGATCATCTTCGATGGCTCGGAGGACGAGCCGGTTCCCGGCTGCGTCTCCCTTCGCTTCAAGCCGGAAAGCGGCCTTGCCGCCATCTTCCAGATGCTGCCCGTCGCCCAGTCGCTGATGATCGCCTTTGCCGACGAGCGCGTGGAGAATGCCGGCACGCCGGTACGCTCCACCAAGATCACCCGGAGCGAATGAATGAAGCCGCTTGCAGTCATCGGCAATGTCAATATCGACCTGATCCTCGGACCGGCGACACCATGGCCAAAGGCCGGCACCGAGATCATCGTCGACCACGACGAGCTGCGCGTAGGCGGCCAGGCGGGCAACACCGCGCTTGCCTGGGAAGGTCTTGGCGTCGATTATGAGATTGCAGCCAATGTCGGCAGCGATCAGTTCGGGCGCTGGCTCAGCGAGGCATTTGGCGTGCGCAGCAGCAAATGGCCTATCAGCCCTGAGAGCACGACGCTCTCGGTCGGCATTACTCATCCCGATGGCGAGCGCACCTTCTTCACGACACGCGGCCACCTGCCGCGCTTCAATCTCGGCAACGTGCTGACTGTGCTCGACGGCAAACGACTTGCCGGCGGCTATGCGCTGCTCTGCGGCGCCTTCCTCACAGAAGATCTCACGCGGGATTACGACGCCCTGTTTGACTGGGCCGACAAGCATGGAATCACCGTCGCGCTCGACACAGGCTGGCCGCTCGACGGCTGGACTAAGGGGAATTGCGATGCCACGCGGCGTTGGCTCTCCCGCTGCGGCGTGGCGCTCATGAACGAGGTCGAAACGACGACCTTAGCCGGCATGGATGATCCGGCCGAAGCCGCGCGCGCGCTCCATGCACTGATGCCTGAAGGCGCCATCTTTGTCGTCAAGCGCGGTCCGGATGGTGCGGTCGCCATCGATGCCGACGGCAAGCTCGTTTCGGCCACGGCGCGCCGTGTCACGATCGTCGATACGATCGGCGCCGGCGATGTCTTCAATGCGGGCTTCCTGGCCGCCCTTGCCCGCGGCGAGCCGCCTGCGGCCTGCCTTTCGGCGGGGACCGCAGTCGCATCTCGCGCCATTTCCACTCTGCCGCGCAGCTACGGCCCGGCCCAAGCATCCGAGGAGGCCCTTCCATGAGCGCGCTCGAAATCCAGAACATCCGCAAAAGCTACGGCGAAGTAGAGACACTGAAAGGCATCGATATTTCGCTCGAAAGCGGCGAATTCCTGGTTCTGCTCGGCTCTTCGGGCTGCGGCAAGTCCACGCTTCTGAACATCATCGCCGGGCTTGCCGAGGCGACCAGCGGCGATATCCGTATCGGTGATCGCTCCGTGCTCGGCGTGCATCCGAAGGACCGCGACATCGCCATGGTGTTCCAATCCTATGCGCTCTATCCGAACCTCTCCGTTCATCGCAACATCGGCTTCGGCCTGGAGATGCGCAAGGTGCCTGCCGCCGAGCGCGACAAGGCGGTGCGCGAGGCGGCGAAGCTTTTGCAGATTGAGGCGCTGCTGGAGCGCAAGCCAAGCCAGCTCTCCGGCGGCCAACGCCAGCGTGTGGCGATCGGCCGGGCACTGGTGCGCAAGCCGGAAGTCTTCCTGTTCGACGAGCCGCTCTCGAATCTTGACGCCAAGCTGCGCATGGAGATGCGCACCGAGCTGAAGCGCCTGCACCAGATGCTGAAGACCACCGTCGTCTATGTCACACACGACCAGATCGAAGCGATGACGCTCGCAACCCGCATCGCAGTGATGCGGGACGGGCGGATCGAACAGCTCGGCACGCCGGACGAAATCTACAATCATCCGGCAACACTCTATGTCGCGACCTTCGTCGGCGCGCCGCCGATGAACCTTTTGAACGCAACTGCCGACCAGGGTTCGCTCCGCATCGACGGAACCTCGATCACGCTACCAATGCCGTCGAGGAAAACCGAAATTAAGCAGGACCAGGAGCTGGTCATCGGCATTCGGCCGGAAACACTGTATCTAGAGGAAGACGGCAAGCTTGAGGCCGTGTGCGAGGTTGCGGAACTCACCGGCCCGGAGCTGATCGTGACGGCACAAGCCGGCTCGCAGCGGCTGATGGCCTGCCTGCCGCCGCGCACCGTGATTGCTGAAGGGCAGACATTCAAGCTCGGTTTCGATGCCAACGCGCTGCATCTCTTCGATCGCGCCACCGGGCAGCGCTGCTAATAGATCTTTGCACCCTGGAGACATGATCGCTGAGGCTGGCGCAGGCGGCCGCTGCGGTCCCCGGAGCCCGCCTGCAATAGTTTTATTTCCGTAATGTTGCCGCAAGGTGGAGCACCGAACCTGACGATGCAAACGATCGTTGGGAAAGAATCGTGTTTCAACAATTTCAACGCAGCACGCGCTGGCCGTTCATCGGGCTTCAGCTCAGCAATGTCGCCTTGAACACCAGCCACGCCTTCGCGACCGTCCTCTATCCTTGGATCATGTACGACCTCACCGGCAGCGTCGTATGCATGGCGCTGATCGCTTTCGTGAACGGCGTGGTTCTTCTGATCGGCATGGTTTTTGGCGGCTATGTGGCGGAGATGCTGGGCACGCGCCATACCGCGCTCATCTCCGCGAAGATCGGCATGCTGTCGTCGTTGATGATCGCGATCCTTTATATGGCAGATTTACTGCATCCTGGCACCTTCCTCCTTCTCAGCTTCGCGGGGTCGATCCTCGACGGTCCGGCAACTGTTGCCACCGAGGCGAAGACGCCGGAAATCGCACGGCTTTCAAGACTGTCATCCGCTGCAGCCGCTTCCATCGACGACACGATCGACGGCCTCCTGTTGCTGACGGCTTCGGCTGCCAGCGCCTTCCTCGTTGCCGTTATCGGTCCAAAAGATGCGGCATGGTGGATCGTGATCGGCAATTTCATCGCCATGATGCTGCTGTCCTTCAGCCTGCCGCGGTTCCGCTTAGGCCCGGCGCCGACGCTTGGCGGTATTCTCCGCGCCGGGAGGCGGTTCCGCACGGCGGCCGTGTCTTTGCCGTTCGCTCTTTGCGCGAGCGCTGCGCTCGGCTTCTTCATGGTACTGCAGATTTTCATCGTGCCGGCCGCTCTGCGCCTGCAGGGCGATTCGGTTGCATGGCTCGGGCTCTTCATCGCGGCATCGGCGACGGGCACGATCATGATGAACCTGCATCTCGCATCGCGCCATGCCGCGCCGGCGCCTGCGGCCATCGTTTCGAAGGCTCTGCTCGGCCTGGCCCTTTCGATGGGTATTCTATGGGTCGAGATTTCGCCGCTGACGATGATGGTGGCCGGTCTCGTCGCCGGATTGGCGAACGGCTGGCTTTCGCCCGCCTTCATCGAGATCCTGCAATTGAAGCCGCCACGCGACTGCCGACCCCATGCGATGGGTCTTTCCTATTCGATCGCTCTGCTGTTCCTGCCGCTCGAATACATGCTGACGGGTACTGCGATGGGCCTGACCTCGTTTCGCACAACCTGCATCTTTCTGGCATTCCTACTGTCGCTGGGGGCGGCCGTCGGCGCGGCATGGCTGGAATCCGTTCATGATGAGGAGCCGCAAGCAGGCGAATAAGCACGGGGGATGGGCAGGTAGACCGCGTGCAAGGATGCTAATCGGGCGGGTAAGGAATATCGCGCTCGAGATTGGTAGAGGCATCCTAAGGTAATAGTCGAAAGCACTGCATATCCATCCCGAAACGCGAACAGACCTTTTGAGACCTTAAAAAATAGTTAAATAAATCTATTCAATTCTCTAAAAATATTGGTAACTTTCTCAATATTCTTGAATTCTGCAATGTACTCGCAATTCTCACCGGCAAAATGACCTCCATCTCCTGAAGACGATCCGCTCCCAAGACGGACGGCACCGGAGAGCATCAGGAACCGATGTCCGGTTCTCCAACGCAAACAGAGACCTTGCGAGCGCCGAGGGATGGCGCATGGGTTTCGTATGGAGTTAGCAATGTCGCTCAGCGCAAAATCTTTCCTGTTCGCAGCTCTGGCCATGGCGGCCACAGTCAATGCTTCCGCGGCCGATCTCACCACCTATCAAGCCCCGGACGCCGGCTATGATCGGCCGCAGGCCTTTCAGTGGAGCGGCGCCTACTTCGGTGCCCACGGCGGTATCGCCTCGCCAAAGTTCAACCCTTTCGCCAGCGGCAAGGGCCTGACAGGCGGCGTGCAAGCCGGCTACAATTTCCAGGTAGGGCCTGGCATCGTCGGCGCCGAACTGGAAGGCTCCTATCTCGGAAATAACGAGCTGCGTGTGCCGAACGGCAGGGTGGAAGAACGCTTTCGCGGCGCCGCCAAGGCGAAAGCCGGCCTGACCTTCGACCGTACGCTCGTCTATGGCACCGCAGGTCTGACGATGACGAAGTTCGAAGGCAGCAGGGGCGCTTCCACCTCCGGCAGCTGGAAGCAGGGCTATCTTGTCGGCGGCGGCGTCGAACAGGGCTTCGGCGGCGGGCTGTCGGCCAAGATCGAATACAACTACGTCATGACCAACGACGTCTCCACGACGACATCGAGCGGCAAGTCGAAGACCGATCTGCGCGATCACGTCATCAAGGCCGGCCTGAACTATCGCTTCTGATCGCCGATTTGCAGAAGTCGGCATGCCTTTTCAAGCCGGGCATGCCCGACGGAGAGCGGCGGAGGATGGCTTTGAAACCCCGCTTCTATCCTCTCGCCGCTCTTATTCATGGAAATCAACCGCTTCATCTGCACACAATCGAACCAGTCGTAATCACCGCGCCTCGCATGATCGGCCGCCTTGCCGTTGCTCGAGAGTTGCTTAACAATGCAAGCGAAGAAGTGCAGCGGAGAGATGACCGCTCGGCCGAAGGATCGACCTTATGAGAAACCAAGCCCCATGGTTCCATGTCAAAGCATACGGCTACGGGGCCGGCCTGCCTTACCGTTGGCAGGGCTGGATCGCACTTGTTATCTATGCGCTGTTGTTGACGGCCATTATCTTTGTCGGTGGGCATCATGCGGATAGTCATCCAATCGGCTATGCCGCGGCGATCATCTTCCCGACTGCAGTGCTGATTTCCGTTGCCTGGTGGAAAAGCGATGCCCCATGGCGTTGGCGATGGGGCGAAATCGATGAACCCGGTCGGGATTGAGTTGATACCTTGCGAGCAGCAGCATCATCGGCTTCCGCAAGGCAGCGAGAGGGATTTATTCGCATTCAAGCGAGGGTTGGCGAAAACTCGTCACATACCAATCGGGACCGGAGCCTCGGGTATAGAAGGTGTAGAAACACCCCGTATGCTCGACATAGCCGGGCGTTTCGGTAACTTCATAACGCTTGCCGCGGCGCGTATCCCGGATTTTGCCGCTGGATTGGCCTGGCACCACCTGCGTCTTCTGCTTGCGCCATTGATAGGCACGCGCGCCCGGGCCTAGATCATAGACATTGTCCGGCGGGCCGTAGTCCAGCATCACGCTGCTGATCGGCGCGCCGATATAGCTCTTCATGATCTGCGAGGCGCAGGCCGACAGGATCAGAAGGACTGTAAGCGCAGCAATCCCACGGGGGAGCCGCTTCATGCGAATGGCAGTCATAAGAACGTCCTTTGCAACTGAAGGGAGATTGCAGGCAGGGGTACGTCTCATGGATTACGGCAGCATTGCGCTTGCCGGCATCAACCGCTTTTTATCGGGCGCCCAAGGATCTGGCGGATGCCTTCCTTTCGGAAAGGCTGCGCCAGCTGGCCGAGGAAGCTTTTCGCGACCTCGCCACGAATGCCGATATCCGTCGAAGATGGTCGATCGGGATTGAAGTAGGTGCCGAACAGCAAATCGATTAACACGACATTCTCGCCGTAGTTCGTGTTGCCCTCACGCATGTCCTTGGAATGATGCCAGCGATGCAGTCGCGGCGTGCTGAATATATAATCGAAGGCGCCGGTTCGCATATCGACGTTGCAGTGGGTGAGAATGCCTAGGAATGCCGTGACTGCGCCAAGCCACCAAAAGACCTGCAGCGGAGCGCCCATCAGATAGAGCGGCAGCTGGCTGAGGGCGACCTTGAACAGCGAATCGGCGATGTGAAAACGGCCCGTATTGATGACCCATAACCTGATAACGCTATGATGCAGCGCGTGAAAGCGCCAGAAGAACAGCCGTTCATGAGCGATCCGGTGCGACCAGTAAAGGCCGAATTCCGCAATGACCACGGCGATCAGCACTTGAAACGGCATGGGTAGTGCTGCTGGCCACAGATCGAAGCGGGCGTCGGCGAACGGCTGCAGTACAGTGGCCGCCAGCATCGGAAAAACGGCGCCGACTAGCGCGAGTAGCTGCACCACACCCTTGGTCAGCAGCGTGTGAGCGATATTATTTGCCGTTTCGCCATCAGGAAGCAGCCAGTGCCGCTCATAAGGAATATGGCGTTCGAGCAGCAGGAGCAGCAGTACCTCGCCGGCATAGACTAGCGCAAAGCCAAGCATTGGCCGTTCGCTCTCAAAGGCGAAATGGGTGAGAATCAGGCCCGAGAAGAACACCAAAGGCCAGGACGACAGCGAAAGGGCCGCTTTCATTGCGAATCCAGCCAGTCCAGCAGCTCCCTGCAGGATCGGGGCCGGCCGTCGTTAAAGCGGCCGTTCATGCATGGATCGATAAAGGATCGCCGTGCACGACTGTATTCTGCATCCGGCCGGTCCCGCCATCGATCATGCCGCCAGGCGCGCCGCAACTCCTCGCAACTGTGTGGGCGACCGTCGCTTATGCGACCATCGGTACATGGGTCATATCTATATTGAACGAGGAAAGGGTGCTGATTGCCGCGCTCCGAACCGAGTTCGGCAGCCGATAAACAGGAGCTGACGACCGCCAAGATGCAGGCCACAAGAAGAAAAGATCGCATAACCACCCGCCTTTGATTGGTCTGTTGCGCGGATGGTCTGCGATGCAGATTACGGGAGCATTGCGTTATTTCGAGAAAAAGTGCGGCAGCCGCGGATGCTTGGCGTCGCCGTTCATGCCTCTGCGCGAGGGCTACGGTGCTGGGACGGGGAGCTGTTTGGTTTGCTGGGAGGTTCTGACCCGTTCGTTAGTTGGGACAGTCCAGTGGACTGTCTGCTCGAGTCGAGCTCGAACGCCGCTGAGGCATGAGGTTTTGCCGAGACGCAAGAAGCGCGCGTTAGGCGGGCC